>JAVBLA010000018.1:0-107157 GCA_031553775.1 Bacteroidales bacterium
TTCCATTCTCAATTTTCCATTTTCAATTATTTGTCGTAACTTTGCACCCGCTAATGCAAATTTCAAATTAAACAAATTTTAAAAAATGGCAACTAAAATCAGATTGCAAAGACATGGTCACAAAGGGTACGCGTTTTACCACATCGTGATCGCAGATAGCAGGGCTCCACGGGATGGAAAGTTTGTTGAAAGGATCGGTTCGTACAATCCGAATACCAATCCTGCTACAATAGATTTGAAATTCGACCGGGCTTTGTATTGGATACAAACCGGCGCACAACCAACCGATACAGTGCGGAACATCCTTTCCCAAGAAGGGGTAATGTTAAAAAAACACTTATTAGGTGGTGTGGCTAAAGGCGCATTTTCTGAAGTTGAAGCTGAAAACAAATTTCAGGCCTGGAAAGAAGCTAAAGCTACAGGTACTGCTGCTGAAGTCAGCAAAAACAAAGAAACTTCCAGAAATGCAGCCAAAGCTAAATTAGAAGCGGAAAAAGCTGTAAACAAAGCGAAAGCAGACGAAGTAGCAAAGAAAAAAGCAGATGCCAAAGTAAAAGAGGCAGAAGCTGTAGCTGAGGCTACCGCAGAAGAGGCTCCCGTAGCAGAAACAGAAAATGAAGCTCCCATAGCTGAAAATGAAGCTCCGGCAGAAGAAAAAACAGCAGAGTAATTTCTTGCGAAATAGAATCAAAATCCCTGTAAGGCAAATTAGCTTACAGGGATTTTTTTTTGAAGTATGAACCGAAAAAGTTAAGAGTTGAGGAAATTCGGAGTAGTAGCTCTATTACTATGGAAGGGTGTTGAAATGACTATTTCCCAATGGAGAAGATGTTCCCAAATAAAAAAACAGATTCTGTTTCAGAATCCGCAAGTTTTTAGTACTTTTGATGCGATATTTTTTTATTAACCAAACTAATTAAAACAACATGTCTGTTAACAAAGTAATTTTAATTGGAAATGTGGGCAAAGACCCCGATGTAAGGTATCTGGACAACGGCGTTGCCGTAGCCAATTTAACCCTGGCTACTACAGAAAGGGGCTACTCCGCTGCTAACGGCACGCAGGTCCCCGACCGCACCGACTGGCACAATATCGTACTTTGGAGAGGCCTTGCAGAAGTCGCCGAGAAATACGTGCGAAAAGGATCAAAACTTTACATTGAAGGAAAAATCCGTACGCGTTCATACGATGACGCTTCGGGAAACAAACGTTATGTAACGGAAATTTATGCCGACAACCTGGAAATGCTCGACAGGCGGCAGGATGCGAACAACGAAGGCGCCCCCTTCCCTCCCCCTGCTGCAGAACCAGAGAAAAAACAGGCTCCGGTAACGAATCTTCCGCTTGAAGAAAATTCAAAAGACGATTTACCGTTTTAATTAAAAATGGGATGGAGGTGATTCAAAAACGGTTGAAACACCTCCTTCTCTTATGTTTCACTAAATATAAATATTTTGGATCCTGATTTATCGAGGCTTTTAGCCGGTATATTCATTTTACCTGTCACATTGGGAGTGGCACTCTCCCTGCTCACAGCTTTTATCCTGCTACTAGTTTCCGGAATCATTTCTGCATCGGAAGCTGTTTATTTCTCACTCAGCCAGGAAGATACCGATACTATCGAAAAAGAAGACAAGCCTGCCGACAGGTTTCTCAAAAAATTATTAGAACATTCCGACTGGTTATCAGCTACTATTAAAATCAGTTCCGGATTCATCAATGTAATTATCATTATTTTATGTATATACGGATTGGGCCGGTTATTTGATTTTTCCGGTGAGCCGGTTGTTTTCATGATTGCTCTGGCCTGTGTATTGACTTTGTTGATTCTGTTTTTTGTAGAGATCATTCCTAAAATTTCCGTAAAGAAAAACCCACTGTCTTTTGCAAGAAAAACAGCCCGGTTCATCACTGCCCTCGATAAGATTTGTCGCCCGTTCTCTATCCTTTTAGTCAATACCTCCCGCTCTTTAAATAACCTTCAGGAAAAGAAAAAACGCCATATTTCCGTCGATGAACTTTCCAAGGCATTGGAATTGACATCCGGCGAGATCAAAGATGAAAAAGATATCCTGGAAGGGATCATCCAATTCCATGATAAAACAGCGGTTCAGATCATGACATCCCGCATCGATATATCCGCCTTAGATATCCGATCAAATTTCAGACAGGTAATCGACCACGTTATTGAAACCGGTTATTCCCGTATTCCCGTATATACAGGCTCCTGCGATACAGTCAAAGGTATTTTATACATCAAGGACCTGCTTCCTCATATCGACAAGCCGGAAAGTTTTCGCTGGCAAAATCTGATCCGGTCTGCTTTTTTCGTTCCGGAAACCAAAAAAATCGACGATCTTCTGGAGGAGTTCCGCAGCAATAAAATTCATTTAGCCATTGTTGTCGACGAATTCGGGGGAACTTCCGGAATCGTTACACTGGAAGATATCCTGGAAGAAATTGTTGGTGAAATCAGCGATGAATACGACGAAGAGGACTCCCGTTACAGTAAACTTCCGGATGGTTCCTATATATTTGAAGCCAAGACATTGCTGACTGATTTTTTCAAAATTACAGGAGTCAACGGAAGCAAATTCAACAAACTGACGGAGGATGTAGAAACCCTTGCCGGATTAGTACTGGAAATCAAGGGAAATTTTCCGGAAGAAAGCGAAATACTCAAATTCGATAAATACTCTTTCCAGGTATTGGAAATCAACCAGAGAAGAATATCGAAAGTAAAATTTTCCATCATGGAAGAATCTCCAAAGTCCTGAATATGCAGAAATCAACCTTATATATTCCATTGGTAATCCTTTTTCTGACAGCGTGTAATCATTATACGCCGAAGCCTTCGGGATATTTCAGGATCGAAACAGGAAAACATGCATACCGCAATTATCAGAGCGAGCACTTTTCTTTTGATTATTCCACACAGGCACGCATAGAATCTCTTCCGGCCGAAAAGGATGAAAGATGGTTCAATATCCTGTATCCGTTGTTCGGGGCTCGTATCTATTGCAGTTATCGGCCTATTCATCCGGAAGATTTTATCCCGGCCATGGAAGACAGCCGGAAATTTGTATACAAACATGCTGTCAAAGCAGACGATATCCAGATGCAGGTCTACGAAAATCAGGAAATGAAAATTTCCGGGGTCATATACGAAATAAAAGGAGATGTAGCCTCTCCCATTCAATTTACAGTGAGCGACAGCATTGCCCATTTTTTCAGAGGTGCCGTATATTTCGATTGTATCCCTAACCCGGATTCCATCGCACCCTCCCTGAATTTTATCAGGGAAGATATCGGAACCCTAATAGAATCATTCAGGTTTTATTAGTTTTACAGGTATCAAAGATTCAAAACAATCAATCATTCATTTCTGGAAAAAACCAATCTTAACTTATTTTCAATTGTCAATTATCAATTATCAATTCAATATGAAAAACGATCAACAACAAGAAAATAAAAAAGGGATCCGTTCATTTCCAAGGAATTACTGGGTAGTTATCGTGATGGAGTTCTTCGAAAGAGGATCTTATTATGGGCTAATGTCCGTCTTATCGGTTTATTTAGTAAGCGCCATGGGAGAAGGAGGATTAGGTATCAGTCGCGAACAGGCAGGCCTGATCAGCAGTGTAACCAAACCCCTGCTGTATCTTCTTCCAATCTTATCCGGAGCAATTGCCGACCGTTACGGTTACCGGAAAGTATTGATGGGTGCTTTTGTAGTAATGAGTCTCGGCTACTGGCTTTCTGGAATCAGTACCGGTTATGAGACCATTTTTGCCAGCTTGTTGCTGATGAATATTGGTGCAGGATTTTTCAAACCGCTGATATCCGGAACAATTGCCCGTACAACCAATGAAGAAAACTCCACCCTGGGATTCGGTATATTTTACTGGACAATCAACCTGGGGGCTTTTGTTTTTCCCCTGATATTGGTACCTATATTAAAAGGCATATCTTATAGCTACATATTTTTCATGGCATCCATCGCCACCGGATCATTATTATTGCTGAATATATTTTTGTACAAGGAACCGGAACGTCCCCAGTCCGGAAAATCACTGGGAGAAGTGCTATTGGGTGCCGTACAGGTATTGAAAGATTACCGCTTCGTACTGATGATTGTTATCTATTCCATGTTCTGGATCTTATATTTTCAGATGTTCGATACCGTTCTCTGGTATGTGAGTGAATATGTAGATGCTACGCCTCTTAACATTGCCGTTAATCGCTTTTTATCACTTTTCGTGAGTAATCCCAACTGGAAATTCGATGTAGAACACGTTACCGTACTCAACGCCGGCACCATTATTTGTCTGCAGATCCTGGTTTCCAGCATTGTAAAAAACTTCAAAGCATTGCCGACCATGATCACCGGAATCCTGTTCGGGACATTGGGAATGGCCATTCTGTCCTTATCTCCGAGCATCTGGGTATTTATGACCGGAATTATTATTTTTACACTGGGAGAAATGACTGCCCATCCAAAATTTTTATCTTATGTAGGATTAATTGCTCCCGAAGATAAAAAAGCACTTTACCTGGGATATTCGTTCTTGTATGGCGTGATCGGTAGTGGCGTAGGAGGCATCTTAGGAGCTAAACTGTATGTACATTTTGTAGATAAACTTCAACAGCCTTCTACACTTTGGCTGATTTTCAGTGGTATAGGGTTATTGACTATTATTGGGTTATTGGCTTATAATAAGTTTGTCAGGGCTCGATGAACTACTTTATTTTTCAGTTCTAAACAACTTTCGTTTTATTGTCCGAAAGAAAATCAATGGAAGTAAAAAATAGTGGCCAATCTTATATGATCTCGTTTGTAAAGCATTTCTGTGACCTTTTTGATATCCTCTATCATATGTTATACGATCGTATAGCGATGCTATATGATCGTATAAATCTACAGAAATCTTTTTTTCACAATCTATTCTTTTACAAAAAGAAATTTTATCTCCTTCAAAGCCATATAAGATATTGTTTTCCACCGGAATTAACTCTATTCCATATTTTTCAATTGGATCAGCACATTCTTTCGTTGAAAAACAATACTCGTTGTTAAACAATTCCAACTGTTTAGTTCCATATACGTCAACACAAAAATCAATATTCTTTTTTATTCCCATACGCCAAAAACACTCAGGCAAGAGTTCCATGTATCCATCATATACTACAACAGACTCATCTATATTAGAGAATATATAATTTTTCGGCACATTCATCAATTCTACCTGGAAGATTGTGGTTGGATAAAAACAATGTGTTCCCACATCTCCAAAGTTTGTGGTATATGAAATATATGGATACACAAAATACAAATCTTTATCAACTACATATTTATAAAAGTATTTTTTCCAGGATGTTTCCGGCCATGATTTTACGGTATCCGGTAGTTTATCAGTTTTTGTAATTTCAAAATTATTTTCATAGTATTTTTTAAACAATTCCCATTGTTTTTTAGTCCAAGCTTGTCCCCTGGAATTCGGTATTTGCATAAAAAAAACATCATATCCGTTTTTCAATGGAATAAACGGTAAACCAGCGTATTCATTATACGCATATGTATTCAAAGATATTCCTGCAATCCTATTATCTTCTCCATAAAAATTCAATGTATTTACTGCATATTGGTAAAAACATGAACTGACAAACAAATCATCTTCTAAAACAATTATACGATCATATTCCTTACTTAAATCTCCACAAAAAATGATATGCTTTCGTAATCCTAGATGTTCCTTATGAGCGATAATTCTTTTTTTACCATGCTGCCAGTCAAATCTATTTGCAATCTCGTGTATTTCATCGATGCTATCTCCATCTATACTGATTATCAATGGAATATCAGAATATGAATCATAATTTGCATGATAAATTGAGCCTAACAATCTTTTTAAAGATTGAGTTCTGTTGAAGGCAACGATAATGATAGCTGGTTTCATTTACAGGCTTATTAAAGTAAATTCTCTTTCACGATATATCTCAAAAAGACATTATAAACCTTTTTATAGATGATATTTTTCTTAAAAGATACTGGAATTGAAAACATCAAGAAATGGATTACATATACTAAATTAAATTTTTTAAGCTCCCTTTTTGAATTTCTTATTATCACTTTTTTATAGAGATCATAAAAATTTTCTTTTCCCAAATTAGATTCCTCATGGCTTAAATAATGATATAGCATACTCAGATATTTCATTTTTTGATTTTCCCTTAATGGCTCATCAAAATTTTCACATACCTCATCCAACATAATGGCACAATCCCTACGAATACCTCTTTTATCTTCCGATTGCATAATAGAACCCGGCCTTATATGGTGCAAGTATGTATATTTTGTTGTAAAGGCAATAAATTTCAACTTCTTTACCAGATAAAACATCCATAACTCATCTTCTATAATAAGTCCTTCCCTAAAAAACAATTGATTATTCATCAAAAAGTTCCTATCGATAAGTTTATTCCATGCATTGACCGGAATGGATGGGTTATGGATATCATAAAAATGTTGCCTTATCCACAAATTGCTTTCTATATATTCCGGAAAGTCCTTATATGCAATATTTCTCCAATCCTCTTTTGCTGGTAATTCCGGGAGTGTTTTTGTATTACCCTGAACTAATTCTACATTCGGATATTTATTTAGCAAATTAATTAAGTCTGTAATGGTATCGGGAAGTAATTCATCATCACAATCCAGATAATAAATATAATCACCCGTAGATCTAAGAGTACCTGTATTTCTTGCTATCGATGAACCTTTATTTTCAGAGTGACATAAAACTGTGAAGGAAATAGGGCCACAATAATTTTCCAGACACCTATTAATCAGAAATAAACTATCATCGGTAGAATAATCGTCAACCAGAATACACTCAATATTACTATAAGATTGATTAATAACAGAATTAATACAACGAATAATATAATCTGCAATGTTGTATACCGGAATTATGATAGAAATTTTAAACATATCTTTAATAAATATGATATTCAATTAGTCTTTGTCTGACGAAAATACTTTTTGAGAAATGAAAGCCTTATTTTCACATATAGCTTAATAATAGTTCTATTTTTTATTCTTTTTATTCTGAAAGGTAATAATAAAAAAAGTATGATATCCAATAGTTCTCTATCGGCATAATATTCCCTATAAACTTTATAATTGTAAAACAATAAATCAACTCTTCGTTTTTCTACAAATTGTTTTATGGATATGCTTCTACCCCTAAATCTTTTTTTGAGTTCATCAAAATGTTGTAAATCAAAGAGAATCCTTTGTTCATAATTTAAACCTGACCAGACCCCTCCCTGATGTCTTCTGTAAACAGAAAAAAATTCATTAAAAATAAAACCTTTTCCATTTTCCAGCGCAACAGCAAACAGGGCTACATCAAATACTTTTTTAAATGACGATAATTGATTGATGCTTTCTTTTCTAAAGCACACGGTGGCTGTTCTTAATAAATATGGATCCAGGAAATTATCTAAAGTTACTGTTACTCCAGTCGAATAATTTTTCATAAAAGACTGAATCGAATTCATTTCAATCATTCTTTCTTCATCTTCCATATAAAGTTTATATAAACCTCCACAAATTGAATATTCTGGATTATTTTCTAAAAAATCTACTTGATTTTGTAATTTACATGGGTCTATCCAGTAATCGTCTCCCTCACATAATGCGATATATTTGCCTTTTGCACGGGGAAACTGGTAGGTGACTGAAACACCGTTAACTTTTGAATATTGATTATCGGTTTGATATATCGGCTTGATAATTTCCGGATATTTTGCCACATATTCTCTTATAATATTTGCAGTTCCATCAGTTGAAGCATCATCATGTATTAATACTTCAAAAGAAAAATTTGTTTTTTGCATCATAAATCCATATAGACATTGGCGGATGTATGGTGCATGATTGTATACTAAACAGCAAATGCTAACGAGAACATTATTGATCATATTTATCTATTAATTTTAATCCGTGTGCATTATATCGTTCGCCTATATTTGGGTATTTTGTTATAATGCTTTCTATTTCAGAAATATTATTGACCGATAACTCTACATTTACAGCCTCCGCATTCGCTTCTATATATTTCCGTTTCTTTGTCCCTGGAATAGGAATAATATTTTTACCTTTTGCCAAAATCCATGCAATTGCCAGTTGAGTAATATTTATTTGTTTTCCATAGGCAAATTCTTCCAGTTCCTTTATCATTTTCTGATTATTGATAAGATGTTCGCCTTGGAAACGAGGTAATTCCGCTCGCACATCATTGTGCTTTATATTTTTCATATTGAAGTTTTCGGTAAACATGCCACGTCCCAGTGGTGAAAAAGGGACGAGGGTCATGCCAAATTCTTTTACAACTGAATAAATTTCCTTTTCTATATCTCTTGTAAGTAATGAATATTCGCTTTGCAAGGCAGAAATCGGATGCACAGCATTTGCCTTTCGAAGTGAAACAACAGAAGCTTCGGATAGTCCCAAATATCTCACTTTTCCTTCTTTTACTAGTTCGGACATAGCTCCAACCATTTCTTCGACAGGCACATTTGGGTCAATCCGATGGGCATAATACAAGTCGATAGTATCAATATTCAATCTTTTCAAACTTTGTTCAACAGCCTGTCTCATCCATTCAGGCGAGCCATCGAGAGTTGTTGAAAAATGACTTTTCCCAGAACTAAATTTGAAACCAAATTTTGTGGCAATAAAGACTTTGCCCCTATTTTCTTTTAGCACCTTGGAAATTAGTCTTTCATTTTCACCTTTTCCATAGAAATCGGCAGTATCCCAGAAATTGATACCTAAATCCAACGCCTTGTATAGAGTTTTAATGCTTTCATTGTCATCTCTATCTCCATATGCATGTGACATACCCATACACCCAAGTCCTATTGCAGACAATTGTTCTTTGGTATTTCCTAAATTTCGATATTTCATAATTTCATATTTGTCATTACGAATATTCGTTTAAAATGAAATTAGTAGAGTAAAAAGAGCTCAAAAATTTAATCATTTTTACACCAATGTATTTAAATATTCCATAAATATATCTTTGTCTCGTCGGGAATCAGTCATAAGTCTGCGCAGAAGAGTTTTCCGCCCATTGAAACATTTTATTTCTATGAAGCTTAAATTATTACGTTTTTTTGCACCCATTAATTCAATATCTAATTGCTTGAAAGATTCTACGCAAACAGTATATGGATAACCGCATCCTTTTGCTATTTCAATGAAATTAATCTCGGATGCTACAGTTGGTAATCCTCCAACCGTTTCATGTGCACCATTGTTGATGACAATATGAATTATATTCCTGGGCCTATGTTTGCCAAGAACTGCCATGGAACCCATATGCATTAAAGCCGAACCATCTCCGTCAATACACCAAACCTTGCTTTCAGGCTTATTAATGGCAATTCCAAGTGCTATAGAACTGTTATGTCCCATACCTCCAACAGAAAGAAAATCATATTTATGACTTTGACTTTTGATTTCCCGTATTTCAAATAATTCTCTGCTTGTTCTGCCTGTAGTAGATAATAATATATCTTCACCTGAGATTTTCACAATATGCTCAATTACCTCTTCTCTAAACATAGTATAATTATTACTATATTTCATGTTTTTAGAATAGCTAAATGTGCCTTTGCGTATGATAAATGCAATGCTTTTTCCGGCATTAAGAATACTTTTGAATTTATCCATTTTTTTACGCAGTTCTTCTTCAGTTGTTTCTGGTCCTATAATATAGCTTTTAATATCTAGATATTTCAGTAGCTTTATTGTCATCTTTCCCTGACAGATATGTTGCTTTTCATCATTCATTCCAGGTTCACCTCTCCATCCTATTATGAAAATACAGGGAATTGCATATACATTGTCATTTAGTAAAGATGCAACCGGATTAACAATATTACCTTCACCACTGTTCTGTAAATACACAACCGGGATTCTTCCTGTTGCTAAGTGATACCCAGCAGCTAAACCCGTGCAATTCCCTTCATTTGCAGCAATGATATGATGTTTAGGATCAATTCCATATTTATCCATCAAATAGTCACATAGTGCTTTCAATTGAATATCTGGAACTCCTGTATAAAAATCAGAACCGAGAATTTCTGTTAATATCTGTACATCCATGATTTTATTTTTTTTCAAGACTAAGGTTGCTTACTTTTAATAATTCTTCTATGTATTTATGAGCATTTCCTTCTGCTAATTCTTCAACTTTTTTCTGTAATTTCAATTTTATTTTCAATAATCCAGTGAGAAAATCTAAAAATGCCTTTTCTGATGAATTATCACAATATTCAATGATTTTGTTAAAATATTGTATATATTCTAACATGTTTTTAATCAATACCTGTGAGATTTCTTTTCCATCCAACAATCGAAACAATAGTATAGCAAATTCTGTCTTAAGATTTCCTCCACCTTTTCCAGCTCCGGTAATTGAAACATCAACTATGTCAATTCCCGCTTTTTTTGCTTCTAAAGCATTAGCCAAAGCCATTTGAAAATGATCATGAAAATGCAGACCCAAATAGTTTTTGCCTTTCATATCTACCATCATTTTACATAATGCAACAGTATCTGCTGGAATCATACTCCCACTTGAATCTGCACAATAAATATAGTCAGCATCAAATTCTAAGCATGTCCGGTACATATTGAGCAACACTTTACTTGTTTTATTCATCACATATGCAATATTTATAGATACTTTTGTCCCCAGTTCGTGTATATATTTGATAATATCTCGCACAGTTTCTGGGATATGATCTTCATGAATCACAATTCGTATCATATTAATTTGAGCAATTAGCTTTGGATTCCAAAGCGAAATATCTGTTTGTTCGGGATGCATCATCATAGATATTTTAAAATATTTTTTACAAATATTAAGTGCATCCGTTATATACTCCTCGTCATAATTCATATTACCCTTTTTATCTGTATTCAAATAGCCTATTTCAATAAAATCAATATCTTCATTGAAACCATGTTTGACCATGTAGTTCAGATAATTTAACGCCTTTGAATAGTTGAGAGTGCCTTGCCCTAGATAAATACCTTCCCGTAATGTTACATCCATTATTTTCATACTTTCTTACTCTTGATTTTCTAAAACATTTTAGAGTCGAATTGTTTTATCAGCATATCATTTCCATTTTCATCAGTAATATGTATCAATGATAGAGATTTTTTTATTCGTTCTGATAGTTCTTTTTTGGAATCTGCAACTATATGTAGTCTCGCCACAGCTTGGTCTAGTGTTCCTTTTTCGACAATAGCATCGCCATTAAAATGAGATTGAGTAATATTTAAAACACCTTTTATCGATTCAATTTCTTCAAATCCCTGAATATCTTTTATTATTCCTGTTTTTATTAAAATCACAAGATTTGCAGCCCACTTATCCCCAAAATTACATATATGTGTTAGGCATTTTTCTTTTAAAACCATTTTCCCTGACAAGGCAAATGTAATTAACATTTCAACCTGATCCAGTATTCCAAAATGATTAAAGAATATGTATCCTTGACCTCCAGTAGTTCTAAAAGCGGGGTCATAAAACATTATTTTGCCATCTTCAACAAATGCTTGGATAGTCAAAACACCATTACAAATTTCCAGACTTTGAAATAATTCACACATTTTTTTATGCATGGTGTCAAAATATAAGTCTGTATATTTAGATGGATAGATCAAGGCAGTTGTTATCGTGCCTGTATCTAAATTTTCCCTATTGACATATCTGTCTGAAATGGATGTTACGTAAACCTCTTTATCTATAAATGTGTATGTCACGCATATATCATCACATACCATATATTTTTCAATTAATATTGTTTTTGAAGTGGAGGCTGAAAGTGCTTTAGAACAGCATTTTTCCATTTCACTGTAATCATGGCAAACAGACATTCCCTTAGAGCTGTTGTTATCAACAGGTTTCACAAATAATGGATATGATAATTGATTGAAATCTATTTCTCCATTCATTAAATCGTATTCAGGTATGGTTGGTAATTCATGATCTTTTAATGCTTGCTTTAATCCCTTTTTGTTTCCAAATACCTTTACTTGCTCTCTTGTAGCATAACAAAATTTATTTGTTCGCTCACACAATTGTTGATAATAAGGTAAAAGTACATCTGCGCATCCAAGCAAAATTCCATCAATTTTCTCTTCATTCACCAAACGTTCCAATTCATCAACATGAAAGCAGTTTATTAAAAGAGGGACATCTGCATATTTTTTAGCTGGTGAATTTACCACATGATCTGCTACATACGTTTTTATTTCCCATTTCTTAGAATATTCAACAAATGGAACGGTCTGAGCAGTTGCACCCATAATCAATAACTTCTTATTTTTAAAATTTTGTGTCATAATATAATGTCAACCATTTACTATCCCATATTTATAGTAAAGAAGGTATAATTCCATTGGAGGAAGGCACGGTTGAGTAACGGTAATCGGCTTATTTTGCATAATTAAAGAACCTTTATTAAAGTATAATCATTAGGGATAAAAGTCGGACGAACAACTCCCGCCCATTTTCCATGCCAAGCAGATGCATTCCTATCTTCAATAATTTCAAAAGAATGAGCAACTTTGTGAAGAAAATAGCTTTTTGATTGAGTAACAAACATATTATTTACATAATATAATCCATCATTCATCAATTCTGCAGGAATATGAAAAACTGCTTTATGCAATCCCTTCTCTAAGGGTTTATTTCTTGTAGAAATATTAAAAATACAACTACCATTCACATCATATAAATGCATACTCACATTCACCGGGAACTCATCTTCCAAGCACCAAAACTCAGTCACAATATCAAATGGAGTTTTAACTGTAAGTTGTTGCCCCTCATATTCGACATACGCACTCTTCACCCGAATTTTTTCCAATCCGGGAGCCTCTTCGAATGTCCATTGATTGTTGATAATACCTTTTGTTATTTCGTCCGAAAGATAATAATCAACCACATCATTTATTGGTCCTTTATATTCCAGCAAACCATTTTTGAGCATTATTCCTGTTTGGCAAAGATTTTTTACAGCAGTCATATTATGGCTGACAAATAATACCGTCCTTCCTTCTCTCTTGCTCACATCCTGCATTTTTCCTATTGCCTTTTTCTGAAATTCGGCATCACCTACAGCAAGGACTTCATCTACCACCAATATTTCCGGTTCTAAATGAGCGGCTATAGCAAACCCAAGACGCACGGTCATTCCGGAAGAATAGCGTTTGGTTGGTGTATCTATATACCGTTCAACACCGGAAAAATCAACTATTTCATCTAATTTCCGGTCTATTTCTTTTTTATTCATACCTAAGACCGCCCCATTCATATAGATATTTTCCCGTCCTGTTAATTCAGGATGAAAACCGGTACCCACTTCTAATAAAGAAGCAATCTTTCCTTTAGCTTTGACGGTTCCTGTTGTAGGAGAAGTTACACGAGACAAAATTTTAAGTAAGGTCGATTTTCCAGCTCCATTTTTACCGATAATTCCTAATACCTCTCCTTGTTTGATTGCCATGTTGATGTCTTTCAAGGCCCAAACATACTCGCTTCCTCCTTTTCGGGAACGATCATTTGATTCTCCTATTTTCAAATAAGGATCTTCTTTCCTCCTGATGTTCATTGTCCACCATCGATCGAAATCGTGGCTCAGGGTTTGAGTCGTAACTAAGCCCAAGCGGTATTGTTTACTTACATTTTCAAATTGAACAGCGATTTCCGGCATGAACTATAGTTTCTTTAATAATTGTTCAGAAATAAATGTAACTTCATCTTCCTTCAAATCAAAATATAAAGGCAAACATAGTACTCTCTTAGATACATCGTCAGAAACGGGCATTGGAGTATAAGGTATTATCCTGGTAAAATTATTTACAGAAGGATAAAAATATCTCTTTGGAAATATATTCTGTTTATTCAGAAATTGCTCTGCATTTAACAATACTTTTTCTGATGGAAAGATGACTGGAAAATAACCATAATTACAATCTTGATTAATTAACTGAAATTTCAAATCACTATTAGCCGATAAAATTTCCTTGTACAAAAAATACTTTTTTTTCCGGTCATCTAAAGCAGCCTGTAAATAAGTCAGGTTTGCCAAACCCACTGCAGCATGAACTTCTGTCATTTTCCCATTAAAGCCCTCCTCTACAACTTCCTTATCATCATTGAAACCAAAGAAGCGGATTCTTTTTAGTTTTTCATACAACTTCGTATCATTTGTAACACAGCCTCCTCCTTCAACAGTGTTCAATATTTTAGTCGCGTGAAAACTGGTAACTGAAATATCCCCATATTCCAAAATACTTTTCCCATTGTATCGAACTCCTACCGCATGAGCAGCATCATAGAGCACTTTCAGATGATGTTTATCTGCAATCTCCTGAATTTCTTCTATATTGCATGGATTTCCAAAAACATGAACAGGTAAAATTGCACTTGTTTTAGGAGTTATCCGTTCTTCTATTTTCTGAGGATCTATATTTAAAGTATCAGGATCTATATCAACAAAGACAGGCACACAATGTTCCCACATAATAGAACTCAAAGTTGCAACAAATGTAAACGGAGTTGTAATGATTTCTCCTGTTAACCCCAAAGCTTTTATACTCATCTGTATGGCAATGGTGCCATTACTGACTGCAACAAGATGCTTTAGTTTCAGAAAACGAGCCACTTCCTTTTCAAATTGTTGCACAATGGGACCGTTATGAGTTAGGATCTGACGCTCCCAGATTCCTTCCAGAAATGGAACTAATTCATTCAAAGGAGCCAAAGTAGGCTTTGTGACTTGAATATTATTTGATATTACATTTATCCTTGAATACCGCATTAATATTATATATATGTGTGTTCTATAAAATATAAAAACGATAAGCTAAACAGTTAACCTTGCGTTTTCTCTATGCAAGTTTACAACTATTTTTCCACTATCTAAAAATTTTCCTCCATTTTATTTCTCTTTTAGTTCATGATTGAATTCAAAACACAATCGAAACCGATGTACAAATCTTAGGATAAAGTACTTATTACTAATTAAATAAATCTAATCAAAACAAATGAATTACAGCTAATCCGATACCCATGACCATCAATGAAGCAAATAATCATTCCACTCAATAACATGTAGTTTCAAAGTATTGTTCATCTAAAAGGCAGATAATGGAGAATAAAAACACTCCGTTCTGATAATATCAATCAAAAAACAACTTTGAAAATAAACTAAAAAAACCTTCATTTCCGAAAAACAACAATTTCTCAAAAGAATTCTCTTACTTTTGTAAGTCAAGAAAATTCTATTCTACCAGCAAAACACTACGATATGTCAAAGAAAACAAGAATAATTCTTATTGTTGTGATTGTCCTTTTTATTGCCGGAATGGCTTTTTATCCAGTAATAAAAAATACATTTTTTTACAAAGAAGATGCGCCAGCGCAGTCTGAGCAAAAAGGACAGAGAGGCTCCGGAAGAAGCAACAAACCCCTCAATGTCAATGCCCGGATTATCAAATATGAAAATCTGAACGATATTGTCCAATCGAGAGGAAGTATTATTCCGGATGAAGAAGTCGACTTATCTTTCGAAACTTCCGGAAAAATCGTTAAAATATATTTCCAGGAAGGCAGTCAGGTAAGAAAAGGTCAGCTATTGGCTAAAGTCAACGACGAACCTTTACAGGCTGAACTCCGGAAGCTGGAAGCGCAAATTCCCTTGGCAGAAGACCGCGTATATCGCCAAAAAGCACTGTTGGCCAAAGACGCCGTCAGTAAAGAGGCTTACGAACAGGTAACTACCGAACTCGGCAAACTGAACGCCGACATAGATCTGGTCAAAGCCCGCATTGCTCAAACCGAATTACGCGCTCCGTTCGACGGTGTAATAGGTCTGCGCTCAGTCAGCGAAGGACAATATACGACTCCCTCCTCTGTGATCGCCAAATTAACCAAAATTATCCCGTTAAAAATTGAATTTTCAGTCAACGAGCACCAGGCAAATGAAATCGGCAATGGTACCAAGCTGACTTTTCATTTAGACGGTGACCTGAATACATATCAGGCAACCGTATATGCCGTAGAATCGAAACTGGACATGAAAACCCGTACATTGAAAGTAAGGGCAGTCTATCCCAATAGCAATGGAAAAGTAAAACCGGGACGTTCCGCCCCGATCACCATTGTATTACATGAACTGAAAAATGCTTTAACAGTTCCCAGTGAAGCTATTGTAGCAGAAATGGGACGTGATATTGCCTATATTTATAAAAATGGAAAAGCCGAGCAAGTGGAACTGACCAAGGGATTACGAACCGAATCCAAAGTGCAGATAATTAAAGGAATATTACCTGGAGATACCTTGATTATGAGCGGTATCATGCAGTTGAGGAACGATATGCCGGTTACTATCGACCATATCCAATAAATATCATTAAAATGAATATATCAGAGCTCAGTATCAACCGTCCGGTACTTTCAACCGTATTCGTCCTGATAATCTTTATTTTCGGGATTATCGGATACCGGTACCTGGGAGTCAGGGAATATCCGAATGTTGACAACCCGATTATTTCAGTCGACGTATCCTATCCTGGAGCCAATGCGGATATTATTGAAAACCAGATCACCGAGCCCCTGGAACAAAATATCAACGGGATCCCGGGAATCCGCTCCCTGTCGAGTCAAAGTAGCCAGGGACGGTGCCGGATCACTGTAGAATTCGAGTTAAGTGTGGACCTGGAAACTGCAGCCAATGATGTTAGGGATAAGGTATCGAGGGCACAACGCTACCTGCCGAGGGACTGCGATCCTCCCACGGTTTCCAAATCGGATGCCGATTCCGATCCGATTGTTCAGATCTCTGTTCGAAGCAACAAACGATCCCTATTGGAGCTCAGCGAAATAGCCGACCTGACTATCAAAGAGCGTTTACAAACAATTCCCAATGTAAGTTCAGTGAGTATTTGGGGAGAGAAACGCTACTCCATGCGTTTATGGCTGGATCCGGTAAAAATGGCCGCATACAATATCACTCCGATAGATGTCAAAAATGCCATAGACCGTGAAAATGTGGAATTACCTTCCGGAAGTATCGAAGGTAACAAAATAGAACTATCGATCCGGACACTCGGATTGATGGAAACACCCGAAGAATTCAATAACCTGATCATCCTGGAAGATAACTACAATGTGGTACGTTTCAAAGATGTAGGGTATGCCGAACTCGGTCCGGAAGATCAACGCAGCATCATGAAAGAAAATGGTGTTCCGATGGTAGGTGTTGTGATCATCCCTCAACCCGGAGCCAACCAGATAGAAATATCAGATGAAGTACAGGTCAGGCTGGAGCAGATGAAAAAAGACCTGCCGGAAGATGTAGTGCTGAGTATTGCTTTCGATAACACCAAGTTTATCCGGGCATCTATTTTCGAGGTACAGGAAACAGTTTACATTGCTTTCCTGCTGGTAGTTATTATCATTTTCTTATTTTTACGTGACTGGCGGGTTACACTGGTACCCTGTATCGTTATTCCTGTTTCTTTAGTGGGAGCATTCTTTGTGATGTATCTGGCAGGATTTTCCATCAATGTTCTTTCTATGTTAGCAGTGGTGCTGGCTGTGGGATTGGTGGTGGATGATGCGATCGTGGTGACCGAAAATATATATGTCCGCATAGAAAAGGGAATGAAACCGAAAGAAGCCGGGATTGAAGGATCTAAAGAAATCTTTTTTGCCATCATATCTACTACCATTACCCTGGTAGCAGTGTTTTTTCCGATCGTATTCCTTCAAGGGATGACCGGCCGCCTGTTCCGGGAATTCAGTATAGTAGTCTCCGGAGCTGTACTTATTTCGGCTTTTGTTGCTTTGACATTCACGCCCATGTTGGCTACTAAATTTCTTAAAAGGAGGGAAAAACAAAACTGGTTTTACCGGAAGACCGAACCATTTTTCCATGGACTCAACAAAGGATATGATATCGGGTTGCGTTATTTTATCCGAAATAAATGGATGACTTTTCCTTTCATCCTTATTACATTGTTCCTTATCGGGTATCTTTGGAACAAGCTTCCTTCGGAAATGGCTCCTTTAGAAGACCGGTCGCAGGTAACTATCCGGACTTCTGTTCCGGAAGGTGCCACCTATGAATTTTACAGGGATTATACGGAAAAAATTGCAGAAATAGCAGATTCCGTAGTTCCGGAAAGAAAAATCAACCTGATGATGATCAGGACTACCATGGGATTCGACCGGCTCATCTTGCCTGATATTAAAGAGCGGAAACGCAGCCAGATGGAAATTGCAGATGCTATAACAAATGCAGTTCGTCCCCAAACGGAAGCACGTGCTTTTGTGCAACAACAATCCACATTCGGAGGAAGACGCGCCAGTATGCCGATCCAATATGTATTGCAGGCTCCCAATCTGGAAATTTTGCAGGAATACATTCCCCGCTTCATGGAAAAAGTCCAGAATAATCCGAAATTTCAAATGGCAGATGTCAACCTGAAATTTACCAAACCGGAAACCCGGATAGCCATCGACCGCGACAAAGCCGGTTTATTAGGTGTGAGTACACGGGATATCGGGCAAACCTTGCAATATGCTTTGAGCGGACAACGGATGGGTTATTTTTACATGAATGGAAAACAATACCAGATACTGGGAGAAATCAACCGTCAGCAGCGGAATACTCCGCTAAACCTGAGATCCATATATGTCAAGAACTCAGCAGGAGAAATGATCCAGTTGGATAATATGGTGGAACTGCAGGAAAGTGTTGCTCCTCCTCAACTATACAGGTACAATCGTTTTACGGCTGCCACGGTTTCCAGCGGACTATCTAAAGGGGTAACCATTGGAGAAGGCTTGGAGGAAATGGACAAAATTGCCAAAGAAACCCTGGACGAGACATTCCGTACGGCGCTGTCGGGCGATTCCAAAGAATACAGGGAAAGCTCTTCCAGCCTGATGTTCGCTTTTATACTGGCCCTGGTATTGATCTTCCTGATCCTGGCCGCCCAGTTCGAAAGTTTCAAAGATCCTTTCGTGATCATGTTCACGGTACCATTGGCAGTTGCCGGAGCACTGATTTTCATGTATTTTTCCAATATCACGATGAATATATTCAGCCAGATCGGTATTATCATGCTGATAGGACTCGTGGCGAAAAACGGTATCCTGATTGTAGAATTTGCCAATCAACGGCAGGATAATGGCATGAGTAAACTGGAAGCCATACAGGATGCTTCCGTACAACGCTTGCGCCCTATATTAATGACCAGTTTATCAACGATACTGGGTTCTCTTCCCCTCGCATTTGCCAGTGCTGAAGGCGCCAACGGTCGCATTGCCATGGGGGTTGCCGTAGTAGGAGGATTATTAGTTTCAACTTTCCTGACCATGTTTATCGTTCCCGCTATGTATGTATTCATATCCACTAATCGCTCCAAAAAAAAATAAAAAATGACAAGGTTCGTTCTCTTTTGTTTTTCCCTGCTTCCCTTGCTTTCATACGGACAGGAAGTATATAATCTGCAACGCTGCCTGCAAACCGGATTGGAACAGAACTACGATATCCGGATCATCCGTAACGAACAGCAAATTTCTGATAATAATTTCACTATCGGAAATGCGGGTTATCTTCCGGCATTGGACCTTAACGCCGGTTATTCCGGGACTATCAACGATACCAGACAAGACCTTTCAGATGGAAGTACCATCGAGAATAAGGGTGTCACTAATCAAACAACAAATGCTGGACTTAACCTGAACTGGACGATTTTCGACGGATTCAAAATACAGGCCAATTATAACCGTCTGAAAGAATTGCAGAAAATGGGAGAATTGAATACCCGCCTTACCATAGAAGATTTTATCGCACAGCTGACTGCCGAATATTACAACTATGTACAACAGGATATCCGGATGAAAAATCTGAAATCGGCGGTAGATTTATCCCGGGAAAGGCTGCGGATCGTAGAGGCAAGATACAATATCGGTTCTATGTCCCGCTTAGACCTTCAACAAGCCAAGGTAGACTTCAATGCCGACAGTTCCAAACTAATGAAACAGTTCGAAGTGCTGTTCTCCTCACGTATCCGGCTCAACGAATTGATGTCTTTAGAAGATGTATCGCGAAAAATTGTCGTGGTAGACTCGGTGATAACTCCTAATCCATTGCTGAATGAGGAACAACTGTGGCAAAGGACTTTATCGTCAAATGCTGGCCTGTTATTATCGGCCAAATCCAAAATGCTGAGTGAGCTGGATTATAAAATTGTGAAAAGCAGGAATTTCCCGTATCTGAAGTTGAATGCCGGATACGGATATACCTTGAATGAATACGGAGCCGGTACATATGACCGGCAAAATGTACTGGGATTCAACTATGGGGTTAGTCTCGGATTCAATATTTTTGATGGAATGAATCGCCGGAGGGAGCAGAAAAATGCTAAAATCGCCATTCAAAACAGCGATTTAGCTTATAATCAACTGGAACTCGGTTTAAAAGCCGATCTTTCCAATATCTGGATGGCATATCAGAACAATCTTTCTCTAATGAAGTTAGAGAAACAAAACCTGCATACGGCACGGGAAAATTACGAAATTGCCATTGAACGATACAAATTAGGCGACCTCTCAGGGATAGAACTTCGGGAAGCACAAAATAGCCTTCTGGAAGCAGAAGAACGACTGCTATTAGCAGAATACAACACCAAAATTTGTGAAATATCGCTGATGCAGATCAGCGGACAGTCTACTGTTTATCTGGAATAATTACCAGGCTTCTTTTTCTTTTTGCTGGCTGGAGTTAACCAGGCGTTCACCTAACTGCTTCACATCGGCCAGGTATTCTTTCCTAACAGCATCGTTTACAGTAGATATTTCTCCGAAAAACAAATGTTCCACCACATCCCATCCGGTATATTCCATAATACCGACATCTATGGTTTTCTTCATGGCCTTGATCATACCGGATTGTTCATAAACATCCTTTCTGGCTCCCATTGTATTGATAATCACCGTCTTTTTTCCGGTAAATCCTTTGACTAAACCTTCCGGCCCATTGGCATAAGCAAAATCTTCCGCAAATACCCGGTCGAAATATCCTTTCAGGATAGCCGGCGGACCCAACCACCAGATCGGGAACACAAAAGAAACTACCGATGCATCCTGAATGAGTTGTTGTTCCTCTTTTACATCGGCCATGTAATCGTTTTTCGATACAGCCAACAAGTCTGCCTGGCTCAGAACAGGATCGAATTTTTCTTCATACAGGTCATGAACAGTAACTTCCCGGCCTGCTTTTTCCAGGGCATCTTTCAATGTTTCTACAATTGCGTGGCAAAAGCTGTTGGGATTAGGGTCGGCGTATACGATGAGATGCTTCATGTTGATTGAAAATTGAAAATGATTTATATTATCTGGTATTTTTTGTTTAGTTAGCAGGAAAATGGGATTTCTATGTTTTTCCTGTAGGCTGTGGCAATAAATGTGGCGATCAACTCTTCTTTTTCATTGGTTACAACCACTTCGAAATTACCGATATTTTTTCCCATTTTAACTTCTTTCGCTTCTGCAAATAATGTACCCTCTCCCACTCCCTTGTGAAAATAAATACTGGTTTGAATCGATACCGACAGGTTGCCATAGGCATTTACTGCTGCGGCAAATGCAAGATCGGCTAAGGTAAATATAGCGCCTCCCTGCACCGAATCCGCCCCATTCAGGTGAAACTCCTTCACCGGCATTTGCGCTTTGGCATATCCTTTACGCACCTCCATCAAGTCTATTCCGGAATGTGCCGCATATCTGTCCCGTTCAAAAAATGTTTTAATATCCATATGATTAATGCTTCCGCAAGCTATTCAGGATAACAGCTTTATATATTAACAAGATTTTTTATTATTTGTTTAACCTCCATTCAAATCCATCTTTGGTGTCTTTGATTTCAAAACCCAAAGCAGTGAGTTCATTCCGGATTTTATCGGAAGTTGCCCAATCTTTATTTATCTTCGCCTGCATGCGCATTTCCAACAGCATGTCTATTGCTTTGGCGAATGAGTCATAAGCAGCATTTCCATCTTTTACCTCATTTTTAATTCCGAAAATATCGGTCAGGAAAACATTGAATACTGATTGTAACTCTTTTATATCTTCTGACGACAATGTTATTTGGCCTGCTAAAGCGGCATTGATCTGCCTTACTGCCTCGAAAAGGTGAGATATGGCAATAGGAGTGTTCAAATCGTCGTTCATCGCATCATAGCATTTTTTTCTCAATTCTTTGATGTTGACCGACGATTGAGCGGAAACCGGTATTTTAGCAATATTATCGAATGCTTCCAAGATTCTTTCCAAGCCTTTTTCCGAAGCTTGTAAGGCTTCATTACTGAAATCGAGCGTGCTTCTGTATTGTGCCTGGAGAATAAAGAAGCGGATCGTCATGGGAGAATATGCCTGCTGCAGGAGAGAATGTGTTCCGCCAAATAATTCCTCCAGGGTAATAAAATTGCCTAAGGATTTACCCATCTTCTGTCCATTAATGGTAATCATATTGTTATGCATCCAGTAACGAACGGCTTCATGTCCGCCGGCAGCAACCGATTGTGCTATTTCGCATTCGTGGTGTGGAAAAATAAGATCCATACCTCCGCCATGAATATCGAAAGTCTCTCCTAAATATTTTTTGCTCATGGCGCTACATTCGAGGTGCCAGCCGGGGAACCCTTCACTCCAGGGAGACGGCCAGTGCATGATATGTTCCGGAGATGCTTTTTTCCAAAGGGCAAAATCGATGGCATTGTGTTTTTCCTCCTGTCCGTCGAGTACACGCGTGGTATTGAGCATATCTTCGATGTTCCGTCCGGAAAGTTTTCCATAGGAATGGTTTTTATTGTATTTTTCCACATTGAAATACACGGATCCTTCGCTTTCATAGGCAAATCCATTATCCAGGATTTCTTTAATCATTTGGATCTGTTCGATAATATGTCCGCTGGCATGCGGTTCTATGCTCGGAGGAAGCACATTGAGCGCTTCCATGGCTTTCTGATAGCGGTTCAGATAATATTGTACCACTTCCATTGGCTCTAACTGCTCCAAGCGGGCTTTTTTGGCGATTTTATCCTCTCCATGGTCAGCATCATTCTCCAAATGTCCCACATCCGTAATATTCCTCACATAGCGTACCTTATAACCTAAATGGCTGAGATAACGGAAAAGGATATCGAAAGTAATAGCCGGACGGGCATGCCCCAGATGAGGATCACCGTATACGGTAGGTCCACAGACATACATTCCGGCCAACGGACTATGCAGAGGAACAAACTGTTCTTTTTTACGACTTAATGTATTATAAATTTGTAACGGATGCTCCATAATAACAGTTATTTTTTGAAAAACGTTACAAAGGTATATCTTTTGAAAGAAAAACAAAAGCGAATTCTGATTTGTTACATTATTACAATAATCAATTCTAACAGTTTTTTTATGAAAATCAAAGAAGTCGAGCATATTTACGCTCCTCCCCCCACGCGCATGGTCGGAAACGGGTTCAAAGTACATAACTTTTTTCCCGGTCTGTTAGACGTACAGCGTATGAGTCCGTTCTTTTTACTCGATTATAATGCTAAAATGCATTTTCCTCCGAGCAGCATCCCCTTGGGTGTCGGGGTGCATCCTCACCGGGGAATCGAAACAGTAACCGTATCGTATCAGGGGAAAATAGCCCATCACGACAGTACCGGTAACGGAGGAGTAATCGGAGAAGGCGATTTACAGTGGATGACTGCCGGAGGAGGTATTCTGCATAAAGAATATCACGAAGAAACATTCACTAAAGAGGGAGGAGAATTCCATATGGCACAGATCTGGGTAAACCTACCCAAGAAAGATAAGATGACACCTCCCAAATACCAGGCACTTATTCATGATGATATTCCCGTATACCAACTACCAGACAAATCAGGCATCGTTGAAGTCGTGTCCGGTAGTTTTGATGGGACGAAAGGAATCGCATCCACATTTTCTCCTATCGAGCTGTATAATATCAAATTAAAAAACAAAGGAAAAGCTACGATCCAACTTCCGGTAGAATATAATACCGGTATTGTGGTAATCAAAGGTTCCGTCAAAATAAACGACAAAGAGACTGCTCCTGCCGATCACTTTATCCTTTTCAAAAATAATGGTGAAACTATTCTTCTGGAAGCACTGGAAAACGATTGCATCCTGTTAGTATTAAGCGGTCAGCCACTGAACGAACCAATCGCAGCCGCCGGTCCTTTCGTAATGAACACAAGGCAAGAAATTATACAGGCATATCAGGATTTTGAGGAAGGAAAATTCGGGCAATTAGATGATTGGATTAAATATTGACCATCAACTTATGTTTTAAATGTTTATCGCGTTTCATTTGCTACAATATCAACAATCTCTGACAATTTCACCGGGCGAAAGCCCGTAATCCCCCATTGGGGGCAGGGGGGACAATACCTTATTGTTGAAAAGCTGTCTGAGGGAGAGAGCGCAGCGAGCGAACGAGTTCTTTTCAACGAAGCGCCTTTTTTTGGTTCCTTTTTTTGGCGCAGCAAAAAAAGGAACATAAATCAGCGTTGCCAAAAATTCCAAGACTCAAACGCCTGCAAAAGCAACATCTCCAATCCATTCTTCACAGCCGCACCACGTTCCTTTCCTTTCTTGAGAAAGAGCGTTTCATCCGGATTATACAGTAAATCGTATAACAAATGTTGTTTTGTCAGTAGTTCATATGGAATTTCCGGAGCTACATTCATTTTAGGGAACATTCCTACGGGGGTGCAATTCACGATCACAGTGTATTCCTGCATTATTTCCGGAGTTATCTGATCATAAGAAATCTCACCTTCAGATGGAGCCCGCGAAACGAACAGAGACTCTATTTCCAACTGTTTGAGTCCATGATAAATCGCTTTGGAAGATCCTCCTGTACCCAGAATCAGCGCTTTTTGATGGTGAGATTCCAGCAAGGGCTCTATGGAATATTTGAATCCAAGGATATCGGAGTTATAACCGATCAGTTTCAGTTTTTTTCCTTTCTGGCGGACAAATTTTATAACATTGACAGCTCCGATAACTTTAGCATTGGGACCGATCTCATCCAGGTAAGGGATCACCTGCTCTTTATATGGGATTGTTACATTCAAACCACAGAGATTGGGATTATTCTTAATAATCCCCGGAAATTCCATAATGGAAGGTATTTCAAAATTCACATATTCTGCATTTATTGCTTCCGCTGCAAATTTCTCATTGAAATAACTCTTGGAAAATGAATGCTTCAGCGGATAGCCCAATAAGCCATATTTGTCCATATAATCTTAATAAGTCCGATAGTTGATGTTCAGAATTGCAAAGTTACAGATTATTTCAGAATCCCAGATTCATATCTTTCGGATATTTTACAGAATATTTTATCCGGAAGGTTTTAGATTCTCCCGGCTGCATTTTAAACTCCCAGGTAAGTGTACCGACAATATCGTTTACATGGGCATTATCTGTTTCCAGTAGCTTTACCACAATATTTTTCTCTGTAGAAATGGGGTACTGGTCTTTCAGTATCATATCGATGGGAATATTTTTATTATTCTTTACCGTTAGCTGGTAAGCAAATTGCTGCTCCTTGTCGTTACCTAAAAACTTAGTGGAAGTAAAATCCTGAAGTTTTTCCCGTTTCACTACCACCCGTTTATCGTTGCCGAGTGTCAGGTGCAGAACATCCCGGGTAGTATTCGGATCAATAGCCGATTTTCCGGCATAAGTTCCGGCATAAGTAATATTAGCTTCTCCCGGTAACAGGTTATACTGTGCCCAATCTTTGATCCCGGCTATCAGATATGTGGTTTTATCCAGTTTGGGAGCACAATAATACTCAAAAGTAGCAGGTAAATCCAATGTCCGCAAAGTTACAGACTGCTCGCTGCCTGTAGTCAGCAGGTTATATGGCAGATCAACTTTGTAAGTCAGATCCGTCTCCGTTTCCGATTCTGTAATAAAACTATTTTTAAGGGTGATCATTACCACGCCGGCGGCTGCTCTTGCACCATAAATAGCAGTTGCAGAAGCGTCTTTCAACACATCGACCCTTTCAATCATTTTCGGATCGATGGACTGCATTTCTGCCTGAGAAATGACCTGCCCGTTCAACACATAAAGAGGTTCATTGCTTTCGCTTACAGGAGCAGCGGCTCCCCGGATATTTACTTTAGAATCCTTGTAAGATATGGTATTCTGTGTAGCAAGTTCATGGTTAACAACCACTTCACTCAATTCATCTGCATACACATTCCTGATAGGAGATAGAAACCATGTTTCAAATACCGGCGCCGTTTTTCCGTTTGCCGGAGTAGCTGTAGACAAAGTAAGTGATACTTTATTCCAATCCAGTCCGGTAGTCTGCATAAACCTGGCTTTACAGGTCATTTTGACAGGTTTATCGGAAGAACTTGCATACAAATCATAATACGGCACCCAATAAGCAGAAGGAGTATAATAAGAAATTTCCAGATCGTAAGATGCCGAAAGCGGAGCTACTAATTTGAGTCTTAATTTACCGGATATTTTATTGTTTTTTCCCGATTCCTGTACCAATTGAGCTGTCAGCACGGCAATTCGCTCTTTGTTTCTGGCGATTGTTTCTTCGCTTGCAGCTTTTTCTGTTTCCAATTCCAGTGATTTGGCTTTATAATAATCCATCATTTTCATTAATTCGGCCACTGTAACTCCATTTTGCTGTCCACCGATCGATTTATTATCCTGAAGCAACGTCCGTAATTCCTTGTTGGTAGCCAGAAAGGTTTCTAACCGTTTGATATCCTTATTGTAGTAATCGATGGAATCCTGTAACTTTTTTCCGGAATTTACAGATTTTTTCTGAGAAAGATAATCTTTAAAAAACTCCGAACCCATAACGGATACACCTCCGGAACAAGTAATTTGCAAGCTATTGACATCAATGGATGCACTCAATCCTTCAACAACCAATTCATTATTTCCCGAAACCAGTTCAGGTTTGGCTGTATGTACTAACTCCGCCCCTATCCGAAAGATAGTAGCCGACTGAATTTTACCCGTAACCGTTTTTTCTTCCTGAGCATAAATAATCGAAGTGCTCAGTACAATGACTAAAAAAAGACAAATGTTTTTCATTTCTGCTGATTTATTTATTTTACTCCCAGATACATTGAACAAATTCCGAAAGTATATCCGGAACAGGTAGCATCACGGAATCCGTTTTTTTTCAGAATATTCACCATTTCCTTTCCCTGTGGAAAAACAGAGATCGACAGGGGAAGATAGTGATAAGCCGTTTTATTTTTAGAAATTATTCTCCCGATACAGGGAATAACTATTTTAGAATAAATCGTATACAATTGTTTCATCGGAAATTTCTCAGGGGAAGATAATTCCAGAATCATCAACTTTCCTCCGGGTTTCAATACGCGGTGGATCTCCCGGAGACCTTTATCGAGATCTTCAAAATTACGGATGCCATAAGCAACCATAGCCGCATCGAAGGCATTGTCTTCCATATCCAGAGACATACAATCCTGCTTCTCGAATACAATTTGACCCGATAAACCGGCTTTGGCAACTTTTTGCCGGCCAATTTCCATCATTCCTTCTGAGATATCGATAGCCGTAATTTTGTCAGGTTGCAAACGTTGGCAGGTTTCTATCGCCAAATCGCCCGTGCCTGTGGCAATATCGAGGATTTTCCGCGGAAAAATATCTTTCAGGGCCAAAATACCTTTCTTTCTCCAGGATTTATCGATTCCCAGGGAAAGTGTATGGTTGAGCGTATCGTAGTTGCCGGCAATCTCGTCGAACATTCGCTCTACCTGTTGTGTTTTGTTTTCCCCTGTGTTGTAGGGGAGGATTTTTTCGGCTTTGTAGGTCATGGGGTGGTATTCTGTTTTAGTGATAAAAAGAAGCAAAAATCAAGGCTTTCGCCTTGGGGGTATTCCTTTTTTTGCTAAAAACATTTCTGTATCTTTTTTTGCTGCGCCAAAAAAAGGTACCAAAAAAAGGCGCTGCGTTGAAAAGAACTCGTTCGCTCGCTGTGCTCTCTCCCTCAGACAGCTTTTCAACAATAAGGTATTATCCCCCCTGCCCCCCAACGGGGGGATTACGGGCTTTCGCCCGGTGAAATTGTCAGAGATTATTGATATTTGCAGAGATGAAACGCGATAAACATTCAAAACATGACTATATTAACTCGCAGAATACCTTCAATTATAGATAATTGGAATGTCACCGGACAAAGTCCGGTAATTTCAACTGGCCTCAGATCGACTTTCCTATCAAGAAGATACCCACCCCGGGCAAAGCCCGGTAATCCCCCTTAAATAAGGGGGCTGGGGGTTCTTTTCCTTGTTGTCAAAACGCTGCCTGAAGTGAAAGAGCGCAGCGATTGAGCAAGTTCGTTTTGACGAAGCGCCTTTTTTTGGTACCTTTTTTTGGCGCAGCAAAAAAAGATACAAAATCATCACTGTAAATAAGAAAGAATATTCTTCTCAATCCGAAAAGCAACATCAGAAGCCTCCGCCTTTACAAACTTCTCTCCTACAATATTTTCATAAAGCTCTATATAGCGCTCTGAAACACTTTCGCAATAAATTTCCGTCATTTCCGGAACCTGTTGTCCGTCCTTTCCCTGAAATCCATTCTCCATCAACCATTTACGAACGAATTCTTTGGAGAGTTGTTTTTGTTCTTCTCCGTTTTCAAAGCGTTCCTGATAGCCGTCGGCGTAGAAATAACGGGAAGAATCGGGTGTATGGATTTCATCGATCAGATAGATCACTCCGTCTTTTTTCCCGAATTCATATTTGGTATCCACCAGGATCAATCCCTTTTGAGCTGCCATTTCGGTTCCGCGGCGGAATAGATCATAGGTATATTTTTCCAATTGTTCGTACTCTTCCTTAGAGACAAGTCCCTGAGCAATAATTTCTTCTCTGGAAATATTTTCATCATGGCCCTCATCTGCTTTGGTAGTAGGAGTAATGATCGGATGAGGAAATTTCTGGTTTTCTTTCATTCCATCCGGAAGAGGAATTCCACAGATTGTTCTTGCTCCGGCTTTATATTCTCTCCATGCACTACCGGTAAGATAACCACGTACTACCATTTCCACCTTGTAAGGTTCGCATCTCAGTCCAACCGTTACCATCGGATCGGGAGTCGCCAGTTTCCAGTTGGGAACGATATCCCGCGTAGCATCCAGGAATCGGGAAGCAATCTGGTTGAGCACCTGCCCTTTATAGGGTATTCCCTGCGGAAGCACCACATCGAAAGCGGAGATTCTGTCGGTAGCGATCATTACCAATAATTCATCATTAATGGTATAGACATCACGGACCTTGCCATGGTACACCTTGGTTTGTCCGGGAAAATTGAAATCTGTTCTGACTAATGTATTCTTCATATGACAAAAAGAGTCGTCTTATTTATTTTTTATATCGACAATTAAATTCAGTTCATCCAACTGCTCTTGCTCAATAGTTGAAGGAGCATCGATCATGACATCCCGTCCCGAATTATTTTTTGGGAACGCAATACAGTCACGAATAGAGTCCAATCCGGCAAAAAGAGAAACGAAGCGGTCCAGACCGAAAGCCAGTCCTCCGTGAGGCGGTGCCCCATATTTGAACGCATTCATCAGGAAGCCGAACTGAGCCTGGGCTTTTTCTTCCGTAAAACCCAGTACGCTGAACATCTTCTTTTGTAAGGCGCTATCGTGTATCCTGATAGAGCCGCCCCCGACTTCCACTCCATTGATCACCATATCGTATGCATTTGCACGAACGGCACCGGGATCAGTATCCAGTAAAGCGATATCTTCCGGTTTCGGGCTGGTAAAAGGATGGTGTTTAGCAAAGAAACGGTTCAGTTCTTCATCTTTTTCCAGCAAGGGAAAATCTACCACCCAGAGACATTTATATACGTTTTTATCTCTCAAGCCCAGGCGGGAACCCATTTCAAGTCGTAATTCAGAGAGTTGTTTCTGGGTTTTCTCCGTTTCTCCGCAAAGGATAAGCAACAGATCGCCCGGTTTAGCCTGGCAACGGTCGGCCCATTGTTTCAGGTCGTCCTGGGCATAGAATTTATCTACAGATGATTTGAAAGTTCCATCGGCTTCACAACGCACATATACTAAGCCTTTGGCTCCTATCTGCGGACGTTTTACGAAATCGGTCAATTCGTCCAATTGTTTACGGGTATAGAAAGCACAACCTTCTGCAGAAATAGCGGCCACATATTCGGCACTGTCAAAAACAACGAAATCTTTACCAGCGGTCAGGTCCTTGATTTCCGTAAAGGGCATATCGAAACGGGTATCCGGTTTATCGGAGCCATACAATTTCATGGCCTCTGCATAAGACATCCGCGGAAAATCGGGAATTTCAATTCCTTTGATGGTTTTGAAAAGGTGTTTGGTCAGTCCTTCGAACATAGCCAATACGTCTTCCTGTTGTACAAACGACATTTCACAGTCAATCTGTGTAAATTCCGGCTGCCGGTCGGCACGCAGGTCTTCATCCCGGAAACATTTCACAATCTGGAAATACTTATCGAATCCGGAAACCATCAACAATTGTTTGAAAAGTTGGGGTGACTGGGGCAATGCATAGAATTCGCCTGGATTCATCCGGGAAGGCACTACAAAATCCCGGGCTCCTTCGGGAGTAGAACCGATCAATACCGGTGTTTCTACTTCTAAGAATCCTCTTTCATCTAAAAAACGACGAGTTTCAAAGGCCATTTTATGACGCAATTCCAGGTTTTTACGCACAGCGTTCCGGCGCAAATCCAGGTAGCGGTATTTCATGCGGATATCATCTCCTCCGTCAGTATCCTCTTCGATCGTGAAAGGAGGCGTTTCCGAAGCATTCAGTACATTCAATCCGGAAACAATAATTTCAATATCTCCCGTAGGAATATTTTTATTTTTATTGGAACGTTCTTGTACAACTCCGGTAACCTGAATCACCCATTCCCGCCCGATTTTTCCGGCCTGCTCACACAAAGCAGCATTCACTTCCTGGTTAAAAACTAATTGCGTGATACCATAACGATCGCGGATATCGAGGAATATCATTCCTCCCATTTTACGGTTTTTCTGTACCCAACCAGCCAGTGTGACGGTTTCATTCAAATTACTCAGGCGAAGCTCTCCGCATGTTTTAGTCCTATACATAAATCTTGATTCTATGAAATTAAATATGGGTTACAAATGTACTTGATTTTCGTTATTTTGCAATATTTTTTTCCGGGCAAACCAACGCCAGTGCAAAAAGAGCAAAAGCAGCTCCAGGCAGGCACAAAACAACATGGTATATAACAATGAGCGTAATGCTCCCGTATCCTGAACAAAATAAGCAAAGGCAATAATGGCTATATTTGCCAGTACCAGTAATGCGACAGTCCATTTTTGAGACAGGCCAATATCCAATAAACGGTGATGGGTATGTCGTTTATCCGCTTTGAAAGGAGATTGTTTATTCAGTACCCGGATAGTAAATACGGATAACATATCAAATATGGGAACTGCTATGATAGATAGGGCAATAGTATGAGGCATCAGGATATCCAAAATCACCGATTGATTAAAGAAAAGGAGTTTAATCTCACCTAATTGCATAAATCTAAGGCAGATACAAGCAAAAAAAGTCCCTATAAACATGGAGCCTCCGTTACCCATAAATATTCGTGCCGGGTTCCAGTTGTAAATCAGAAATCCGATCAAAGCTCCTGCTACGGCAGCACATAATAAGACCCAGAGGTATTGTCCGGCAGACAGGAACATAAATCCAAATAAACCGGCCCCCAACAAGGACAAGGAACCCAACAAACCATCGATTCCATCTATCATGTTATAGGCATTGATACAAGCCAGGATAAACAAGGTAGTAAGTATGCAACTGCCCCAATACGGTAGTTCGTACAAGCCGAATATACCGAAAAGTGACGGCATCCTCACATCGGTAAAGTATATGATAAATGCGGCGCAAATCAATTCGTACATAAGCCGGCGTTTCGCGTCGACCGGCTCCATATCGTCTTTCAGACCAATAAAAAACAAGAGGATAGAAATAGAAAAAAGGGTATCAGGCCGGGGAAAAACCGCAAAATTACTGAACGCAAAATAAGAGAACATGGAGGCCATAAAAACCCCTACACCTCCGAGGTTGGAAATTCTTGCCGTATGTATTTTCCGGGAGTCGGGAATATCGTACAAGTCTTTTTTTCTTGAAAACCGGATAATCCTTTGTATGGAATATACCGATATCATCAAACTGGCGAGAAATGCCAGCATAATCTGATCCCTATGCATGCTTGTTCTTCTTTTTCAATTGATATTCTCTGCGAAGGATGCCTGGCGTGGTCCGCACAATCAGCCAACAGCGCCCGAGTTGTTTTTTCGGCTCGCTCAATATTCTGTACAGCCACTCCAATTTGAGCCTGATCATCCATTGAGGAGCACGTTTATGTCCGGATAATCCCGACATGAATTTAAATGCAGCGCCCACCCCGACCAAAACGCCCTGATGAATCATCGGGAGCAGATTATGCATGAAGATTTCCTGTTTGGGCATTCCCAATGAAACCCAGATGATATCCGGATTTTCTTCATTGATCTGAGTGGCAATTTTTTCGTAATCAAAACCTTCTACGGGACGAAAAGGGAGGGATACGAAAGACATATCCGCAATACGATCATCTGATTCCGATAAATGCTCCCTTAAAGGTTTGAGGATAGCATTCGATGTTCCCAGAAACATCATGGTATATTTTTTCTTCCCAATCACATCGCGGAATAATTCCGTTCCGGAGTATTGTTTCCGGTCAATCCCATAAATCCAACGAAGATACATGGGAACCCAACCACTATCGCAGGTACAGAAAAGCGCCTGATCCAGCACTTCATGCAACAAGCGGTAATTCTGCGACATAGCCAGGGTTACTCCATCCGCCACACAAACATAGCCCTTCTTTCCATCTTCAATCAATTGATCGATGGCATCGAGCACTGTCTGCTTATCGAATTCGTATTTTATGCCAAAATATTTTTCCACCTGGCGACTAATGTTTACTTGAGAAGACAAAGATAGTTAATATCTGTTGAAATGTAGAACGAACAGGAGAGAAAAAAGTTTTTAGAATTAAGAGTTAGGATTCTTTGAATCCCTGAATTATAATCATCATTTAAAAGCCCCTATAGAATTAAAGAGAGCTACTCTTCCAGCTCCCGTTAATTCTTAACTCTTAACTTCTCCAAAAGTGTTTCCCATTGAAGTTTCACAGCTTCAGAAGTGTAATGATTTCTTAGTTTCAGGAAGGCATTATGTCCCATTTCGGAAGTCCGGGCAGGATTATTCCACAAGATTTGGATTTTTTCTTTTAGATCGGCAGCATCTCCTGGGATGAAATGCAACCCGTTTACGTCCTGATCGATGATTTCGAGGAAGCCTGCATGAGCCGGAGCAATAGCAGGTTTACCATAGGAAGCAGCTTCCAGGATCGTCATGGGGAATCCTTCATAACAGCGGCTCATATTCAGGAGGAAACGGGAGTTTTGATAAAAACCGGCTAATTCTGTCTTAGAAATATAACCTAAAAAGGCACAGTTTCCGGGAATGGAGCGGGTAATTTCATATCCTTTCCGGGGAGAACCGGCAAAAACATAGCGAATCTCCGGGGTTTGGGCGGCAACCTCCAGGGCCAGGTCAATGCCCTTTTCTTCGCTCAAACGGCCGGAAATGGCCACATAGTCGCCCGGTTTATAGTTGGGTTCGCGTTTTACGTCATCCTGGAAGTTAGGAATATGAACCATCTTGTGGGGATCAAATCCAGCTTGGGTGAGCTTTTGTATCTGGAAGCGGGTAATACAGACGTAAACATCTACATGATCGATGTATGCCTTTGTTATACGGGCATACCAGTTCCTTCCGGCATAGCCCAAACTTTTCAAAAAGGAGTGTTCACAATTGTAACGGATGCAGTTCCACTCATGTCCTCCCAGGCAACGTTCGCAGGGACGGGCGTTTTGCATGAAAAGTCCGGTGGGGCACATCAATCGAAAATTATGTACAGTCATAACGATCGGCACACCTGCCTCTTTGATGGGCTTCAGAATAGCCGGAGAGATATATGGATAAAGATTATGCACGATTACCACATCAGGTTTATCCACCTGCATCATTCGTTTGATATCCTTAACTGAGGAAGGTGAATAAAACCCCTGCAACAACCCTTTGAGATTTCCCCAGGCTGTACCACGGCTTCCTTCTGTGGTTTTACGGTAAACAGAAATTCTGTACCCCAGTTGTTCAAACAAAGAGATTTGCCGGTCGACTACGGTTTCTTCTCCGGAATAGGCACCATAATTGTTATGAATCAGTAGGAGATGCATGTTTCAATTTTATTTTGATCCATCAGATTTCATTCTTCAGATCAGTTTCCGGATATATATTTGCCATACGGTACTTTATTCACTCCGAAAATAATTATGGAAGAGGCAAGAAAGCATATGGTGGCAGTTAACGGAATCCCGATCAAAGGATGTATAAAATGCCCTGTGATTTCGCACCAGGCTAACATTCTCAGCACAAAAATATGGATTAAAAATATACCATAGCTGTATTTACTGAAAAAAGATATCAGAGAGGCATATTTTCCGGGCCCAAAAGTTGTTGATTTGAATAAAAGGAAAAAACCGGCAGAAGTAAGCGCCACATTAGGAGTCAGGTAATCATACAACATATGGGAAAACGCACCCTCATGCCTTGAAATCAAATAAGTTCCGACAACGGTAATTAAGATTCCGGACAGGAGCAAAATGACTGATAACTTCAATCGGACTTCTTTTTTCATCAGGTAGTACCCTAAAACAGGAAATCCGATATAACCCGCAAAATACTGAAGTGTAATATCCGGAAAAAATTTCTCTATAAAGGGAAATTGTATAATCAGAGTAATACTCCAGATTAACAGGAAATATTTGATTGTATTCTCATTGCAATGATTGATCCATATCCTGACAATCGGAAAAAACAAATAGATCCCGATCAACATATAGATATACCATAAATGGCCACAGGCGCCGTTTTTTAACTGAAAAAAGGCGAATTGCATAATCTGACCGGCGGTCAGACGTTCTCCATGATAAATTTTGGCCAGCGTATCCCAGAAAATATATAATAAACTCCAGAATAAGAATGGCAACAATACTCTCGATAACCTTTTCTTCAGAAAATCTTCAAGGCTTTCGTTTACCTTAGGTAATAATAATGCGCCGGATATCATTAAAAATGCAGGAACGCAAAAGCGGGCAGGACCAAAGTAAATATTCGCGGCCCACCAAGCGGAATCGGGAATAGTTCCGTATTGGAAGAGGATATCAAAACCTGTGTGCAGGAGGATTACGCTGAAAGTGGCGAAGACTCTCAGGTGGTCGATCCAGGATATGTGGGGATAGTTTTGCAATAGGATGTAATTTTGGGGTAAATATAGGGATTATATTGATTGGAGACAGATTTTTTTGTATTTTTAAGCAGTTGTGCTCCTTATCTATTGACGACCAATATTAAACTCAAAATAACATTATCCTGATATATATTTTCCATAAGGCAATTTATTAATAATCCAAATAATCAAAATTGAAATTATAAAACACAATACACTCATTATGGGAATTCCCACAATTGGATTAAGAAATGAATAAGAAAAACCAAATTTTGAGAATACCGATAAAATTAAAATATAAACTAAAATATGAACTAAATATACGCCATAACTATATCTACTAAAAAAGGATATAACAGGTGATATTTTTGTATCACATTTTGCAAGATTTTTGAATAATAAAAATACTCCTACAGAAACAAGAATTACATTGGGAGTTAAATAATCATAAAACCTATGATTAAAAGAACCCTCATAATTGGTAATGAAAAATGTTCCAAATATTGTAATTAAGATTCCCGTCAAAATCAGTAGAATAGATATTGCTTTTTCTTTATAAGAATTAGAAAATATTGTTATATTAACATAATATCCTAAAATAGGAAATCCAATGTAACCAGAAAAGTAAGTAAGATCAATATTGGGAAATATTTCTTTTATAAATGGAAGTTTTGCAAATATTGTTATCAACCAGATACCAATAAAATATTTCAACTCCTGTTTATTGCTTTTATTTAACCATTTTCCAATAATAGGAAAAAATAAATAAAGTCCAATAATCATATATATGTACCATAAATGGAAACATGCCCCATTTTTTAATTTAATAATTGAAAATTTTAGAATTTCTGTCAAGCTCATCTCTTCTCCATGAAGAAATTTGAAAAATATATCTTTTGTAATATAAATTATGCTCCAAAATAAAAATGGGAATAATATCCTCAAAACTCTTTTTTTGAGATACTCTCCAATACTTTCATATGTTTTAGATAAAATTAACACTCCTGAAATCATCAAAAAAACAGGCACACAAAAACGGACTGAACTATCATAAATATTTCCTACCCACCAATCAAAATTTGAGACACTTCCATATTGAGGTAATATTTCAGATGATATATGTAAAAAAACAACACTAAATGTTGCCAAAACTCTCAAAGAGTCTATCCAATATAAATTTTCATTTTTCATATAATTACATTGAAAATGGGAAAGACTCCTGGCATTCGATCCAAGATATATGGGGATGGATTTGAGATCTCATCCTATATTATATTTTCCGTGCCATTTCTTTAAAAAATATCTCAAGAAAAAATAAGACCATTTTTTCCTCTTATTTATAGCTGCATAGTTAATCGCATCAATTGCTCCGGAAGAAAATCTATCTAAATCCCAGCTACTAATAATTTTCAGGCTTTCTTTTCCCATTTCTTGAATAGCACTATTATCCATAAAAAGTACCTGCTCTGTAACAGATGCTAATTCTATAGGATTGTATGCATCAAAAATAAGTCCATTTGAATGTGGATTAATCAATGTTCGGCAACAACCAGATTGTTTGCTTACAATAACAGGTAATCCTGAAGCCATTGCTTCATTTACGACCAATCCCCATTGTTCTGAATAACTTGGCAGAAGGAATACCAAAGCTCTATGATAAACAGTTCTCAAACTCACAGGATCTAAAAAAGGCAAAAAATGCACCTTCGATTTAAGAGTATCTGTAATCATATTTTCCAAATGTTCACGCTCTTCTCCTTCACCTACCAGCAATAATTCCAAATCGGAAAATTCATTTTTAGACAAAAACAAATCAAATGCTTTTATTACTGTATGAAAATTTTTTCGGGACACCTGGCGTCCAACGCACAATAAGTACTTTCTGGGTAATTGAAATGATAGTTCTGAATCATCTTTTTCAGCCCAAAAAGCATTATCTACCACATCCACGCCATAGAATATTGCATTATCTTTGAATCCCCAATATTTAAACGTATCGAGCCATTCGTCTGAAGGACAAAAGATAGCATCGGTGAATGTATAAAACATTCTTTTCACCACATTCACCACAAAATTTCGTGGCACATCTTCTTTCTTAGAATCATCAAAAATAATGACTGCTTTATTATTTGCTTTTGCCCAATCAATGGCAGCAGCACCCGATGGAAAAGCAAATGACCCAGCCATGACAACATCCGGATTTATTAAATCTAACATTTCTTTAGCCTTATTTTTCGCTAAAGCAAGATTCAGATTTTCTATTTCTTCATCAGGAAACAAACAAATCCAATCAGTCTTTTTCTCAGTCTCAGTATTTGCAAATGCATAATTACTTCCTTTACCTGCAATTTCAATTACGAAAAAATCATGTCCCAATGATTTCAGTTTTTCAGATAATGCATGTAGTCTTGCGGGCCAGTATAGACGAAAATCCGTATGTAATGCAACTATTTTCATTTTTTATCCTTTAGAGGCTACAAACAGTAAATTTGAAGAAAAAGATGTTGGAGTTAAGATGGGTGGTAAAATTTGCCGACCCCAAAAAAGGCCAACACTATAAAACTTCAGACAAGGAAACAAACAATAAGAAAATAATTGCATGAGTCTCTTTTTATTAAAATCGATTACATGCCCTGCTATTATTTTCCCATCTTCTTGCAAATAAGTCGTCAAACCAATCCCCGATGGCAAATTACCACAAGCAGCGCAGGAAGGTATTCCTCCCAATAACCATTTTATCCGATATGAGAAACTTACAATGTTGGGAACACTACCGATAATATTTCCGGAATCAGTGAGTATTCTTCGACATTCTTTCAAAACAGATTGGGGCCACAATAAATGCTCCAATACTTCTGTTATTATAATCAAATCATACGAAGCATTATTGATTGGAAAAACAACATCTTCTTTATTTATATCTAATTGAATATCGCAAGGAGGCGAAAAATCGAGTTTATCCCATTTCTTCAATCCGGAAAGCTCAGATGCTATACTTTCAAAGCTATAGTCTCCAGCCCCTATCTCCAAAACAGATTTCGGATTTATTTTTTTGATGAGATGCTCTGTTTGAATTATCCGATGAGTTTTATCTACTTTATTTCTAAACACTTCCATGATTTTTTCTTTTATATTCCATAATATATACTTGTAAACTACGAGGAAATATAGACATTAAAATAAAGAATAATATTTTAAGAGATGGTCCTGTATATTTCAGAGCCCGCCACGCCGGTTTAAATGCCTTCAGTCCTTGACCGCTCTCCAAAAACACAGCACATCTCATTACATTCCAATGCCCAACATATTTTTTCAGACCTCGTTTTTTTTTGTTCCCTTCATACAAACGGGATAATTCATTATGAATATAATCATTTTGACTTATTTCCAGTCTCGTCTCTCTATCAGTTACAAACATTGGAGCATTGAAAACAGCCAAAGGCTTTCTTGAATAAGCTATAGAATAACTTTCAGCTAACCGTGCCCAGGTTAAGAGGTCTTCTCCAGATTTAACTCCAACAGGGAATCCTTTTACAGACAAAAAAGCATCTTTTGTCGCTACAATATTGATTGAGCAAATAGGTGGACTAGAGCATGAAGCTACTTCAAAATAATTTGCAAGAACTCCATTTTCTCCCTGAAAACAGAGTTTATTAATACCAGGATAAGCAGTTGTTCCATCGGGATATTGAATTTCATAATTACATACAAAAACATCACATGTCGGGTATTTTTGTGTCAATTCAATTTGAGTCGACAAATAGTCGGGTTTCCACTCATCATCGGCATCCAATAGTGCAATGTATTTATAATTTGCATTTTGAATGCCTGTATTTCTGGCAACTGAAACTCCTTGATTTTTTTGGCAAATGATCCTAAGCCGGTCATCCTGGATTTCTTCAACAATTCTGAGGCTATTATCCGTACTACCATCATCTACTATTATTACTTCAAAATTCTGAAATGTCTGGTTCACAACTGATTCAATCGTCTTCCTCACTTGTTTTTCCTTATTGTATAATGGAATTACAACAGTAATCATATTTTTTCTACCTTTAGTTGATTCAAACAATCTACAAGCTTTTCTGTGATACATTGCTGTCCTTTTGTATTCAAATGTATCGGATCATAAAATATAGAATAATCAGATGCATATTCCGGGTTAAAATCCCAATATTCGACATTGGGATGTGTAGCTGTAAAATCAGAAAAATACTGAATCACCGGAGATCCCATGTCCTGGCTACCAAAACTCAACAGATCCACTACGGGTGTATTTATCAAAATAACACGAATTCCTCTATCAGTAAGCATTCGAATCGTTTTTTCAAAAATATCAATCAAGGTCGAATCCATTTCTATTTCCCGGTTAAATTGGCTCTCACTTCCTGCTAGTTGTTTCCTTAATAAGTTTACATCTAACTGACCTATCTTATAATTTGAAAAGTCATTTCTGTATCCCCTAAGCGACGCATTTAATAATGCATCCGAATAACGAGTAGTATAAATATATTTATGACAATAATAATCCCATGTATCCGCTACATTTTCCTTGATGTATGTATCGATAATAGATTCTTCCATAAAAGGATAAAACAATTTATAGGCATTTTGGCTTAAACCACTTTCCACAAAAGAAAACCGGTCAACTCCATATAAGGTAATTTTAAGCGAATCGCTATAGGGACTATCCAAAAACTGTTTAGCCATATAATAGCGATCATATACACTTACTCCTTCCCTGGTATATTTAGAAACTTTCATTTTTGTATCTTTCTCCAGTTTATCTTTATCCAAAGCTAGCATAATGTGAGAATGTCCGATAATCAACATTTCTGAATGTTGTCTCAATCCATAAAATTGCTGAATTCCATTCAACAAAATACGACCGGATATTCTATCCATAATAAAAAAAACTAAAAGAAAAACAAATAGATATAATATACTTTTTTTCATCCCCAATCAAAATTGAAAATAAACAAAACCTCCGGAAGAAATACCAAATAATAACAGCATGGATAGTATTACGGCAAAATACACTGCGTCAACAAAAAGCGGCAGTTTGTACTCCTTGAAACGTATCCATTCCATTATAAAAAATATAAGTAGCAACATTGTCGTCAGCAAAAAACTGAATGTTGAAGACCCTGGATAAAATCCCGGAGAATAATTGACGATACAAGATAGGGCACTTAATGAAGCTGTAAAATCTTCTAATCGGAAAAACACCCAGGCAATTGTAACCAAAACAAATACAATCAGACATGAGATAATTTTCAAGCCTCGATTTAGCCAAACGGAAACCGGTTTGATTTTTAACTTATTCAAATAATATTCTCCTAAATAATATATTGCATGTAACGCACCCCACACAATAAAAGCCCAATTTGCTCCATGCCATAAACCACTCACTAAAAAAACAATCGAAATATTTAGAATCCACCGGGGACGGCTCACCCGGTTCCCTCCCAAAGGAATATACAAATATTCAGAGAACCAAGATGTTAAAGATATATGCCAGCGTTTCCAAAATGATTTAATTGAGGTAGAAAAATACGGAAAATAAAAATTCTCTTTCAGATGAAAACCTAATGCATGAGCAATTCCTATCGCCATATCGGAATATCCGCTAAAATCAGCATAGATTTGAATAGAATAAAAAATAACGGCAAGCAATATTGTCAGTGAAGGCAAGTTTGTCCAATCGCTTGAATATGTCATGTTCACAAACTCTGCTAACCGGTCGGCAATAACAATTTTTTTAAATAAACCCCACAAAAATCGTTTACCTCCTTCAATAACTATATCTAATGAAATATGTGTTCCGGATTCAAACTGAGGAAGTAAATTCCGGGCTTTTTCTATAGGTCCAGACATGATGGTCGGAAAAAACGAAACAAATAAGGCTACATCTATTAAATTCCGACGAGCATGTATTTTTCTGTAAAAAACATCTAGAGTGTAGCTTAAAGCCTGGAAGGTAAAAAAAGAAATCCCGACAGGCAATATAATCTTCAGCAGGGACAGTTTCGGCTGTATTCCAATAATAGACAAAGACTTATTTATAGAGTCAATAAAAAAATTCGTATACTTGAAATACCCCAGAATTCCGATGGAAATAATTACAGCCATCCATAAGTAAAGTGATCTTTTTTGTGGCTGATTTTCATTTTTTGCAATATAATATCCTGTAATATAGTTAGTAATAGTTGTAATCGCAAGTAAAATAAGAAATTCCCACTTCAGAAATGCATAAAAATAATAGGATGCTACAAGTAATATAATGTTTCTAATGCGATTTTTTTTATTATCTGGTATTTTTTTTATCAATTGAATTAAAAAACAAAAAAGAAAAACAATTGAAAAAAAGAGAAAAAAAGCGACACTGTTAAATAGCATAAATTTATTATTTAATTTAACATCAACACATTGTATTGCGCTTAAGGCCCAGTAACATTCCATATATTGCAAATGGATAATTCAGTGTCATCAAAGAATAGTTCACAGCATTGTCTGTATATAATGTAACGGCAACTCCTAGCATTGCAGGCCCGGCAATCATAGCTATAAACCGGACAGGGAAAGAGGCATTCTGCCTCCAGGCTAGTATTATGGCATGTAAAAACAGAGAAATAAAAACAGAGAGATATAATATCAGGCCTATCAATCCCGTATCACACAATAATTGCACATAATCATTATGTACAATTCTTATAGTACCAAAAGGATGATTTAATGAATAGAATACTTCTTGTAATACTCCTAATCCGGAGCCGGTCAGCTCCTTTCCCTCATAATAGTGGGCTAAACTCCATTCCCACATGGCAAAACGTCCATTAGAATCTATATCATCAGTTGTTAATGTCTCTTTGTTTTCCATGATTTCTTCAGTAGTCATCGCCTTTCTGAACATTTTATCCCTGAATGCAGGAACATATAAAACTGTCCCAAAAAAAATAGCTAATCCAATTATCACATAGGGAATCGATTTAATTTTGTAACGAACAACTGAATATATAGTAACAGATATTGACGCCGCCAATAATCCGGTTCGGTTAGTTGTAACCAAGCTAGGAAGTATAAACAATAAAGCAAACCAAATATACTTTTTCTTTTTTAACAGTGAAAAATATGACAGTGCAATACATATTGCAACTGGTAAAAAGTCCAATATAGCGGGGAACCACCAAAATACACCTCCAGTCAGTTGATCAATGACCGGTATTCTGGAAAACACAAGTATGTATAAAGTTCCGCAAATACCCACAAAAAACACATACTTAATAGCTTTATACGAAAATACAGCCGAAGATGTTACCTTGGATGCAAGAATGAGCATCAAAAAGGGAGATAAGTATTTCAAAAATACACGGAATCCATAATTTTTAACAGGAGAATATAAAATAGCGCAAAGTAACCAAAATAAGAAGATAGAATACAGCACAGTAACAATACTAAATACCGGTTTATTCCTATCGTAAAAAATGGTCAATAGACAAAAAATAATTGTAAAAAGCAACCTTGTTGCCGAAAGATTTCCTAATGATAATATTCCTGTTAGCAGAGTAAATAGAAAAAAATACTGCATTCCGGTCACCGGAAATTTTTGCTTTCCATCAAATGGATGCTTAACTAACTTCTGTGAAGCAAATATATACTTCAAGCTTAATACACAAAGAATAACAAATATAAGATAATTCAATACAAGATACATATCTTCATTCTATTACTTCAGCCAAATACTCCACCCATTGATTCATTATAACAGGCACATCAAATCTCATTACATTCTTCTTTGATTCTGACCCCATTTGTAATCTTAATTGCTTATCCTGCATCAGCAGTTCTATTTTTTCAGTCAGCGCCAATATATTTTTTGTTTCTACTAAAAAACCATCTTTATTTTCTGTTATTATTTCTGAAGGACCGCATTCGCAATCAAAAGCAACACAAGGTACACCGCAAGCCATTGCTTCTGTCAGTACTAAGCCAAAGCCGTCATACAATGATGGTAATACAAAGATAGAAGCCTCCAGCATTATTTTTTCAACATCAATTTCCGGGTCTTTTAGAATAAAAGAATCATGCAAAGATAAGTTATTAATTTCATTTTGTAGCAACTCTTTATCCTGGCCATCCCCATAAATAACAACTTTCCAGTCAGGATACTTATCATAAAGCAATGCAAAAGACCGAATCAGGTAGTCAAAACCTTTAGGATATACCAAGCGGCCCATCGATACAATCAGTTTATTATCCAGAGCTGCCGTTTTATCCGATGTAAAGGAAAGAGGATTAGGTATTACCTGAAATTTCTTATGATTCCCCCATAAATTTTTATCCCGGTGTGTCAATAATACGATATGATTATATTTTCCCGCATAATATGTTTCCTTCCATTGCAAAAATTTCAGCCAGTATTTTCGTATATGTTTATATTTATCGTTTTTCAGTGCATTTCCAAGATGCATCAAATAGTTTTTTGTAAAATGAAATTCTAGAACTTTCTTACTTCCATCCTTCGATTGGTAAAGGAATTCAGCATCCAGTCCAAAAACACTGATAGTTACATCAGGTTTTATTTCTTCTAGTTTTTGAAATAATTTTTGTTTGTATTCCCGCTTTGAACTACTTCCCAAAATCATCCAAGGCTTATGGTTCAATTCGTTTACTTCCAGTGAATGAATCATAATATTCTGAGAAAAAGGGAAAAAAGTAGTTTGTGTTTTTTTTAAGACAATAAAATGCACTTCATAACCTAATATATCGGCAAAGTAATTGGCTTTTGTACACAAAACCCTTTCTATTCCACCTGAATTTTCTATAGATGCAATGCTGTAGGCAATTTTCATGTTAATTCAATAAATTTAGTCATTTTCTCGCAATGGCATAATCAAAATAAATTTTGCTTCTGCTCATTGCTTATCGAAAATATTACATTCTTTCTTACAAAAAACAAATTTTTCTCCTATCTCATAAATATGATAATCGTCAAGTTTCCAATTATGTTTTTCAAAAAAAACAGATAAAATATCCATATCATGAGACAAAAGAATCATATAATCAGGCTTGTTTTCGTCTGACACTGTAGCTAACCTGACAAACTTTTCAACGGCTAAAGCTTCGGAAACATTTGAAAATAAAGATCCGGAAACGGCATATACAGTCATCAATTCAAAATTAAAAGCCAATATCTTATCTCCGGGAGTAAAACCATGTTTCAGCAATAGAGAATCTACCTGCTCATAGTATTTTTTTTGTGTTTCTGTAATTTTTATATACTTAAGCGCTTCCAAATTCGTTGTTTCTCTTGAATTCAATATGGATCCATCAAAATATTGCTTCTGCACATATGTAAAGAAATTAAAGTTCAGTGTGATCAATATAAATAACCCCAAAACAATATTTTTTATTTTTCCACAATCATCAGTAAAAAACCAATAACAAAATAAAAATCCCCAAACCGGAATAAAATACATCATTTTCACCACTAAAATCATATTGGTCCCGATGGATGCCAGCAGAGGAAAGAAAATAATCAGTATAAAAAATAAAACATCTTTCGATAAAATGGTTTTAATAATTTCTTTTTTCTGGATATACAGTAAAATCAAAACCCCTGTTATTACTATCAAAGGGAAAATATATGACTTAAAATTTGACGGATCAATAAACAAAACAGGAATCAACAGGGCCAAGACATATAAATTATAGATATTATCCCAATAAAAATAACTTTTTTGATTTTTATCAACAGCAGAAAATATCGCTAAAAACAAGACCGGTATAAGAAATATAATCCCTAAAGCACTTCTTCGTTCAAAAAACGAAAAAGTAAAAAGCAAAAAACACAACAAACAGATCAAAACCTTCGCAAATTTAGGTTTTTTAGAAATAAGGTTAAAAAATAGCAAAATCAGCACGGAAGAAAATGATACCACATAGGATAATTCCTTTAAATACGTCACAATTAATTGTACAAAGTGTAACGGTCCGTAACTTGAATCCATTACATGAAAGGCAGAAAAAAAGTCATACACCAAGTCTCTTATATCTTTTACAAAAAAATGATATACAAATGCCTGGATAACAACTCCTGATATAAGAAATCCAGAATGAAGAAGCAATGATCTTATACTACTTTTGGAATCATATAAAACCAAAAGGAACAAACAAGAAGAAGTGATTAATCCGGATGGTGGAATATTGATTACCGAATAAAAAGAAAAAAAACCGATCAGGAACACCATGATTGATTTCATCCATTGGTTTCCAGAGTTAAACCACAGATAAAAAGACAGCATTCCCAATAAAAAAAACAATTGTAATTGATTATAATGCAATGATAAAGAATAAGCTGGCCCCACAAACACCAAAGCACCAAAAATAAAGAAAATAGAAAAAAACGATATAATGGGAAGTTCCCTTCTTTTCCTTTTTTTCAACCAATAGTATGAAGAAGAAGAAAGCATAAAAACGCCTAGAAAGCAGCAAATATATGCTACAATCCGGCTATTTACAATATTATAAGGGATTATTGAAAAAATATGCCTGATTATATTAAATGATTCGGACGTATGGATGCCTAATTCCTGATGTTTGTCGCCTCCGAATAAATACCAGGCTTCGTCCGCACAATTCCGGATGCCGATAAAAAGATGATTAGCCCAGAATATCCATAAAAAAAGTGCAAAAAATAAAAGTGCACCATTCATCCAAGCATTTATTTTCGAATATGATTTCATTTCAAATTTAGTATTTTATCTCTAAGTACATGACAAAATTCAGAATCGTTATATGCAGGTATCACAACTAAAGAATCATTTTTTTATATTAAATTCTTCCTTAACAACAAATAAAGGCCGGCCTTTTACCTCATCATACACTTTTCCCACATATAATCCGATTACACCCAAAGTAAAAATCATAAGCCCTCCTATAAACCAAATGGAAAACACAGTAGTAGTAAAACCACTTACAGATATTATTCCAAAAAAATAAGCAATAACATTATAAATAGCTAATAAAAAAGAAATAACAGACATAATAAAACCCAATTTTACTGTTAGTTTCAAGGGTTTATTAGAATTTGAGAGTGCCACATCCATTGCCAAATTTATCAATTTTGAAAATGTATATGACGATTTTCCTTCATGTCGTTCCGAGTGCCTGACATTGATCGCTGTTTTATTAAATCCCAAGAAAGAGATCAACGATCCGAACGAACGGCTCTTTTCTGGCATCCGGTTGTATTGCTCTATTACCTGACTATGATAGATACCGAAATTAGCAATAGAACTATCTGTTTTTTGTCCACTGAGATAAGAAAAGACAGTATGAAAAACCCTGGAACCTAACTTTTTGAAAAATCCATCTTTTCGTTCTTCTCTTCTGGCAAAAACAATATCATATCCCTCCTGCGCTTTTTGATACAAACGGGATATCTCATCCGGACGATCCTGTAAATCACAGTCCATCACTACTACCCATTCACCACTGGCATAAGATAGCCCTGCGCTAATAGCAATATGTTGTCCGAAATTCCGGCTCAGGTTAATCCCCTTAACACGGATATCTTTTCCGGCCAGCTCGCGAATCCGTTGCCAGGAAAGATCCGGTGAAGCATCATTTACCAGGATTATTTCAAAATCAGGAGTAATAACAGACAAATTGTCGATCAATTGTTTTATTAACTCATCAACAATATATTCTGCTTTATACACAGGTGAAACAACAGAAATTAAACACATGTCTTCGTTTTTTCAGATTATTGGGATGATATCCGATTTTGAAGGTCCTTTTATTAAGAACTTCATTTGCAACACGATATATCCCTCTTTATTTAACATAACCACATGTGGTATATGTATTTTATTTCTTTTACTTTAAACTGGTTGCTTTCATAAAATTTACATGCAGCAACATTCATGTATTGAGTGGAAACATTGAGCCTCTTTATTCCACCTTCAAAAGCTGATTTTTTAGCCTGGCTCAACAATAAAGAACCTATTTTTTGACCTCTACAAGTATCATCGACAGCTATCAAACCAATAGTCGCTTCCTCCTCTTTTTTCAGAGTCAACAATCCTGCATATTTTTCTTCCATATTCGTCTGGCAGACCCACACTTCGTCTGCGATCCGGCCTGATACCGAATTTTCAATCCATGCACGATACATTGACTCAAATGATGCGTCAGGAAATTTTTTATCCAATTTAAAACGGGAATATTCACCGGCCTGTAATGCAAGACAATAAATTGAATCATCAATAACTGATGCATCATACAATTCCAGCAGATTCATTTCAGGGACAGAAAGAACAGGAGACTCAATATCATAAAAATAAGTAACTTTATCATCAACAAGAAAAACCGATTGATCTTTCAACTCTTGTTTTATATCCGAATATATATAAATTAAATCATATCCTTCCTGTATTGCGAGTTCTTTTATTTGGGATATTACATTATCGTCAAGTTCCCGGATTTCAATTTTTCCTATATTCAGTTGAAAAAAATCCGAATCCCAAGACAATTTTTGTATTTCTACATTCTGCGTTGTCGAACAAGCATCTGTAATCGCCATAAATAACCTACTTAATTACTTATTGTTTCTATAATTCTGAAGATATCATCATCTTCCAATTCATAATATAACGGCAACCTTACTAAACAATCACTATACTGGTCAGCATTAGCCAAAACCCGGCCATCATGCTTTCCCTCATAAAAAGGGCTTTCATGTAAACTTAAATAGTGAAAAACAGCATGAATGCCATTTTCTTTCAGTTTAGAAATCAAGCCGGTTCTTTGTTCCAGGTCTTTACATACCAGGTAAAACATATGACCATTATTGGTTGCGTAATCCGGTATAAACGGTAAAGATACATTATTTTTTTGAGACCAGTCTTTCAATCCTTTGTAATACAAGTTCCATATATGCTTGCGCTTTTTCTGAATATTTTCCAGATTTTCCAACTGAGCCCATAAATATGCAGCAATAACATCTGATGGGAGGAAAGAAGATCCTATATCCACCCAGCCATATTTATTAATTTCTCCCCGGAAAAATTCCGCCCGATTAGTACCTTTCTCCCAGATAATTTCTGCCCGGTGAATAAACCGGGCATCATTAACAGCGAGTAATCCGCCTTCTCCACTGCTGAGATTTTTTGTTTCATGAAAGGAAAATGCGGCCAAGTGTCCGATACTTCCCAGGGGACATCCTTTATAAGATGAGTCTATTGCCTGGGCCGCATCTTCAATGACCAGCAAATTATATTTTTCAGCCAAAGCCATGATGGGATCCATATCACACGCCACACCGGCATAATGAACCGGCACAATCGCTTTTGTACGGGGGGTTATTAATGCTTCCAGTTTGGATATATCCATGTTAGGTTCATCCGGCCGGCTATCTGTAAACACGATCTTTGCCCCCTGCCGCACAAACGCCAAGGGAGTTGAAACAAAAGTATAGGAAGGGATGATTACTTCGTCGCCGGGTTGGATATCTGCCAGTATTGCACACATCTCCAAAGCATCTGTGCATGATGTTGTCAACAGCGTTTTTTTGAAGCCATAACGATCCTCAAAAAACTTTTGGCATTTTTTTGTAAACATCCCATTGCCGGAAATATGGCCGGAATATACTGCCTGATATATATAGTGGGCCTCTTTGCCTGTTAAATAGGGTTTGTTGAATGGTATCATCTTCCAATATTTAATTCAATTATTCAAAGCGATATATTATAATCGTCATCATTACATATTTTTTATATAAAAATCCACATAGGATTTCGCCGTATTTTCCCAGGTAAATGTAGAAGCATAGTGAACTAAATCATCCGGACTCCGCTCAATCACCTGGCTCTTGTGTTCAAAATCAAACATATATTGAGCCATCCGGTCCAAATCGTCCGGCCCAGTGTAAAATGCCATATCCCCTCCCACTTCCTGCAAAGACGAATTGCGGCAGGTAACAACAGGCGTACCACAAGACATGGACTCGAGAATCGGCAATCCGAACCCTTCATACCTGGAAGGATAAAAAAACGCTTCGGCGGCACTATATAAAGGCCTCAGCTCATACTCCTGCAGGTTAGAAAGAAATATTATTTTATTTCTTTGCAATTCTTCTTTGAATTCATGGAGTACAAAATCAGGAGGATTGCTCCACAATAAAACCAAACGATGTTTTCCTCCTTCCGACAAGTATTTTTCAAAAGATCTCATCAATGAGAGCGTATTTTTCCGGCCCGCATTACAGGAGATCATCAAAAAATAAGGATCGGAAATAGCATATTTCTGTCTGAAAACAGTAATTTCTTCCTTTGATGCCGGATAAAAAATATCATGAGAAACACCCCAGGGAATAACAGTTATTTTTTCGGGTGGGATATTCATAGTTTCTATAATATCCTGTTTTGACGCTTCTGAACAGGTTACGATGTCTTTACATTTTCTCATGAGAGGAGGAACCTGTTTTTTTAGTTGACCATGTTCAAATTCCGATTCTTGCATTTTCATAAACAATGCATCATGAAGGGTAATTACCGATCGGGAAGGATTGAACAAATAATCGAAATTATGGGGTATATGCATTAAGTTGTACGATGTGTAAATTTCTTTTACAGGAAAACAACTCAAAACTTTATTCCACTTGTCTCTGTAGGGATAATACAGATGTTTGTTATCAAAAGGCAGTTGCAGTTTATCGCCGCCAATGCCCTTGGTATTTTGGGAGTATAATGTAACATCAAAAGGCAGGTTTTTCATTTTTGCAAGAGCTTGAAGCAATTCGAATGTTGTTTTTCCGACTCCGGTCAGATAACCTCTTACAAACAACGGAAGAACCGAATTAACATCTATGCATAATCTCCTTTTCTCCATTTTCGCTTCAGTTTTTTTTATTGTGAACAAGCGTTTTATACACTTCCATCAGCGAATCGACATGCTTCCGCATGTATATTACATGTTTGGGTGCATTTTCTCCCATGCGGATTCTTTCTTCAGGATGATCCAGCAGATACAACATTGCCTTATATAAAGCATCCAGATCACCCGGCATCACTAACAATCCGTTTTCTCCATCATTGATCTGCATTTCTGCTCCTCCACAACGGGTAGCAATAACCGGCTTTCCCTCCGCCAACGCTTCTGCAATATTCAGGCCAAATACTTCAAACGAGATGGTGGGATGCACTAAAATATCAAAAGAATGAATAAATGAACGGATCTCATTCGCCGGAATTTTTCCATGAAAGAAAATATTTTTCCAGGAAGTACATTTTCTCACCCGTTCTTTTTCTGTTTTTTCATCTATGTCTCCTATCATATGCAACTCGCAACGAGCCGGGTCAAGCCTGGAAAATGCCTCTAAAAGCAGATGAGTGCCTTTAGCATAACCAATTCTTCCAACATAGAAAAATCTAATTTTATCTTTTTCTGTGTTACTTTTTGCTGAAGACTTTGACTGTTCAAATGGTATACCATGGGGTACAATCCGGATTTTTTTATCATCAATACCATTAATTATCATATTGTGGGCAATTGCTTCTGACGGTGCAATAACAATATCTGCATAGCCGGCTATTGACGTCCATTCTTTTTGTTTATTCAGGATATACAGTGTTGAACAACCAATAGGAGTCACAAAATAAATAAATGGCATTTTCTGAAGCATTTTCCCAATCCTGATCCGCATTGACAAAGGAATCCATTTCATCCATGGATAAAAAAGAGATAATCCGAAACGGGTGTTTTTCATAAGACATGGAAGACAATCTTTGTCGCTGACCTTTACCTGACATATTTTATCCTTATAATTCAATAAAGTACCTGCCGGGCAGGTAATTCCTCCATGATGAGCGGTAACCACACAGGGAATACCTAATTTCCCTGATAAACGTGTAAAATATTCCTTTTCAGAATGAATGTGAATAACATCCGGAGCAACCTCCTGTATTATTCTTGAAATAGATTCTTCATCCAATGAAGATAACTGATAAATATCAATGCCCCTATATAATTCTTTTGTAATATCTACCCCAGGATTATTTTTCAAAGAAAAAACAGCAACAGGAATCTCCCTGCTGATCATTTCATCAACCAGATTTTTCACATAAACCTGTCCACCGCCATAAGTGGAGAAAAAGTTACCATTCGATATTATCAATATTTTCAATTCTCCCGAGGTATATAATTAATACTTATAATCAAAAGACTTTCTCCCATAAATCTACAATTTTTTGAACCGAAAATTTACGGATGTCAGTCATTGCATTGACAGATAAAGTCTGTAATTTTTCCGTATTGTTCATCAAATTACATAACTTTGCTTCATACTCTTTCATATTGAAAGGACTGACCAATACACCATTCCTGTTATCTTCAATAATATCCGTAATCGAAGCATAACTTTGAAATGCAACCGGCACAACTCCCCATTGCATAGCTTCAGTCAAAACCATTCCCCAACCTTCATAATTGGATGTCATGCAAAAAATACTGGCATCCCGGTAATATGGAAGAGGATCCTGAAAACCTCCGAAAAAAACATTGCTTCCAGCGGCCAGTGACTTGAGGGATGCCACATATGCAGGATTCCCATCTCCGATTATCACCAGTCTCCAGTCGGGATATCTCTTTCCTATCCTATTCCAGATCCTGATGATCCGGTCAATCCTTTTATTCGGGACGAGCATTCCCACATATAACAAGTCTTTTTTCTTTTGTGTTTTTACAACTACACTGTCAGGATATGAGTTTGGATTAGGAATGGCTATGTATTTACTGTTATATCCGGAACATAAAAGATCCAACTCCGGATAAAAACACTCCGATAAAGTACAAACTAAATCTGTCTGTGGCAACAACTTCCTGAACTGATTTTTCCGATCCTGCAGGAATTGATGTTTGATTTTGGGAAATAAAATAATCCGGGCAATCCTTTTCAGTTTTTCCAGAAGCGACTTATTCTTAAGGGGATATACTTCACCCCATAGATAAGGATATGCCAGTAAAGGAGTGGAATGTAATACTGAGATTATTTTCACAGGTTTATCTCCTCTATTAAGATACAACTCCGAATCCTCAAAATTTCCTGACTGATTAATCACAACATCGATATTATTGTTTTTCAGAAAATTATGATAAAAAGTAATATTTTCCTGAGACATCAGGTCTTTTGAAGGAAAATATTCGAGTTTTGCCGGATAATCATATTCGTGCCTGACTGTGAGGGGACAATCATATATCAAATAAAAAACAGTGTACCCTCTCCTCTGCAGTTCAAGTGTAAGAGAATGGGTAACCCTTCCTATTCCTCCCCTTTCCGGATGAAATGGGGTAATATATGTAAACAATACATTTTTCATAAATCACTCCGATAATTGCATTGCCAGGCCTTTTGCCTCCATCATACCATCTTCGATGGAACAATAAGTCCAACTTCCATATCGTCCTATTGAATAAAGATTGTGCTCTGCCAGAAGATCTTTCTTTTCTTTTACATCCATGATCGAGCTTTCTGTTATATGTACATACGCAGGATTCATAATCACATGATGTTTCGACACCAGTTTCTGGGTAGTAATAACTCCGCTTTTTCTTAAGTCGGATAAAACGTTATCAAATAACAGGTCGACATCGATCTCTGTATCCTTATCAAAACCTAATTCCACATATAAGGACATCCTGGAATCATCGAATATATTATCATAATATCCTACCCGGTAGAAGCATAAATCCTTATTTGAAAAATAGACCCAATGATTTTGTGCATCTTTTCCTTTCGAATCAAATCCTAAATTAAAAACCAGTACCTGATTCCATGAATAAATCTTTTTATCATAAGGCCATTGTATTAAATCCAGAAACTGAGGGAAAGGAGCTGTAGAAATAATCCTGTCATAAGATAGTTTTCTTTTCGTTGTTTCAACTATTTTATTTTGAATATCGATAGCAATTACTTTTTCATCCAAAGCTATTTTATCAACCGGGACTCTCCTCTCTAAGGATTTTATATATTCTATCGCACCTCCTTTAGGATATGTGAAATTATCATTATAAGAATGAGAATCTTTTTTCTTAAAATTTAAAATGATTTCTTCTTTGGGAGCATATGGAAAAAACCGGCCCATCGCATGGGTATCCAGTCTATTCAAATCGCAGGCATACAATTTTTCATTATAAGGAATCAGAAATTTTTCAGCAATACTTTTCCCGAATTTATGATACAGCATTTCCTTAAAATTGTTATATGAGGGATATTCATTACTGAATAAATCATACAGGCAATCGATAAACTCCTCTTTATCCAACTGATGAATATTCTTTTGAAAAGGGAAATCGATATATTGGTTATTGTAATTTATCTGAGTATGCTTCCGGCATTTCAGGATCGTAGACGGCTCTATATATTTACAAATGTATTCTTCCAATTCAGGATTCCGGAAATGAAAAAAATGACCGGCATAATCCCAGACGAAACCATCTTGTTTTATAGTCCTGCAATATCCTCCCGGTTCTTTTTCTGTTTCAAGTACCAGGAAATCGTTTTTTGTAAATGATGCATATGTCAATCCGGTAGCCCCGGCACCTATTATTATATCCATTACTTTATTTTAAATTAAAAACATTCAGATTCATCTGTCGCCAGATGTATATGTAAGGTATGATTTTCTTTATATACAATTTATTTGAAGCCTTATACAAATCAGGGCAAGTAGTCTTCAGGTACATATCCAGATTTTTCAAATAAGTTTTGCTGTATTCTTTATTCCAACTGTATGCCGGCGATAAAAGCAGATGGTAAGTGAATCTGATTACATTCAGGTTGTCTTTAAAAAACATTCTCCGGACCTCGTCTTTCATTTCCGGCTCGTGTTGGCTGTAAAACAATGTAATTTTTTCACATAACCGGATATAATCTTCCAAATGATTATTATAACCATCCAGGCTTGTGCTTTGCCCTTCCCTACCAATATAATATTTATACAGGTTTATATCCGTAAAGTACAATGTTTCAACATAGACCAACGGAATCAGGTTATAATCTATATCTCCATAGTATTTATCTACAATAGTAATTTTATTTTCCTTCAACAATTCTGTCCTATAAGACAAGGTGGCCATCGGAAGATGTTTTTCGTACTGATTGCTCTTCAAATAATCGGCCAACCGGATTGCTTTGTTGCAAAGAGACAGATCATAAATATCATCCCTGGAAGGTTTTTCTTCATACTCATAAGAAAAGGAAGATGCGACTAAATCAACATCAACAGATTTCAATAATGCAATAAATTTCACTAGTTCTTTTGTATCGAACCAATCGTCCGCATCTAATATTTTAAAATACTTTCCTTCAGCTTCCTTAATAGCACGATTTATTACAGTTCCCCAACCGCCATTCGGTTTATCTATAACTCTCAACATTTCCGGGTATTTTTCCCTGTATTCGTTCGCTATAGATAGTGTTTGGTCTTTAGAACCATCATTTATCAGCAAAACATCTATTTTTTCCTGAAGTTCAGATAATAATACAGATTCTAAACACCGGGACAAATATAGTTCCATGTTATATGCCGGTATCGCTATTGTTAAAATTTTATTCATTAGCTTATACTACTTGTGAAACAAGTTTTTCTGAGATTTATAAATTAAATTACGCGTTTCTTCACTATTTTCCGAAGAATACTCATATACATCTGAGCTCCTATTATTTGAATAAATATCATTTTCATTTTTTGTTTCATTGCCAGGCCGGATGCTAAATATTTCCAACAGGGTACGGATATTTTCCGCATCCTTTGATAATAAGATTCAAATTGTCCGTCAGCAAAGGTATAATTAAAACGAATAGCTCTACTCATGGTTCTGTTCATACATTTCATAAAAATGTTCATATCAACATTATACCTCTTCATTTTCTCCATATAGGTAATCGTTGCATTCAAATCGTCATAGCATCTTTTCAATGTTGCCAATGCAGAGTTTGTAGTCGAATTTTCCCGTTGCAAATACAAATATGCTCCTATATTTGAGATATAAATGTGATCAACCTGTTCCAGAATGAAACCCTGTATATAGCAATCTTCAAAAATCATCCCTTCAGGGAAGCGAAGACGATCGAATATCTTATGCTTATAGATATTCTCACAGACATAACCTCTTGCTCCGGATCCATTATCCGACCAGAACTCAAATGCTTTTTTTATTCCATATATATGTTCTTCCAAGACTTTATCAACTATCTTTTTGCCATCCGGATAGACAAAAACCAATGGGAATCGAAGAAAATCTATAGATAAATCGCTTAACAATATGGGTATATTTTCAGCATACAAATCTTTCGAAATAGCATCATCTGAATCTATAAAAGAAATATATTGCCCCCGGGCAATATCCAAACCGGCATTACGAGCAGAGCTTTGTCCCCCGTTTCTTTTATGAATAACAATTATCCTGTTGTCACGCTCCTTATAGTCATCGCAAATACTGCCACTACTATCAGTAGAACCATCATCGATTAGTATCAATTCAAAATCAGTAAATATCTGATCTAAAACACTATCGATACACTTGGATAAATAAGGCTCTACATTATAGACAGGAACAATAATGCTCAAAACAGGATTTTTCATATTGTATCTGCTAACTCTTTAGTTTTGAAAGCCCTTTTAATTTTGTCCGTATTTTTTTTACCCAAAATTTTCAAGACGATTTTTTTAACCGACTGGCCCCAACTCTTTTTATCTTCGAATTCATACCAACTATGTGCGCATAAGTGAAGAGAATATCGAATTTTATTATCTTCTCCCAAGGCAGGGATATCATCATTTGTTTTTTTTATAATAGCCAAATCATAGCATGTAGAGAAAACATCCGGTGGATATAGATGAATATCGCCATCTAATACCTGGTATAATGGAATGTATTTAAAACCGTATTGTTCTACAGTTATTTTCAACATTACCCGAGGCATTATAATGCTCCAATAATATTTTGGATCGTTTATAAATTCCTTATCCTGATAAAAGTCCAATATATTTTTTATCCAATGATGTCCTTTTTCGGCACCGATAACAGCAGCTTCAATTCCGATACCATTTGCCTCTTTTTTCTTTAGGCTTTCATAAAATATACGGGGATTAAATTCTATGCTGCTAAAAGCAGAATGGACTAAAAACGGGTCAAAACTCCTGTAAACCATTACATCCATATCCAAATAGATTCCCCCATAATGATAGAGAGCATATAAGCGGATATAGTCTGCCGCATAAGCCCATTTTCTGGCGTCACAAGCCTGCCTGACAAACAGAACCTCATCTACAGGAAATCGTTTCATATCCCACAACAAGATCTCATAATCCGGCATACACTGTTTCCAAGAATCAACACACTGTTTGTACAATGGAGGAAGAGGATCTCCGCTTAACCAGCAGCAATGAATTATTTTGGGGATTTTATTTCCGGAGTCCATGGAATATCTTATTATAGATTTTTAAAAGCGTTTTATTGGCAATCAGCTTATCATACAGTTTTATTGCACTTGCATGCTTATATCGGTCCAGTTCTTTTATATCAGATAAAACACGGGGCGGAAACGTAGATTCCAGTATTTTCTGGGTTTCCTCGTATGCTCTTTCCGGATAAACCGTACTTACGCCCATTGTATCAAAGCAGGAAATATCCCAATCGATATATCTAACAAAAACATTACCTACAATGATGGTATCAATAAAAAACTTCCAATCCGAAGCAATTTTATATTCTTCCGAGTACAAGCCAAAGCGATCAAATAGATCTCTCTTAATAAAACAAGCCTGATGATTCATCCGTCGTATAATCAAATCATACAACCCGAATTCAGATTTTCCGACACCTTTATTTTGTATTCGTTCTTTCTGAAAAATTTTTATTACATTTCCATATACAATATCCTGATTGAAATCTAATGTCAATAATTCAGATAATATAGTATGACGGATCAATGTATCTCCGGAATTGAGGAATAAGCAATATTCTCCTTTTGCCTGAAGAATACCCTTGTTCATTGCATTATAAATTCCCGTATCCGGTTCACTGATCCAATAATCAATTTTATTCGTATATTGTTCGAGTATGCCGACACTATCATCTGTAGATCCTCCATCAATCACGATATATTCGTAATCAATAGAATCCTGGCAAATAACGCTTTCAATCGTTTCTTTCAGGCCAGGAGCGTTATTGAGATTAATCGTTATAATTGAAAACTTCATTTTTAATAAAAACGGCTAATGATACGATCTAGCATTCGCACCCAATACTTATTTCTATTTTTCTGACTTCTAATTAACCATTTGTTAATGGCTTTTTCCCATTTCTTACGAGGATCTTTGTACTTTTCCGGATTAGGATAGTTCCATTTCTGGGCAATATTGCACCAATTTACAGTCCAGATATTTAAATGTCTAAAGTATGAAGTTCCAAATTCATTCATATAATCTAAAACCGTTCTTTCCCATAACAACATTGATTGATGGTAGATAGATGTAATATCAATACCATATTTTGTATATTCATCAAACCACATTCTCTGTACTGGTTTCAACTTTACTTCATTTATTTCGTACATATGATGGTATCTTCTAAACACGTCAACCGGATTATTATTCATTTTAATCAGCTCTACACATTGATACCACCGGTGCTTACTTAACATTCTTTCCCAATCTGTATATTGGTAATGAAGAATTTTTATTTCTTTTAAATAAATCTCATCATAGCTGAAAGGTCGAGGTAGTCGGGATGCGTGAATCACCCCTGTTTTAAATTCAGTATTATCATCAACATACATACACGAATTTGGTAAATTTTCCCAATAAGTTTCAAAATCAGGATTAATGTTCAACCAAGGAAAATTTATAATCGTTCCTTGGGGAGAAGACAATATTGTTTCCCATTCTTTGGAATATTCCCAATTTGGTGTAAGAAATTCATCCGCGTCAAGAGAAATAAGGATACGATCTCCTTCTATTTCACGAGCAGCATCAAATAGTGGTTTTCTCATTAAATACTCATCAAAATAAGGAAGTTCCTTATTTTCCAGCAAAACAACTTTAGAGTACTTTTTAGCAATTTCAATGGAACCATCGGTCGAGCCCTGATCAGACAATATAATATAGTCCGCCCAAAGAGATGCCGCTTTTAGAAAACGATCTAAAATCCAAACTTCATTTTTTATTGGAGTAAGACAAATTACAACTGGCTTATTTTTATCTTCGCGGTACATGAGAATACAGATAATTTTAGTTTAAGATATACTGTTTCCAAAAGTTCTTATCGTGTTTATGCCATGCATGGCAACCGAAAGGTAATTGAAATATTCCCTCTTCAGACATCTTCTTTGCACCTTTTTCCAATGCAAATCTTAAAGCAATATCTACTTCCGGAATATTTAGCTTCAAACGTGTATTTTCCAAAAAAACAGAATAAAATACATCTTCAAGATAAAAATTTAATGATCGATAATATTGTATGTTATTTTTATACCCTAAAAATTTCATAAACATTACAAACCTCCATAAAAATTTTCTGAAAGAAGAAAATGCTGAATATTGTTCATAAATTTGTCTCCAAGTAAACAATGGCTTTTTTGAACTTAATACTCTTATGAATGTTTCAACCCTCCTCAGAGAAAAGCCCCCATTTCCTACTTTTGTAAATTTAATTTTCACATTTTCTGTAGCTCTGTCCACCGGATTATTTTCCAACCATGGAGCACCTACATAATCATAGCCTAAGCTACACCAATACTTCAACTCATCTCTAAATACATATGCATCTAATTGATAAATTAAAATATATTCGACATCCTCAAACGATTTATAAAATTTTTTTTCCAGCATCAGTTTACTGTATCCGTCTAGACTTTCAAAATATATTTTATCAAAATAGATAATCTTATATTCTATATTGAATTGCTTAAAAAGAGACTCATATACGGTCAAATCTAACCCTGAAGGTGAAACTATCGTAAATGGATATGGATGTAATACCGTTATTGCCTGTTTAAAAGAGATCATTTCTATTTCATCAGGAACTATTTTGTATATTGGCATTACTATGTTTACAATCTCTTTCATTTGGCTGTTAATGAATAATACTTTGATTTTAGCATTAAGTAATGCTTCATATATAAAAATTTCACCATTTCCTTAAAAGAATTACGATCCACACCCAATGCACAAATATACTTTATTTTATAGTATAGACTCATTTCAAACATTGCTGCCTGACTAAAGCCATAATAAAACCTCCGTATCTGTGATTTCTGTGCCTTATTTGGCACCACAGTATTAAATATTCGTTTTTTTTGATGATACTCTATAGATGCATTTATCCATTCTTTTCCAAAATTACCTATTGAAAAATGGGTAATCAATAGAGAGCTAAATACCTGAACTTTATACTTTAAAGAAACTCTGTAAGTATAATCAATATCATAAAAATGGTATCCTTTAACAGACTCATCAAATTTAATTTCACTCCAAATTCTTTTGGGAGAAAAAATCACAACTCCATCAAGCACATTTACTGATATAGGTTTGTCTGATTTTGTACCAAGTAAACATTTTTGGTTATTGTAAATGTGACAAATATAAGCATGGTCCCATCCCTCGATTCCGCTACCCCATCCTGTCGGTAAATAAGTTTTCAGACCTCCGGCAACACCTAATGCACCAAGATTATTATCTTTTTCAAAACAATCGCATATAATACCCCCCCAATTATCTGTTTCAAAAACCACATCTTCATGTACAAAGCACAATATAGGATAATTGGCATTATCTGCGCCCATATTGTAAGCTTCCGAGATAGAATATTTTCGGTTATTCTCAATTGGGATTAATTCATAAGGAACCTCTCCAATCGTTTTTTCAATACTTTCAGATAGTTGATCGTAATATTTTTTTCGATATGTAGATACAATAATAGATATCATTATAACCTTATTATTATTTTTTTTAGCACTTTGAATACAATAAACGGATCTGCTCTCATTGCTTCAGGAACAACATTTAATATCTTATATTTCAGAATATCTTTTCCAGATAAAGCTTGTTGCTTAGCCCAAATCGTCAGGATATAATTCAGCAAAGATGACATTATATCCGGTTCTATATTTACTATTTTTCTGAATTTACGGACAAGCATGTAATATTCCTTTATATTATCAAAAGTCTCCATGCACTTAAAACTTGTTTTAGCCGAATGCTCTCTAAAACGGTTCAGCGGATCTGAAATAAATGCAACATCCGAAACAGACAATATCTTCAGGTAAAGCATCCAATCTCCATCAACCTTAAAAGAAGTATCAACACCTCCGACAGCCGTACAGATTTCCTTATTAAAAAGAACAGCACTTACATTTGGAATTACATTACAAAACAACATATATTTTTGGGCAAATGAAATTCCGTTATATTGGAAATCTGCTTTCCACAGATCTTCATCCAAAGGATCCGTATGGAATTTCCAATTACCTATAATTGTATTATTTTCATTTATTCTTAACGATTGACAATAAACTATACCGATCCCCGAATCTGTTTCTATTTTTTTTACTGTTCTTTCTAAAAAAAGAGGATCGCTATAATCATCACTTTCTGCAATCCAAACATATTTTCCCCGGGATAAACCAAAGCATTTCTTCCATTGCTTAAATGCAGAACCTGAGTTTTGAGTATTATATATAATGTCAAAAACCTTCGGATGATTTCTATACTGTTCTATAATTTCCTTACTATTATCTGTAGAACAATCATCCAAAATTATCAGCTCAAAATCTTGATAAGTTTGATTTATCACACTATCTATACGTTGTTTAAGATAGAGGGCGTGATTATAGTTGGGGATAATAACAGTAACCTTAGGCATTTTAATTTTTATTAGTTTCCTTAGCTAAACCAGTTCTCTCTATAAATATTTATACAAGAACATACTTCCATTCATATTAATTTATTCTACTATTTTTTCTAATAAACTTTGAAATAAATCGTCGAATTTTAAATATGCGAACCGGGATGGCATGTTTTATACAAAAAAGAGAGAAATCAGATGCTGTTTCCTTTGAGAAATATAGCCCAGAAAAATATTTAATTGATTTATTTTTAGACAGATACATATTCAATAATACAAACTTTAGTTTTTCATTTACACCATCAACATCTGAATGCTTCATGAGAATCTTAAAGTTTTGTTCCTCCCAATTTGTTATAGTTTTATGAAGATTCGATTCATGAAACCTATACTTTACTGTTGCATTATTGTCAAATATAAAATTATAATTTTTAGCAATACGAAGTAACATATCATAGTCTTCATAATTAAGGCTTTCGTCCCATCCTCCCGTCAATTTCAATTGATCCACCTTATACAATATACTCATTGCGGGAATATAATTATGGACTAGCAAATCCAGATAAAAATTTCCGGATTCCAAACTTAAATAAGTTTTATGAAATGCGATAAATTTATTCTGATATAATTCACTTTTTTCATTCATCAAATATGCATCAGAAAAAACAAGTGCATCTTCAGAAGAAGATTTTTCTAATATATTTACATGTTTCTCTATTTTATCCGGTAACATTACATCATCTGAAGCAATTCCTTGAAAGTATTTTCCTTTCACGTAAGAAAAAGCTTCATTTAAACTTTTACAAATGCCTTGATTCTGGGCATGTTTAATAAAAATACAATCTACACTATTTTCATTAATCCAAGTATCAATAACTTCTACTGAATTATCTTTTTGAGAACAATCATCAATGATAATCAATTGAATATTTGAATATGTTTGATTCAGAATACTATCCAAAGTTTCTTCTACATATTTTGCCTGATTATAGCAAAGTACCACTACAGAAACTAATGGAATTTCATTCTTTTTTTCTGACACAATTAGTTCCATTCATTCAAAATATTTACAATTTGATTAGCTTCTTTCTCCTCCATAACCGGGCTTATCGGCAAAGATAGAACTTCTTTATGCATCATTTCTGTTATTGGATAACAATAATCATTCCATTCACTATAACATTGTTGCTTATGTGGGGGTATTGGATAATGAATTTGCGTTTGAAGTCTGTTTTCCTCCAGATATTTCTGTAAAAGATCTCTTTTCCGGCATCGAACTACAAATAAGTGATGTACATGTGACAATGGATTATCTGGCTGCTCCGGAAGAATTATCTTTTCGTTTTTTATTTTATCTAAATAATAAGCTGCAATATTTCTTCTGATTTCATTCTCGGCATCCAAATAGTTAAGTTTTACAGAAAGAAATGCTGCCTGAATTTCATCCATCCGACTATTTAATCCTTGATACTTATTTATATATTTTTCCTGAGAACCATAATTTGCCAATGCCCGAATAATAGCAGCTAGTTCATCATCATTAGTAGTTACAGCTCCACTATCTCCCAATGCACCCAAATTTTTCCCCGGATAAAAGCTGTTTCCTGCAGCATCACCTAAATTTCCTGTATGGTTTTTAGTCCCATCTTTCCCAAAATGATAAGCCCCAATGGCCTGAGCATTATCTTCAATAATTTTTAAATTATATTTTTTCGCAATTTTTTCAAGGTTTTCCGACCAACAAGCACGTCCATACAAATGCACAATCATGATGGCTTTGGTTCTTGCCGTTATTACTTTCTCAATCAACGAAACATCTATGTTATAAGTATGTATATCCGGTTCAACCAATACTGGTTTTAATCGGTTATCTGTTATGGCTAAAATTGAAGCAATATAAGTATTGGCAGGTACAATCACTTCATCTCCTTCTTGCATAATACCTAATTCTATATATGCTCTCAGAATCAGCCGCAATGCATCCAATCCATTAGCACAAGCAACCACATGCTTTGAACCTATATAATTACTAAGTTGCTGCTCAAATATCCTCACTCTATCTCCGAGTAAAAACCAACCTGCATCAATAACTTCTGCTGCAACCTGCTTAAGTTCATCAGCATATTGTGCATTTATTTTTTGTAAATCAAGAAATTTGATCATACCTTTATTTCAATTTTGCCACTATATATATCTCTGCTGCAATTTCAGGATATTGTTCTCCTAGTTTCATAAAAGCCGCTATCATTTCAGGAGTCCAAGATTGTTCTATTTGCTTATTAGATAGGGGTTTTAGCCAGTATCCACCTATCTTTTCGATGAATAAATCTGATAAAATAAAATCATTTTTGAATTCATCAAATGTATACACTCTTTTATGTACATGATGCCTATCTAACTCTGAAAATGCTTTTATATGAGAGAGTAAACCCATTTCTACAGCCGCCTGTCTATGAATTGAATTTGCATTTGGAACTGCTGCCAAAATCACACCATCTGGAGATAAAAATTGTTTTATGTGTTTTAATACAAGTACAGGATCGTCCACATGCTCCAAAACATGTCCTAATATAATTGTTTGAAATTTTTTATCCGTATAAAAATTTTCAAACATTGAATGATAAACTTCTGCTTTAGGATATTTCTTTCTAAGTTCATCACAAAAAACAGAAGATCCATCGACTAATGTTAGAGATTGTCCTAATGCATCAATCATATTTGTCATAATACCTTCTGCTGGGCCTAATTCCAAAACAGGACCTTTACTGATATAGGGTAAAAATATTTTAAATGAATATCGAATTGTTTCTGCATTTACTTCTGTAGCATAAAGTGAATCTAAAGCAATTCTATCCAAAATCTTAAAAGAAACATTTTTATTCATATACGATATATTAATTTATTTACTATTTCTTGCAAACTTCCATACGGTTTTACTCCTTTTTTTTCCCAAAATTCATTTGACCGGAAACCATAGTTTACAGGATAAAATGCACAGGCAGATAAATCCGAAAGAAACATATCTCCCTCAGTATCTCCTACTACCGCAAAGATAGAAGTATTATCCAAAGACATATGCTTGTTTACTCCAACATTTCCCCGATTACTAACTACTATAATTTTTGAAAAAAACTTCATTATATCCAATTTTAATAATTGCCATAATGCATTATTTTTATTAGCACGGGCTGTAACTAAACTCAGACTATAGTCTTCTTTCAAAGACATTAATGATGGCAAAGCATCAGCATACAAGCTATCATACCTTAAATATCTCTTATATTCAATCACTTTCACCCAATGATTCATTATCACAGCTGCATTAGGAATCTTCTTGGATTGCAAATATTCTAATCCTGCCTTTCCTGACGACTTATATGGAACAAAGTCTGCAAAATCAGTATACTTATAATGAGTATCATTAATTTTGTTTATGCTGTCCGACAAGACAATAGCATGACGCAATCTACTATCCAATAACGTTCCATCTAAATCAAAAACTAAATTTTTCTTCATTACATCCACACTCCTATTTAGTCACAAGCTCCTCATAAACACGCAAAACAATTCTACCTTCCGGAACATCATTTAAATATTTCAAATAATCATTCTCTCCGGACAGTAAAGATAAGAATGCAGAAGCAATATCAAATCCGGCAGCTGTACTTAAAGCTGTTCCGGCTCCAAGTCTCAGATTAAAATCTGTTAGACTCCACTTAAAATCTTTATTTTTCATAAATTGAATACATGATGCTATTGGCAGTTCCGAAATAGTATCAATTTTTTTGATTATACTCTCAATTTCGGGATCATTGTAAAAATGGGCTTTTGTACATACTCCCGACTTAACCTCCAGTCTTTCCCTACAAATATATTTGAGCTCAGTTCCATTTTTAAATACTTCTACAGTAACCTCTGGGTATTGAAGAATTTCCTGAACTATAACATCATCTTCCCATGGGATATCCTTCCCTTTCAATACTCTCGCATTTCTTGAGCCAAAACCAATATTGGGCTTAACAAAATAATTATCATCTTTATTATAATCACTTTGATAATATTGTTTGGGAGTAAGAATTCCATTTACAGAAAGAAAATCAGCTGTTTTACTTTTTGTTCCAAAAATCTCTGACATACGATAAGATGATGCTGTTGAAAGAACATTCAACACGAATAGATCCTTATTATCAGAAGGAAACTGAAGCAGGTCAAGATCAATTAGAGGAACAAGAATATCTATTTTCTCCTTTCTCAACAAATCTAACATATAGGAATAATAGGTAGAAGTTGAGATATTGGGAAGTTGATAATAATAATCAGAAAAAATTGAAGCTGGAACTAAACACTTTTCATTAATATCCCCAATACATAAGATAAAATTCTCGGAGAATTTTTTTTTAATTAATTTGCTTAATTGCCATGCTGTAGCAGTTCCTCCCGCAAGTATCAGTATTTTCTTTTTCATCAGATACTATTATTCTTATATTTTAAGAATTCACTATAATTTCTAATATAATCTGCTTCGTCATATTCATGCGAAGCTAAAACCAAGCAAGTGGATCCTGCTGAAAAATTATCTATTTCCCGCCATAAACCTGGAACAATTAATAAACCTTGGTAAGGTCGGTTTAATGTTATTGTTCTTTTTACTTTTCCATCATTCAATATAACATCAAAACTTCCTCCTGCAGCTATTATTAATTGACTCAATTCCCTATGTGCATGACCGCCCCGACTTTCCCCTCCCGGTATATCATAAAGATAATACACTCTCTTTACCTCAAAAGGGATTGATTCAAAATTCTCAACTACTGTGATATTCCCTTTTTCGTGGGCATGCTTATTAAATTCTAAAATTGTACAATCAAAGACTGTTGTTGTTTTCATAATTGCCTTTCTTTTTTATACAATTCAAAATCCCGAATATAATCTTGCTCAGAGAAATAAGTAGATGAAAGAATCAGGGCCAATGAATTTGTCGAAAAATTTTCAATATGTCTCCACATCATTTGAGGAATATAAAGGCCATAGTAAGATCGATTCAGGCTATATTTTATTTCCTTTTTTCCATCATTTAATACAAGATCAAAGCTACCCGAAATTGCGACAATAAACTCTTCGCTTTCCCGATAGGCATGCCCTCCTCTTTCAACTCCTCCTGGAACATCGTAAATCCAGAATATTCTCTTTATGTTAAAAGGAATGTGCGTTTTTCCCTCAATAAATGTAAGATTACCACGAGGATCTACTATTTTGGGTAACTGAATTATTTTTGGTTCTATATTCATTGAAAAATAATATCGTAGTTTATATTTGGATGTATTACGCCAGGCATAATATTAGAATTAGTGCCATGACTTTCATTTTGAACTTCAAAACCAATAAAATCCTTTATTCCAAATAAAAGATAACGTTGATTTTCTCCAAAGATAAGATTAAAAATATAATTTCCGGCATTTAACAAATGAGGCGGCAATGTACCTTTCACCGTATATACCCCTTTTCTTGAATCATTATTTTGAGAGAGGAGAACACCTCCATGATACACCATCACTTCTTCTATCGTTTTTAATTCGAAAGTAGCATCTAAATTAGTATTAATCTTTTCATTATAAAATGTCAATTCGAAGACAATACCACTTGAAATAGAGATAATTTCACCATTTAACGGACGAACATCAAATTTTAAAATCCGAATATTTTCATTTCCCAAAGCTGTTTCTATACTTCCTTCATGTTGGTATGACATATTTGTATTATGACTATTCTGGTAGTGTATTACTGCATCCATTGCTGTTCCTGAAAAGTCATAACAACCATTTTTCAGCACATAACCAGTATTACACAAACTCTTTATGGCCGCCATATTATGGCTTACAAACAAAACAGTTCTGCCATCGCTACGGGAAACATCCTGCATTTTCCCAATTGCTTTTTTCTGAAACTCGGCATCTCCAACAGCCAAAACTTCGTCGACGACCAAAATTTCAGGCTCAAGATGAGCCGCAATTGAGAAACCGAGCCGCACCATCATCCCTGAAGAATAACGTTTAACCGGAGTATCAATATATCGTTCAACTCCTGCAAAATCAACAATTTCATCAAATTTTCGATCTATTTCAGAACGAGTCATTCCCATAATACAACCATTCATATAAACATTTTCACGTCCGGTTAATTCAGGATGAAATCCAGTCCCTACTTCCAGTAAAGAAGCAATTCTACCTTTAGCTTTGATACTTCCGGTAGTAGGAGCCGTAACTCTGGACAGGATTTTAAGCAAAGTGGATTTTCCTGCCCCATTTTTACCTATAATTCCAAGTATCTCTCCCTGTCTCACTTCAAAATCAATATTTTGAAGCGCCCAAACATACTCACTTGAACCTTTTTTAGAACGATCGTTAGACTCTCCGATTTTCAAATAAGGGTCTTCCTTTTGTAATATATTCATCTGCCACCATCGATTCAGATCATGGCTCAATGTTTTTGTACTAACAATGCCTAAACGATATTGTTTAGATATATTTTCAAATTTAATTGATACTTCGCTCATTATTTTGTATATGTTTTTTTAAATCCTCGATCAATAATTTAGTTCGGTAATCCACTCCCTTCTTTATTAAGTGATAATTTGAATCAAATAATAATGAATCAGGCATTATATAACGTTCCGGAATTCCTAATATGGCAAAATTATTATTTTTTAGTTCAGATTCAACTCTTTTTATACCTTCAATTGCATTATTAAATGATTTTTCCTGAAAAGCCGGATATGAAACAAATAATTTTCCATTTTTTTTCTTAATCTCAGCTTGTAGTTCTTTCATGTACTTTATTATTAAATAGTTAAAACCTCCAGAAAACACGCCACTAGTTGGAGAAATGGTATCCCCTGTTTCTACACTCCAATGCCTATAACTATCACCATAGCAATTAAAAGAATTTCGTTCGTAAGAACCATCAGGTTTATGGTTATAGTCATGATATTCTTTATAAGATAATTTTGCATAACTGAATACAGGAATAAGCTGAATCACATTTTTCAATTGCTTATAATTAAGAAATCGGATTTCTGAGTGATTGACACCCAAAATAGCGTGAGGAAGTCCCCCTTCTCCATATGCATAATCACCATAAAACTGAGCATACTCAGGAATAAGAACCACAATATCATTTTCTTTCAAATATAAAGAAACATTATCTATCATGTATTTTAATCCAAGATTTGCAGCAATTCCCGTATTAATAGGATTCAAACTTAAAGAATCTTTTATTATTTGACTATTTAGACTGAAACTGGCACTTGATCCTCCTATAAAAATAATTCTTGGAGATGACACATTTATTAAGAGTGAATCTTTCAATATTTTCCCAAAAATCAGAGATGTTTCTTGTTTCGGTGTTGGAGGGACAATAAAAATCAAAAAGAACATCGGAAATATCAATGTCAAGCCATATAATAATACTTTATATAAAAATTTTCGTATCATATTTCACTAAAACTGAAAATAAATAAATTCCTGCTTAACCCCAATAGCACCATAATACAGAGTAAGATAAGCAAGCACATAATAAAATGCTATTCGATATCCCTTTTTCCATATTTTAACTTTCGCCAAAGCATGTTGCTCCTCCCTGCCCATCCATTCAACCGCAAAAAACAGGAATAGCATCGATGATATTCCTACTATTTCAGAGAGTAAAGTATTTACTCCCAGTTTAGGAAGAGTAAATAATGAACTGGAAAATATTTCAAGCACTATACTCATTGCATGACCCATATTCTCCGCCCGGAAAAAGATCCATGCAAACACGGACAAGGAAAAAGTAACCGACATCTGCAAAAACTCTCTGACCGTAGGGAATATCCGACCCTGCGCTACAATATCCAGGTTCTTCCGGTTATTCTTCGTTAACATCAATGGCAAAAAATATGCCGCATTCAATGCGCCCCATACAATAAACGTCCAATTTGCCCCATGCCAGAACCCACTGACTAAGAAAATAATAAAGGTATTCCGTATTTTCATCCACGTTCCTCCATGGCTTCCTCCCAACGGAATATACAAATAATCCCGGAACCAGGTAGTCAACGATATATGCCAACGACGCCAAAATTCCGCAATATCCCTTGAAAAATAGGGATACGCAAAATTACGCAATAAATCTATACCAAATAACCGGGCTGTTCCAATTGCAATATCAGAATAACCTGAAAAATCACCATATATCTGAACGGTAAAAAATAAGGCGCCCAGTAATAATGTACTCCCGGAATAATCTGCCGAATGATTGAATATCTGATTGGCATATACTGCACAGCCATCTGCAATCACAATCTTCTTAAACAATCCCCATAAAATCTGACGCATCCCGTCCACAGCCTTTTCATAATCAAACGTCCGCTTCTGCTTGATCTGAGGTAATAAATGAGTAGCCCGTTCGATCGGACCGGCAACCAATAAAGGAAAAAAACTGACAAACACGGCATAATCCACAAAATTCCGTTCCGCTTTAATCCGCCTTTTATAAATATCGATTACATAAGACAGTCCATGAAAAGTATAAAAAGATATTCCAACCGGAAGAATTACCTTGATTGTAGTAGGATGTACCGTTATTCCTACCAGAGCCATCATATCAGCAAATGATTCGGCAAAGAAATTATAATATTTGAATATCCCCAAAAAACCAAGATTGATAATTACACTTAACCAAAACCAGAAACGACGGGTTGATTGGGTTTCCGATTTACACATCCGGATTCCCGTGAAATAATCCAATAAAGTAGAAAACATCAACAAGAACAGAAAACGCCAGTCCCAACAGGAGTAAAAAAAATAACTGGCCGCCAATAATAGAAAATTCTGCATCTTCAGGCTTTTATTGGTTACAAACCAATAAAAGATAAAGACTATCGGTAGAAATATTGCAAAATCAATCGAGTTAAATAGCATTTCTTTATATAATTAACCTATTAATTGCAATACTTTATCAATATAATTGCTCCATGTAAAATTTTCCACGGCACTATGTGCAGACATGCACATAGTTTTATAATCAGACTCTTTGAATATTAATTCAATTTTCACAACTATGTCTTCTAATTGCTGACCATCGCTATAATATCCAAAAGTTATATCACTTCCAAATGTTTCAATAAACTCTTTATAAGGAGTAGTAATTACGGGATTGTAAAAGTACATTGATTCTATCATAGACGAAAAAGCACCCCATTGAGGAGTTGTATTAATAACTAATCTGGCTTCTTCAAGCAGTTTATAGTAAAGCGAATTTTGTTCCGGATTTTGTTTATCCAGATAGCCATAACATTGAACAAAATCCGGTAAATAATCAAAATCCGAATTCTCCATGCCTATTATTTGAATTGACAAATCAGGAAATTTCAACTTTAACTCCTCACCCAGGATCAGTAATTGTTTTGCCCCTTCAAAATATCCGCTTTTTCTACCTATAAACAAAATATTCTGAGATTTCTCTTTTATTTTTATTACATCCGGAGAAGGCTCTTTAGCTGCATTAAGTACATTCCCTAAATAATGAATATTCGCACCCGGATAACGGATTTTCATCTTTTTCTCTACACTAGGAAAAAGAGGTAAAACCAGTGAAGCCTTCTTAATTTGACGATTTTCTCTATTAATCGATGTCTTTTCAAAAAAATCAGGAAGCCGGTTGTGAAAATATTCAAAAAAATAATCGTAGGTCCAATCTGAAAATATAACTACGGGCTTCTTTGTTAAGCCTACGGCCGAAAAACTAAATGTCAACGATATAAATGCATCCGAATCAGCATACTTTTTCACAGATTTTGAGATTACTCTTCGAACCTCTATATAATGAATGAATGAACGAAAATAATTATAAGTAGTTTTCTTACAAAAAAATAATACCATTGGAGAAATAAGTCTTTTAAAAATCCCGACAAGATACTTAGACGACTCTCCAATATCAACTCTATTTACTTTTATACCTTTTTCAATTAAAGTTTCCGTAAAAAAATAGGGAACATTTGACCAGGTACTCAATAATGAAGAGTCTCCATTCGTAAAAACAGTTATCTCCTTTATTTCATTTTTTAAGTCCCTTGTACTTTTTTCAGTTCTTTCTATCATCACCGACCCAATTAATTGTATTTCAATATTTCAAGAAATACATTTCAATTTTTTTTAACACCTTGTTCTTTGTATATGTTATTTTTCGCGTACTCCAATATTTATTTCAAAAACTCACAACCTCGCATCCACCCATTTCCGGTCAATCACAGATTTTGTATCAAAAACCACAGATTTTTCTTCCTTATACTTCCCAAAATCCATCCCCAGGAAAGCATCATGAGCTACAGCCAACACCACAGCCTGATATCCGGTCAATGGAATCTCACGCAACAAACGGATACCATATTCCTGCTCTACCTCCTGTAGATCAGCCAACGGATCATAGATATCCACATCCAAGCCAAAAGAACACAATTCATGATACACATCCGCTACTTTTGTATTCCGTATATCCGGACAGTTTTCCTTAAAAGCAAATCCCAGGATCAATACCCTGGAAGACCGGATATTCATATCCTGTGCAATCATCAGCTTGACTACCTTCCGTGCCACAAACGCTCCCATAGAATCATTCACATTACGCCCCGATAATATTACTTGTGGGTTGTACCCCAGATTCTGCGCCTTATGCACCAGATAATAAGGATCAACCCCAATGCAATGCCCTCCTACCAGCCCCGGCTTAAACCGGAGAAAATTCCATTTCGTACCGGCAGCTTCGAGTACATCGCCTGTATCGATCCCCATTTTATCGAAGATAAATGCCAGTTCGTTGACAAACGAGATATTCAGGTCCCGCTGAGCATTTTCGATAGCTTTGCTGGCCTCGGCTACCTTGATATTTGGTGCAGGATGTGTTCCTGCAAGTATAATGGAAGCATAGAGATCATCGACAATTCCGGCCACTTCGGGAGTAGAACCTGAAGTCACTTTCTTGATTTTCGTCAACGAATGTACTTTGTCCCCCGGATTGATCCGTTCGGGAGAATATCCGCAGAAAAAATCTTCGTTATATTTCAATCCGGACGCTTCTTCAAGCACCGGTACACAATCTTCTTCGGTACAACCGGGATAAACCGTCGATTCGTATATTACAATATCCCCTTTTTTGAGGTATTTCCCTACTGTACGGCTGGCTTGTAACAACAACGACAAATCCGGACATTTGAATCGGTTGATCGGTGTAGGCACAGTGATAATAAAAATATTGCAAGACAACAAATCAGTTTCATTACAGGAAAAAGACAAACCACATGCTGAATTTTCCGGAGTGAGCACGGATAAAATATCATCTTTTTCAGTTTCCAAAGTAACATCCTCTCCCTGTTGCAGTGCATCCACCCGGTCAGAATTTATATCGAACCCCAATACCCGGTATTTACGTGCAAATTCAACAGCCAGAGGTAGTCCTACATACCCCAAACCCACTACTGCAATATAAAAATTATCACCCTTCACTTATTTTTCCATTATCAAATCCAAAATAAACTTAAATATCTAAATTTTTAGTTTTTAGCTTTTAACTTTTAGTTTTTCACACCGTGTCCATAAAGCTCCTCTGCACCCGATTAAACACTACAATGCCAAAACCCAGCAGTACACACATAAATATAAAACTATATCCCAATTGCAACCAACTGAAAGTTCCGGTTCCCATGGTTGCATATTTAAATGCTTCAAAAATAGGGGTTATCGGATTTAATGCCGCAAGCATTTGCTTTTTAGGAGACATCATACTCAACGGATAAACCACCGGAGTAACATACATCCACAAGCCAACCACAAAAGTAAACAAGATGCTTAAATCTCTGTATTTTGTGGTCAGAGAAGACACGATAATTCCAAAACCCAGGCTCAATCCGGCCAACATTACAATCAGTATAGGCACTAATAATATATATATATTGGGAGCCACAGCTACACCTACAAGAACATAATAAATATAAACAGCAATAAACAGCAACAATTGTATTCCCAACATATATAAAGAGGAAGTTACCGTACTTAGGGGCATGATCAGGCGCGGAAAATATACTTTTCCAAAAATGTCCTGGTTCGTAATAAAAGTGGAGGATGTTTTTAACAGACAGGAAGAAAAATAGTTCCACAAACAGACTCCGGCAAGATAAAACAAAGGTTCCGGTAAACCATCAGTGGAAATACCGGCTATCCTGCTAAACACTACCATATAAGTAATGGTAGAAAGTATTGGATTGATAAAAAACCACAACGGCCCCAAAATCGTTTGCTTATACTGGGTAACAATATCCCGTTTGACAAACATCCGCCATAAATCTTTGTACCGTATCAGTTCTTTGAAGTCTACATCAAACAACCCTGTTTTAGGTTTGATCACAGTGGTCCATTCCTGTCCCTGCTCCAGATCTTCTTTCATTTACGCCTTCTTATTAATGTATTATAAAAACTTATAGTTATAAGCAAATTTTATGCCAAATTGTAAATTTTCCGAATAATATCTACCACCTTATAGCCTTCGAAAGCATTGGTAGTAGCACATATTTCCTTACCATTCAAAACATTTACTACATTTTCAATCACCAAATGGTGGTTTTGAGCAGATCCTTTGTATGCGCCATAGTCATTACCGGGATTGGTTTCGGCCAATACCGGCAACCGATAGTCCTTTACATGGCAATATTCCACCTCATTCATATACTGTCCCCCAATTTTCACACTTCCATTCTCAGCAACAATAGTGATGGAACTCTCCATATTCTTATCCCACACTGCTGTGGAATAATTAAAGCATCCCATCCCACCTCTGTTGAAATCGAAGGTCACAAGACCCGTATCTTCAAAACCGGTTAGGTCCTGATGGTTAAAATCGGCAAAACGCGCCCGGATATTACTGATATCCCCGAAAAGCCAGTACATCAGATCTACAAAATGCGAAAACTGCGTAAACAGAGTACCCCCATCCAGGTCTTTGGTTCCATGCCAGTTTCCGGGCTGATAATACCTTTCATCACGGTTCCAGAAGCAGTTGACCTGCACCATGTATATTTTCCCCAATTTTCCGGACTCTACCAAATCTTTGATCCAGACCGAAGGAGGAGAATAACGGTTCTGCATCACACAAAACACCAGTCGTTTCTTCCGCTCAGCAGCCAACAAAACACTTTCGGCATCCGTTTGGTTCAAAGCCATCGGCTTTTCAATCACCACATGATATCCGGCCTCCAGCACCTGCAAAGCCATCGTAGCATGTAATCCATTGGGCGTACAAATATTAACCACATCTATGGGAATCCCGGCAACCAGCATCTCTTCCAGCGACGAAAAACAAGGCACTCCATATTTCTCCACTCCCACCTTTTCAGGAGGAAGCACATCACAAAGCGCCACCAATTCCGCTGCCGGATTACGGACAATCATCTCAGCATGCCGCTTCCCGATATGCCCGCAACCAACCACCGCAAACCTCACCATCCCATCTTTACTCATAATACATCAACCAGAAAATCAAAAAACATTCAAATAATTTTCAATTCTCAATTTTCAATTTTCAATTTTTTCCATACATTTCCTCATAATACCTCTGATACTCCCCCGAAGTAACCTCTTCCACCCATTCCTGGTTTTCCAGGTACCAGCGGATCGTTTTCACGATACCAGTTTCAAAATTCGTTTCGGGTGTCCAGCCTAATTCGGCGGTGATCTTGGAAGGATCGATAGCATAGCGTTTGTCGTGCCCCAGGCGGTCTTTCACATAAGTGATCAGGCCATCATTGATCCAGGCTGTGGAAATATTTCCCACAGCATCCTTTTCCTGTTTTTTCAAGACAGTCCGGTAAGCCGGATTTTCATCCATCAAACGCCGGATCGTGGCAATTGTCAACCGAACTATTTCTATATTTTGTTTTTCGTTATGTCCCCCTACGTTATATACTTCTCCTATCCTTCCCCTGTGCAATACATGGTCAATCGCTTTGCAATGATCTTCCACATACAGCCAATCCCTGACATTGGTACCATCACCATACACCGGAAGTGATTTTCCTTCCAGTATATTTTTGATGATCAAAGGGATCAGTTTTTCCGGGAAATGATACGGACCATAATTATTAGAACAACGGGTGATGTTTACCGGCATCTTATAAGTTTCCTCATAAGCCTTCACGATCAGATCGGCTCCTGTTTTCGAAGCACTATAGGGACTACGCGGATCCAAAGGCGTTGTTTCTGTGAAGTAACCGGTATCTCCCAGACTTCCATATACTTCATCCGTGGAAACCTGCAGATATTTCACTCCCGGGCGATACACCGGATAGCCATTGGCATCCTTATCTACAGTCCAATGCTTTTTGGCAACATCCAGCAGGTTCTGGGTTCCCAGGATATTGGTAACCAGGAATAACTGCGGATTTTCTATACTGCGGTCCACATGACTTTCAGCCGCAAAATTAACGACATAATCGATCGGATATTCCTTGAAAATCCGGTCGACTACCTCCGGATCGCCGATATCTCCTTTAACAAAGACACAATTCGGCTGTTTTAACTCTTCTTTCAGGGTACCGAGATTTCCGGCATATGTTAGTGCATCCAATACCACGATTTGTATATCCTGAAAGGTTTGCAACATGTGTTTTACGAAATTGGAACCGATAAAGCCGGCACCGCCTGTTACTAAATAATGTTTCATTATTAATTGAAAATTGAAAATTGAAAATTAAAAATGGGATATACCATTTTTTTACGATTTTTATTGTTGTTTGGATTGAACCGGTTTTATCAGATAGAACACACAGGTAGTGAAAAAATTCCGGACAACTGGTATGGATGCCAGGAAGCGGAATTGTTTTCTGCCTTTCAGATTAAATTTATACTGATAAATCGGATTGATCAGGTAAAACAGCTTTCCGCTTATCTGATATCCGGTTTCTTTCACTATACGTTCAAACCGTTCGATGGAAATACCGGTTTCTTTGATTTCCAAAAATGCCTCCCGGTTTTCACCGGCTTTTTGCAGAATGGCTCCGTAAACCGATGCCGGCAGCAAATGAAAATAAGGCAATTTAGACAGAAACTTATTGTGCAATACCTGCTGATGCCCGCCAAAAGGCATTTGCCAGGGAGGAAATCCAAAAAAAACAACTCCTCCGGGACGAAGAAACGACTGCATCCAGGCAATCAGTTTTTCCTGTTCATGAATATGTTCGATCACATCTTTCAGGAGAATCAGGTCAAAACTTCCTCCGAAGTCTTTTTCCGGGTCTACCTGATAAATATCCCTGGCTATCAGAGATAATTGTCCATTTTTTACATATTCCGGCAAACGTTTAGCTCCATTTTCCAGACGATCCGGAGACAATTCAACTCCCACACAAACACAGTCTCTTTCCAGGAACGCTTTCAGCACACCGGCTTCCGCACATCCGATTTCGAGCACACGCATCCCTTTGTTCAAGGAAAAATATTTCTCGATGAAAGGAATCACATGATCCCTGCAGTTTTGATACTGCATCCGGAAATAACGGTCTGTATCGGCATGGAACTCGAACACCTGTTGTCAGTCTAAAAGTGAAAGCAGATAGCGGCCATATTCAGTCTTATTCAGACTTTCACCGAGCACCTGCAACTGGATATCGCTGATCCACTGGTTCCTCCAGGCTATTTCTTCTATGCATGACACATAAAACCCCTGTCGTTTCTGGATAGTTTCCACAAAATTACCGGCTTCCAGAAGGCTATCGCAGTTTCCCGTATCCAGCCAGGCGAATCCGCGGCCAAAAAGTTCTACATGTAAATTTCCTTCCTCAAGATAGGTCTTATTCAAATCTGTAATTTCATATTCACCCCGGGCAGAAGGTTTCAGAACTTTGGCCCGCTCCACAACAGAATTATCATAAAAATACAACCCGGGTACGGCATAATTCGACTTGGGAAATTCCGGTTTTTCCTCAATAGAAATAACAGTTCCCGAATCATCGAATTCCACCACCCCGTATGCCCTGGGATCTTTCACATAATACCCAAATACACAGGCCCCTTTTTCCAGTTTCTGTGCCTGCCGGAGCATCTGGGAGAAACCCTGCCCGTAAAAAATATTATCTCCGAGAATCAGGCAAACCGAATCATTTCCGACAAATTTTTCACCCAGTACAAACGCCTGGGCCAGTCCGTTCGGAACTTCCTGTACGATATAATCGAACTTCATACCGAGATTTTCTCCGGTACCTAAAAGTTCCCTGAACATGGGTAAGTCGCGTGGAGTAGAAATAATCAGGACTTCACGGATACCGGCCAGCATCAGTGTCGACAAAGGATAATAGATCATGGGCTTGTCGTACACCGGCATGATTTGTTTCGAAATGGATTTCGACAAGGGGAACAAACGCGTAGCGCTTCCTCCGGCTAAGATGATACCTTTCATTCAAATAATAAAGTTAAAAAACAACATCTATTCATAATCTCTTGTCGTATATGTTATGTACTTAAATTTTTTCAATCGTATTCAACAACGGCGCATTTTTATCTTTTTCCGAAAGAATCAGCAAGTGTTCATCCACCGGCCAGGAAATACCGATCTCAGGATCATTGTACCGGATGGAGCCTTCACTCTGCGGAGAATATACATTATCTACTTTATATGCAAACACAGCTTCCGGACTGGTTACAAGAAATCCATGGGCAAACCCGCGGGGAATAAAGAACTGGCGTTTATTTTCTTCCGAGAGTTCCACTGCCACATACTTACCAAAAGTAGGAGAACCGGAACGAATATCTACAGCCACATCGAAAACAGAGCCTTTAATTACACGCACCAACTTGGCCTGGGCAGATTCACCCTGCTGAAAATGCAATCCCCGGAGCACACCGAAAGAAGATTTGGATTCGTTATCCTGTATAAAATCAACCTTTCCAATATTTGCCTCAAAACTTTCTTTTTTGAAAGTTTCCATAAAATACCCGCGGGAGTCCGTAAATACCCGGGGTTCCAGAATCCAGACTCCAGACAACCCGGTTTCAATATATTGCATAATTTTTCACTTTTGACTGCAAAGTTAATATATTTCTCCGGTAAAAGATAAAAAAACAAATTACTCTAAATAATATTTACAGATTGTTGGTAGATTCAAATTTATATTCTACCTTTGTGGTCGCAAAAAAACATGGTTCCTTGGCCGAGTGGCTAGGCACCGGTCTGCAAAACCGTCTACGGCGGTTCGAATCCGCCAGGAACCTCAACAGTTCAAAAAGCCGATAGATTAACAATCTGTCGGCTTTTCCATTTAAAACCCAACTCACTGAACAATAGTGCACCCTTTCCAAACAATAGTGCATGAGTAAATAACAAACAATGGCATACCTTTGTATAATCAAGATTGTTTAACATTTTAAATCATTCCATTATGCGTAAACTATTACTTCTTATTGCCATTGTATTGTCGGCCATAGTAGCCCATGCAGAAGAGACTCCAACTATTTTTTATGTGACTCCCGACGGAAATGGGAATGGATCTTCCTGGGAAAGTGCAGGTAATTTTTTTACTATTACCGACCTGGCAAGAACAATTGAAAACCACCAAATCTGGGTGAAATTCGGAACTTATTGGTTCTCCAGTCCTGTTGATTTTGATAATCTCTTTATTTACGGAGGTTTCGGAGGAGCGGAAACAGAACTTTCTCAACGGAACTGGGAAAAAAATGAAACTATTTTTGATGGGGGAGATATGAGTTCAATACTCAGGAATACCTCTAACGAACGTACTCCATTGGTATATTCTCTGGTACCATGCCTGCTGGATGGAGTTATTCTGCAAAATGCGGTAAACCCAAGTGGTGTCAACGGTGGAGCTATGATTATTAATAATGGAGCTATCGTTAAGAATTGTATTTTCAGGAACAATTACACTGCTTCCAACAATGGTGGGGCTCTACATTGCCATAGAAGTGGAGAAAATGCAAATGATAATCCATTCATCATAGCCAACTGTCTTTTCATCAATAACGAATCGGCGGCAAATGGAGGAGCAGTTCAGATTGGTGCAAAAACAGCAGCTATATTCATCAACTGCACATTTGCCAACAACCAATCGACCAAAGGAACAGGGAATACGACTAACCGTGGAGGAGCTGTAGGAGTTGGAGCTGCGGATTCTAATGTATCGTTCATTAATTGTATTGCTCATAACAACTATGGAGCTACTCTTTACAATAGCTATGCACAAAATAACAATACTACTACTCCTGACGGGGGTACGATCATATCCATCAACAGCGCCATAGAAAGTACAAGCGTCAAATTTTCCGACGGAGATGACATAAATCATCTCGAACTGGATCAAACTACCACCCCGGGATTCGTAGCCCCTTCTGCCAATACCGGAAAAAGAAATACGATCGATTTCGATGCTGTTTCATTCAAGTTAAGCGCCGGTTCTATCTGTATCGATAAAGGGGATAAAGACAACGAATGGTTTACCAAGGCCGATATTTCCCGCGATCTGGATTGCAAAACACGTATTGTAGGTGAAAAAGTGGATATGGGAGCCTATGAATACGGCAACGACAACAATAACATTTCATTTACAAACAGCGAAAAACAAACCCTCAAAACATTCTCTGTAGAAAATGAATTGTATGTTTATGGTTTCCAAACGGGAGATGTACTCAGTGTCTACAACTTACAGGGAGTTCTGTTGTACACGGTGAAAGCTGAACAGAATATCGCCCGTATTCCTTTGAAAGAAAAGGGAATTTATTTGATCAAAGCCGGCAATAAGACTGCTAAATTCAATTATTAAACATTAATAAACAGGTTTGTCACGAATTACACCAATGAATACCCAATGTTGTATTTTCATTGGTGTAATTTGTGAAAACTTAATTATCTGACAGTAAACCACATCCATGCATAAATCATTACTTTTCGGCTCTGCCGCCCTGCTTTCATCAGCTATCGCACAAGCGGAAGATCCCGCCCGCCCCAATATTATTTTCATCATGGCCGACGACCTCGGTTATTCAGAATTAGGTTGTTACGGGAATACTTTCAACGAAACGCCTGTATTAGACGAAATGGCTCAGAATGGAATCCGCTTTACCCATGCCCATACAGGAGCATCGCTGAGTTCTCCTACCCGTGCCGCCCTGATGACCGGCCAAACACCTTACCGGGTGGGAATCGTAGATTTCCTCCGCGGAAATTCCCAGCACATGCGTACCGATATTACCACTATCGCAGAAGTCTTGCGAGATAACGGTTACCACACAGGAATGATCGGCAAATGGCACCTTACAGGTTACCGCCTTTCCGGGGCTTCGGCAGAAGTCTTTCCTTCCGAAAGGGGATTTCAGGAAGTGATGGTATCAGAAAATCAGTACATTGCCGACGGATCATACTTTCATCCTTACCATTTTAACAAAAACGTAACCAAAGTACTGCCGGGAGACAAAGAATTTTTAGTAGACCGGATGAACTATGAAGCCGTAGAATTTATCAAACGAAATAAGGAAAAACCATTTTTCCTGTACCTTACTCATTATGCCGTACACACACAGGTGATGGGAGATCCGGCCACGGTCGACCATTTCCGTCAAAAACCGGGTGCCGGAACCAGTGCGCCTTCGGCTGCCAACCCGAACAATGACCCTTATACCAAATATCCGGCCGATTACCAGGCTAAAAAAAACAACCCGCACTTAGCCGCACAACTCAAACACATCGACACGGGAGTAGGAGAAATTCTTCAAACCCTGCGGGATAACGGCTTGCTGGAAAATACACTGGTGATTTTTACCAGCGATAACGGAGGCGCTACCGCCGTCACCACCAACGCACCCCTGAGGGGCGGAAAAACCAGTTTGTACGAAGGTGGGACCCGGGTACCGATGATTTTTTACGGATATGGAACGAAACAAGGCCCAAAGGAAATACAAACCCGGATCACTTCCATGGACTTCTTCCCTACTTTTTGTGAACTGACACAGAGTACGGGACCCGACCAGATATGCGATGGGGTATCTGTCCTGCCTTTATTAAAGGGAGAATCCCTGCCTCAGCGGGATTTTTTCTGGTACTATCCCCCGATTGTGAAAGAATGGAGCGCCGGGCGCTCTATTGAAGCATCTGTTATATCGGGCGACTATAAACTGATTGAAAGATATTCCGTTTCAGGAGGCAAATTAGCAATTACGGAACAGGAACTTTACGATATTACAAACGATCCGTACGAAACCACAAACATCTCCAAGACACAAACTGCTTCCAAAATCCTGCTGAGTAATAAAATCGACCAATGGAGAAATAAAATTGATGCGGAAAGGGTCAGTAACAAGACTGTTATTTATGTATCTCCCACCGGAGCAGGTACCCAGGACGGATCTTCCTGGGAAAATGCGGCCACCCTGATTGCCGGAACAGATAAAGCAAGAACGATCGGAGACCACGAACTCTGGCTGAAAGCCGGTACATATATGATCTCCTCTCCCATCAACTTAGACTATCTTTATATTTATGGAGGGTTCAAAGGTGATGAAGAAAACCAGTACGACCGGAACTGGCATGATCATCCGGTTATCTTAGACGGGAACAATCAGGTTTCTCCCTTACGGAATACAAGCGGAGACCGTCCGGGAGGCGCCAATCTATCCATCCCCTGTGTTTTGGATGGTGTAATCATACAGAACGGTTTGAATCCTTCAACAGAAAACGGCGGAGGAATGATCGTCAACAACGGGGCAGTTGTCCGGAACTGCATTTTCCGCAACAATGCCACCCAAAATAGTAAGAACGGAGCCGCGTTCCATTGTCACGGAGGATATTGTATCGTTGAAAACTCTTTATTCGTCAACAATACTTCTTCCGGTAACGGAGGCGCCATACAGGTAGGCGGAGGCGTGAACACCACCGTAAGGAATTGTACTTTTACGAATAATAAAGCAGCCGGACCGGGCGGAGCTATCGGTGTCGGTACGAATGCATCCAATGTAGTTATCATCAACAGTATCGCCCATAACAATCTTTATGGGACATCGAACTATAGCAGTTACGGACAAAATTCGGATGTCAATGGAGGGGGCACCATCGTTTCCGTACACAGCGCCATCGAAAGTACCAGCAGTAAATTTACGGATGGCGATGATACCCGGCATATCGCCTTATCCCGTACTAATACTCCTAATTTTACGTCTCCTGTTTCAATCTTCGGGAAGGGCAGTAACAGTACGGAAAACACAGCCATTTATGGGGCATCTTACACCCTTGCAAAAGGCTCTCCCTGCATAGACCAGGGAAATGACGACGAAGCTGCCGATATTTTCTTCGATTTAGCCTGCAACGAGCGGATCCAGGGTGTATGCATAGATATGGGAGCTTACGAATTCAAGGTGAACAGCAATTTACCGGCCAATAGTTCTCCTGTCAGGCTAAAAGCATTTGTTGCTGAAAATGAAATCTATATATCAGGAGTGCAAAAAGGAAATATCATCAGGGTATACAATTCCCTGGGTATGCCAGTTTACACACAAGCGGTAGAAAACGACCGCGATTACACCATGGTGCGCCTGAACCACCGGGGAATATATTTCGTTTCGGCCGGTCAGGAAACAGCAAAAGTAAGATACTAACAGTAATCGAATATATTTATAATGTTTAATCTTTTAATAACTATTTTATGCGTAAATTACTACTTATCACAGCGATCTTGCTGACAGGCTTTATGGCCCAGGCACAACAGTATTGCATTTCTCCAGACGGCGCCGGAAGGAAAGACGGATCGGATTGGGCCAATGCGGGCGATCTGAATTTGGTAAAATCTCTCGACAGGGATGGTTCTTCCGAATACACTTTATTGTTCAAATCGGGCACCTATCTATTCTCAGAAGCAATTAATTTCGACAACCTGTTTATTTACGGAGGATTTGACGGAACGGAAACCCAATTATCAGAACGGGATTGGGCAAAGAACCAGACCATTTTTGATGGACAGGGGACTTCATCTCTTCTTAGAAACAGTACAGACACTAACCGTCCGGGGGGAAATACGGCGAGTATTCCCTGCCTGTTAGATGGAGTTATTTTGCAAAATGCTACGAATAACGGTAACGGAGGGGCTATGATTATCAATAACGGGGCAAAAATCAGCAATTGTATTTTCAGAAACAATGCAACATCTACTGCCAATGGCGCAGCATTCCATTGTCACAATTCTACCAGCAGTGGTTCATTTATTATTTCCAACTGTCTTTTTATCAACAACACTTCGATAGGAAACGGTGGTGCTGTTCAAATCGGAGCAGCTGTTTCCGCCACTTTCATCAATTGTACTTTTGCAAACAACAAAGCATCAAGAGGTGCCAATAATAATACAAACAGAGGAGGAGCTATCGGCCTGGCAAATGACAAGGCAATCGCAACGTTTGTAAATTGCATTGCATTTAATAACATGGGAGGAGATGATAGTATGGAAAGCATTGGACCCAACTCCAGTACTGTAAATGCAGGAGATGGTGTAGTATTCTATTATACTGCTATGGAAACTGCCTGCGCGAAGTTTGTCGACAAAAGCAATGGATGCTTTTATCTTTCCTCCACCGGCACAGTTGATTCCAAAATACCTGATTTTGAATCTCCTGCAAGTATTATTGGCAAAGGAGATGAAAGCATAGTCAATGTAGCTTCCTACAAACTCAAACCCACCTCGGTCTGTATTGATAAGGGAGATCAGACCAATCAAACATTCACAGATGCTAACTTCACCCTCGATCTGGCAGCTAAACAACGTATCGTAGGAAATAATGTGGATATGGGAGCTTACGAATACAGTCCTGTAACTAATATCCCGGCCGGAGTATTTGAAAAGAATACCATCAAAGCAATTTCTGCCGGTAATGAACTGTTGATCTCAGGAGTAAAGGCCGGTGATATACTGAAGGTATACAATCTGCAAGGTTCCTTGGTTTATTCCCAGGAAATAAAAGGAGAATACACAGCAGTTCCTCTGCAAACAAGAGGAGTTTATGTTGTTGTTGCAGGACATGATGTATTGAAAGTAAAATTTTAACAAGAGCTAACCTATTTCAATATAATTACCGGATCTTGTTTCCGGTTGAAGGAAGTCCGATGGGTTTTATACCCATCGGATTTTTTAATGAAATTCAGCTATAATTAATACATTTCAATCACACCACCGGCAAATTCATCCCCGTCAACTTCCGGTATAAATCCAACGCATACACATCAGTCATCCCCGATACATAATCGATCACCGATTGTATCTTGGCGTAAGTACTCTCGCTTGTTGTGGCAAACTGATCCGGAAAACTCCGCAGCAGGAGTTTTGAATAAACATGATCCGGATGAAGCATGGCATAGATAAATGTATCCAGCAGGAATCCTATGATCCGGTAACCGGCCAGTTCGATATCCAGTACATCTCTCGAACGGTAAATTTTCTGTATGGAGACTTCCGCACATTTGGCATAGGCATTTCCAGGCAGCTCGTCGATATGATCGATCAGGGAGCCTTGGAAAACACCCTGCAGGATCTCTTTTTCATGCTCCAGAAAAACCCGGCTGCATTCGTCGATTAACAAACCGATGAGGGTAGAGCGTAAATAAGCGATTTTCTCATTCACATCATCCAGCATCTGCATGATCTGCACGATATGCGCCTGCTTTTCCCTGGAGAAAAACTGCAACATCAGACCCACGGTTTCTTCGGTGCTCATCAATCGTAATTTGTGCGCATCTTCCAGATCCATAACCTGATAACAGATATCGTCGGCCGCTTCTACCAAGTACACTAAAGGATAGCGGACAAAACTCGCCGGATAATCGGAAAGCTGTGCGATACCCAGATCGGTGGCAATACGGGTAAAGGCCCTTTCTTCCGGAGCGAAAAATCCGAATTTTCCTTTATCGCCCGATAACAGGGAAGAATAAGGATATTTTACAATAGATGCCAAAGTAGAATAGGTCAGGACAAAACCGCCCTGCCGGCGCCCCTTAAACTGGTGCGTCAACAAACGGAAGGAATTGGCATTGCCTTCAAAATGAATAAAATCGGCCGCCCGTCCGCCTTCTTCTTTGATCTGCGTCAACAAATAAGCACCTTTTCCTTCCGTGAAATAAGAAGAGATCGCTTTCTCTCCCGAATGTCCGAAAGGAGGATTGCCCAAATCGTGTGCCAGACAGGCTGCCGAAACAATCGAACCTATTTCCATGAAATCTGTCGGATCGTCGGGATACATCTCCTGAAGGGCACGCCCCACCTTATCGCCCAAAGAGCGGCCTACACAAGCCACTTCCAGACTATGGGTCAGCCTGTTATGCACAAATATACTACCAGGAAGAGGAAAAACCTGTGTTTTATTCTGTAACCTCCTGAACGGAGAGGAAAATATCAGCCGGTCGTAATCCCGCTGGAAAGCCGTCCGGTCATGTTTTTTTACGTCATGGTAAGCTTCCATGCCGAAACGCTTCGATGATAATAATTGTTGCCAGTTCATAGCTATTTGTTTTTGAAAGAAGCAATATGCCATGTTACGCCTATTGCTATTATTAATAACAATATTTTGAGCAGGATGGTTTCAACAACACAAAATATACAATATAACATACTTCCCCACATCAGGGAAAGGGATAGTATTTTGGCCCGGATCGGGATCACTTTGTTCTCACGGAAGTTCCGGATATATTTCCCCAAATACGGTTGACGGAGCAACCATTCGTAACAGACAGGAGAACTGCGGTAATACAGGAAAGCCGTCAGCAGAAGAAAGGGAGTGGTAGGCAACAATGGAAGAAAAGCGCCTATAATACCCAGCACCAGGCTAATCGTACCCAGGATAATCATTAACAGGCGGACAACCGGCATTATTCACCTCCCGGTTGAAGCTGTTCTTTTTTCCCCAATCGCATAATTCCGTATGATACAATGAGCAACAAAACCAGGGATACAATAGCCATCCAGAAAGAATCTTTCGTTCCTAAAGTATCTAAAGACTCGAGCTGCCTGGCATCCGTAACAAAATAATAGGATGACACACTGATCATGTTATTGACAAAATGTGCAATAACCGGAATCCAAAGGCTTCGTGTCCAAAGCAATAAATATCCAAAAAATGCTCCTAACAGCAAACGGGGAAGAAACCCGAAAAACTGCATATGGAACGCACTGAAAATACAGGCAACCACCCAGATCACCACATGGGGATTCCGGGCTATTTTACCGAAAATCCGTTGCATGGCCCCCCGGAAAAAAAACTCTTCCCCCAAAGATGCCACTACCCCGAAAAGAAGCACATTAAACAGGAATACCGGAATACCGTCTGCTTTCAGCATGCGTTCGGACAGAATTTTCGATGCGTCTTCCATCTCGCGCAAATAATTTTCCAGCGTTTTCAGAGATTCGGGAAGCACCATTTGTTCATTCAGAGATATGATATAATTCAAAAACGGCATGGCAACAAGCACTGCGATAATTGTAAGCACCACTGCCGGGATCGACGGCTTGCGTAACCGGAGGTACTCCACTGTATTTTCACTGAATAAACGACTGGCATACATAGCCGACAGGAAAAACATACCAAGGGAAGCAAACAACTGCATCACCCGCATGGCATCGATATTGGAATTGATTGTTTCTAAAGAAACACCTGTAAGCATGGCAAATAAGAAGAACACTAAAAAGCCCAGCATAGCGCCTGTACCCCATAACAAAATCAAAAGAGCCAGCTGGATAAAAAACGGAGAAGATTTAAATATTCCCTGCATATTTGTTCATATTTTAGGATGCAAAGGTACAAAAATCCGAACGATCTCACAAGTGCCAATGGGCTTTAGTGAATTTTATGTTAAATATCTTGATATCAACAGAAAATTTCGGTATTTTTGAGAATTGTTCAAATTTTTACCATCAGGGAATCCAACCATTTTCAAGATACGACATCCAGGGGAAAAGAATTCAGACACAGTCATTAACAGATAATTTCATTGATTTACCTGAACTTGCACCAGGTGTTTATTTGTTAGAAATAATCAGCAAAGATAAAACCATCGAAAGAAGAAAGATTGTTTTGTAATTTCCAAAGAATAAACTAACTTTGCGCCTCGAAATAAAATCAAATTTTTAAAGAGGATGAACATCACGCTAAAAAACACCGATCCGGTAAATGCTATCATTAAAATAGACATTGTAAAAAACGACTACAACACAAACGTTGAAGCTTCCCTGAAAAAATTCAGGCAGAAAGCCGATTTTCCCGGCTTCCGCAAAGGAATGGTTCCCATGGGAATAGTCAAAAAGCTGTATGGGGAATCTATTTTAGCAGAAGAAATCAATAAGCTTGTTTCCGATAAGCTGTATACTTATATCAGGGAAAACAGCATCAATGTACTGGGAGAACCGCTTCCCAACGAAACAGAACAGAAAGAACTCAACTTTATCACCCAGGAAGATTTCGAATTTTGTTTCGACATAGCCATTGCACCGGAAATTGCAGTGGAACTTAATAAAAAAGATAAGATCACTTATTATATGGTAAAAGTGGACGATGATCTGTTAAACAAACAAATTGAATCGTACCGCGCGAACTACGGCAGCTACAAACAAGTAGAAGAGTTTGCCGATAAAGACATGCTGAAAGGCGAGTTGACCGAATGGAAAGACGGAAGCGCGAAAGCCGAAGGCCTGTACGTGGAAGAAGCTGTCCTTATGCCGTCTTACATCAAAAACGAAGAGGAAAAAGCTAAATTCGAAAAAGCTAAAAAAGGAGATGCCATCGTATTCAATCCGTTTACGGCCTATGAAGGAAATGAAGCAGAACTGTCTTCTTTCCTCAAAATAGACAAAACACAGGTAGGTGAACATACCGGCGAATTCCGTTTGGAAATCAAAGAAATCACCCGCTATGAAGAAGCGGAAATGAATGAAGAATTCTATAACAGGATTTTCCCCGAAGCTAATATAAAAACAGAAACAGAATTCAAAGAAAAAGTACGTGAGTTGATCTCCGCCCAGTACGAATCGAATTCTGATTACAAGTTCCTGCTCGATGCACGCCAGATATTGAATAAAAAAACCGAAGGTGTTCAATTCCCGGATGCGTTCCTGAAGCGCTGGCTGCTGGCATCCGACCAGAACCGGACGCCGGAAGCAATCGAGGAAGACTATCCGAAAATTATTGAAGACCTGAAATTCCATCTTGTCAAAGAGCAATTGGTAAAAGATAACAATATCAAACTGGAAGAAGAAGATCTGATGTTGTATGCCAAACGGGCTGCCCAGGCACAATTTGCCCAATATGGTATGTTGTCCGTTCCCGACGATATCCTGGAAAACTATGCCAAAGACATGCTGAAAAAACAGGAAACCGTACGCAATCTTGTAGACCGTGCTATCGAAGATAAACTGATCCATTGTATCAAAGACCTAGTCAAAGTAGATAGCAAGGAATTATCCATAGAGGAATTCACCAAATTATTTGAATAATTTGATGAAGCAAGAGCAAAAACCAAACTCGTTTGGAATTTGCCGGGTCACTAAAAACGACTGTTTAATATCAACAAATAAATACACTGCTTTATGAACGATTTCAGAAATTACGCTGTCAAGCACATGGGCATTAACAGCCTGGCGCTCGACCAATGCATCAGGAGCCAGAATATCCGGGCGGAAAGAGAATATCTCAACCCCTACATTCTGGAAGAAAGACAACTGAATGTTAGCCAGTTAGACGTATTCTCCCGTCTGATGATGGACAGGATCATTTTTCTGGGAACTTCTATCGACGATTATACAGCCAACACCATCCAGGCTCAGTTGCTTTACCTGGATTCCAATGATCCGGGAAAAGATATTTCCATTTACATCAATTCGCCGGGAGGTTCGGTATATGCTGGTTACGGTATTTACGATACCATGCAGTTTATCAGCAGCAAAGTATCTACCATCTGTACCGGAATGGCTGCCTCCATGGCAGCGGTATTACTGGTAGCCGGAACAAAAGGCAAACGTTTCGCATTGCAACATTCCCGTACGATGATTCATCAACCGCTGGGACAAGCCCAGGGACAGGCATCGGACATCGAAATTACCGCCCGGGAAATACTCAAGATCAAAAAAGAATTATATACCATTATTTCCGATCACTCCGGCCAGCCGTACGATAAAGTGGTACAGGACGGCGATCGCGATTTCTGGATGTCGTCCGAAGAAGCCAAGGCATACGGAATGATCGATGAGATATTAGTAAAAAAATAAATTTATTGTAAGGATGTGCCAAAAGTGAGAAAACCTCGTTACTGCGGGTAATATCAATTATCGACACATCCTCACAATTTTCCTGTTAGTTATGGCAAAATCCGAAGAATTCTGCAACTTTTGCGGCAAACCGAAAAAAGAAGTAAGTCTGCTGATTGCAGGATTATATGCAAATATCTGCGAAAGTTGTGCCGAACAGGCCTATATGATCACCAAAGAATCCCTGGATCCGAAAAAGTCGAAATCTGCTTTCAGTTTATCGGATAAAGACCTGCCGCGTCCGGTGGAGATCAAGGAATTCTTGGATCAGTATGTTATCGGACAGGATGATGCCAAGAGATATCTTTCCGTAGCCGTATACAATCATTACAAACGGTTGATGCAACAACAGGGAAAAGACGATGTGGAAATTGAAAAATCCAACATCGTCATGGTGGGTGCCACCGGAACGGGAAAAACCTTATTGGCTAAAACAATCGCCCGTTTACTGAAAGTTCCTTTCACGATTGTCGATGCTACCGTTCTGACCGAAGCCGGTTATGTAGGTGAAGATATTGAAAGTATCCTCACACGATTACTGCAGGTAGCCGATTATAACGTGGATTCCGCTCAACGGGGAATTGTTTTCATCGACGAAATCGATAAAATTGCCCGCAAGGGAGACAATCCGTCCATTACCCGTGATGTTAGCGGAGAAGGTGTACAGCAAGGCTTACTGAAACTGCTAGAAGGATCGGTAGTCAATGTTCCGCCCCAGGGAGGGAGAAAACATCCCGACCAGAAAATGATTGCAGTCGACACCAAAAACATTCTTTTCATCTGCGGAGGCGCTTTCGACGGGATCGAAAAGAAAATCGCCCAGCGGCTGAATACCAAGGTAGTGGGATATGCCGCTTCCCAGGATAACAAAAGGATCAACAACGAGAATTTACTTCAATATATCAGCCCCCAGGACCTGAAATCCTTCGGTCTGATTCCCGAAATTATTGGAAGGCTTCCTATCCTTACCTATTTAAATCCGTTGGACAGGAATACCCTGAGAAGTATACTTACCGAACCGAAAAACTCCATCATCAAGCAATACTCCAAGCTGTTCTCGATGGATAAGATCGAGTTGACATTCGATGAAGAAGTGTTCGAATACATCGTGGACAAAGCCATCGAATACAAATTAGGAGCCCGCGGATTGCGCTCCATTACGGAAGATATCATGATCGACGCCATGTTCCATCTGCCTTCCACCGGGGAAAAAACCTTACATATCAACCTAAACTATGCCCGGGAAAAAGTGGAAAGGTCTGAAACCAAGCGTTTAAGCGTCGCCTAAAAAAATATTTGTATTTTTTTCCTGCAAATTGTGTGATTATTCCATTTCTTCTATATAATTTTGTTTGAAGAAACAATCCCTGTATTCTGTATATATGGCAAAAAAGGATTTACTGACAGACGAATTAAAGAAGAATTTTGGATTCGACACATTCAAAGGAAACCAGGAAGCGGTCATCCGGAATGTATTAGAAGGGAAGGACACTTTCGTGTTGATGCCCACCGGCGGAGGCAAATCGTTGTGCTACCAGTTACCATCACTGATGATGGAGGGTACTGCCGTTGTTATTTCTCCGCTGATCGCCCTGATGAAAAACCAGGTCGACGCCATGCGTAACTTCAGTGAAGAAAACGGGGTAGCGCATTTTATCAATTCCTCCCTGAATAAATCTGCCATAGAACAAGTCAAAGAAGATATTATTTCCGGAAAAACCAAATTATTGTATGTAGCTCCGGAATCTCTTACCAAAGAAGAAAATATTGACTTTCTGAGACAAGTTAAAGTTTCTTTCTATGCCATTGATGAAGCCCATTGTATTTCGGAATGGGGTCACGATTTCCGTCCGGAATACCGGCGAATCCGCCCCATCGTCAACGAAATCGGTAAACGCCCGCTGATCGCATTAACAGCAACTGCCACGCCAAAGGTACAACATGATATCCAAAAGAACCTCGGCATGATGGATGCCACGGTCTTCAAATCTTCGTTCAACCGGCCAAACCTGTATTACGAAGTAAGGCAAAAGACCAATGAGGTGGATAAAGATATTATCAAATACATCAAAACGCAGGCCGGAAAATCGGGGATTATCTATTGCCTTTCACGAAAAAAAGTGGAAGATTTTTCCGAAATACTCAAAACCAACGGTATCAAAGCCCTACCCTACCATGCCGGCATGGATTCACAGACACGTTCAACCAACCAGGACTCCTTCCTCATGGAAGAAGTAGACGTGATCGTTGCCACTATCGCCTTCGGTATGGGTATCGATAAGCCGGATGTCCGTTATGTGATCCATTACGATATCCCCAAAAGCCTGGAAGGATATTATCAGGAAACCGGACGGGCAGGGAGAGACGGCGGAGAAGGAAAATGTATTGTATACTACGTAAATAAAGACCTTCAGAAATTAGAAAAATTTATGCAGGGGAAACCTGTATCCGAGCAGGAAATAGGCAAACAATTGCTGGAAGAAACCAAAGCTTATGCCGAATCTTCCATTTGCCGTAGAAAAATGTTGCTACACTATTTCGGAGAAGAATATACAGAAGATAATTGTGGAAATTGTGATAATTGTTTAAACCCCAAAAAACAAGTGGAAGCTAAAGATTTATTAATTACAGTAGTGGAAACAGTAGTAGCTCTGAAAGAAAAGTTCAAAGCTGAATATGTTGTAAATGTACTGTTGGGAAAAGAAAACTCGGAGATAGAATCTTACGAGCACCAGGACCTGGAAGTCTTCGGATGTGGTGCCGACGAAGACGATAAAACATGGCACGCGGTAATCCGCCAGGCCATGATAGCCGGCTACCTTGACAAAGACATCGAAAATTACGGACTATTGAAAGTAACGGCAGCCGGAAAAAAATTCCTCGAAAAACCGGTTTCTTTCAAAATTGTAAAAGATACCGATTTCGAAGAAGATGAAGAAAACAGCGAAGTTCCCATCCGTGGAGGTGCTACCTCGGCGGTAGACCCTGTGCTGTATTCCATCATGAAAGACCTACGGAAAAAACTTTCCAAAAAATTAGATGTACCCCCGTATGTTATCTTCCAGGATCCGTCTCTGGAAGCTATGGCTACCACCTATCCGGTAACTCTTGAAGAACTGCAGAATATTCCGGGTGTGGGTGCCGGAAAAGCCAAACGGTATGGTGAAGAATTCGTAGCCCTGATCAAAAGGCACGTTACCGAAAATGAGATCGAAAGACCGGAAGACCTGCGCATCCGAACGGTAGCCAATAAATCCAAAATGAAAGTGTATATTGTACAAAGTATCGACCGGAAAGTGGCACTCGACGATATTGCACAGACCAAAGGTTTGGAATTCAACGAACTATTAGACGAAATCGAAGCCATCGTTTATTCGGGAACCAAAATCAACATCGATTATTTCTTAGACGAAATCATGGACGAAGACCATGTGGAAGATATCTACCTTTATTTCAAGGAATCGGAAACCGATAACCTGGAAGATGCCATCGTCGAACTCGGCAATGACTATACGGAAGAGGAAATCCGCCTGGTAAGGATCAAATTTTTATCAGAAATGGCCAATTAATCCGCCGGAATAACTATATTTGCGTGCAATAAATTCTAACACCATCCTTATGTCGTTTATTGCAGACAGATTAATTACCGACGGACTGACTTTCGATGATGTATTATTGGTACCTGCCTATTCGGAAGTGCTCCCGCGCCATGTCGACCTCTCTACCCACTTCTCCAGAAATATCAAACTGAATATTCCCATGGTATCTGCAGCAATGGATACCGTAACGGAATACCAAATGGCTATTGCTATTGCCAGGGAAGGCGGTATCGGGGTTATTCATAAGAACATGACTGTTGAAGAACAAGCCAAACAGGTCAAAGCAGTCAAACGTGCCGAAAACGGCATGATATCCAATCCTGTATGTATTCAAAGAGGGAAAAAAGTATCTGATGCCCTCTTGCTGATGGCGGAATATAAAATCGGCGGAATTCCGGTAGTGGACGAGCAGTATCACCTGGTGGGTATCGTAACCAACCGGGACCTCCGTTTTCAACGGGATATGGACAAACTGATCGATGAGGTGATGACCAAAGAGAATTTAGTAACCACCAATCTATCCACCAACCTGGAAACAGCCACCGACATCCTGCAACAACACAAAATTGAAAAACTACCGGTAATCGACAGCAATAAAAAACTGATCGGGCTGATCACTTACAAAGATATCACCAAAGCAAAAGACAAACCATTTGCCTGTAAAGATACCGGAGGACGGTTACGGGTGGCTGCCGGAGTGGGTGTTACTCCCAACTCTTTCGAACGGATTGCCGCATTGGTCGAAGCCGGAGCAGATGCCATCGTAATCGACACGGCCCATGGACATTCCGTTTCTGTGATCCAGACACTGAAAGAAGCCAAAAAAAAATATCCGGAGGTGGATATTGTTGTGGGAAACATTGCCACTGCCGAAGCAGCCGGGATGTTAGCCCACGCAGGAGCCGATGCCGTCAAAGTCGGGATAGGTCCCGGATCTATCTGTACCACACGGATAATCGCAGGTGTCGGAGTTCCTCAGCTAACAGCCATATACGATGTTTCCAAAGCATTGAAAGGAAAGGAAATCCCTGTCATTGCCGATGGAGGATTACGCTATTCCGGGGATATTGTCAAAGCCCTTGCGGCAGGAGGATCTTCCGTTATGATGGGTTCACTGCTGGCCGGAGTGGAGGAATCTCCCGGAGAAACAATTATCTATAACGGACGGAAATTCAAATCGTACCGGGGCATGGGTTCACTGGAAGCGATGCAAAAAGGCTCTAAAGACCGCTATTTCCAGGGATCGGAAGAAGATGTACGGAAATTAGTTCCTGAAGGAATTGCCGCTCGTGTACCTTTCAAAGGATCGTTGTATGAAGTAATTTACCAGATGGCCGGTGGTCTCAGGGCCGGTATGGGCTATTGTGGTGCCGCCAATATCCAGTCCCTGCACCAGGCGAAGTTTATCAGGATCACCAATGCTGGTGTAGCAGAAGGCCATCCACACGATGTAACTATCACCCAGGAAGCACCCAATTACTCCAGAGGTGAATAATTAATAAAAATTCGCACAGATTACGCAGATTTCACGGATTATTTTTGATTAAAACGTTCCGGATGATTAAATTTGCGGCAAATTTCAGAGAGATTGCAAAAAATGATGTGATTGAATTGGAGCACATCAACAATATAATTAACTATTGCCCGTTAATAACAAGGTATAAACAATAAAAATTAAGATTTGTTATGAGAAAGCACCTCATCCTCCTGACTCTCGGATTTTTTACCGGATCCGTCTTTGCACAAGCAAATGATCCCGTAGTAATGAAGGTCAATGGAAAAGATGTAAAAAAATCCGAGTTCGAATATCTTTATAAAAAGAACAACACCGGTATCGCATTAGACGAATATGTAGAATTGTTCAAAAATTTCAAATTAAAAGTAGCCGAAGCGGAAACGCAGGGTATAGATACCACGGCCTCTTTTGTCAAAGAACTGAAAGACAACCGGGACCAGCTGGCCAAACAATACCTGCATGAACCCGAAATCGACGAAGCAATGGTTATCAATGAATATAACCGCCTGAAAGAAGACGTGGAACTCAGTCATATCGCCCTGCCCATCAAACTGGATAAAGTTCCGGGACCCAATGGGAACGAAGAGTTATACCCTTCTTCTCAATTGCTGCCTTCCGATACTTTGGCTGCCTATAAAAAAGCAATTCAATACCGCAACCGCCTGTTGAAAGGGGAAAAAATAGAAAAAATTGCTGCCGAACTCGAAAAATCATACAAAATGCCGAATACTCCTCCTACTTATATGGGATGGATGTCGGCCATGATGTTGCTTCCTTCGCTCGAAGATGCGATTTACAGCACCAAAGCAGGTTCTGTTAGCATGCCTGTGAGATTCAACTCTATATACCTGATATTCCAGGTGCTTAACAAACGTCCTTCTTCAGGAGAAATCAATGCTTCGCACATTATGGTGGCTTGTCCGCCCGATGCTGATACCATCCAGGTGGAAGATGCAAAGAAAAAAGCAGACGATATTTATAAAAGGGTTACTTCCGGAGAAGACTTTGCCTCTTTAGCCAAAGAACTTTCGGATGATAAAGGATCCGGCCAACAGGGTGGAGAACTGGGATGGTTCGGAACCGGGCGAATGGTCAAAGAATTCGAAACTATGGCATTCTCCCTGAAACAAAAAGGAGATATAGGTACTCCGGTCAGAAGCCAGTTCGGATTCCACATCATCAAACTGAACGATGTACGGGCCATGGAACCTTACGATCAAAAAAAGAATCAGATTGTCAATCTACTGATGAGAGGTGGAAAAAACAACGAACTTCAAAAACCGGGAATCGACGAATTAAAGAAAAAATTCAACTATACCCGCAACGAACAAACCTGGAAAGAACTTTGTGCTGTAGCAGACAGCTATTTCCCGATGGATTCCATATTTGCAGACAAAGCAGCAACGATTACCGGTGTATTGTGCTCTATATCCAACAAACCGTATAAAACCGGTGAATTCCTGGAATACATGAAGTTGACAAGAGCACCTTATGTACTTTCATCTGACATCATGGAAGATCGGTATAATGCCTATGTACTCGACATCCTGAAAAAAGAAGAAAACAATCATCTGGAAGATGAATATCCGGAATTTAAAAACCTGATGAAAGAATACCGGGATGGTTTCCTTTCGTATGAAGTCACCCAAAACGAAGTCTGGGAAAAAGCACCGAAAGATACAGTAGGTCTGACCGCTTACTTCAACGCCAATAAAGAAAAATACAGTTGGGAACAACCTCGTTATAAAGGTTTGGTAGTACTGTGTAAAGACAGTAAAACAAAGAAAAATGCATCTAAAGCCATCAAGAAAATGGAACCGGATGTTGCTGCCAGGTTTTTACTGAAAGAGTTCAACAATGATTCCGTTAAACTGGTAAAAGTAGAAAAAGGACTTTTTCAGCAAGGCAATAATCCTTTTGTTGACGAAGTTGCCTTCAAAGGCAAAAAAGCGGAAAAAAATAAAGATTTCCCGGAATTCTTCGCTACAGGAAAAATCCTGAAAAACGGACCGGAATCTTATACGGATGTAGGCGGATTGGTAATTTCCGATTACCAGAACTATCTGGAACAGGAATGGCTCAAAAGACTCCGGGAAAAATATCCTGTTGTTGTTTATGAGGATGTCCTGAAAACAATCGATTAATCAATATGCACCGGCAATAAACTGCCCAAGCATGAAAGAATGAAAATAAACAGAAGACACAAAGACACAAAACTATTGTTTTAAAATCTCTTTGTGTCTTCATTTTTTAAATCATTTTCAATTCTCAATTTTCAATTTTCAATTAAAAATGAAATTCCTCCTCCCCATAATCCCCATCATCCTCCTTCTCGTCTCCTGCCACTCAAATAGCGACACAGGCAACACCGGGATAATTGCCAGGGTAGGAGAACATATCCTAACAAAAGAAGATTTAGCCTCTGCCCTACCCCCGGAATTGAATAGTGAAGACAGTTTGATTATTACTGAAAATTATATAGAAAACTGGATCAAGGAAAACCTGATGTACGATTTAGCCAAAAGTAATATCAACAACATGGATGAAATTAACCAGTTGGTAGACAATTACAAAAAATCACTCATTACTTATCAATATAAAGAGCAATTGATCAATGAAAAAATGACGGTTCAGACTTCCGATGCGGAAATGGAAAAATACTATAAAGAAAATGCAGATAAGTTTTCACTGGAAACCATTCTGATTAAAGGACTTTTTATCAAGGTACCAGTCGATGCTCCTCAAATTAACAAAATTAAAGAGTGGTATAAATCCCCATCTATCAAGGATATAGAAAATATTGAAAAATATAGCCTTCAAAATGCCGTAAATTATGATTACTTTTACGACCGCTGGGTAAAAATAGACGATGTTATGCGCCTGTTTCCGGCTCCCTGGGTAAATCCGGATGCTTTGCTCCGGCAACAGAAACAAGTAGAAGTACAGGATTCGGTTTTCTGCTACCTGCTGAATGTAAAACAGGCACTATTCCCGGGCGATACGGAACCATATGAATATGCGAAACCCAATGTCAGGGAAATGATCATTAACCAGAAAAGACTGGACTTTCTCAGGGATTTCGAAAATGACTTGTATCGGACGGCGGTGGATAAGAGGATGATCAAGAGAATTAATAATTGACGACAAACCGAATGCCATCAAGCTTACTTGCATGGCCGGGGTGCGAAGAAGATCAAGATCACGAAGTGGAATTATTAGGAGTTAAAAAATTAAATATATAGGGGAAGGATTGGGTATTGTTCTTCTGGAATTAATGTTGGATAGATGAAAAAATATATTTATAACGGTTTATGGGTGTGTGCTTTGTGTTTAATTCCGGTTATTACACAGGCACAGGACAATGTGGTAGATGAAGTGGTTTGGGTGGTTGGAGATGAAGCTATCCTGAAGTCGGATGTAGAAAATATGCGTTTGCAAATGCAATATGAAGGAGAACAGATGAGTGGAGATCCGTATTGTGTAATTCCGGAGCAAATCGCTATCAAAAAACTGTTTTTGCATCAGGCCAAGTTAGACAGTATCGCTGTAAGTGATGCCCATGCGATTCAGGCAGCCGACCAGTGGATCAATTATGTAATGGGAAGGATCGGATCCAAAGAAAAAATGGAAGAATATTTCATCAATAAGCCTTTGGAAAAAATCAGGGAAGAACGAATTGAATTTGAAAAAGAACAGGCAACCATAGAACAGGTTCAGGAAAAATTAGTAGGTGAGGTAAAAATGACTCCGTCTGAAGTCCGGAAATATTATGCACAACTTCCCAAAGACAGTCTGCCGTTTATTCCTACCACAGTAGAAGTCCAGATTATCACTCTGGAACCTAAGATTCCCATAGAAGAAATAGATCAGATCAAAGCCAGATTACGCGATTTTTCCGAGAAAGTGAACTCCGGAGAAGCGAAGTTTTCTACGCTTGCGCGTCTGTATTCGGAAGACTCATCTGCTCCCCAGGGAGGTGAACTCGGATTTAAAGGAAAAGGAACATTTGTACCTGAATTTGCCGCCGTGGCTTTCAGTCTGACAGATCCGAACAAAGTATCGAAAGTAGTGGAAACAGAATATGGATACCATATCATTCAATTGATAGAAAAAAGGGGCGATCGTGTTAATTGCAGGCATATACTTCTGAAACCGAAGGTATCGGAAAAAGAATTAAACGCAACCATTCATAAATTAGACTCCATAGACAATGATATCAAGTCAGGAAAATTTACCTTCGAAGAAGCTGCTACTTACCTGTCGTATGACAAAGATACCCGGAACAATAAAGGATTGATGGTTAACTCCGACAGGTCCAGTGTGTATAACCGTACCAGTAAATTTGAAATGCAGGAACTTCCGGTGGAAGTGGGAAGAGTAGTCGAAACTATGAAACCGGGAGAGATCTCCGCTCCGTTCGTCATGCTCAATTCCAAACAGAAAGAAGTAGTGGCAATCGTTAAGCTTAAAAGCAGGGTGGAACAACATAAAGCGAATCTGTCCGACGACTACCAAATACTAAAATCGGTGGTGGAAAGCAGGAAAAAACAAGAAATAATCGATCAATGGATCGCTAAAAAGCAAAAAGATACCTATATCCGGATCAACGACAACTGGAAAAACTGTGATTTCCAGTATAGTGGCTGGATCAAGGAGTAAATAATGAGAACTCCCGGAAAGAATAAAACAAAACATCGCAAACAGCAAATATCTTTTACAGGCATTTGCTGTTGCCTGTTTGTATGCGCCTGTATTGCAGGGGCTGTTAACCTCCAACCCCAACAAACAGTCCTCGAAAGAGAATGGAATAAAACCTGGATTGCAGGAACTGTCAACCAAAAACCTCAACCTATCCAACCGGGAAAACCTAAACAGAAAGTTTCTCAGATCCAAATGCTTTATGCCGATTCCCTGAGCTTTTCCAAATTGTTCAATGCCGATATACACAGGGCTCGCGGAAATGTGGTTTTTCGTCACGACAGTACCTATATGTATTGTGATAGTGCTTACCTGTACTCGGAAGCCAACTCTCTCGAAGCTTTTTCCAATGTAAGAATTGAACAGGGTGACAGTCTCTACATGTATGGCGATTACCTGATATACCAGGGGAATATCCAATTGGCCAAAATGCGGAACAATGTCCGCATGGAGCACCGGGATGCAACCTTATTCACCGATAGCTTCAATTACGACCGGGGAAAAAATATCGCCTATTATTTTGATGGAGGAATGCTGGTTGACTCGACCAACGAACTGACTTCTATCTACGGACAATACCTGCCCGCTACCAAAGAAGCCACTTTCCGGAAAGATGTCAAATTGGTTAACGACCGGATCGTACTGACATCAGACACCCTGAAATACTGGACAGACACAAAAGTAGCAATCATTCTGGGACCATCGGTCATCGAATCTGACAGCTTTACCATATATACCAACTCAGGCTGGTATAATACACAAACCGACGACTCCAAGTTATATGAACGATCTACAGTGGTCAGCAAAGATAGGCATAAAACCCTGACTGCCGATACGTTGTTTTTCAATCAGCAAACCGGATTTGGAGAAGCGTTCAGCAATATGTATCTCAACGACAGTGTCAAAAAAATCATTCTGACAGGTGATTACGGATGGTATAACGACCTGAAAGGTCTGGCCATGGCTACCGACTCTGCGCAATGTATCGAATATTCGAAAGGCGACAGCTTATTTTTGCATGCGGATACTTTGAAAATGTTCACCGTAGGAAACGACGAGAGGGAAATGAAAGCCTATTATGGTGTCCGGTTTTACAGGTCTGACCTGCAGGGAGTTTGCGACTCCATGCAATTCAATACCAGCGATTCCGTACTCTACCTGTTTACCGATCCGGTGTTATGGAACTCAGGATATCAACTTTCGGGAGATACTATCCATATTTTCTTCAATGATAGTACGGTAGATCATGCGCATGTTTTTAATTATTCTTTTTCCATTGAAAAAGTAGACTCTTCCTATTTTAACCAGCTCAAAGGCAACGACCTGAAGGCTTTCTTTGAAAAGGGTGAGTTACGGCAGATTTTTGTGAGCGGTAATGCGGAAACCATCTTCTACCCCATGGAACAAGATAGTTCTTTCATTGGAATGAACCGTACACTAAGCGGTTTCTTCAGAATTTATATGAAAGAAAGACAATTGGAAAAAATGATTATCTGGCCGGAACCCAAAGCATCCCTTACTCCTTTGCCGGATCTGACGGCAGAAACTCAGTATCTGAAAGGGTTCATGCTTCTGGATTATCTCCGGCCCACAAACCGGTATGATATATTCCTGAAAATCAAACGTAAAAAAGAACAGGAACCTCCGAGAAGAAGTAATAAATTCGTATATTGACAGGATATTGTTTGCTGTCGGGATGAAAATTACCAACAACGGGTATGGGCATATTTTTCTTTTATCAAAATCGCAAACCGCGTCCTTTCGAACATAAACCCATTTATTGGGACCCCAAAAAAGAAAAGCGGGAAAAGGCGGGAAAAAACCGGAAATATTCCGGGACAATCGATTTGTATAAAAATACTCGTTCGGCTAAGAATAAACGCAGCCGGAACTTGTTAGGATTCATCCTATTACTGCTGATTGTACTGATACTTTTGTTTTATTTACTTGACTGATAATTTTCTGATATGAGCGATATCATTCACTTGTTGCCCGATTCAATAGCCAACCAGATTGCTGCCGGGGAAGTCATCCAGCGACCCTCCTCCGTAGTCAAAGAACTCATGGAAAATGCAGTGGATGCGGGTGCTACTGATATCAAAGTGGTCATCAAAGATGCCGGAAGAACATTGATCCAGGTGGTCGACAACGGGAAAGGGATGTCGGAAACCGATGCGCGCATGGCTTTCGAACGGCATGCCACCTCGAAAATCAGGAAAGCCGACGACCTGTTCGAACTGCGCACAATGGGTTTCAGGGGAGAGGCACTTGCTTCTATTGCTGCTGTGGCGCAGGTTGAACTGAAAACAAAACAAAAAGACAGTATCACCGGTACACAAATCAGTATTTCTGCATCTAAATTCGAAAAACAAGAAGATATAGCCACTGCCGATGGTAGTATTTTTTCCATTAAAAATCTTTTCTTTAATGTGCCGGCCCGGCGAAAGTTCCTGAAATCGAACGAAACGGAATTCCGGAATATTCTTTCCGAATTTGAACACATTGTCCTGGTAAATCCGGAAATATCTTTCCATTTATATCATAACGATACGGAAGTATTCAACCTACCTCCCGCTCCCGTGAGACAACGGATTGTGAATACATTGGGAAAAAGCTTGAACCAACAATTGTTGCCGGTACACCTTGAAACGTCATTGATCAGGCTATCGGGTTTTGTGGGAACTCCGGCATCTGCCAGAAAACGAGGTGCACTGCAATATTTTTTTGTCAACGGCCGCTATATGCGCCATCCGTATTTCCATAAGGCAATCATGCTGGCCTTCGAGCCTTTTATCCCTGCAGGAGAATCTCCCAATTATTTTATTTATTTCGAGATCGACCCGACGAGTATAGACGTTAATATTCATCCCACCAAAACAGAGATCAAATTTGAGCATGAACAGGCAATTTTCCCGATCATTACGGCAGCAGTGAAAGAAACCATCGGGAAATCGGCTGCAGCGCCCACTATCGAATTCGACCAGGAAGGCGCTATCGACATTCCTGTTTACCAAGAACACAGGGCAATAACTTCTCCTCCCAAAATTGAACTCAGGGCTGACTACAATCCGTTTAAGCAATCGGCAGGCAATTGCAAACCCAATAGGGATTGGGAAGCTTTATTTGAAAGAAACGAACCGAAAATAGCCGAAATCTTCCCTCCGGAAAAAGAAGTACAGGAAAATATTCTTCCGATGGATAAACAACCTGCATCCGGATTGTTCGAAGCCGATTATACCCATCATTATGCTTATAAAGGAAAGTATATCCTGACTGCCTTGAAATCGGGATTGGCGCTGATCGACCAACGCCGGGCGCATATCCGCATCCTGTTCGATCGTTACATCAGGCAAATCCGGGAAAAACAGGGAGCATCCCAAGGATTGCTATTCCCGGAAATGATTTCCTTTACGCCCCAGGAGGCATCACTTCTCCCCTACCTGCTTGAAGAACTGGCATGGATAGGGTTCGACCTGTCCGATCTGGGAGGAAACACTTATTCCATCAATGGAGTGCCGGCCGGATTAGAGAATATGGATATGATAGAATGTCTCAAAAATATGATCGGTAAAGCCATGGAAACAGGTTGTGAAGTCAGCGAAGATATTTCCGAAGCCATGGCACTCTCTTTATCCAGGCAGGCTGCCATTCCTTATGGAAAAATACTGAATCCGGAAGAAACAGATCATATGATTGCCACACTATTTTCGTCGCCTTCACCCAATTATACTCCCGATGGGAAAATCATCATTTCCATGTTGAGTGATGAAGAATTGGAGAAGCGGTTTAAATAAGTAAAAAATGAAAAACGAGAAGTGAAAAATTGGGGTTATGTTTTAGTGTGTATTTTTCTCTTGGTATTTTCCTCCTGCTTATATCAAAGCAATAATAATAGCCGGGGGAAGCATATCTCTCCTTTTGAAAAGGTTTATCTGACGGTTCCGAAAACAGAAACGGAAAAGATGCTGGAATCTATGCAACTGGTAGATGTTCAAAGTTTGGACAGTACTCTCCTGGTCGACCTGAAATATGCAGGCACAGATAATTTCACAAAAAAACAATTATACAAAAATCTGAAACGGGCCTATTTGCAACCCGATGCTGCCCGGATGCTGGTAAAGGCAAATCAATACCTGCACAGTATTCGTCCGGGAATGAGATTATTAGTCTACGATGCCGTCCGTCCCTTATGTATTCAACGTGAAATGTACGAATCCGTCAGAAATACCTCCCTCCATATGTATGTGGCCAATCCTGAAAAAACAGGTTTACATAATTATGGTGCTGCTGTAGACCTGACCATAGTCGACAGTCTTGGCCGGACGCTAGATATGGGTACTCCCTTCGACTTCTTCGGGAAAGCTGCCGGAATTAATAATGAAAATGAATTAGTCAAACAGGGAATATTATCGGAAATGCAGATACGCAACCGGAAAATCCTACGCCAGGCAATGATACAAGCCGGGTTCCAGACCATACGGGGCGAATGGTGGCACTTTAATGTTTGCCCGTTGTATGAGGCACAGAAAAGATACCGGTTGATCGAGTGTTTTTGATTTTTTATCCGAATTTGTTAGCTTCATCCATCGATTATTTCTTTAATATATATCTTCAAATACTTGACTTTTACTAAATAATACATTATATTTGTAAAATTGTAAAATCAAACAAATTACCACCATCACCTATGAAATCAAAATTACTTCTCTTAGTTATGGTAACCATGATGTATATAATAACATCACCGGCGCAATCGGTCTTCCCCCAATCGGGAGCCATCTGGAATATCAGGTCCAGTTATAGCGATGATAATGGAATACATGGCTTGATTGGCGATACAGTCATAGAGGATCAAAGTTATCAGAAATTATATTTATTGAATGATGAAAATCTGATTTTAGATGCACAAGACCAGTACCTGGGCGCTTTTTTGCAAAAAGATAAAAAGGTCTGGTTCAGACCTCATATTCCGGATTATTACAGAGTTCCACCGCAACACGCACCTTCCGGGTGTGCTCCTTTAAGAACATGGTTCAGTTCTGAATATTTGTTACCTGAACAGGATTTCCTGTTGTTCGATTTTTCAAAAAACACAGGAGATACTGTCTATCATGGCAAATATGCTGTCGATTTTGAATATTTTTATCCTCGGTTTATAAAACCTCTATTTGAAGAAGAAGACAAGGTGGAATTGATATCAATTATCGATAATGTATCCATCAACAATGGAGCAAAAACACTTCATGTGACAACCGGGCACTATTCATTCAAACACAAAGGATGGGTATCTTATGGAGGCTTTGGCCCTACACAATGGATAGAAGGAATAGGAGGAAACTACGGACTTTTTTATTCGGAATTTCCCGTTCCTTCGTGTGCAGGTGGTCCGGAAGAACGAAAACTCGGATGTTTCAAGTCCGATAATGAAGTTAAGTATTTAGACAACATATGCTTCTCCTGTTTCGATTGTTATTTTAGCAATAGTTCGATAAACAAGAGTTTATATGAAGATTTATCAGTATTCATCAATCCGAAAGATCACTTTCTGGAGATCAGAGTGAATCAATCGTATGCACCCTGCCATATAGAATTGATTAATTCCGGCGGACAAGTTATCCTCACGCAAGTAATCTACGAAGAGAATACATCAATTCCTCTCGACAAACTGCCGAAAGGAATCTATGTTTATCAAATCGGGAATAATGAAATAACATTCCGGTCAGGTAAGATCATTATATAAAAATCAGAATTCCTTACAGTAATTTCAGGTCTGCCAAGAACTCCGGAAAACCCTGTTCAAAATTAACTCCGAAACGCACATCGGTTTTTTCTTCCGCCGTGCGACGAATACTTCCGGTTGTAAAACGAACCGCAGCTACAGCCGATTCATGCAGGCTGAAGCCATTCAGGAAAGCCGACAGGAAAGCACTTCCGAAAACATCGCCTGTTCCGTGGTAATATCCCGGAATACGGGGAGAAAAAGTGTAAGAGATTTCGCCGGTTTGCTTATCGTATGTGGCAGCACCCAATTCTTTTTCGTCAAAACAGACACCGGTCAGTATTATTTTTTCCGGACCGATTTCAGCCAGCTGATACAACAGGTTTTCAATATATTCTTTAGTATAAGGGCCTTCCCGGTAAGGAATACCCGTCAGCAGGGATGCTTCTGTGATATTGGGTATGATGATGTCGGCATGGCTACATAATGTTCGCATCCCCCATGCAAAATCCGGAGAAAATATCTTGTATAATTCGCCGTTATCAGCCATCACCGGATCAACCAGTACCCAATTGTCTGCAACCTTAAAATCACGGATAAATTCACCGATAATATCCAATTGTTCAAAAGAGCCTAAGAATCCCGTATATATCGCATCAAATCGCAGGTTCAGCGATTTCCAGTGGTGGGCAAAAGGGCGCAGGTCTTCCGTCAGATCCCGGTAAGTATATCCTTCCAGTCCCCCGGTATGAGTGGACAATACAGCCGTAGGCATGGCGCAAGCCTCAATACCCGCAGCCGAAAGAATCGGCAATGCTACTGTGAGCGAACATTTACCGAATCCCGATATATCATGTATGGCAGCTACTCTTTTCATGTTATTCCTAACAATATAAAAGACCGGATTGTTTTGAATTTCCGTTCCTTTCTTTTACCTTTGATGCCTGATTTCTTTATTTATATGACACTAAAACGACATATCTCCATTTTTATTTTCTGTTGCAGTGCTTTTCTTTCCATGCAGGCTCAGGATATTTCCTTTTATTTTACAACTATGCCCAACAACCTGTTACCAACACTGGAAATCAACAGGAGGAAAGATCTGGTGGATTTATACAAGGACAGCCGGAATGCTACTGTTAAAAACGCACTGAACGGAGCATCCACTTTAAAACAAATGACCGATCGGTATATTTACCTCCAAACAGATACCTCTTCCATGGAAATGGTATTGTTGCCGTTAGTAAATGATTCGAAGATTATTTGCATTATCCGGACAGTTTGTGCACCAGTCTGCGACAGCCGGATTTCTTTTTATACTACCGAATGGAAAAAGCTTGATACAAATGACTTCCTCTCCCCTGCCGATCCCTCCTGGTTTATCAAAGACGGCACAGATATTTCCGGAGAGGAATTCCAAACTGCTCAATCAGCTTTGGATATGGAACTGATGGAATTTCATTTGCAGCCGGAAGACCTGACTCTTGTTCAAATTTATAATACGCCGGCATACCTGAGTCCGGACGATTATCGGAAAATCAAGTCGTATCTGAAAGAAGAGCCCAGGATTTTTCAGTGGTATAAGACGAGGTTTAAATAATATTCATATTGGGGGCTGATTGAATGTTTTTGTGGTATAAAAACATTTTGAATAAAAATACTTTCTGTATCTTTTTTTGCTGCGCCAAAAAAAGGTACCAAAAAAAGGCGCTTTGTCGAAAAGAACTCGTTCGCTCGCTGCGCTCTCTCCCTCAGACAGCTTTTCGACTATAAGGTAT
>JAVBLA010000073.1:0-34474 GCA_031553775.1 Bacteroidales bacterium
ATACCTTATAGTCGAAAAGCTGTCTGAGGGAGAGAGCGCAGCGAGCGAACGAGTTCTTTTCGACAAAGCGCCTTTTTTTGGTACCTTTTTTTGGCGCAGCAAAAAAAGATACAGAAAGTATTTTTATTCAAAATGTTTTTACACAAAAAAACATTCCCTTAACCCCCAATATGAATCCATTGAAAACAAAGATTGCCGGAGAAAAGCTCCCCCGGCAACCCAATCACTAACCCTTAACTTTAACCAATGAAAAACAAAATGTATTGTATATGAGCTATCACAGCCTCGTAGTTCGGTTCTTGTGCTATTTCCGGCACAAGTTCGGTGTAAATCACATATCCTTTTTCATCGATTGCGACCACTGCTCTGGCCAGCAAACCTTTCAAAGGACCATCTGCAAGCAACAATCCGTATTTATTTTCAAAATCCGTGTCCCTGAACGCAGAAAGCGGTTTTACATTTTCAATACCTTCCGTAGAGCAAAAACGGGTATGAGCAAATGGCAGGTCTTTAGAAATTGCAAGCACTACTGTATTATTCAAATTGGCTGCATCTTTATTAAACCGCCTTACGGAAGCGGCACATACTCCGGTATCCAAACTTGGAAAAATATTCAAAATCACTTTCTTTCCTTTTAAATCAGATAAAGACACTTCCGCTAAATCTGTTTGTACAAGTTTAAAGTCAGGAGCTTGGTTGCCTACTTCCGGAAGTTTTCCGTTTGTATGTATTTCCTTTCCTTTAAAAGTAATTGTTGACATATTCTGTTTTGTTCGTTTGTTTGATAGTAAAACAGATGAAGTACAAAAAGGTTTTATCGTTAACTTTTATTAACTATTTTTTAACTCATCTATTTATTCAGATTCCAGTCATCCAAACAGTTCTTTTCTTAAAAACTCAGAAGTATAGCCAACATTTCCGACAGCTACTTCTTCCGGAGTGCCTGTAATCAGAACATTTCCACCAGCCTTTCCTCCTTCAGGGCCCATATCGATCATATAATCGGCACATTTGATGATGTCGAGATTATGCTCTATAACGATCAGGGAATTCCCTTTATCAACCAGGCGGTTCAGTACGCCCAGCAATACGCGTATATCTTCAAAATGCAAACCGGTAGTAGGTTCATCCAATACATATAATGTACGGCCGGTATCCCGTTTGGCTAACTCTGTTGCCAGTTTTACGCGTTGATTCTCTCCCCCGGAAAGTGTTGTAGAAGGTTGTCCCAGTTTCACATACCCTAAACCCACATCCTGCAAAAGTTTGATTTTATGAAGGATAGACGGTACATTTTCAAAAAAATCGACAGCCATATTAATGGTCATATCCAGTACATCTGCAATAGATTTTCCTTTGAAGCGTACTTCTAGTGTTTCCCGGTTATATCGTTTACCATGGCAATCCTCACAGGGGACATAGACATCCGGAAGAAAATTCATTTCAATAGTTTTATAACCGTTTCCACCACAGGTTTCGCATCGTCCTCCCGTCACATTGAAAGAAAAACGACCCGGTTTATACCCTCTGATCTTTGCCTCGGGCAGTTCTACAAAAAGATTGCGGATATCGGAAAACACGCCGGTATAAGTAGCCGGATTGGAGCGAGGGGTGCGTCCGATAGGTGACTGGTCTACGCTAACTATCTTATCGATATTTTCAATTCCTTCAATAGACCGGTGAGGCAACGGATCTTCCAATGAACGATAGAAATACTTACTTAAAGCCGGCTGAAGCGTACCATTAATCAGGCTGGATTTTCCACTACCCGACACACCTGTTACACAAATAAACGTCCCCAACGGAAAAGTTACATCCACATTTTTCAGATTATGTCCGGATGCACCCCTCACAATCAGTTGTTTTCCATTTCCGGAACGTCTTTTCTCAGGAATCTCTATCTGCTTTTTTCCATTCAGGTAAGACGATGTAAGTGTATCCGATTGAAGCATTTGCTGCGGTGTTCCGGCAAAGACCAGCTCGCCGCCATAACGGCCGGCCCGGGGTCCCAGATCCAGCACATAATCAGCATTGAGCATCATATCTTTATCATGTTCCACAACTATAACCGAGTTTCCGGTATCCCTTAATTGTTTCAGGGAATTGATCAACCGGATATTATCCCGTTGATGCAGGCCGATACTGGGTTCATCGAGAATATATAATACATTGACTAATTGCGATCCGATTTGAGTGGCTAAACGGATCCGCTGACTTTCGCCACCGGAAAGGGTAGCCGATGCACGGTTCAGGGAAAGATAGTCCAAACCCACATCCAGGAGAAATTTCAGGCGGGAATTGATTTCTTTCAGTATTTCCGCAGCAATTTGCCGTTGTTTAAGATTCAAATCCACGTCGATGCCTTCAAGCCATTCGCACAACAGGGAAATATCCATTTCCGAAATTTCCGCTATATTCTTCTCTCCTATTTTATAGTGCAATGCTTCTTTATTCAGCCGCTGTCCCTGACATTCCGGACAAACCACATTTTTGACAAACTGTCCCGCCCATTTCTGTGCAGAAGCCGAGGCATCGGCTTCCTGTTGCATGAAAATATATTTGACAACACCTTCAAAGCTTAGAAAATAGTTGGAATCGCCCAGCGACTCGTTCTTGATCTGCAAGCGCTCGTCCGTTCCATTCAGAATTTCGTCCAGAGCTTCTTCCGGAACTTCTTTCAGAGGCGTTTTAAGAGTCACTCCATATTTTTCACAAATCGCATCGATCTGCCAGAAAAGCAGGATATTTCTGTATTTTCCGAGAGGGGCGATACCTCCCTGGTAGATACTTTGCTCCGGATTGGAAACGATTTTTTCCAGATCGATCTGGTTGACACTACCCAAACCTTTGCATTTCGGACAGGCACCCTGCGGCGAATTGAACGAAAAATTATGCGGAGCCGGTTCACTGTACGACAATCCGGTGGAAGGACACATCAGCCGCCTGCTGAAATGCCGGAGGTTTCCGGTTTCCAGTTCCAGCACCATGATTAATCCGTCGCCCTGCTTCATTCCCGTCCGGACACTTTCTTTCAATCGTTTTCCATCTTTAGCCGATACCTGCAACTTATCTACAACCACTTCCACACTATGGTTTTTATAGCGGTCCAGCTTCAATCCCGGGATAATTTCCCGCAATTCTCCATCCACACGGACATTCAGATAGCCTTTTTTGCGCAATTGTTCGAAAAGTTCCTTATAATGCCCTTTCCGGTTACGAACTACAGGAGACAAAAGATATATCTTTTTTCCCTCATATTGTTGCAATATCAACTGAAGGATTTGTTCTTCCGTATATTTAACCATCTTTTCACCGGTATTATATGAATATGCTTCACCGGCCCGGGCATAAAGCAACCGGAAAAAGTCGTAAATTTCGGTAGTAGTCCCCACCGTAGACCGGGGATTCCGGTTCACCGTTTTCTGCTCAATGGATATTACCGGACTCAGGCCTGTAATCTGATCCACATCCGGCCGGTCCATATTCCCGAGAAAATTACGGGCATAGGCCGAAAACGTTTCTATATAACGTCTTTGTCCTTCTGCAAAAATCGTATCAAAGGCCAGTGATGATTTTCCACTTCCGCTCAAACCTGTAATTACCACAAACCGATTGCGGGGAATTTCGACATCTATATTTTTCAAATTATGAACACGGGCGCCCAATACGCTGATCTGCTCTATTTCTTCAATTTTTTCCTGCATGTTACCTCTATCCAATGTATTTTAAAGAGACTCTGGTTATTCAACAATCCAGTTTGTGTTATGCACCTCGATTTTTGCGGGATCCACACACATATCTTCTTCCAACGGAATCTGGATGATATAGGTTTTTCCCATCGTTTTCAGGCTTCGGTCCCTTAACCACACATTAAAATTTTTCAACTGATAATAATTAATTCCCTGTTCTTTGGCAAATTCGGCAAAATCGGGAACATCTTTCGATATTTCTATTTCTTTTGTCCGAATAACCGGATATAAATTTTCTTTTTTCAATACAAAACCATAACGGTAAGGATCCGAAAAAATCTCTTTCATGGCCAGTAACCGGAAAACATAACGGCTGGTTTCTTCTACCAGTAACAAATCAAAAAAGCTGTTTACTTTCTGTTTTTCCAATTCGGACCGGATTTTAGGTATACCCGCATTATACGAAGCGGCCGCATCCGTCCAATTGCCAAACTGTTTATAGGCACTGCGAAGATACCGGCAGGCAGCCTCTGTAGATTTCTCCACATGATACCGTTCATCTACCTGGTCGGCAACCGTTAATCCGAACTCCTTAGCCGTGGCAGCCGTAAACTGCCATAAACCTGCAGCCTGGGCCGGAGAATAGGCCCTGACATCGAGCATACTTTCGATAACAGCCAGGTATTTAAAATCGTCAGGAATATTATTTTTAGCCAGAATCGGCTCAATCACAGGAAAATATCTGTTAGCACGTTTGATCTGTAACAATGTAGTGGAATGCAGATACGACAAGGCATTGATTTCCCGGTCAAATCTTTCCCGCATATCATATCTCTCGAGAGCAATTGTTTCTCCGCAAAACATCACAGATACGGGAAGATCTACAGAAAACACATCATAAGGAGCCTGCAATTGTCCGGTCTGGGGAGGGGTACTGCCATTCCGGGAAAAAAGGCTGAAAGCAGACATTAGCAAAGACAATACCACACAGGTGATAATAATCAGATAACTTTTATTCTTCATACTTCAAAAATTTCATTATTGAAAACCGGGAACAGGCTTGAGCAATCGACAATATATTATTACGAGTTCTTTCTGCTTCTGACACACTTAGGGGTAATTTGCGGATATTCAACATTTATAATTTCGCAAAGGTAATAAATATCGTGACCCGGACCATCAGGCAGAATATATATATTTGAATTTTATAACTCTTTTTATTGCCTCTTTTCAAAAAAGAAACCTTATTTTTGAAGCGTCTAATGTTCAAAACAAAAATAGTATATGGAAACATCTGTTCGTCTTTACGCATTGGGATACGATAAAGTGAAAACTTATCTGTTCGCTGCACTCTTTATCCTGGGCAACTTATTATTGCCCCAATTATGTCATTTAATTCCTTCGGGTGGGCTGATACTTCTGCCTATTTTCTTTTTTACCCTGATAGGGGCATATAAATACGGCATCTATGTAGGCTTGCTCACAGCAATATTTTCCCCACTGTGCAACTATTGGTTATTCGGCATGCCCGGAGAAGCTATGTTGCCTGTTATCCTGGCTAAATCTGTTATTCTAGCCATTGCTGCAGCCATAGTGGCAAAGAAAACGCAAAAAATTTCCCTGATTGCTTTGGCTGTTGTGGTTTTAGCATATCAGATTCCCGGAGTATTGATCGAATGGTTTTCGTTACATAATCTGCAACCGGCATTGTCGGATTTTCGCATTGGATTTCCGGGCATCCTGACACAGGTTTTCGGAGGATATCTTGTATTGAAAGCGCTTTCCAGAGTTTGACTTTATGGAAAAATCCATCAGTGAAATAATGGATCGTATCCGGGATATCCGGTTGGAAGAAGAATTCGATTTGATCGTAGCAATCGCAAACGGAGGTATTATTCCGGCAGCCATGATCAACCAGCGCCTGAATATCGATATCCGGTTATTAAAAATCAATCTTCGAAATCCCTTACAACAACCATTGTACGACTCTCCCAGATTACTCCACCCAATAGATTTCGAGTACAAGGGAAAAACAATATTACTGGTTGAGGACCGGGTCAAGACAGGAGCAACACTCAACTATGCCAAAGAATTACTGCAAGAAGCCAAGCTGGTTAAAACCCTGGCGGTAAATGGTCCTGCAGATTACTCATTATATAATGAAAATTGTTTCAGGATGCCCTGGAACCTATGAAACTAACACAAATGGAACGTCGTAATTTCATAAAGGCAGGAGCGTTGGCCGGGGTGGCTATCTCCACTTTGAATTTTGAAGCACTGGAAGCTGCTTTACTCAAAAATGAAATGGTGGTACAAAGTACTCCCGACTTAGTAGCTGTTATGGGAGGCGAACCAGGAATCATGTTGGATAAAGCCCTGGAAGCATTAGGCGGCATCGGCAAATTTGTCAAAAAAGGGCAACACATTGTCATTAAGCCCAACATAGGATGGGATAGATCTCCCCAGATATCCGCCAATACCAATCCAGAGTTATTGGCCGCGTTAATAAAAAAATGCCTGCAGGCCGGGGCGCAAAAAGTATCCGTATTTGATCATACCTGCGACGCCTGGCAAAAGTGTTACGATAACAGCGGTATCTCGAAGGCTGTTAAAGACGCCGGTGGAGTTATGATTCCCGGAAACGAAGAAAAATATTACAAAGACATAAACCTGCCTCAGGGAGTCAGCCTTAAAACAGCAAAAATCCATGAAGTACTGCTGGAAGCAGATGCCTGGATCAATGTACCTGTATTAAAAAACCACGGAGGAGCCAAAATGAGTATCTCCATGAAAAATTATATGGGTATTGTATGGGACAGGCGCTATTTTCATGCCAACGATCTTCAGCAATGTATCGCCGACATTTGTACCTGGAATAAAAAGCCCGTCTTGAATATTGTCGATGCATACCGGGTAATACGGAAAAACGGTCCGCAGGGAAAAAGCGAAAACGACGTATCTCAATTGAAAACACTGCTTGCCTCCTCCAATATTGTAGCAGTAGATACTGCTGCCGTACAATTTTTCAATCAGGTTGAAAAAATGAATATAGATCAGGTAGGACATATTGGAAAAGGGGAAGCACTAAAACTGGGTACGACTGAGTTAAGTAAACTGAATATTAAAAGGATAAAAATATAATTCCCGGCTATTGAACTCATTTCTGCGATCCGGCTCTCGTTCGCAAAATCTATAGTCTTCATCTGAAGAAAAAAAGAATGAAAAACAAAACACTAAAAACGGGAAGAGTTATTTTAGCCCTCCTGTTTTTCATCCCTATCACCTGCTACTTTTTAGATTATAGCGGACATGTGCCGGACCATCTGTCCAAAATTTTGCATCTTCAATTGATTCCGGCCCTGCTTTCCGGTTTTTTCCTGATCGTTCTGTTCATTCTCTTATTCACTATCTTCTTCGGAAGGATATACTGTTCCACAATTTGTCCGGCAGGAATACTGCAGGATATTTTTATCCGTTTATCCGGCAAAGGAAAAAAGAAAACAAAAAAACATTTCAGCCATCGGAGTCCATACAACATACCGCGTTATAGCTTATTAGGAATTTGCATTCTACTTTTTCTCCTCAGGAACAACCAATTAGTATCTTTTCTGGATCCATATAGTAATTACGGACGCATTTCTGCCAATATTTTCCAACCTGTAATTATAGGAATCAATAATTTACTGGCTATGTTACTGGCTAAAGCAGGGAACTATTCCATGTATTATATTTCCATCGGACATATCACTTTGATTTCTTTATTTGCATCTATTTCCATTTTGTTGATATTCGCTCTGTTCTCTGTCTTCCGGGGACGGTTATTCTGCAATACGCTTTGTCCTGTAGGTAGCCTATTGAGTCTATTTTCCCGTTTTTCCCTTTTCAGGATAACCTTTAATGAAAGTAAGTGCAACAATTGCGGGCTTTGCGAACGCTCTTGCAAAAGCGAATGTATAGACAGTAAAAAACAAACGGTAGATATATCGCGTTGCGTAAATTGTTTCAATTGTATTCCTTCCTGTAAAAAAGGAGGATTAGAGTATCGGTTTTACCTGGCGACAAAGAAAAAAGAGATCGCAAACACAAAAAGTCGCCGGTCATTCATTGTCACAGGAGCAGGCTTGATAGCCGGCATATCCATACTGCCATCGTGCAAAGGAATCAAAAAAGAAGGTACCTTCCAATCAAAGCAACCCGTTGTTCCTCCGGGAGCTCAAAATCGGAAAAGATTCGAAGAAACCTGTACTGCCTGCCATTTATGCGTGCTCAAATGCCCGTCGAAGGTATTAAAACCGGCTGGCATGGAATACGGGTTTAATTATCTTTTGAAGCCACATCTCAGTTACGAAAATTCTTATTGTAATTATGAGTGTACAATATGTTCGGAAATTTGCCCGAACCATGCTTTACTTCCTCTTACAACAGAAGAAAAAATAACCACCCAAATCGGGGTGGTGCATTTTAATGAAGATATTTGTGTAGTCAAGACTGAAGAAAAAGATTGCGGAGCCTGTTCCGAACATTGTCCTACACAAGCTGTAAAAATGGTTCCCTATAAAGGACACCTGACTATCCCGCATATAGAACCTGATATCTGTATTGGGTGTGGAGGGTGCGAGTCTATTTGTCCCGTACGTCCGCAACGCGCCATCATTATCATCGGAAATCCGGAGCATCAGAAAGTTAAAAAGCCGGAATATGAAAAGGTGAAAGAAGTAGAAGTAACCGATTTCGGATTTTAAGCCTAATACAAAATACTATTATAATTGAAAATTGAAAATGAAGAACTATTTTCAATTGCTTATGTTTTTCATTTTCCACTCAAAATATTCACATGCCCATACTTTTTCCAGACCCTCCCGTCAGATCCGGTAGCTTCGATCACATAATAATACACCCCCGGAGGTGCATATTTTCCTCCCATTTTCCCATCCCAGCCTGCTGCAGGATCACTCCATTCAAAGATTTTATTTCCCCAACGGGTAGAGATAGAGGCATGAAATTTTACAATCGATTTATAAGCCACCCTGAATTCATCGTTCACACCCGGGGAGGTTCCCGGTGAAAAAGCATTGGGAACATCGATAAAAGACTCAACTATCGTATAATTGAAAACTACCGGAGGAGCCATACATTTGGAATCCCTATCACTTACTTCCAAACGGACCTCGTAACTTCCACTTCTTTCAAACGTATAACGCAACACCTTATCCGTATAGCGAATCAAGGGGTTTGTTGTACTTTCATCCGTTTTGTATACAGTCCAAAGAAAAAAAGCAGCAACAGGGGTATTCGCTTCTGCAGTAAAAGTTACACGTAACGGTGCTGAAAAGCTTCCGGAAGGAGGAGCCACTTCATTGTCATTCTCCCGGGTTTCTATATCTTCATCCGCACGGGCTGTTACTCTGATCGCACGGTATTCATCACTGGTAATACTAACATCCAGGTCTAAATCTTTTGCATACACATCGAATACTTTAAATTGCGTATCCTGCATCGGAGCAGGGACCTTACCGGTAGATGGTATCACTTCAGTTACTTCCATGGGGCCATAGGTGCTTTCATTTTCATTCCATGTAGTATAAGTTGCATTGTACGAGCGAAGAATAGAAACTTTCTGCCCTTCATGAGTATAGAAAAAAACACCGGGGTCTGTTTTTTGAATATTCAGGGTAACAAAAGAACATTCATCATTCGTATGGGGAATCGTTACCGATTCGAACTGAACAGGAGCGGCTGCATAATTGACCACCCACAGATATCTCAGGACCACTCCATCATTTTGATAATAGTAACCCATCTGACTCTGCACATTGGAAAGAGTGGCAGTTGTTTCTCCGGGAAGAATTGTTGCAACACCCGAAGAATTATACCTATACCACTGTCCGCTTCCCGATTTAGAACCGTTATATGTAATACTGACGGAAGATACCGTGACTAAGCTGACTTCTGTATCCAGATGAAGATTATCCTTGTATGAAAGCACTTTTGTTCCGCTTACGGTATAATAATTCGTCTGAGCCATTCCTGTCAGAGATGCCAGGAGATAGATGATAATTAGTATTTTTTTCATGTCCCAAAATTAATATTTTTTCCTATCTTTGCGTTTTCTATGATAACAAAAAACTTTATGATAAAACGCCTGTTTCTTTTTATTGTATTGTTCACAATATACAATAACAACGTAGAATCTCAGGAATCATTTCATTCTTCATCTGATTTTTCTACTCAAAAAGCAGCTTATTTCCTACATACGGTAGAAAGCGGACAAACAGTCTATGGCATTTCTGTAATGTACAATGTAACTACCGAAGCCATTTACCAATTAAATCCCGAAAGCAGGAACGGCATCAAGACCGGGGAAATATTGAAAATCCCGCAGAAATCCCAACAGATAGTTTACCATACGATCCAACCCAAGGAAACGCTCTATTCCGTTTCTAAAAAATATAATATCAGCGGGGAAGATATTATTGTATCCAATCCCGGTCTCTCTGTCCAGACCTTTACCATCGGAAAAACCATTTTAATTCCCATATACAAAGAGATATCTGTTGGTCCTAACGGAAAAATGGCAGCCGACGAATCCGAATCCAAAGTAAATGCTTTACTGCAACAGCTTCCCGACAAGCAAAATGTAAGCTTGATCAATGTAGCGTTGTTATTACCGTTCGGTACGGTTGATAAAGACAGCACCAGTACAACATCTTGTCAGCGTTTTATAGAGTATTACGAAGGTTTTCTTCTGTCTTTAGACAGTTTAAAAAAGACAGGTCATTCCATTTCCGTGAATGTTTATGATATCGGATTCAAGATTCATTCACTAGAAAAAGTATTAAAAAAGGATGAATTAAAAGAGAGCCATCTTATTATCGGAGGATTTTCAGAAGACCAGATCAACAAAATTTCCAAATTCTCTAAAGAAAACGCTATCCGGTATGTAATCCCGTTTGCTTCGAAAACAGACGAGACCATGACCAATCCCTTCATTTTCCAGTCCAATCCGACACAATCGTACCTGTACTCAAAAGTATCTCTGGCTTTTGCTAAAAAATACAAAAATTACAACATCGTTTTTGTGGATATGGGCTCTCAGAATGACAAGGCTGATTTAATCAAGACACTGCAATCCGATTTATCCGCTAATAAACAAGCATTCCAGACCCTAACATACAACGGCTATTCTTTTACTGCCGATTTTAGAAATGCATTAAGCAGCAGCGATCCAAGCATAATTGTAATTTCGTCAGGGACTTCAGAATCTTTAGCCAGAATTATAGCCCCATTGCGAACATTTAAGGAAAGCGGATTTTCAAAAGATATTTCATTATTCGGATATCCCGAATGGCAGACTTATGTAAAAGACTACCTGGATGATTTTTTCAGCGCCCATGCCTGTCTTTACTCGATCTTTTATGCCAATAATACACAACCGGAAGTAAAAGCTTTTTTCAGGCTCTACAGAAGCTGGTATGGAAAAACGATGATCAATTCTTATCCCCGGTATGGAATGCTGGGATACGATACGGGAATGTACTTTCTCCAAATGATTTCCAGATATGGTATCAATTTTGAGAATTCTTTAGGAAAATTTCAATACAAAAGCCTGCAAACAGGATATAATTTTAACCGGGTGAACAACTGGGGCGGTTTTATCAATACCAATGTATATTGGATTGATTTTCTACCGGATTACACTATCAAAAGAGAAATCGCCAAATGATAAAGAAACTGGTGTACATCAGCCTGCTACTCTTTTTTCTCCCGGACATATCCATGGCCCAGGAAGAGGTCTTTTCCAAAGAACTGAGTCTGGGAATCAATGGGGGGATAACTTCATCCAGTATAAATTTCAATCCTTCCGTTTCGCAGAAGAAACTGGATCAATTAGCAGGAGGAGTAAGCATCCGGTATATAACCGAAAAAAATTTCGGACTACAGGGAGAACTGAATCTCTCGCAAAGAGGATGGAAAGAGCATAAAGACTCTATTCCCGACCACAAGTTCACCAAATCGCTTTTATATGCCGAACTACCGGTAATGACTCATATCTACTTCAATTTAGGCTCCCGCGTAAGACTCGTGTTCAACCTGGGTCCGCAGATCAGTTATCTGCTGTCGGAAGATGTAAAAGAATCAAATATCATATTGGATCCTGGCACCGAAGACAATCCGGAGCCCATACAATATAACACTCCCATTCAGAATAAATTCGATTGGGGAATTGCCGCCGGAGGAGGCTTGGAACTACGCACCGGTATCGGCAGTTTTGTTATGGAAGCCCGTTACTACTATGGCCTTTCCGACATCTATAAAAACAGAAAAAGCGACTATTACGCCACTTCTTCCAATCAGGTGCTCAACCTGAAACTTACTTATTTTTACCGGAAATAAAAACCTGTTACCGGATTCTATCTAAAGATTTTACCAATTGATCGTCTTTACGGATTGCTGCTATTGCCAGCAAATCAAGAATAAACACTACGGCCGGAAAAGCCATGGCAATTTTCATTTGCCCCACCGGCAGCAGGTTTCCTGTCAAATTCCAGACTACATATAGCAAGAAGCCTATAGTCAATAAAATCTGCACCAGATTTATAGTACACATCCTAAGCTGTAAAGACCTGTTTTTATACATTAATGCAGAAGAAACCGCATTCAATGCTATCGAGATAAGCAGGGCAGCCATAACGATCCTGACATCTGCCGATACCATAGATGCACCCCAAACAGACAATACGCCCTGAGCTGAGGGAAAAGATGCCAGGGGCATAAACAACATCGCCAGCATCAAGCCGGCGATAAGAAGTAAATAGATCGTTTGTATCCGTTGGATCATAGAAATCAGAATTTATCTTTTTCCTTGGCCGGATTGCGGTAATACACTTCGCCTTCAATAAATTCCTGGGTAGCAATCAACGTTGACTTCGGAAGTCTTTCAAAATAGCGGGAAATCTCAATTTGTTCCCGATTTTCAAATACTTCTTCCAAATTATCGTTATAAGAAGCAAATTCCTGCAATTTTTTCTCCAGATCATGTTTCATTTCCACACTGATCTGATTCGCCCGCTTACCGATGATCCGTACGGTTTCATACACATTGCCTGTTTCGGCCGACAATGACATCATATCCCGGGTAATAGTTGTTGACGGGGCGTTTGTTTTTCTGTAATCCATATTATCTGTTGATGATTATTAATTTCGTATTTAATCGTTATCGCCTATCTCCTTAATGGACTTATCATAAATTCTCAGGACATCTTTCACATGTTTTCCGTCAGGAAATTCATTGATATAAGCATAGTAATCGTCCAACACATCCCTATAACGAAGACCTTTCTTTTCATCGACACTCTTTTCTGCCATGTCGTATTTCGCACGAATGGAAAGATACAGGAAATTTTCCCTGTATTTGGAGTAGGGATAAGATTTCAATGCATTCTGGGCGTAGATCACACAGGACTGATAATTATTTCCCATATAATTCCCCAGGTTGAAATACAATTCTGTAGCCATTAATTCTTTCAAAGCCAGTTTTTCCTGTAACTCAAACATGATTCGCTGAGCTTCATCTCTCCGCTCACTCTGCGGATAATGCTCCAGAAAATCCTGGAACTGGCTGAGCGATTTATAAGTCTGCGTTTGATCCAATCGGGGGTCCGGAGAATCCAGATACAAACCATAAGCGCCGTAATAACGGGATAACTCGGCATATTCTCCCTTTGGATAAGTAGTATAATAGGTCTTAAAATATTCTGCTGCCGTTACATAATCCTTTTGTCCATAGTAACTCTGGGCTAGTAAATACAACGATTCTTCTGCATGGGCAGTTCCCTTGAAGATAGTAACCAAGTCTTCGAGCAAAGTGGCAGAACGGGTATATTTACCTTCATTGAAATATTTTTTGGCATATTCATACCGGACCTCGTAGTCCGGATTTTTCAACACTTTATTATATTCCCCACATGCAGAGAGAAGAACAGCCGCAAATAAAAACCAGATGATTTTATATCTCATTTTTTAGCGTTTTAGCGCACAAAGATAGTGAATATCACTTGAAATACGCGTTAAGAATTTCAAATTAAGAATTATTAACTGCCTATAATTTATACAATTCACTGGCAGCCAATAGTTCCAATTTATTATTTTTCAGCACTTCCACACACTTATCGATATTATCCGGACGAATCACCACACGCGCAATTTGTCCCGTAGAAAATGCATACATATACTCTACAAAAATACCGGCATCAGTAAGCAAAGTCATGGCACGTCCCAGCGAACCCGGCACATTCGGGCATTCCAGGCAAACCACGTCCGTAACACTAACGGCATACAATTTTGCTTTCAACACTTCTTTTGCTTTCTCGGGATCGGAAACAATCAGGCGAAGGATACCAAAATCTGAATTCTCCGCCACTGTAAATGCCGTCATATTGATTCCGGCATCACCCAAAATATTGGCCACTTCCGTAAAACGGCCTCGTTTGTTTTCTAAGAAAATAGACAGTTGCTTGATTAACATAATCTCCGTTTTTTAGAATTTCCTTTTATCTATTACCCTTTTGGCTTTTCCCTGGCTACGTTCCAGGCTTCTCGGTTCTACCAGTTTGATATCGGGAGCTATTCCAATCACACTTTGCAGGCGGTGACGGATCTTCTTTTTCAGTTCCAACATTTTATTGATTTCGTCGGAATAGAATTCTTCCCGCATTTCAACCTGTACTTCAAATGTATCCAGATTGTTGAGGCGGTCTACCACCAGCATATAATGCGGTTCGAATTCAGGCATTTCGCAAATAACGGCTTCCACCTGCGACGGGAATACATTTACTCCGCGGATAATGAGCATATCGTCACTACGCCCCAGAATGCGTCCCATCCGTACCGACGTTCTTCCACAGGCACACTTTTCATAATTCAGATAGGTAAGGTCTCGCGTCCGGAAACGGATCAGCGGCATTCCTTCTTTAGTCAGCGTAGTAAACACCAACTCTCCCATTTCTCCCGGCGCTACAGGTTCACCTGTTTCCGGATGGATGATTTCAGGAAAGAAATGATCTTCACAAAGATGGGTTCCGTTCTGACATTCACATTCATGCCCCACACCCGGGCCGATAATTTCCGTCAACCCGTAAATATCATAGGCCTTAATACCCAGCTTTTCCTGCAACTCCTGCCGCATGGCTTCCGTCCAGGGTTCGGCTCCGAACACCCCAATTCTCAACTTAAATTCACTTCTTGAAATTCCCGAATCTTTGAGAGCATCTGCCAGATACAAAGCATAAGAGGGAGTACAGGCAAGTCCCACAGCACCCAGGTCATGCATCAGCATAATCTGTTTTTCCGTATTACCGCTCGACATCGGGATAACAGTCCCTCCGATGGTCTCCACTGCTGTATGTGCACCCAAGCCTCCCGTAAACAGGCCGTATCCGTAAGACACCTGCACCACATCATTTTTCCCTAATCCGTAAGCAGTAAAACAGCGGGCACCTACCTCATTCCAGACATTCAGATCATTGCGTGTATACCCTACAACAATAGGCTTTCCGGTAGTCCCCGAAGATGCATGCACCCTGACAATTTCAGACATAGGAGAACTCAGCAAGCCAAAAGGATAATAATCCCTCAGGTCCTTTTTGGATGTAAACGGCAATTTAACAATATCATCTATTGTTTGAATATCCTGCGGTGTAATGCCGGTTTCCTGCATCCGCCTGCGATAGGGTTCATTGTTATGATAAACCCGTTCTACTACTTTTTTCAATCTAATTCCCTGGAGTTTGAGTAGTTCCGGACGGGACATGCACTCCATTGTTTCGTTCCAAACCATAGAAAGTCAAGAATTGACAATTGAAAATTAAAAATTGAAAATTGAAAATCAAGAGATCTGTATTCAAAAAATCAGTTTACTTTCTGAACTTTTTCCTCATTTTCAATTGTCAATTGTCAATTTTCAATTCTTAGTTATTTATTGTATTACTTGTTTCAAAGCGCCTGTTTCCGGGTAAAAATAAACTTTCACCGGAGCTTTCTTGTCTTCAAAGATATTAGGGAGAAGCGTTTGTGTGTCTCCGAATTGTGCAACCTGGATTTCTCCGGTATATATTTTTTTTGTACCGGCAGTTATCTCTATGGATGCTTTTCCCGGCACATTATAAATAACCCCTTTCGGATTCGCCTTGTCTTTTGCCATTTTTTCCAACAGCTTCGGATCTGTGATCTCCGGTTTTTTATCTAAATTTTTCAGATTCATATATACAGGAATACCACTCAGATCATCGGATGATACAATCCCCAGGTATTTAGAAAAACGGAAAAGAACATTTTTATCCAGATCATCCTCCGGGATCAGGGAAACTTCATAAACCTGTTCTTCGGAAGTAATGGAACCTTTGAATTGTTCTTCCAATGCTTTTTCCTGTAGTTCGAGTTGTTGCATCACCAGTTTTATTCCTTCTCCGTCGCGGGGAACATTTTCAGCCTCTCCGGTGAGCAAATCCATACGGCTTTCCCGCAGGCGATAAATTTGTTTGGCCGACACCTCTGCCATTCTACCGGTAGATCCGGCCTGCAAATATTCTTCCGTAAAGACGGAATGAGGAGCGACCGTTGCAGTTTCCGCCTTTTTCTGCTCCTTTCCGGCTAGTTTCTCCGGTTGATAATCCGCATTAATGGTACATAGCAGCCCGTCTTCCGTTAAACAGGCAAAAGGAGCTGTTGTCTTAGCTTTGAACTCTATCAGATACGCCTGATCCTTATCAGGAACTCCTTTGGTGGTAATGGTAACTGCATCCAAAGTATAATATACCTGATCTTCTGTAACCGGGTCGCTGATTCCCAGGTATTTTTCGGCATATCTATAATAAGGACCTGATTTGGCGGTCACTTTAGACACTTTCGCCTGCACAATCACCTCGGTTTTGGGAAGAAAATATTTCACACCGTACTCATTACTCTTCAGGGCTGTTACCTTGTCTACCTTCGTTTGGGCAAACAGGTTAAAGGCGCACAAACAGGCTGAGAGAAGGGATATTTTAATGCAGGAATGTTTCATGATCGAAAATTGAAAATTGAAAATGGTGATCTGTTGTTCATATTCTTTTTCTTTGAGAATTGAAATATATGTTGGATTTCAGATGTAAATGCCTGAAGATTGGTTGTGGCAATAAAAGAAACAAATACTTCAAGCGATTTTCATTTTTGACAAAATCGTTACAAATATAACGGTTTTATTGCAAATTCATTATATAATCTGCAATTTATAGGTATACATTCACAAAATAACGATGGATAAAGAGCAATCCGGGTTCCTTTGGCAGACCATTCAAAAGCAGCTTCAATAATGCGGATTAACTGTAGTGAATCACCTGCCTGCACTTTCTGGACAGCCCCTTTACGGATAGAATCGTAAATATTATCATAAAGCCGGATGATTTTCGATCTCCAAAGCTAATCATATCATCTTTTTCATGATGCTTTTTCAAAGAAATATTATAACTTTGCGACTTTTTAAAATAGAAAAGAGAAACAAAAAAGAGAAAATTGCCATCCCTCCCACCGTTCCTCATTTTCAATTATCAATTTTCAATTTTTAATTATCATCATGATTTCTGTTGACGGACTAACAGTAGAATTCGGCGGAACCACTCTATTTGCAGATGTTTCATTCGTAATCAACGAAAAAGATCGTATCGCCCTGATGGGTAAAAACGGCGCCGGCAAATCTACCTTGCTTAAAATATTAGCCGGATCAAGAAACCCTTCCAAAGGTAAGATCTCGGCTCCTAAAGACACGGTTATTGCTTACCTTCCACAACATTTAATGACGGAAGACGGAAGAACTGTTTTTGAAGAAACATCGCAGGCTTTTTCCCATTTGTTCGAGATGGAGATGGAGATAGAATCGCTCAACAAGGAATTGTCGGAAAGAACCGATTACGATTCGGAAAGCTATTATGAACTGATAGAAAGAGTATCTGCCTTGAGCGAAAAGTTCTACACCATCGACATGACCAACTACGAAGCAGATGTAGAAAAAACCTTATTAGGACTGGGATTCAAGAGGGAGGACTTCCATCGCCAGACAAGCGACTTCAGCGGAGGGTGGAGGATGCGTATCGAACTGGCGAAAATACTGCTGCGCAATCCGGATGTAATTTTATTGGATGAGCCTACCAACCATCTGGACATAGAATCTATTCAATGGTTAGAAGATTTTTTGGTCAATAATGCCAAAGCGGTGATCGTTATTTCGCACGACAGGGCTTTTGTAGATCATATCACCACCCGCACCATAGAAGTAACGATGGGACGGATCTACGATTATAAAGTAAATTACTCCAAATATCTTGAATTAAGGAAAGAACGCCGGGAACAGCAGCAAAAAGCTTTCGACGACCAACAGAAAATGATTGCCGAAACCACCGAATTCATAGAACGGTTCAAAGGCACATATTCCAAAACACTACAAGTACAATCGAGAGTAAAAATGCTGGAAAAACTAGAGATTATCGAAGTCGATGAGGAAGACACCTCTGCTCTGCGCTTAAAATTTCCTCCTTCTCCCCGCTCCGGCACTTATCCTGTCGTCATTAACGGGGTTTCAAAAAATTACGGGGAACACACGGTTTTCCGGAATGCCAACCTTACCATAGAAAGAGGAGATAAAATCGCTTTTGTGGGTAAAAACGGAGAAGGTAAATCCACATTAGTCAAGTGTATCATGAATGAGATCGGTTTTGACGGGGAACTAACAGTCGGGCACAATGTGCAAATAGGCTATTTTGCCCAGAACCAGGCATCCTTGCTGGATGAAAACCTGACTGTTTTTCAAACGATAGACGATGTTGCCGTTGGTGATATCCGCACCAAAATTAAAGATCTGTTAGGTGCTTTCATGTTTGGCGGAGAGAATTCCACAAAAAAAGTAAAAGTTCTTTCAGGAGGAGAAAGAACCCGGCTGGCAATGATCAAACTCTTGCTGGAACCGGTCAATCTGCTCATCTTAGATGAGCCTACCAATCACCTGGATATGAAAACCAAAGACATCCTGAAAAGTGCACTGAAGGATTTCGACGGGACGCTGATCGTGGTTTCGCACGACCGTGACTTTTTAGATGGACTGGTTTCCAAGGTCTATGAATTCGGCAATCAAAAAGTCACCGAGCATTTAGAAGATATTTACGGATTCCTGCAAAAGAAAAAAATGGAACACTTGCGGGAACTGGAAAAAAACTGATTTCCCTTTATTCGAAAATATGCCTGAAATCTTCCCCGTTCTGAGGCATATAAGTCTGCATGCCTAATGCCGATCCTATCTCTACATTGGCCGGCCCATCGTCGATGAATAAGGTTTCAGAAGGAATAATTCCCGAATCGGCCAGTAAATGATCGAAAATGGCTTTGGCTGGTTTGGTAGCTCCTATTTCGTAAGACAGATACATTTTATCGAAATAGTCCTTTAAGACTTTATTACTACCCCATAATTCGGGAGTATGTGCCCATTCCATAATGATCGGGTTCGTATTACTCAGCAGATACAGCTTGTATTTTTTACGAAGCTGTTCTAACATCTCCAGCTTATAGACCGGCACATCTACCAGGAACCCATATAAAGCATAATCAATATCTTTTCCGGGAATATCTTTTCCTGCCATCTGATTTATTGCGGTGTAAAACTCCTCACGGGAAACCGTACCTTCCTCTAATTGCAAGAATACACCTTTCTGATGATATGGATCCAATAATTCTTCTGCTGTTTGTAAACCTATCTCTTTGAAACGTCTTACAGCCTCGTTCCTGTCGAGGGTAATAAGCACTCCCCCCAGATCAAATACAATATTTTGGATATTGTTCATTTCTAAAAAATTTGAAAAACACAAAGGTAGTCATTTTCCAATGAATAAACATGCCCGGAAGGTATTATTATTCTCCAGTCTTTTAGCCACTTAAAAACATCTGGAACCATCTACTGATAAGCCCAAACATAAATTAACATCTTCTAAAAACAGATTTAACAGTCAAAATATTTTGCAAAAAGAAAAAACCGCTATCTTTGCGTGAGTTTAACACATTGGTATATAAATCAGGTGTATAAAATTTGGGTTTGAGATGAAGAGATAGAAGTTATTACAACAAACACCTTGATATACCAAAAACCTATGTTTTGAGCAAATAACATGTAATGTGTATGTAACGATCCCCTGGTCTGTGAAGATGAGGGGATTTCTTTTAGGTATTCAGGCACCTTAAACCTCAAAAAAAAAAAATGCCATTAAATACAAATGACAGAAGGTTGAAAATCAATAAGAAAAGATAAGTATTTTACCAAAAACAGGAAGGATCTCCAAAATCAGTTTAGGATGATTTTTTTTGCATCAATCTTTTCATGTAAAAAAACGGTGGCCTGTTCTTTAAATTTTTCTTCGGATTCTGTAGTATAAAAATGACAACCTCCTGATTTGGAACATTTTTCATCTATTTCAGGATGTCTGGAGAGATAGTTGGCTAAACTTTTAGCCACATACTCTCCCTGGGATAAGAGTTGTACGCCTTCCGGCAGATAAGTTGCGATTTTAGTTTCAAGCAAAGGATAATGTGTACATCCGAGTATGACGGTATCAATACGATTGTCGTTCGTAAAAAGGCGATCTAGATGTTGTTTGACAAAATAGTCGGCGCCCGGCTTATCATATTCACGGTTTTCAACCAGAGGCACCCACATAGGACAAGCTTCACCAGTGACAATAATATCCGGAAAAAGCTTTTGAATTTCGATGGGATAAGAATTAGATTGAATGGTTCCGGAGGTCCCTACCACGCCTACGTGTCGTGTTCTCGTAAGTACATCTACTGCTTCCACAGTAGGACGGATCACACCCAACACTCTTTTTTCCGGTCCCAGACGAGGTAAATCTACTTGCTGAATAGTACGCAAGGCTTTAGCAGATGCGGTATTACAGGCCAAAATAACCAATTGGCATCCTTCTTCAAAAAGACGGATTACTGCCTGCAGGGTAAAGTTGTAAACTACTTCAAACGAACGGGGCCCATAAGGAGTCCGGGCGTTATCTCCCAGATAAAGATAATCGTATTCCGGAAGGTACCTGCGAAATTGGTTTAATATCGTAAGACCGCCGTAGCCTGAGTCGAAAACGCCGATGGGGGAAAACATTTTAAACTATAAACTAAAAATTAAAAACTAAAAATTACCTACTGGCAAACGTTGTTTGAAAATTGGGGGATTCTGTTAAAGAATCCGGGACCGTAAAAGACAAAAGCTAAAAACTAAAAGAAGTGGAAAATAACCCTCACTTTTAGTTTTTAGCTTTTAGTTTTTAATTCTAAGATGTCTTACTTAAGGCCCAATTTAGTTTTCACCAGAGGAGTAGCATCAATGGATTTGGATGACATATAGAGGAACACTCCATTTTCCATGATATACGCATAACCTTGTTCATCTCCAACTGCTGTAATAGCATCTTTGATTTTTTTCTGGATCGGGGCAAGAAGTTTTTCCTGTTCTTTCTGCACGTCCTGACGAGCCTGTTGATAGAAAGTTTCAATTCTTTGCTTCATGTCTTCCAGTTCCTGCATTCTTCTTACTTTGATACTTTCATTCAAAGAGTCGATTTCCTGCATAAACTTGGTATATTTTACATTATATTCATTTTCAGAAGTTTTCAGCTCATCCGTAAAACTCTTATTCAAAGAAGCGATCTGCGATTCCATAGCAGACACTTCGGGCATGGCATTAAAAATCTCCTGAGTATTGACATGTGCAATCTTCACTTCCTGGGCAAACGCTCCTACAGGGATGAGGAACAATGCAAATACGACTAATTTTTTTAACATACGAATTTATTGTTTAAAGTTATTTTTTTGCGAATTTAGCGCACAAATGTACATAATTATTTTGAATAACCCAACTTGGCTAATACTTCTGCACTGATATCTATTTTAGGGGAAGCGAATATAATGCTCATCGCCGATGCCCGGTCTATAATTACATGATATCCTTTCTCTTCAGAAAGCTGCTTCACTGCGTTATAGATTTCGTCCTGGATCGGTTTAATCAGGCTTTCTCTCTTTTTGAACAATTCGCCGTCCGCACCAAAATATTTACGTTTAAGTTCCTGGGCAGCCTGTTCTTTTTGTACGATTTCGTTTTCCCGTTTGGTTTTCATTTCAGGCGACAGGAAAACAAGATCAGACTGGTAAGTCTTATAGAGGTTCTGTGCTTCCTGCTGGAGTGTTTCCACCTCAGCCTGCCATTTTTTAGAGATTCCCTCCAATTGTTCATTGGCCATTTCATACGCAGGAATATTTTTCAGGATATATTCCATGTCTATCAAGGCAAATTTCTGGGCACTCATTCCCATCGATACGATTGCCAAACATGCGATTAACAAGACCTTCTTCATAGTTTTAAATAATTGAAAATTGAAAATTGAAAATTGAAAGTTACATGTTATTTCCGGATTCTTGGGAGAACTGAAATATACATGTGTGTTTCATTTTAATTATTAACTCTATTAAACTTTATTATTAAAATTCTTGTCCGAGAATAAAGTGAAACTGGCCTCCGCTATAAGATCTCGAACCGAAAACTTTATCGAATCCATAAGCCCAGTCGATCCCCATCATACCGATCATCGGCAGGAAGATACGTACACCGAAACCGGCGGAACGTTTCAAATCGAAGGGACTGAAATTCTTTATATCAGACCAGGCATTTCCGGCTTCGGCAAATGCCAGTCCGTAGATCGTTGATGTAGGTTCGAGCAGGAACGGATAACGCAATTCCAAACCCAAACGGGAATAAGCATAACCTTCCTGTCCATAGGGGGTAAGACTTCCGTTATTATAACCACGCAAAGCAATGGTTTCCGTAGCATAAGTACTGGAATAACCCGACATACCGTCACCACCCATATAAAACGTTTCAAAGGGTGATATTTTATCTGAGTTATAGTGACCTACAAATCCGTATTCAACACGGCTCATTAAAACAGGTGTACGCTTTTGCATTTCCGCACTCATCAAAGGAACAAAAATTTTCCCTTTGAATTTCCATTTATGATATTCAATCCATTTATATTTGGATCCATCATTATAAGCTTTACCCTCGTAATCCGATTTATCTTCCCATAAAGAGAACGGAGGTGTAAGGTTGACTGAAAGCGAAAATTGCGATCCTCTTCTTGTATAGAGCGGATTATCTATAGAGTTGCGGGAAAGAGTCAGCCCCAGGCTGATGCTGTTACAATCTCCATTATTGATAATAAAATACTCCCAATTGTTCAACATATAGCGTTGATAGGAAAGTTCGGCCGAGAACTGGAAATAATCGTCAGGCCAGCTCAGCCGTTTTCCATAACCAACCGATACGCCAAGCATTTTGAATGATTTTTCCGGGTCGTATGCCGCACTGTAATCATAATTACCATAATTACCATAGCTACTACCATAACCATAATAATTATACATCGAACTCATATAATTATTATAATAATTGCTGTTTACACCGGTTTGTTTCATGAAGTAAGCACCTACAGACAATGAATTCGGGCGCTTTCCTCCAAACCAGGGATCCATGAACGAAATACTGTACGATTGGTAGTACCGTCCGTTAGTTTGTCCGCTAAGAGTCAAAGTCTGTCCTTCTCCCTGGGGGATAATCCCCTTGTAAGAACCAGGATTCAGCAAGTTTTTCAGTGAGAAATTAGTGAATTTCAGGCTTAACCGTCCGATCACCCCTGTTTGCCCCCAACCTGCGGAAAATTCCACCTGGTCGTTTGCTTTTGATGTCAGGTTATACTGAATATCCACTGTCCCGTTTTCCGAATCCGGCAAAGGTTTTATATCCATACTTTCCGGGTCGAAATGCCCCATCTGGGCCAATTCACGGGCAGAACGTTGAAGAGCTTCCTTGCTGAAAAGTTCACCGGGGCGGGTACGAAGCTCACGGCGGATCACATCTTCATACAAACGGTCGTTACCGTTAATGACTACCTTATTGATAGTTGCCTGGGGTCCTTCCTGTATACGGATTTCCAGGTCAATAGAATCGTTTTCAATATTTACTTCTACCGGATCAACTCCAAAAAAGATATAACCGTTATTCCAGTATATGTTGGATACCGCATCGTCGTCTGTCTGAAGACGTTCATTCAATTTTTTCTGGTTATACACATCTCCCGGTTTCATGTTGAGATAATAAGACAACTGATCGGACGGGTATTGGGTGTTTCCCACAAAAGAAACATTTCTCAGGTAATATTTTTCGCCCTCTTCTACATCGATTTTAATACTCACATGGTTATGGTCATACATCCAGACGCTATCGGAAACAATACGTGCATCCCTGTATCCCAGCTCGTTATACTTATTGATAATATCTTTCAAATTCTGCTGATAATTATCCGGCACATATTTCTTGGTACTGAATAATCTCATCCAACTCAACAGGAAGCGTTTTTGTAAATCGAATCCCTCGTTGGTTTTTTTCATTACCTTTTTAATATCGTTATCCGACAAAAGTTCATTTCCCTGTATATCGATTTCATGGATCTTGGTTTTATTGTTCTTATCGATATCGATATTCAGAATAACCATTCCTTCATGGCTCAGGTCATCATGTTGTGCAATCTGAACTTCAGCCGTACTGAATCCTTTTTCGTCAAAATATTTTTTGATGGATTTTTTGGCATTATTCAGCAGGTTTGGGGTAATCTGACTTCCCTTGACCATTCCCAATCTTCCTTCCAGGTCTTCCCGTTCGCCTTTCTTGATTCCCGTATACTTGATTTCGGATATTTTAGGCCGTTGCTTCAATTGGATCTCCAGCCAAACCTTATCTTCAGTCATTTTTGTGGCAAGGATTTTTACATCCGAAAAAAGCCCGTGTTTCCAGAAACGCTTCACAGCTGCAGTGATATCTTCTCCCGGAATTTCCACTTTGTCACCCACAGATAAGCCGGAAAAACCGATCAGTACAAAATCTTCATAATTTTTTACACCCGTAACCTTAATATCGGCTATTTCATATTTGCGTGTGCTTAACGAATAGGAAATAGTGGGAACCTCACCCGGAGTTTCCACATCCGTAGAATCGGGAACTACAGCGATATTCACGGGATTTTCTATAGATGTATAAACCGGATCATTCACCTCCTGAGCGTATGGTCTACAAATCACACATGTCAACAGGCAAAAAAGAAAGATTTTTTTGTACATATTTACAGGTTACTTTTTATTTATACTTTGTATTTGCTCTCCGGTCAGTCCGAAGCGACGCTCACGCAATTGATAATCGACAATTGCTTCATAAAAATTATTTTCCCGGAATTCCGGCCAATAAACATCCGTAAAATACAATTCAGAATAAGACAACTGCCACATCAGGAAATTACTGATCCGGCGTTCGCCTCCCGTACGGATTAACAAATCCGGATCGGGAATATGAGCAGTGGTTAAATATCCGGGAATCAATTCTTCCGTTATATCTTCTAATTTAATCGTATTGTTTTTTACTTCCGTGGCTATTTTTTTCACTGCATCCGCAATTTCCCAACGGGAAGAATAGCTGAGTGCCAGAATCAGCTGAATACCGGTACAAGAAGCTGTTTGATCGATGCAGGTATTCAGATTATTCAAGGTATCTTCCGGCAACCGGGTAAGATCGCCGATAGAAAGCAAACGCACATTCTGCCGGATCAATTCTGCGGTTTCCCGACGGATCGCATTGACCATAATAGACATCAGCGCATTAACTTCTGCTTCAGGACGTTTCCAGTTTTCGGTGGAGAATGTATACAATGTAAGATATTTCACTCCGATTTTACCGGCGGCTTCCACGATATTGCGGACAGAAACCACGCCCTCCTGGTGACCGAATACGCGGTCTTTTCCATGCAAGGTAGCCCAGCGCCCATTACCATCCATGATAATAGCCACATGCCGGGGTATACGTGATTGATCTATCTTTTCTTTCATTATTTACTGTTCACACTTTCTATTATTCGGACCGAAGTCCCAAGTAACCGAAAACAGCAGCAGTGAATACCAATCCTGATTTTTCAGCTTACTGCTCTTTATCTGGTAAGGATTATCCAGATTAAATCCGCTTTTGGAGGGTGCATCGAAATCATCGGCAAAAAGCTTCCTGAACGAATATTCCACTCCCAGATTGATCCGGTTCCTCATTTTATATTTAAGTCCAATCCCTAAGGGGATATTTATCCCGAAAAAAGCATCACTTCCGGAAGCATAAGTCAGTCCGAATCCACACAGTAGATAAGGAGAGAGCTTGCTGGTCCGGAGATATGCGAATTTATCGCTGTACGGTAGAAAATTAAATTCCATCTGGCCTCCCAATTCGTAAAAATTTCTTCGGAAAGAAGCCTCGCTGTCAAAAGGAAATACATTTTCCGTATTCCGGGTATTTCCACTGACCGTACCCATCAATAAGTCAGCTTTCAGAGCCCAGCGGAAATTAATATTTTTCCGGAAAACCGCACCTACGGAAGGATGCCATCCTTGAAAAATATTATTTTTATTGGCATCGCCCATATACATGGATGCGCCTGCCATTCCTCCTATTTCATAATGATATTCCTGCGCAACCGCTGTTATGCAGGATATAAAAAGCAGGGACAATGCACAAAAAATATTTTTTACCGGATAAAATATGAACTTCATTTTGCTATTTTTACACTTCAACTATGATAAAAAACGCCAAAATGCGCTCAAAATTATATCGCACCCCTGTTTTCTATTAAAACCCGAGCCGGTTGAGCCGGGCTTTCCAGATATCGGTCAGGACAACGTTATCTCCTTCTCCTCCGAATATATAGATATAATTATTCGCATCCACACAGACGGAAGATCGTTTTCTTGCAACATATTCTGCCGGTGGTATACATTTATCGGGCATTTTTTTCCAGGTATTTGCACCATCGACCGAATAATATACAATATTATAATAATCTTTGGAGATTGTTCCATTTATCAGGTACAGGCCACTGTCATAACAGAATACATTGGAGAATGAAGGCACTACAAAGTAGCCCTCTCCCCTTTCGAACATAGGAATGATAGATGTCCAGGAAATACCGTCGCCATTAGCCCACCCGATCACATTCATCGGATTCTGGCTTACAATCGTATCACCCAGAACAACCAGATTAGAAGAATAATCTTTTACCCAGGATGCTGATGAAAGATTGGAGACCGGAAATTTAGATTCTACAATCCCTCCTTTTTTCCAGTATCCGGCCATATCTGTTTCCAAATATACTGTGTTCCCTTCTGACATACCGACCAATGCCATCACCGGTTTTACTTTATTCGGCAGGGAAGGAATCTGTTTGATCTCTCCCATTATCGATTGTACAGATGAGATTCCGTCTCCCAAGGGAATTTCGGTCCACAATGCTCCGGAGAAAGACTGATACAATTTACCGGAAGAAGACAGCACATACAAGGCATTCTTGTATTGGTTCAGGGTTTCCACCCTGGCATCTGCAGGAAATCCCGATAATGCAAGAGGAGACCAGGATTGTGCATCCATTGAAGAATAAGCCACAAAAGAACCTGATACTTCGGCAAAACTGTAAAATGTTTGATTCAGGAGTATCGTTTTCGCATTCGAATAGTCTGAATACGGCAACGGATTAGGTAATTTCGTATAAATAATTGAATCCGGATCCACTTTGTGTATTCTCAGGTTCAGGGTATATTCCTTCATGGCTCCATTGGCCGCATACACCCGGATATAACGTTTGTATTGGTTCGTGAATAAAGATATATCGATAGAATCTCCGGATGCAATCTGTGCGGAGTCCTCTTTGGCTTCAGGCACATAACATACATATATTCCGGCAGTAGTATAATTCAGGATTGCTTTTGCAGGCATTGCCTTGTTCGTGTAGAAAGAATCGACATTGTATATTTCCCCTTTAACCTGGTCGATTGTATACAATATATTATTAAAGCCGGATATGGAATCATATTGCAATTGAAAAGAAAGGAGTTCGGCATCCGAAGAATAGATATACTCTGTTTCGTCACTGTCGCCCAGACAAGATGTTAAAGCGATAATAAATGCCGTACAAAGGATAAAAACACAATATTTAAAATTCATTTTGAGATAAAATTAATATCACTTTAGCACGCAAAAGTAGCAAGTTTTTTTGCTTTACAATCGATTATCCTTTATTATTTATAGAATTTTGGGTAAATTTCTATTTGTATAAGAAGATACGATAGATTTTTCACAATTATAAATATGGTCGGGTAAAACGCTTAAAACCGGCGATTTCAGGCCATTTCCTAATGGGATACCCGCTGTTTCCACATGTATTTCATCCCACATTCCGGCTTCCAGAAAAGCATTCAACAAAAAGGCACCACCCTCCACAATCAGAGATTGTATTTTTCTTTCATACAGGCAACCCATCATCTGAGGAAGAATATTTCCGGAAAAATCCAAACGATAATATTCTATGCAAGAAGTACTTTCCTTTTGCAATGATGTAAAGACCAAAGTGGGAGTACTTCCGTCCAACAAGTGATGGGTAGCAGGAACCGACAGATCCTTATCGATAAAAATCCGCAGAGGATGTTTTCCCTGCCAGTGACGAACCGTTAAGGAAGGATTGTCCAAGATGGCTGTACGCGTACCTACCATGATGGCTGCTTCTTCCGCCCTTAGTTTATGTACCTGCATCCGGGTATAATCGGAGGAAAGACGGGCGGCTTGCTGCCCGTCGCCGAATTCACGTACCCGGTCCATAAAACCATCGGACGATTGTGCCCATTTTAAAATAATATAAGGACGAAACCGAAGGTAAAAAGTAAGGAAGCGTTTGTTCAAGGCTTCACATTCATCTTTTAACACATCTGTAATAACTTCTATTCCATTTTGCCGCATCATCCGGATACCATTTCCGGACACCTGGGGATAAGGATCCTGCATACCTACTACAACCCTGGGAATCTGTTTGTCTACAATCAATTGAGAACAGGGAGGTGTTTTTCCGAAATGGGAACAGGGTTCCAGGTTTACATATAAGGTAGAGCGTTTCAGCAAAGAAGTATCTTTTACCGAAGCAATCGCATTCGGTTCCGCATGAGGCTTTCCATACTGCCGGTGGTAACCTTCCCCGATAATTTTTCCATCGCACACCACAACGGCACCTACCATGGGGTTGGGAGCTACATGGCCGCAGCCCCTGACTGCAAGCTCCAGGCATCGCCGCATGTATTTTTCGTGTTGCATGAAGTTCATTCCAAATTTTATTATCTTTGCCGGATGAATGAAGCCATCCAGCATATCCGCCGGCAATTAACCAGCCTCTTTCCGGAACAGGAAATCAATTCTTTGACCAGCCGGATTGTCTGTCATGTCTGCCATTTGCAAACCGTCCACGTTTTAAGTTGCAAAGATAAGAAATTATCGGAAAACGAACGACACGAAATCGAAAGCATCGTGGAACGTCTTCTTCACAATGAACCCCTGCAATATATTCTGGGAGAAACAGAATTTTACGGTTTACCTTTTGCTGTCGATTCCTCTGTACTGATTCCGAGACCGGAAACAGAAGAGCTGGTCGACTGGGTGGTCCGGGATGAAAAACCCCTGAAAAGTGAAGGACAGCCAAACAGTCTGATCGTAGACATCGGAACAGGAAGCGGATGTATTGCGGTAACATTGGCCAAATACCTTCCGGAAGCTCTTATTTACGGAATAGATATCTCCGCAGATGCCTTATCTGTGGCAAAAAAAAATGCCGGACTCAATCAGGTCGAAGTTCAATGGATACAGGGGGATATTCTGGCCCGCATTCCACCGGTCATTCCGGGGACACCAGACATCGATATCATCATCAGTAATCCACCTTATATCGTTCCTTCCGAAAAAAAAGACATGGAGAAAAACGTGCTGGATTACGAACCCTCCATTGCCTTGTTCGTACCAGAACAAGAACCTTTGCTTTTTTATGAGGCCATTGCCGATGCCGGAATCCAATGCATGCAACAGGGTGGGCGTTTGTATTTCGAAATCAATGCTGCCTTCGGACGGGAAACATGCGAAATGCTTAAAAACAAAGGGTATCAGACAATCGAACTCCGACAAGATATATCCGGAAAGGACCGGATGATAAAAGCCGTACGATGAACATGATTTCTGCAAATGAAGCCTTGCGGCGCTGTGCCGCTTATTGTTCCAAAGCGGAACGATGCGTCCAGGATGTGGAAAAAAAACTCGAACAATGGGAACTTCCCGTTTCCGACAGGCAGACTATCCTTTCCCGTCTGCAAAAGGAAGGCTTTATAGAAGAATCCCGTTATTGTCGTTCATTTGTAAACGATAAAAGTAAGTTTGCCAAATGGGGGAAAAATAAGATCCGGTATACATTATCGGCTAAAGGAATCGCCCCGGAAACCATCGATGAAGCCCTTCAGGCAATAGATCCCGAACTCAACGAAAATATATTGATGCATTTACTGCAAAACAAGAAAAAGTCAGTTAAAGGAAAAGACAACTACGAAATCCGGATGAAACTGATGCGGTTTGCAGCCGGGAGAGGATTTGATTTAGATACGATTAACCATTGTTTGAATAGGCTATGCCTTTAGATATTGTCTGGCACAGAATTATTTCGTAAAATTATTTCGAGTTTTCTAACACTTTATTAACATATGAAAATCAAAACCTGGCTTGAAGCACTTATTGCTTTATTTTTTCCGGATTTATGCGTCGGTTGTCGACAAACTCTTGTGGCAGGAGAAACATTTATCTGTCTTCCATGCCTTTGTAAATTACCTCAAACCGGTTACCACCGGCATTTATCGAATCCGGTGGAAGAACTTTTCAGGGGAAGGTTCGAATATGAAAAAATTTCTGCATTCCTGCATTTTGAGAAAGGTGGACAGACACAAAAAGTAGTACACCAGATCAAATACAAAAACAATGAAACATTCGGATTCCGTTGTGGACAAATGATGGCAGAAGAGATACTTCCATCAGGTTTTTTCGATAACATCGACCTGATCGTTCCGGTACCCCTCCATCCAAAAAAAAAGAAAAAAAGAGGTTTCAACCAGGCCGAATCACTGGCTAAGGGCATATCCGACCGATGCCACATTCCGGTTAACAGCACAAATCTGATAAAAGTAAAAAGCAATACCACCCAAACCCGGAAAGGAAGACACGAGCGATGGTTGAACAGCCGGGATCTTTTCCTGGTAAAAAATAAAGACCTGTTCGAGGGTAAGCATGTGATAATCATAGATGATGTGGTAACTACCGGAGCTACCACAGAAGCCTGCGCCCAATCTATTTTAGACTGCAAAAACACGAAAATCAGCATCTTAACCTTAGCCATCAGTCATTAGAGAAAAAAATACAAAACTCAGGTTTTTTATTTCGGTTCTAATCACTACCTTTGCGCTGTAAAATTTAAGAAACATGAAAATTTTAGAAAGACACGTTGCTGAAAAGTTACTGAAAATCAAGGCTATCAAACTTCAACCGGCAAATCCTTTTATCTGGGCGTCCGGATGGAAATCTCCCATATATTGTGATAACAGGAAAACGCTCTCCTATCCGCATATACGTAGTTTTATCAAAGTAGAACTTGCCCGTGTGATCCTGGAAAAATATGAAGGTGTAGACGCAATCGCCGGTGTTGCCACCGGAGCTATTGCACAAGGTGCATTGGTAGCCGATATCCTCGGACTCCCTTTCGTATACATCCGCTCCACTCCGAAAGACCATGGATTGGAAAACCTAATCGAAGGCGATTTAAAACCCGGTTCGAAAGTAGTAGTAATCGAAGACCTGATCTCTACCGGCGGAAGCAGCCTGAAAGCAGTGGAAGCCATCAGGAACGACGGTTGTCATGTAATCGGAATGGTTGCTATTTTCTCTTACGGATTTCCCCTGGCGGAAAAGAAATTCAAGGAAGCCAAAGTCAACCTGACCACATTGTGTAATTATGATTCGATTTTGGAAGAAGCTTTGAGAACCGAATATATTGACGAGTCTGAGATCATAACGCTGCAGGAATGGCGCAAAGATCCGGCTAACTGGAAACCGTAATTCCAAGAAGATGACCGAATTTGTTAGTGAAATCAAAACAATTCCATACGACCAGGAAAATGTTTACCGGGTTTTATCAGACCTGACAAACCTGGAGCGAGTCAAAGACCGTATCCCGCAGGATAAGGTATCTGATTTCAAATTCGATGCGGATTCCTGTAGTTTCTCCGTCAATCCGGTAGGAAACGTTAAATTCTCCATTATAGAACGGGATCCCTGCAAAACCATCAAATTTGCAGCAGACAATGCACCCATAGAGGTTTTCATGTGGATCCAGTTAAAAGAAACCGGAGAGATGGAAACAAAAATGAAACTGACTGTCAAAGCACAGCTCAATCCGTTCTTGAAACCCATGATCTCCAAACCCTTACAGGAAGGTATCGATAAAATAGCTGACATCCTGGCAAATATTCCTTATTAATCTGTTGCGCATGGCAAAACTCTGGGATAAAAATACCCATACGAACCAGGAGATTGAAAAATTCACGGTAGGAAAAGACCGTGAAATGGATGTGTACCTGGCCCAATACGATGTATTGGGTTCCATGTCTCATATTTCCATGCTGGAAAGTATCGGGTTATTAACACCGGAAGAATTGCAATCCCTGCTCTCCGCTTTGAAAGATATTTACAGTCAGGCCAGCCAGGGAAAATTTGTCATTGAAGATGGTGTGGAAGATGTCCACTCCCAGGTAGAATTGATGCTTACCCGCATTTTAGGCGATACCGGAAAAAAAATCCATAGCGGACGTTCCCGGAACGACCAGGTATTGCTCGATCTCAAATTATTCACCAGAGACCATATCAAAGACCTTGTAGAGCAGGTATCCTCTCTAGCCGATATTCTTCTGCAACAAAGCGACAAGTATAAAGACATACTGATGCCGGGTTATACGCACCTGCAAATAGCCATGCCGTCTTCTTTCGGCTTATGGTTCGGGGCATATGCGGAAAGCCTGACCGACGACCTGCAAATTCTTCAGGCTGCTTATAAAGTCTGCAACCGGAATCCCCTGGGATCAGCCGCCGGTTATGGATCTTCATTCCCGCTCAACCGGCAAATGACCACCGATCTTCTAGGATTCGACTCCATGAACTATAATGTGGTGTATGCGCAGATGGGACGGGGGAAAATGGAACGCATTGTGGCATCGGCCCTGGCCGGAATAGCAGCTACGTTAGCCAAGTTATCTTTCGATGCCTGTATGTTCAATAGCCAGAATTTCGGATTTATCAAGCTACCGGACGATTTTACCACCGGATCGAGCATTATGCCGCACAAGAAAAATCCGGATGTTTTTGAACTTTCCAGAGCTAAATGCAATAAAATACAGGCACTGCCACAACAGATTTCTTTTATTACCAACAATCTGCCTTCAGGTTATTTCCGCGATTTACAGATTATCAAAGAAGTTTTCCTGCCTGCGTTCGAAGAACTATCCGATTGTATCCGGATGATTTCCCTGATGATGCAAACCATCCGGGTAAATGAAAATATCCTGTCAGACGATAAGTATTCGCTTATATTCAGTGTAGAAGAGGTAAACAGGTTGGTATTGGAAGGAGTTCCCTTCCGGGATGCCTACAAAAAAGTGGGGATGGAAATCGAAGCGGGCCAATTCACTCCAGGCAAGCAGGTACATCACACACATGAAGGCAGCATCGGTAACCTCTGCAACGACCGGATCCGGATACTTAAAGAGCAGATTATCGACGGTTTCGGATTTGAACTGATGGATGATGCCATCAAAAAACTGCTGTCGGAATAAAATAAGCTTTCCTTTTTCCCGTTCATGAAAATATGAAACGATTCTGTATTATTATTTCACTTCTTGCTGTTTTCATGGCATGTAATAAGGAAGAATATTCTGAAGTACCCTATGCTCCGGTTTATTACAGCTTATATGCCGAAGACATGCGACTGCTGATTACTTCATTATCTTCCATAAGCATTACCAAACCCAGAAACCAAAGCGATAAAATCGGATACGGCGGTTTACTGATTGTCCACGGCATCGATTTCAACGCCACTCAAACCTATTACGCCTTCGATCTTTGCTGCCCTAAAGAAGCCAAAAGCAATGTTCGTATCGTACCCGACGAAACAGGGCTTACAGCTACCTGTCCCACATGCGGGGCACAATTCGACATTGCTAATGGGAATGGCACAACCGGTTACGGAACTCCGCTAAACGGTGTGACCCAATACCGTCTGACACCCTACCGTGTTGTTTTTTTAGGAAACAGCATGTATCGTGTCATCAACTAAAAAATCTTATTTGGAATTTTCCATTTTCCACTTACCATCGATTTTCTTGTAATCGTTTTTCTGGCTATCAGTAGTCCCGTCCTTATAAGTAACAGTTACACTTACAGTAGCCGTTTGTCCGTCTTCGCTAAAGGTTTCCGAATCCAGCTTAACACTTTGTATTCCACCTTTTTTATCGCTTTCTACCTTGATTTTCTCAGAGAAGGCTTTTATGAATTCCTTCACTTCTTTCGGATCTGCACCTTCCTTATGCTCCGAATTATCATACCAGAGTTCTACCGCTTTTTCATAATCTCCGCTTTGAATTTTTTTCCACATCGACATCTCGATATCTGCAGGTGAACTACCTCCGCCGCAAGCAGCCAATGCCAATACTAAAGTCGATAACAAAAACACATGTAA
>JAVBLA010000053.1:0-32792 GCA_031553775.1 Bacteroidales bacterium
GAACCATCCAGCAAATGGGTACGGGTGCCCGTTAAAAGGCCTTTAGCGGAACAGCCAAGACAGTTGGGGGTTTCGTAACGGGTGCCGTATCCTTCGCGGTGGCTGTAAGGGAAAGCGTTCCGGAAATATGTACCCTGTGAAAGCAGAAGTTCGTAGTCGTCATAATAATTGACGGTGAGTACTTTGTCATAGGTAATCCGGGGAAGGACATTCCAGGTGTAGCCGTAGTGGCCGGGCTGTACTTGCTCGACTACCAGCAAATCGTTGATTTCTTCACAGAGTCCGGCATGGGTTTTGGGATCGGTGTATACTCCGGTAAGTAAGACACGGCCGAAAGCATCGTATTTGGTAAAGTACCATTCATTTTTGTTGTTGGCCCGTTGCTCACCATCTTGTGAAAGGATCAGGCGGTCGGCCTTGTCATATACAAAATATTGCCAGTCGCAACCCGGGAACTTCTTTTTGATACAGCGGTCCCGGTGGTCGTATTGGTAGATATAGGCATAATCGACTACCGGACTCTCGGAAGGGTTGTAAGTCCGGTGAAGCACCATTTCGTCGACAGCTTTCGGTGGTAACACAAAGCATTGTTTCCCTGCATCGTTATAGATATAGTAGGTATCATGGGGAATATTCCCATCCATCCGTCGGATAAGGACCACTTCATTCCTTGCATTTTTGAATTCGTAGACACGGTTCCCGTCTTCATCCGTTTGACGGGTTACATAGAATTTTCCGGGGGCATAATATCCGGTGTACCGGATACCGGTTTCACCAATCATTTCATAACTTGCACAACGAAGGGAGTCCGTATAATTGTTACACAGGTAATCCGTCCGGACACTTTTTCGGGCTGCTTCCCAGATTTCGCCGGGACCATATTGTTCTTTGATCCGGTTCAACGGGGATGCTTCATAGTGGGTTTCGCTGAAAGGGCGGGAATCCATATAGAAAGATTCTGCAGCGAAAATAACATCGGCCGGGTTGACAAAACCACCTTTATTCCCGGGAACCGGGGTGGGTAGCCAAATTCGTTTTTCCAGGCCGTAAGGATCGACCTCCTGCAAGATCACCAGATCCTGTTTTTCCGGGGTAATTCCTTTTTGAACCGTCTGCACAGGACGGCCGAAGGCATTGAAATATTCAACGGTTTGCAAACATTCCCCGGAATACAGGTTCCGGAGATCGGCAACGCCTTTCAGTGGAGTGAATATTGCGACATAGTTCTGGTCGGAGCTGGTTTCCAGTCCATCGTAGAGTAAGGCAAACTCGATATTAGTGGTAATAAGTCCATTCTGAGAATAACCTTCTGAGATTATATAATACACTCCGGGATCGAGGCCTACCCGATGCAAGTAAGCATGACGGGTATTCTGGCAGCATCTGTCGTCCATATAATCATTATTGAATGCGATCCTGCTACCTGATGCATCCAATAGATGCAGGTATGTGTCAGACACTCCTGAGTTGCAATGGGAAATGATTATATTGAGAGATTTGGTGAGTGTGAACCTGTAAAAAATATCTTGCGCCGGTTGTCCGTAACGGTTTTTGTAGTACTCCAGGCTGCTATCGCGAGTGTCCGTATAAAGATATACTCCACCGATTTCTCCCACATCGATCGGGTGTTCTATGCGGGAACCGGGTTCAATTTCCCGGATATCGATATTTGTGGTGATGGAGCCGTTCCCGTACTCTCCACCGGCAATTACATAGTAAGTGCCCGGTTCCAGCGTTTCGAACTCGATACTGCCTGAGGTACTACAATTATCCGGATTACTGTATGACTCATCGGTGATGGCTCCTTCGTGCATCCGGTACAGGGAAAGATGTGTGGGAATAGCCGATTGACAATTGGTAATCCGGACATCAAAATCCCGGGTGATGGTAAATTTGTAATACACATCGTTGTAGCCCGATCCATCATGATTTGGTTGATAAACCGTATTTTGTGTATGTGTATAGGTGGATGCCTGACTGAATATACCGGCATTGACCGGAGGATGCAGGTGGTCGTCAGGAAACAGTTCGGTTCCCCGGATGGTGGTACGGATGATTCCGTCTATACCGTCTTCATCTCCGGAAACCACACAATACACTCCGGCAGGCAGACTTTCAACCTCCAGATACGCCAGTTGTCCGTTATCGCAAATACCGTCATTAGATGCATGTTTATAAGCAACGCGATTACCTGAAGAATCGAACAGGAGAATGGTCGTCCCACTCATTTCGGATCCGCAATGACTGATAACGATATCCATGGGTGTTTCCAGTTCCAGCCGGTATACGATGTGCTTGCTCCACATATAGGTGTGGCCCCGGTTGAGGGTATATTGGTTGTCCGTAGTATTCCAGGTATGGGTATATTCGAAAGGTTTGTCGTAATATCCGGCATCGATATCGGAAGGTAAGCTGCTATTTTCCTGTCCAAAGCAGGAGAAAGGAAAATATGTAAACAGGATCAACAGGACTATGGCCAGGAATTTGATCTGTTGGAAAATTTTATTTTTCATATCTGTTTTTTCGTATTAAATGAAAATCAATAGATATTTATCCTGTTGTACTATTGAAGATTCCTGTAGTGATAGTCATAACTTTCAATGACTTTTTCCTCCTCTGTATTCTGTCCGTTTTTTTCTTTGTAATACGTCCGGATCAGCCGGCCGGCCGTGTCGTAATCGTAATAGGTTTTCAGGCCCCGTTCGTCCGATTGCCAGAGAATATTGCCGGTGAAGGGTTCGTAACAGTTCAGGATAACGTGACTTTCAGGGAGCAGGGTACGGAGTTGCTCCAGGATTTGCCAGTCGGCAGCGGCGGGCTCTTTCTTCTGGGAAAGTCGGTTGAAATAGTCAGTACCGGCGCCGGAACTTGTCAGGGCGGTTTTGACCTGGTCGTAAGTCTTGTTACGGATAACGGCTACCGGGAACCGACCCTGGTAACTCCAGAGATATACCGTATGGGAAGTATTGTTTTTTGTTGTATAAAGGGGATTGCCATAATAGTCATTTTCATGGATGACAGCCCTCTCTTCTTCACTATAACCTTCCCTTTGGGTTTTCATTTTATAGGGAGAAGCGATACCGTTATCAAATATTTTATATAAAGTTGTATTGACCTGTTTGGCATCCCCAGTGCTGACTTCTTCTTCCATGACTGCAGTAATAATCCCCTGATTCAGCAGTTGGTTGCGGGCGGCTACATGGATGGGATCCGAAGAGGTTGTATCGTCCTGCGCATATTTTATTTTTTTGACTACCGGAGGACGTCCGCTGCTGTTCATTGTGGTTATTTCGGTAGGAAAATCATGAAACAAGCTTCCATAAGAATAGGTAGTTGTTGTGGTGGTTGAATCGTTATCGTAAAATTGAGTCTCTTTTTCACTGCTCAGTTTCATGCAGCTGCCGGCGGCAATAGTATGACGAGTCCACACATAAGCGTCACCGTAAGTACCACCATTTGTTGCGTAAAGCAATCTATTTTCGAATTCTTCGGGATTATTTTTTTCAAGGTTGTATTCCTTTTGCTTGAATATTTGGAATGCATCTATAGGGCTTCCGACATTATAAGGATATTGTCCTGGGTGTCGGAGAGTATATGTATAGTCCGAACGAGCAATAAGGAAGTAACTATCCCCTTCTTTTTTGTAAACTTCTTTACTTGTTAGTTGTCCGTATTTCCAGGTATCCTGAGGATCGCGAACAATACTGGTTTTAGGCACCCACATGGGGAGACCTTCTACTAAAGGATTATCCTCTGTTACCGGATAATAATAATTATACACTGTTTTTCCATTGTTTGTTTCTTTTCCGTTTTTACGACAAATTCGATATTCAGTAACCCTGTCATACACTACCGGGTCTCCGGAATATGTCCAATCTCCTGAAAACCATGTTGTGTAAGTAACACGAGGTAACCAATATTTATAGCCACTCGAATTCTGGGAAAACGGGCCTTCAATCTGTTGTTCATAGCTATAACGCTCTGGCCGTAAGGTAAACCTTGTTCTTCCTTTTCCGTCTTCATTCATCTCCTTTTCTGAATAAGGAGTAGGATAACCATATCTGAAAATTCGCAAAATACTCTCATTTAAAATGGGATCACGGTACCTTATACTGTCAATTCGCAATCCTCCTGTATGCAATGTATAATATTCATACTCATACTTGGGAGAGGTAATTAAATTATCAAACCGGTCATAACTATAATAAAACCTATTTTCTCCCCCTAAAGAATTGGATATAGATTTTAATAAACCTGCCAATGAAGCTCCAGTGTCCATATTTGTACCTGGAATCTTTATGCTTGTATTATAACCTTCATAATCAATATCGATTCTAAGGGGATGGATCATTGGCCTGAATACATAAGCCCCAGCATTTCCGGTGGAATATCCCCAGAAATTGAGATACTTATAAGGATACTTGAGATTCGGAGCATTATTATACGTAAATTGCAACGACTCTATCAATTTATTTTCTCTATCTTTTATTTTAATGCTGTCTAAAAAAATATAATCCTGGGAAATGTATACTGCCGGATCATTCTGAAATAATTGGATTGTACGTTGGACAACTCCGGATGCATCCAGTATTTTTATTTCATTTAAAGTTGATTTGTTGTTGTAATGAAAAGTCACTTTCCCATATTTATGATTGATTGACTGTAGATTATTAATAAGAGTCTTATTATTAGGCCCATCAGTCGTCGTATATCCAACGATGGATGAAGAAGATACTCTATATGGTAATTCATATTTTTCCCAAGGCCTTTCTCCTCCATCAACTTTGTAATCATAAATACCTGAACTTTTCGAATTAGTTTCGTTAGTACCTACATAATTAGAAATTCTTATTTCATATATTTTTTTCAATCCCCTGATAGTATCATATACTATTGAATAAATATCATTCGTCTGGTTTGGTCCAGGAAAAAATCCAGAATTATAATTAAATGTGACTGTATCCTTTTTATTGGGACTGATAATTTCTGTAGCCTTCCATACAACCGGAGTAGTGATAGATAAATCTACTGCACTTGTGCCGGATTCGCTACAACCAAAACGATAATACATACCGGTTTCATCTGTAATTTCTATCCAGTTTTCGTATCCATTGCTTTTGATACGGATGGGATTATAAGGAAGAGTAACTCCTTTGCGTGTTTTCTGGTCAATTTTATCTCCTAAAAAATAACTTCCGCTTTTATTCAGCAGTGTATAAAAATATCGATCAGGGTAAGTGTCTTTGTATTTTCCGGAATACACACGGTAGTATTCAATGGAAGTGAAACTTGTCAGATTAGAGTACTCCATATTAGCATCGACCCTTCCGTTTACACTTCGTAGAACCTTAGGCTCAGCCTGCAGATTCCAGTTCAATCCCATTATCATTGTTTGGTCTGCAGGTTTGACTCCTTTATGGTTATATCTTAAAATAATCGGAATTGTAATATCTCCAGCCCTAACCTCATACAAAGGAATGCTGATATCCACCATTCCCCGGTTATAGCTGACCGGAGCATCCACATAAGATATTATTTTACTTACTTCCGGCGAAGGTGGTTGATAATCCAGATTAATGCCATCTTTAAACACCTGTGATTTCCCTGTAAAAACACTTACAACTAAACATAAAAAGAGTGAACCTGCATACTTTTTCATGGGATATTCTTAATAAGTACATCAACTTAACAATGAGAAACTATCAAAATGCAAATATATCATAAATTTATATAACACCAAAGAAAAAAGAATAAATTACACCACTGATCCAGAGTTATTCAAAAAATAAATCCACAACCCGTCAAAAATTTCACCACATTCACCAAAAAATCCACATCAAATATCTTTTTCAACAGTATGTTTGCAGTGTTAAAAATTTATACCACAATGAAAGCACTTTTTACCCTTATTCTGGGATGTTTTATCCTTTGTATTTACCCTTTTACGGTAAAGGCCGACCATATTGTTCTTGAACAGAACTTTTCCGACGGAAGCATTCCTTCTGGATGGGAAACTACAGGTACAGTAAAAGCAACAACTAGCAGTAGTAAAACCTGTATTAGTCTGGCAGCCTCCTCTTCTATTACATTGCCCATGGCAGACCAGATCATCTCCGTGTCGTTCAGTCACAGAGCCAGCGGAAGCAGCAAAGAATTAAAACTTGAAAAATCAGTCAACGGAGGAGAATGGGTACAGGTAGACAAAGTCACTCCCAGTTCTGCAAGTGCATGGGGAGCCGGATCCATGAGTGTGAATGAAAAAGGAAGTAAGAATGTAAAGTTACGTTTCTCCTGTAACTCTGCTACCATTTATATTACAGACATCAAAGTCACTGCCTCCGATATCGGAGATGCTCCCACACAACAAGCCGGAATCAGTTTCGGTACAGTTACAGGGTCTTCTGTTATTGTACAACTAAGCAAAGGGAACGGATCCGGACGTTTGCTGGTTTACAAAAAGGACAGTGCCGTAGATTTTGTTCCTGTCGCCGGAATTTCCTATGAAGCAGGAAGCACATTATCTAATGGAAATACAGTGGTTGAAAGCGGAGATATAGAACAGATAACTGTTAAAGGATTGGAAGCCGGAGAAACCTATTATTTCTCTGTATTCGAATACAACGGTTTTGAAGAAACAGCCAATTATCTTACTCCCGGAGCAACCAACAGCGTACGGACATTAGAAGTTCCATCTATCATCCTGTCGACATACAAAATCAATTTCGGACGATTGAAAACAGGAACCGACGACAAACGGGAATTCTCTGTTTCCGGAAAGTACCTCAACCCGGCTTCAGGCAGCATCACAGTTAACAGCACTGCCGACTTCCAGGTTTCCACAGATAATATTAGTTATGCATCTTCCGTACAGATTTCTTATTCCGGTTCGATACTTTCTTCGGCTAAACTGTATATCAAGTTCTCTCCTGCCGAATTAAAAGATTATACGGCTAACATACAGGTATCCGGAGGCGGTTCGGAAACTCAGATCTTATCTCTTTCCGGAAGCGGTTCCGATACGGATACTAAAATATATTACCTTTCGCCCAATGGAAAAGACAGCAACACAGGAAGCTATGATTCTCCCTGGTTTACCTTGGGAAAAGCGATAGAGATGGTCAAACCCGGGGATATTGTATATGTAAGAGGCGGTGAATACAAATACCCGGGGATGACCTTCAAAATCGATGTTTCGAAATCGGGAACCGCCGATAAAAGGATTTGCGTTTTCGCATATGAAAAAGAAGAACCGCTCTTTAATTTCGACCAACCTACAGGCACCAGTGAAGGCGACAGCAAACTCCGGGGAATCGTACACCAGGGAGACTACTGGTATTTCTATGGGATACACCTGACAAAAGCCAGGGACAATGCCGTTAAACTGGAAGGAAACTATAATATATACGAACGTTGCACATTCAGTTATAATGGAGATACCGGTCTTCAACTCGGATTCGGACACAGTTTTCAGGACTCTCATCCCGGAATTTCCAAAAACGACGGATCCTACTGTAGCAACAACTTCATTATTGACTGCGATTCCTACAGAAATTACGACTGGCAGACCAAAGGTGGCAACGCCGACGGATATGCCTGTAAGATGCATAACGGAAAAGACAACTGGTTTATCCGCTGCCGCGCCTGGGAAAACTCCGACGACGGCTGGGATTTATATGAAACCGACTATCCTGTTTATTTGATTGAGTGCTGGGCCTGGCGCTCGGCACGGGAAGGTGACCATCCCGCCAACCAGGGAAATGGAAATGGTATTAAAATGGGAGGAAACGGAACCGGAGGTTCTTCGGTTGGAGTGCATGAAGCATGGAATTGTGTGGCTTTCAATTGCAATAAAGCCAGTTCCGTCAAAGGATTTGACCAGAACAGCCATGGAGGAGGCCTGAAAATAGTGAATTGCCTGGCGTTCGGGTGCGGATATGACTTTATGTTTGAAAAATCGTCCAGTAAGACGATGGAGTTCTACAACAATGCCTGTCTGGGTAAGCAGGAAATTGTAAGCGGCAGTATCGAATCGAATAATGCACTTGCTTCGGCTATTTCTAAAGGTTGGTCGACTGCTCTCACCGGAATAGGTTTTTCCGATTACAGCGATCTGTCGGAAGACGCCGCCAAAGCACCCCGCGGCATCGACGGAAGCCTGCCCAAAGGTTTTGCCAGGCTGAAGGAAGGAAGTAAACTGATCGGAGCTGCCAAACAGGGAATGGTCGCTCCACTTCCGGAGATAGGAATCCAACTGTTTGGTACTGCGCTGACTCCCAGGGTTGCCAATAACGACATAGGCCCTTACGACCTAAAAACGGCTACATCTTCCCGGCAAATACTGATCGATCCGGAAGCTAAATTAAATATAAGTATTTATCCGAATCCGGCCAAAGACAATACAACTATCAGGTACGCAGTAAACCGTCAGGCAGAAGTGACTATATGCGTTTATGATATGCAGGGACGCAAAGTCATAGATATCCGTCCGGGAATAGCAAGCGAAGGTATTGAATACCATATCCCGGTAGATACAGATTATTTATCAGGAGGAGTTTATATTGTAAACCTGCAATCGGGAAGCGAACAGACTCAATGTAAGTTAATTATCAGTAAGTAATCGCTATGCAAAAACAAAGAGGTGTCAAAATTGATTTTTGACACCTCTTTGTTTTTTATATCTTCATTAAGTATTTATTTCAATTCGTACCGATACGTAATAGTACCATACTGATTATTAGACCCTTCAATCCGGTTAAACTTAGCCTTTTTAGCTGCTTCAATAGCAGAATTACGCATGCTGAGGTTATCAATATTCGTACCTTTCCCAATCTTGGCTTCAATGACATTGCCATTCGAATTGACTGTTATATCGATCACAATACTTCCTCCTTCCTGTACCGCGTAAGCAGGCCTCGGAAGCCCTTCTGCTCCCAGACTTCTGCCATTCAAAGCAAATGAGCCATAACCTCCCACCCCCGTATTGGCGCCCTGGTCGGAATTTCCCTGGGGACTTCCCTGATTACCGGTTCCTCGTCCTGTTCCCTGGCTGTTCGATTGTGGAGAAGAAGATGCGGCGCCAAATGCTCCGGATACCTGATTCGAAATATTCTGCCGGCGTTGTTCTTCTGCCCGGCGATTTTTCTCTTCTTCCGCCCGCCTTTCGGCTTCTTTTCGTTGGGCTTCGGTGAGGGCGACTGATTCTTCATGGCGTTGAGTGACCAAATCTTCCACGGAGGGCGCCTGGGACGAAGGAGTAGATGAAGCTGTAATTTGAGGATCGGTCGTACCGAACGGCTCGAATGTCCCGGCCGCCTCGTCTATATTGCCGAAGTTCACCAGCACACCGCCTTCCTCCTGATCCGGAATAATCGTTTTGATGACCGTCAACAGAAGCAACAGCAATAGCAGTCCCCCGAACATCACGGAACCGATCCAGCCGTATATTTGTTCTTTGGTTGCCTTCATTTAACAGGTCTTGTCGCCAATACCATTTTGAATTGATTCTCGTTGGCTATGTTAATCACTTTGATTACTTCCTTGTAAGGGATCGACTCATCGGCATAAAGTGCCACATACACTTCGGGATCTTTCGCATAACAATCTTTCAGAAAAGGTGTTATTTCTTCGAAAGAAACCATCCGTTCTTTTTCTTTTCCGAAAGCGACATAGTAATTCAGGTCTTTGTCGATGGTAACACGCGTCAGTGGCTTGGCAGCCGTTTGTTTCTGGCTTTGCGGAAGCGTTACCTTGATTGCATTCGGAACAACTACCGTAGAAGTGATCATGAAAAAGATGAGCATCAGGAAAATCATGTCGGTCATCGATGCCATGCTGAATTCGGCGGTAATTTTATTTCGTTTTTTCAGTGCCATTGTTTGTTGTTTTATAAATGGGAAACCTGCTGTCAGTTAGCCGGCTCATTGAGCAAATCCATGAACTCCATGGTACGTGCTTCCATTTTATTGACTACACCGTTCACCTGTGAAACTAAGTAATTATAAGAAAACAGGGCGATTACACCAACGATCAATCCCGCAACGGTTGTAACCAAAGCTTCATAGATTCCGGAAGAAAGAATAGTAATATCCACATTGCTGCCTGCATTCGCCATATTGAAGAATGCGCGCACCATACCGGTTACAGTACCCAGGAATCCCAACATCGGAGCTGCTGCTGCTGCCGTAGCCACCCAGGGAAAACCTTTTTCCAGTTTAGCCACTTCTATATTTCCCACGTTTTCCACGGCTACCTGTACGTCATTCATCGGCCGTCCCAGGCGGGAAATTCCTTTTTCTACCATACGGGCATAAGGAGTATCGTTTTTCCGGCAAAGATTCAGCGCCGAATCGATTTTTCCTTCATGGATATAATCTTTGATACGGTTCATAAACGTATTGTCTTCCTTTTCCGCTTTACGGATAACCAGGATTCTTTCTATCAGTACCGCTACAGAAACCAGTAACAGGAGAGCGATCGGGATCATGATCCATCCGCCTTTCAGGGCCAGGTCGAAAACACTGATTTTAGCTTCCTCCGGAACAATCACTTCGGTTAATTCGGGCATCGCCTGGGCAACACCTTCCTGGATAGTCAATAACAAATTCATTTCAAACAGTCTTTATATTTTTTAATCGTTTCATTTAATCCCATATACAGAGCATCACAGATCAGGGCATGGCCGATAGACACTTCCTCCAGGAAGGGTATCTGTTCATGCAGGTATGCCAGATTTTCTAAGCTTAAATCATGTCCGGCATTTACTCCAAGTCCGAGGCTTTTTGCCAATTTTGCCGCTTCCACAAAAGACTTCACGGCATTTTCCCGGTTCAGCGGATACATTAAGGCATAAGGTTCGGTATATAATTCTATCCGGTCCGTACCGGTTTTTGCCGCCAGTTCGATATTCTTCAGGTCCGTTCCCACAAAGATGGAAGTCCGGATCTTTGTTTCATGAAAGCCCTCCACCACTTCACACAAACGATCGAAATGAGTTCTCACATCCCATCCTGCATTGGAAGTAATGGCATCGGGAGCATCGGGAACCAGCGTTACCTGATCCGGCCTTGTCTTCAATACCAGGTTGATAAATGTGAGGGACGGATATCCTTCGATATTGAACTCCGTTTTGACCTTCGGACGCAAACGATTTACATCGTCATAACGGATATGCCGTTCATCCGGGCGCGGGTGGACAGTAATACCTTCCGCTCCGAAAGACTCACAATCTTCGGCTACTTTGATCAGATTGGGGACATCCCCTCCCCTCGCATTTCTCAAAGTGGCAATTTTGTTGATATTTACACTTAGTTTCGTCATTATTATTAATAAAATAATACCTTTGCAAGTGATTATGCGAGTGCAAATGTAATAGATTTGCTTCAAAAAAACCAAAGAATGCTGACAAAAGAAATACTAAACAGGGAAATTCCCGCATTAAAGTCGTCCGATACGGGAAATTATGCGCTTTCAGTGATGGAAGACCTGAAAATTGCGCATCTTCCGGTGGTTGATTCGGGAACTTATTCCTATTTAGTTTCCGATAAAGACATTTTCCAGATGGAAGATCCGGAAAATACCATCGCCAGCCTGAGTATTTTTGCTCCCTGCGTGCAGGAAAGCACTCTGCTGACGGAGGTTTTGCACATCTTTGCCAAAGACCGGCTGACTTTGCTCCCTGTGATCGACGAGAAAGGAACATACAAAGGCTCGGTTACTACCGATGCACTGATCGGGAAACTCGATGAGATAACCAACGGAGGAAATCCGGGAAGCCTGATCGTTTTGGAAATCAATTCCCTGGATTACGACCTGTCGAACATTGCCCGTCTCGCAGAATCTAATCATGCCAGGATACTCACCCTGTTTACCTATCCTGTTTCTCTGACCGATAAACTGACTATGGTATTAAAAATCGACCTGGAAGATGCCTCTCCTTTCCTGAGAAGCCTGGAAAGATTCAATTACCATATCCTTTATTATTTCCAGAAAGACGGATTGGTAGACGAAATACTCAAGAAAAGACTCGATGAGTTAATGTATTACTTAAAAATGTAACTCAAAATACCTGTCCACTTTGTTCAAAAACAGAAAAATAGTATCTCATTTTCAATCGAAAATCGGCCTTGCCCCATTTTCAATTTTCAATTTTCAATTTTCAATTGTATGAGTCTGAGATTCGGAATATTCGGGAATAAATACCAGGAAGAAGGCAGTAATCCTGTCAGGAGGGTATTTGACCATCTAAACAAATTAGGAGCGGAAGTATGGATCGAGGAAGATTTTTGTCTTTACCTGAAAGAGGCTTTATCTTATCAACCCAAAGTCAAAGGAATTTTCTCGGGAGAAAATGATGATATGGATGTCGCCCTGAGCCTGGGTGGTGACGGTACTTTTCTCAGGACAGCCGCCCTGATCGGAAAAAGAAATATCCCCATTCTGGGCATCAACGCGGGTAATTTAGGTTTTCTGGCCGATACCCCGGACGAAGCCATAGAACAGACATTGGATGATGTCTGCCGGAATAATTTCCGTATAGAAGAAAGATCTCTGCTGAAACTTAAAACCGAGAACAATCTGTTTCATGGATTTAATTATGCATTGAACGAAATAGCTGTCCTCAAAAGGGATACATCCTCTATGATAACCGTCCATACCTACCTGAATGAGGATTATCTGAGCAGTTACTGGGCCGACGGACTGATCGTGGCTACTCCCACCGGTTCTACAGCTTACTCCATGAGTGTAAATGGACCCATTATCCTTCCACAGGCTAAAAGTCTGGTACTAAGTCCGATTGCACCTCATTCACTGACTGTAAGGCCATTAGTCATTCCGGATGATTATAAGATCACACTGAATGTGGAGAGCCGCAGCCGGAATTTCCGGATTTCAATAGACGGTCGGTCGGAGGTTTTCCCAACCGGAAGCCGCCTGTCTATTACCAAAGCAGATTTTACTGTTAAGATTATAAAAAGAGAGGGACAGACTTTTTATGAGACTTTGAGGAATAAGTTGATGTGGGGGAAGGATGTTAGAAATTGAAAATTGAAAATTGAAAATTAAGAGTTGAGAGTTGAGGTTTTGGAGTGGGAAAAGGTTTTTAAAGAGGTTTGGCTATGTATAAGTTTGATTTTTTGATTATTGGATCGGGAATTGCGGGGATGAGTTTTGCGCTTAAGGTAGCTAATAAAGGAAAAGTAGCTATTGTTTGTAAAAATTCGTTGGAAGATGCCAATACATATTATGCACAAGGGGGGGTTGCTTCGGTTACTTCTCAACTGGACAATTTCGATAAGCATATTGCGGATACGCTCGATGCGGGAGATAATATCAACGACCTGAGTGTGGTGGAAAAAGTGGTGCGTGAGGCACCGGCTCAAATCTCGGAACTGATTTCCTGGGGGGTGCATTTCGATAAAGACGATAAAGGAAATTTCGACCTCCATAGAGAAGGAGGACATTCGGAATTCCGGATCCTGCATCATAAAGACAATACGGGAGCAGAAATCCAGGAAAGCCTGATACAGGCTATTAAGAGGCATCCGAATATCACTGTATTCGAGCATTATTTTGCGATCGACATCATTACCCAGCATCACCTCGGAAAAACAGTGAACCGCTACATGAAAGATATCGAATGTTACGGCGCTTACGTTTTGAACCAGGATACCAATAATATTCATACTTTCCTGTCGAAAGTTACGATGATGGCTACCGGAGGTATCGGTAATATATACCAGACCACTACCAATCCTGTGGTTGCCACGGGCGACGGCATTGCAATGGTCTACCGCGCCAAAGGACACGTCAAGGATATGGAATTCGTACAGTTCCATCCTACGGCATTGTATCATCCGGGCGACAGGCCTTCTTTCCTTATCACCGAAGCCATGCGGGGATACGGAGGCATTTTGCGGACACGTTCCGGTAAAAAGTTCATGCACAAATACGACGAACGGAAATCATTGGCTCCACGCGATATCGTGGCGAGGGCCATCGATACCGAAATGAAAAACCGGGGAGATGATTTTGTCTACTTAGATGTTACGCATAAAGATCCGGAAGAAACGAAAACTCATTTTCCTACCATATACAGCAAATGCCTGAGTTATGGTATCGACATCACCAAAGATTATATTCCTGTAGCTCCGGCGGCGCATTACCTTTGCGGAGGACTTGTAGTTGACAGCAACGGTCAATCGAGCATTAACCGGCTCTATGCCAACGGAGAATGCGCCTGCACCGGCCTTCACGGCGCTAACCGTTTAGCATCCAACTCACTGATAGAAGCGGTAGTATATGCCGATGCATCCGCCAGACACGCCTTATCTGTAATCGACACTATCGACTATCAAACCGGAATACCCGACTGGAACGACGAAGGCACCTCCCTCCCGGAAGAAATGGTATTGATCACACAAAGCACCAAAGAAGTAGGCCAGATCATGTCGTCGTATGTAGGAATCGTCCGCTCCAACCTCCGCTTGAAAAGAGCCTTCGACCGGTTGGAAATCCTTTACCGCGAAACGGAAAACCTCTATCAACGCTCAGTTGTTTCGCGCGAGATCTGTGAATTGAGGAATATTATCAACACAGGGTATCTGGTTATCAAACAGGCTACAAACCGGAAGGAAAGCAGGGGGTTGCATTATACGATTGATTATCCGGAGAAGCAATGATATTTTCCAGTATTCAAGATACAAAAAAGTATGATATTCCTGAATTTTATTTTTCAATACAAATTTGTATCTTTGGTGAAATTTTCACAAAACAACTATGAAAACTGGAGAAATTATTATTTATCAGACCCCTGACGGAACAACAAATCTGGATGTTAGATTAGAGAATGACACTGTTTGGTTAACTCAAAAACAAATTGCTGAATTATTCGGCACAAAAAGGCCTGCTATAACAAAGCATTTAAGTAACATATTTAATTCTTGCGAATTAAATGAAAGTTCAGTTAGTTCCATTTTGGAACATACTGCTAATGACGGCAAAGTATATCAGACAAAATTTTACAATTTAGATATAATAATATCTGTCGGCTATCGAGTTAATTCTCAGAATGCAACAAAATTTCGTATTTGGGCAAACAAAGTTCTAAAAGAATACCTCATAAAAGGTTATGCCATCAACGATAAAATAAAAACCAAACAATACGAAGAACTAAAACAAACCGTAAAATTATTAGCCAACATTATCGATAATAAAGAATTATCTATTGATGAGGCCACAGGATTATTACAGATAATTACTGACTATACCTATGCTCTTGACACACTTGACAAATATGATTATCAACAATTAACGGTTGAGGAAACCACAGAAGGAAGTAAATTCCATGCCACTTATGAGAATGCAATGGAAGCTATTAGAAGTTTGAAAAGCAAATTTGGAGGTAGCGATTTATTTGGTAATGAAAAAGACCAATCATTCAAAAGTTCTATCAGCACAATTTATCAAACATTCGGAGGAAACGAACTTTATCCGAGTATCGAAGAAAAAGCTGCTATGCTGCTTTATCTGGTTACAAAAAATCATTCTTTCAGCGACGGAAACAAAAGGATTGCTGCATTTCTTTTTCTTTGGTTTCTAGAAAAGAACAGAATTTTGTACAAAAGCAACGGATCCCGTTTAATAGAAAACAACACGCTTGTCGCTTTAACACTGATGATTGCAGAAAGCCGGACAGAAGAAAAAGATGTAATAGTGAAAGTGGTTGTAAACCTGATAAATAAAAACAATTGAGAAACTACAAGGGAAAGATGACGATTGTTAAAATCCAAGAAACTTCTTATCTTTGTAAGCAGTAATTTTCAAAAACACTATGGAAATAAAATCAGCAACATTTGTAATCAGTAACACAGATGTAAAAAAATGCCCGGCAGACAGCCGTCCCGAATATGCTTTTATCGGTCGCTCCAATGTAGGAAAATCTTCTCTGATCAATATGCTTACAGGAAAAAGGGGATTGGCTATGACCTCCTCCACTCCGGGGAAAACCCAGTTAATCAACCATTTTTTAATTAATGATCAGTGGTACCTGGTAGATTTACCTGGATACGGTTATGCACAACGGGGTAAAAAAGGCCGGGAAAAGATCCGGGAGATTATCGAAAATTATATACTGGAGCGTTTACAGCTTACCTCACTTTTTGTATTACTCGATTGCCGCCACGAGCCACAAACCATCGACATGGAATTTATGGAATGGCTGGGCGAGAATGGGGTGCCATTCTCCATCATTTTCACCAAATCGGATAAAATCTCAGCTACGAAACTCCTGGAGAATACAGGACTTTATAAAACCAGGCTTCTGGAAACCTGGGAAGAATTGCCTCCTGTGTTTTATACTTCATCAGAAAAGAGAAAAGGCCGGGAGGAAATATTGGAGTATATTGACTCGATTAATGAATCTTTAAAAGAAGGATAAAATAAAATACTTTTTTAAGGAACACTCATTATATGTATTTGTTTTTTTTATAAAAAATATGTTATAAAACATGCAAAATTATTTGCATTTTACACATTTTATGTCATATATTTGCACTTATAAAGATATCTTCCTGTTACTTAAAATAAAAAATTACTTATCATCAACTCATAATGTATTTGCACCATGAAAAAAGCCATCACCATTCTAGCAGTACTTATTCAGTCTGGTATTTTGTATTCCCAGCAGATCGGGACTGGAACAGCACCACTTTTAACTACAGAAAATGGATTTAATAAACCCGTGAATTCAGGAGTTTATGTAAGCGGTATGCCACAAGAGGGCTTCCCAGAAGAAACCCCGGAGCATCCCTGGAAATATTTGGTTTCAATACGTTCTACCAGTGCCTGGCACCAACAGTTGCAAATAGCAGGAACTTTCTGGAGGAATGACAGGTTGTTTTTCAGAAAGATAGAAGAATCTTCTCTTTCTGCTCAGGCTGCTAATCCGTGGTATGAACTGGCTACACGTGGTGACAATCATTTTACAGGCAAACAAATCATCAATGGAGATCTCCAGGTAGGATACAATAATTATGCCTCTGCTCCCGGATACGGCAAGCGCCTGTTCTTCGGCGACGAATGGGAGAATAGCAAACCTTTGTGGATTGCCCGTTACAATGCGGGAACCAACATGTCTGAAATGCGGGTGAACATTGGCTCCTATCCGGAATCGAACAACCGGTTCGTAGTGGGCACCACCCGGTATGACAATAATGAATGGCTTGAAAGCCTTAGTGTACTGGCCAATGGAAATGTAGGCATCGGGATAAGTAATCCCGGATCTAAACTGGAACTGAAAAAATAAAAATGATACCCCATGAAAACACTCATTCAAACCTATTTAATGGTATTCCTGCTTGTAGTAGCTAAAACAGGAGTACAGGCACAAGAAAGCATATCTTATGGGTATGATGCTGCCGGCAACCGTATTGCCCGTGTCATTAATATGACTCCTTTACGATCGGCTCCGGAGAATACCGAAGAGAAAGTTCAATCGTCTCCTCTTAATGAAATACTGGACGATTTCAAGATCCGGATCTACCCCAATCCAACCAAAGGATTGCTGGCAGTAGAAATCGCACCACTTCCGGAAGAGCCCCAAAGCGATATCGGTATCTGGAATTCCCAGGGGCAATTAATTATCCGGCAAAAAATCACTTTGGAAAAAATGTCTTTCGACCTGAGCGACCAACCCTCAGGCATTTATTTTCTGAAAATATACCTGAAAGAACAGGAAACTGTCTGGAAGATTATCCGAAACGATTAATAGTTAACTTTCAAATACACTTTACCATGAGATTTCTCACTTATCTGATGCTTTCGGCTGTTTTTTTATTGGGCAGCCTCTCTGTGAATACTTTCGCCGGCCATGCCTGCGGGGATAATTGTACGCATGACCATGAAAATGACAGTATTATTGAAAACCCCTTAGCCCACTACTGGGAAATGGATTCCACCCAATACCGGATGGAGATTCAAGGAACAGACACCGTTCTCATTTATATCTTCCAAACCGTCGAGCCCCGATCTTCGCTTCCGGAAGAAGGAAACGCAAGCACCTCCGGCCGGGAAGAATACTCATCCGGCATTTCCGGAAGGAGTGAAAACGGATATAATCAGATGGGAGAAACAAACATACAATCATTAACATCCGGGATCGACAACCTGTCCCGCTATCCTACCGGCATCGATAAAAGCAAATCGGTAGGAGAAATTCCCATACAATATGCCCAAAGCCCTACGGGTGCCGTCACCTACCAAGTCCCTGTTGAAATATATTCCGGAAGAAAAGGATTCCAACCGCAATTGACAATAGCATATAACAGCCAGTCGGGTAACGGACTGATCGGACAAGGATGGAATATCGGCGGAATTTCTGCCATCCGGGCAACCAACAAGTCTATCTACTATGATGGGAACAGTTCTTCCGTAACTATGAATAAAGAAGATGCATACACACTCGACGGAATCCGCCTGATTAAATTATCGGAAGGGGCCGGGAAAATACACTATGAAACGGAACAGGGTTTGATTAAAGCCGAAGCTTATATTTCCGGTTCCGTTATCATTTGTTTCAAAGTATTCTATCCTAACGGAAACCAGGCGATTTTCGGTTATACTGACAATACTTCTTCCCAACTTTCCTATCCATTGACGGAAATAAATGATATACTCGGAAATTTTATCACTTATACATACGATTACATTCACAACGACTATTACCTGAATACCATTTTTTACGGAGGATTCAGTAGTACTCTAAAAGATGAACCGCACTTTGCTTCCGTAAAATTCAATTATACATCCCGGGAGGATAACTCAACTCAGTATATTGCCGGAAAGACATTCTTAAAGAATAGGATTCTGCAAAACATACTGGTTTTCCACGGACAAGAAATGCTTCGTGAATATTCTTTTGTTTATGAACAGAGAGAAGTATCGCTTCTGAAAGAAATACATTGCAGTGCCGGTGGTGTGTTTTTGAATCCGTTGAGATTCACATACGGACATGGAGATCTTGCTGCTTCTTTGGATAAATATATGGATAAAGAGTTGAGAACTTATTTTGAAAATACATCTGTGCCCGGTCTCGTTCTTTCCAGGGGAAAATTCGACCATTATCTGATGGGAGATGGTTTAATTGCATATCCTGACATCCCGGTTTATGGCATCAAAGCAACAAATGGCCCTTATGTTAAGTTTGGAAGTAAATATGATGCTATTCAAAAATTATTGGTATATAGAAACATGAACACCTATCGGGTAAATCCGGACATAATCTATGCCGAAGAGGGATTTCAGCAACTGACCGCTATGGATGTAAACGGTGACGGCACAGAAGAGCTGGTCAGGGTAAATTCTACTGTTGGATCAGGAACAGAATATTTATTATTTTCTGTTTATGATAAAAATATGGCTGTATCTTATTATTCCTTTCCTTCCAACCCAGCTATCAAAGACGGTCCTTTCTACAGTCCTTACTCAAGATTATATTGCCAGGGAGATTTTAATGGTGACGGAAAAACAGAAATCCTTGCGATCAACTACTGCAAAACAGCATGGGATACTGACAGAAATTCTGAAGCTATTTTGATAGACCTGGATAACAAGTCCATATTGTATAGGGCAATCTGTTTTAATCTGTATCTGTACGACCGCATCAGCGCCATGGATATAGATGGAGACGGAAAAATGGAGATTGCCCATTTCCATCAGGGAGGAATTAATTTTTATAAGTTCCGTACCAATGGAAGTACTTATTCATTGGAACCCTGTGGTTCGACCAACGCTTTTAGTAAAAGTAGTTTCATATATAGAAAGTGTTTATTTGGGGATTTTAATGGAGATGGAACAACAGATATCCTGCAAAGTCCGAGCGAGACATATCCATGGTATAAATGTATGCCTGTCCCGTTCGACTTACCGTCAGTGTGTCTGGAATGCGGTCACTTAAACGAATCGGACCCATTTACCCATTGTCACTTGTGTATGGCTCCCCTATATTGTGAAGATCATGAGTTTGTTCACGATAATGGAAAAACCTGGACCTATTACTATTCCAAAGGAGATGGAAGTATGCAAGTAGAAAGAGCGGATATTGTTCATAATTGGCGTGACAGCAAATTTATAACTCAGGATATCGACAATAATGGATTTCCGGATTTACTGGTTAATAAGGAGGGGGTTATTTCTGTCTTCTTGAATTTCAATGGTAAAATAAACTCCCAACCTGATCCCATCACTATAAGTGTAGATCCGAATGCACATTTTATTTCCGCAGATCTGTCCCGGTTCGTTCCCGGGCAGGTATTGAGCATCATTGATGACCACGTCACTCCGATTGGCTATTCAAAGCACAATGGCCAGGAGAAAATGATCAGCCGGATGGAGAACAGTCTGGGACTGGTAAATCTACATACTTATGGAATAATGAACGGACTGGATTCTCCCTATTCTTATAGCTCAACGTCGATTTATCCCCATATAACTTATAACGGACCGATGAATCTGGCCTGGCATACATACAGCTACCTGAACGGACAGCTTGTCGGTCTCCAGTCTTATGGATATGAAAAAGCGGTCATACACCTCCAAGGGCTTGGTTTCCGGGGATTTGAAAAACTGGAAACGACAGATATGCTTCGCATGAAAACTAACACCCACACATTCGATCCCTACAATTTCGGCATACTGAAAAAAGAAAAAAATTCTTTGGCTGAAACGACTATGGAATATGGTATCCAGGTGGCTGCCAATAAAAAGGCTTCTGTCAAAATGACGAAAAAAATTTCAAAAGATCTTTTGAAAAACACCACCCTGACTGAAGAATATTATCACGACGGGTACAACAACCCTGTCTGGATCAATTCTTCTTTCGAGAACGGCCTGACAACCCAGACTACTATCAATTACGATAACTTCAATACATCGACAAAATACCTGATAGGTCAGCAGAGAGATGCTTCTACCCTTCAATACAGAAATGGCTCGAGCTGGAACAATTATTCTGAAATAAGTTATGATTCCAACCATCTGCCGGTCAGTAAGATTTCTCAAGTAGACGGGAATAAAACCGATGAAACCCGCTGGACTTACGACGAATACGGAAATGTACTCTCAGAAAAATCAGCGCCCTATAATACTTCAACCTTCCTGGGTAAAACCTACACCTACGACGCCCGCCATCACCTCCTTCAAACGGAAACCGATGCCCTGGGCCTGGCTACCACCTGGCTGGAACGGAATAAATTCGGACAACCCCTGCGTGTTCAGGATCATAAAGGCAATATAAGTACCTTTGTCTACGATCATTTCGGAAGGGAAACTTCAGTAATCCGTCCGGACGGCACCTCTACGTCGACCACGATGGAATGGTATCAAGTGCCTGCAGATTTTCCGGAAACCAACCCATTCAACCCGGAAATGGAACTTTCAGAAAGTTTATCCGGCAACGGTACTATTTCCGCCTGCCGTTCCATCGCCCTGAAAAAAGGATTCTCTTACCGGGCTGACGCTAACAATAGACTTCGGCTGAAGACCGATCCTAATTCATGCTCTCTGCTACAGGAACGCGCATCGGCCTACGTGGTTACCCAAACCACAACCGGAAAACCGGCAGTCAAAACATATTATGATGCAATCAACCGGGAAATCCGCAGCAGCGAAGAACGTTTCGATGGGATATTCCTCCATACCGATACCAGATACGATTACAGGGGCAATGTGTCGGAAAAATCGATGCCTTACAAAAGTGGTTCACAGCCCCTGTGGAATACGTATCAATATGACGGGTACGACCGGATGACCACCATCCGGTATGCTTCCGGTAAACAGGACCTGGTCAGCTACAACGGGAACAGCACTACCAGTACAATTAACGGTATCAGCACGACCAAAACATACGATGTTACGGGCATGCTTGTTACCGTGAGCGATCCGGGGGGAACCATCACTTACAACTACCGGGCCGACGGGCAACCGGTGTCGGTCGTTGCTCCGGGAGGGGTCACCACTTCTTTCGAATATGACAACTACGGAAGAAAAACAAAAATCATAGACCCCAGTGCAGGAACCAAACAATATGTTTACGACGCTGCAGGAAATATCCGTAAGGAAACCGATGCCAATGGCGATTCCATCGTGATGGCTTACGATGCCTTCTACCGGTTGGTTAGTAAAACAGGCAAGGAGTTCTCAACAACGTACAATTACAATACCGACGGATCCCTGGAATCGGAAGTATCTTCGAATAATACGGCGAAATACTTCACTTATGACCACCTGGGCAGGGTATCGACCGAAAAAGAAACCGTCGGTAACAAGTGGTTCCGGAAATCTTACACTTACGGAACAGGGAACCTGGCATCCCTGGCTTATTCATCCGACCTCTCCGGAGATATCGCTACGGAAAACTATATTTATACCAGGGGGATCCTGACAGAAATCAGGTTGAATAATCAAACCTCCATCTGGAAACTGGAAGAAGAGAACAGCCGGGGACAGGCTACCCGTGTCACCACTGGCAGTATCAACCGGAATTATGCATACGATGCATACGGACTGCCCACCGGCAGAAGCGCCGGATCTTCAACTTCCGGACTGTTCTTCAATCAATCCTACAATTTCAACCCGCAAACAGGGAATCTGAACTGGAGGCAGGACAATACCCGAAACATCCGGGAGGATTTTACCTACGACAACCTGAACCGCCTGACGGGTTTCGGTGGAAATACCATGGCTTACGACAACAAAGGCAATATCACCGATCATTCACTGACGGGCAGCTACCTGTACAATCATCCGTCCAAGCCTTACGCAGTAACCGATATCACGCCTTACGGGAATGGCATTCCCCTCCGGGAACAAACCGTTACCTATACCTCTTTCATGCGGCCTGCTTCCCTGGCAGAGAACAACTATTCAGCCACATTCTCCTACAATGCAAGCGGGGACAGGGTAAGTATGCAGACTAAGCAGCACAATTCAATCAAGCAGACCCGTTATTATCTCGGTTCAGAATATGAAGTAGACAACAGTCCGGGAGGAAATATAGAAAGGCTTTATTTAGGAGGGGATGCTTACAGTGCCCCTGCAGTTTATATCAGAACGAACACAGGGAATTGGAATATTTATTATATTTGCAGGGATTACCTGGGTAGTATTACGCAGGTTACCTCGGGCAGCGGCCCGGTGGTACAGGAGTTGAGTTATGATCCCTGGGGGAGGTTGAGGAATTCCGAAAACCAGCAGGTGTATGCACCGGGGAGTGAACCTACCCTGTTACTTGCACGGGGGTATACGGGACATGAGCATCTGGCGGTGTTCGGGTTGATTAATATGAATGCACGGTTGTATGATCCGGTGCTGGGTAGGTTTTTGAGTCCGGATCCTTATGTACAGGTGCCGGAGTTCGGGCAGAATTTTAATCGCTACTCGTATTGCCTGAATAACCCGCTCATTTATACTGATCCAACGGGGGAGTTCTTTTTCCTTATCCCAAACATAGGTTGGAGTAAAAGCGGAGGTTTTAGTATTGGTCTTACTGTTATTGTTGGAATACCGGGAATAATAAGCGTACAAGGAGGTGTCGGATACAGTTTTAAAAGTAATGATTTTTCTGCAACCGTAGGTGCTACTGCCGCATTTAATACGGTGTATGCTTCATATTCTGCACAAAGCGGGTTCAGTACCGGATGGTCTGCCGGGTTATCTCCCCAAATGGGCTTTCCAATAAGTACAAATTTTTTATCAACAGGGGTGAATTATAATATTACTCATAACAGTTGGAGTGGCAATGTTTCTGCTTGGAGCGTAGATAAAAACGGTTGGACATTTAATCCAAGCGTTTCGGTAATGATATATCCCGAACATACAACTAATTTAATAAGAGGGCAAGGATTTAGAAATAATGAAAAAGTTTTTCAAAACTTTGTTGCTAATAGGCAACAGCAAAAAGCGTTGGAGTATTTTGGATTTAAAGGGACTTATAATCCAAAAGAAACGGCAGGGGTCCCTGCAATAACAGACCCTACAACTGGTGCTATTTTTTACGGTGATTATCCTTTTGATGATAATTTTGATCGATTAGCATTTATTGCATATCATGAAATGAAACATCGTGCTAATGTATTATCCGGAAAGTATAATGGTGTAGTGATTGATTCTGTAGTTGAGGGGCTGGAAGAATGGAATACATATTTATATAATTACAAAAATCAAGGGTTGTATCGAAAACATGGATTTGATATTGTGTCCAGAATAAACAGTTATGGTATACAAGGGTTAATTTATGATCAGTATACTCCTCTTTTTAGCTCAAAATGGTGGCATTTCATATATAAAATTCCAAGAAAATGGTAAAAATTATCACAGTTATATTTATAATCACCGGAGCAATACTTCCTGTAATGGCTCAGCATAATTGCAATGATACTGTCAAAGTGTTTGGAAGCCCGGAAGAACTTCCAGTATTCAATAAAAAATCGCCTGGTATTGAAACGTTGTTGAAATTTGTTGCAGAAAATATGGAATATCCTGAAACTGCAAAAGGAGATAGAATAGAAGGAAGGGTTGCTGTCGAATTTTGGATTGATACTTGTGGTATTACGCATAATCATAGAATAGTTAAAAGCGTTAGAAAAGATATAGATGATGAAGCTTTGCGAGTAGCTAAACTTGTCAAATTTGATGTTCCAGCGACAAATAGGGGACAGCCGGTAGGAATGTGCTTCCTACTTCCAGTTTCGTTTAAGCTGCCTGACGAAAATGCTAAATCTTCACGTAAATTAAAATGCAGACCATGGTCATACCTTTTCTCTGAAATCCCCATGGCTGAATTATTGTTTCTGGTAATATGAAGAAAATTAGATAATGGATTTGAGTTTTTAAAGATACCATATGTTGAGTAAGCCTATTTCTCCCTGATTTTTGGCAGAATAAATAACCATACAATTAACATTAACTTGAATTAGTAAGATTTCAGAAGAAATGCAATTGTTTACGAGAGCTTTCAAGGGATGTTGATAGACCCGGACTAAAGATCCAAGTAATAGTCATTTTCACCTAAATGGTGGCCGAAAACATATTCTTGATATTAATAGATGGCCTTAGTGGCAATAATTTTTATGAAAGATTTTAACGATTTTTATTGGCATAATGCTATAATTAAGGACATACTTAGGGTCTACTGAATAATTCCATCTTATTAATTTTCATTAAAATAAAAAGAGGTTTATTATGAAAAAAAATATAAAAGCATTTACAATATTAATACTGGGTTATTTTTTATTGCCATTTTCTTGTAGGGATAAATTCCCTGGAGAGCCATTGGCCATTGGTAATAATACAGACAACAGGATATACTATTGGTTAGCTTATTGGAAAAATTTTCCAGATTGGGTATTATATCACTATCCGGATACAATATTACCCCAAAAACGTCCTGCAGATATATTTTCGATCGCACCACGTAATAAAATTGGAGTAGGAGAAGCTGACCCTAATTGGGAAGAAATTTTCTCTAAACTTCCTGCAGGTAAGTTTTCAGTGTATATCTTTACGGAAGATCCAAAAACTCAAGATGAATGGGATTCCATAAGGATATATAATGCATACTATAGAAAAGACATAACTTATCAGGAACTTATGAATAATCATTATACTATTTATTATCCATAGATCAAAGTAAAAAATAATCGGGCAGAATATTGGCCTCCATTTGGCGGCAGTTCCAAACACCATCATTTTCTTAGAATATAAATAATACAAATATGCGACATCAAATATTTTCATTTGCTTTAATCTGTTTTTTTGCAAGTTGCATTAGCAAAAAGTTGTCTATAGAAATCGATAATCCAAAGTTAACTATAAACACAACAAAAGATACAATTTCTGATTTTGTTAATATAACTGTTTTCTTAGAAAATAACACCACTAATGATATCTATTTGCTAAATAAAGAAGTTGTTACTATTTCAAGAAATAGAGCATCGCCTTTGTGGAATTTGGAAATATTATTTCAGGATACAATACCAATGATAATTCCAATTTTTGATCCAAACTTTACACCATCAAAAAAAGACTATGTTCTTTTAAAAAGTGGAGATAAACACATTTTTAATTTTGATATAGATTTTAAAACATTGATACGAGAAGATCTGCACAATTTTCGTGAATTAAACAACGATTATGGAGAATATTCTCTAAGACTAACCTATAAAGACTCCTTTCTCATTGACAAAAGAGCATTTCAAGGAATAATAGAAAGTAATGTAATAAGTTTACTGTATAGAGAATTTTAATTCTATTTTCTAAATTATGCATCCTAAAAAGATTTTTGTTTTTATTTGGATTATTTTTAAGTGCGCAATAGTAAGTTGCCTTGCTCAATCTGTGTCTAATGATATCAGATTGACAATTTATACGAATCATGATAAAATTACAGATTCATTACGAATCACGGTCGTTCTTTTAAACAAATCGAAAGATGATTTTTTAATAGAAAATGATAATACGGTTGAAAAAATGGCATTTAATCATAAGATGCAGTGGGAATTGGAGATATTTAAAGACAGTATTCGAAAAGTAATTCCTCAAATAATATTTCCGGGTTTGGAAAGTGAGTTTTTTCATCTAAAGAAAAATACGGCTTATATGTTTGATTTTTATATCGATTTTAGATTATTGATAAGCTCTCCTCTTGAAATTGGACAGGAAAATCAAGATTATGGAGAGTACTTTTTACAAATAAGATTCAATCCTACGAAAAAAGTAGAAAAGAAAAAGAATGGATTGAAAATTTCGCTGGTAAGCAACAAAGTTAAGGTTTTTTATACTGAATAATTAAGGAACCAGAGTTTCAACTCTGATTAACATTACCGGTAATAGTCAACGGACATCAATTCCAGTCTTTTTTCAGCAAAAAATCACATTTCAGTTCAGCCCGCCATTATTATAAAATAGAAAAAAGTAAGCGCCGGAGCCGCCAACATCACACTATCCAACCGGTCCAGTATCCCTCCGTGACCGGGAATCATATTCCCTGAATCTTTCACCCCGATCGTCCTTTTCAATAAGGACTCCACCAGATCTCCCCAAGTGGCAAAAACAACGGTAACTGCCGACAGGCATATCCATTGCATGGTAGAAAGATCCGGAACGTAATATGCGAAAGCCAGAGAAGATGCAATGGCAAACAAAGCCCCTCCGAAAAAGCCTTCCCAGGATTTTTTCGGTGAGATACGTTCGAAAAGCCGGTGTTTGCCGATACTGACACCCACTAAATAAGCGCCGGTATCGTTGATCCAGATAAAGGCGAATAAAGCCAGTAATAAAACCGGCTGGTAAACCGTTTCACCGGATGTTCCGGAGCGGAAACACAAAATATTTAATAAAGAGAAAGGTACGGCAATATACATTTGCCCCAGAAAAGAATAAGCCCAGTTATGAATGGGATTCGATTTCCGGAGATATAATTCCGTAACAAAAATGCTGATCATATAAAAAAGGTAAGGCAGAAACAGCAGGAAAAAGGGATATCCCCAGTGAAACGACATGAAAGTGGACAGGAACAGATACAGCCCGGCCGCACAATTGATTAAGGGACGAACTGAAACACCTTCCTGCAGATTCATTAATTTGTAGAACTCATACAGACAAAGCACTGTGATCAGTCCGAAGACTCCCGCAAAACTATAGGGACCGAACCAGATACCGGACAAAACAACCAGTACAAATACAATCCCGGAAATGGTTCTCAATAGTAGATTTTTCATGCTTCATGTTGGTCTACCTCCGCTGTTGTTCCGGCTTCGGTTTCCCCTTTTTCTTCCTTCTTTTCCTGTTGTTCGAAAATTTCCTGCGAACGGGAAGTCCACTTCCTTTTACCGAAAATCGGCTCCAGGTCTTCCGCATAAATCACTTCTTTTTCGAGCAACAAATTATATAGTTTATGATGTCCTTCTTCGTTTTCTTTCAGGATTCTTTTGGCTCTCTCGAACTGTTCGTTTACAATCCGTTGTACTTCTTCGTCGATCAGTTTGGCAGTCGCTTCACTGTAGGGTTTGGTAAAGCCCCACTCCTGCCCTGTGGAATCGTAATAATTCAGGTTGGGTAATTTTTCGCTCATACCGAAGTAGGTGACCATCGCAACCGCTTCCCTGGTAACCCGTTCCAGGTCGTTGGCCGCTCCGGTAGAAATCCTTCCAAGGAAAATATCTTCTGCGGCACGTCCTCCCAGGGTAGAACACATTTCATCGAGCAACTGTTCGGTAGTGGTAATCTGCCGCTCTTCCGGGAAATACCAGGCAGCGCCTAAGGCACGTCCGCGGGGAACAATGGTGACCTTTACCAAAGGATTGGCATATTCCAGCATCCAGCTCAGAGTAGCGTGTCCCGCTTCATGGATGGCAATGGCTTTACGTTCACCGGCTGTAGTGATCTTGGATTTTTTCTCCAGGCCGCCGATAATCCGGTCTACCGCATTCATAAAATCTTCTTTCTGCACAAATTCCTTGTTGTTCCGGGCAGCGATCAGAGCAGCCTCGTTACAGACATTGGCAATATCGGCGCCCGAGAATCCGGGTGTCTGGCGAGCCAGGAAATCCGTATCCACAGAGTTGTCTATCTTGATATTCCGTAAATGCACAATGAATATTTCTTTCCGGTCGTTCAATTCCGGCAAATCCACGTTGATCTGGCGATCGAACCGTCCGGCACGCAGAAGCGCTTTATCCAAAATATCCGCCCGGTTGGTAGCTGCCAGGATAATCACCCCACTGTTGGAACCGAAACCATCCATTTCCGTAAGTAATTGGTTCAAAGTATTTTCCCGTTCGTCATTAGATCCCATATTCGGGTTCCGTCCACGGGCACGGCCCACCGCATCGATCTCATCGATAAAAACGATACAGGGTGCTTTTTCCTTGGCCTGCCGGAAAAGGTCGCGTACACGGGAAGCTCCCACGCCCACGAACATTTCCACAAAGTCAGAACCTGACAAGGAAAAGAAAGGCACATCGGCTTCTCCTGCTACAGCTTTAGCCAACAGTGTTTTACCAGTCCCCGGAGGGCCAATCAACAATGCTCCTTTCGGAATTTTACCTCCCAGCTCGGTATATTTCGACGGATTTTTCAGGAATTCCACAATTTCTTCGACTTCCTGTTTGGCTTCCGACAATCCGGCTACATCTTTAAACGTAATTTTTTTGACCTGATTTCCCTTATCAAACAACTGGGCGCGCGCTTTTCCTACGGAAAACATACCACCGCCGCCACCGCCATCCGACATCCTTCTCATAAGGAAGATCCAGACTACAATCAGTAGCAGAAAGGGTGCAAACGGGAGGAAGATATCCCAAAATCCGCTACCTTCTTCGAAAGATAATTCGGCATTGGTTTTTCCCTGAGCCTTCCATTCATCATAATAATCGGTAAATTTATTCGACGACGGGATCTTTGCCGTTACTGTCGCGTCCCCGATCACTTTCGTTGTATCGGCTTTATAGACCTCGGCCACTTTGTCCTTCCGGAGTGTACCGACAACAATATTTTTTTTGTTGTAAACGATCATTTTGGAAAAGTAATTCTTTTCCGCCAGGTCCTGGTATTGTGTCCAACCCATCTCCTTATTGGAGACTTTACTTTCATTCATGAAATAGAAACCCGCCAGGCATAAAAGAATCAAGGCGTACATCCACATCATATTGAATTTGGAAGAACCCGGGGTATTATTCGGCGCTCCCGGTTTTTGCGGAGGCCTTTTAGGGGGTGTATTACTCATAATATATCGGGAATTTTATTTAAAGTTGCGTCTGCCCACAGATTTTCCAGGTTATAATATTCCCGTAATTCCGGAACAAAAATATGCAATATTACAGAGCCGTAATCCATGGCAATCCATTGGGCATTGCGCATGCCTTCCGCTCCCAGAGGTTTCTCTTTAAGATTTTCGGAAACCTTATCCCATACGGAATCAGATAAGGCAGACACCTGGGTAGGCGTATTTCCTTCACAAATAACAAAATACTGACAAATCGTTCCGGGAAGGTTTTGCATATCGACTGTAGTAATATTTTTTCCTTTTTTATCCTGAAGGGCATCCACAATCGTATTTACTAATACTTTTAATTCGTCCATTGAAAATATTTAAATTTAGCCAGCAAAGATAACTCTAAAATTGATAAAAATCTAAGCAAATTGCAATTTTTCACTTATCTTTGAACACTCCTTACCGGAAGATTGTTTATCTGACAAATAATTTAAGAAGATATTAAAGTATTTAAACGCATATTAATCATCACAGTATCGACCTTATTTTCGCTGTTGTTACTGGTGTATCTTTTGTTGCTTTCGCCTGCCGTACAAAAGAAAATCACTGATATTGCGTTGAAAGAACTAAGCCGGATAACAGGCTCCGGTATGTCGATCGGGAAAATCTACCTGACTCCCTTCAATAAGCTGGAAGCCGAACAAGTATATATAGAAACTTTAGAAGGAGATACACTATTGTATGCAGGAAAATTATCGGCCGGTTTTAACTTATTTAAATTATTGGATAACCGGCTACTGATCAAATCCGTCCGTTTAGACAATTTTACAGCCCGGATCCAAAAAGACAGTCTGAGCGGTGATTTTAATTTTCAGTTCCTGATAGATGCTTTCGCATCGAAAGATACGACACCCAAAGAAAAAAGTACAATGGCGATCGAGATCGACCGGATACAATTATCGAACGGGCAGATATCTTATGATATTTCCGACCAGATACCTGCCGACAGCATTTTTGATCCCAACCACATACACATCACGGATTTTAACACCGAGGTTTCATTGAAATCCATTGACCTGGAAAATCTGGATGCGGAACTTCACAATCTTACCTTCCGGGAAAAAAGCGGGTTTACACTTTCCGGGTTAAAAGCCAAGCTGGGTTCAGAGAAACAGTTGATTTCATTAAAAGAACTACAAATAGAACTCCCGTCTTCCAAACTGGAAATCTCGCAGGCATCGGTCGATTATACGGGAACGAACATCAGCCACCTGGCAGATAGCGCTTCTGTGAGTTTGCAAATCGATGCACAAATTGCTCCTGCCGACCTGCAGGCTTTTTATCTTCCTCTGAAAAAAATCAGTGACCCGTTAATTTTTGAAGGAACAATAGAAGGCAATCTTCCGGAAATCAAACTCTCCCACTTTCAAGCGTCTTTTGGGGAATGGATGAAACTATCGGCTGAAGCATCATTGAAAAATTATACCGGATGGAGTGAAAGTCCCCTGAGTTTATCCATCCGGGAACTGAAAGTACAGGCCGGCCGCCTGGAACCGGTATTCAAGGCATTGACAGGATCTCCGGTCCCTGCAATACTCCAACGGCAGGAAGAAATCAGCCTTACGCTTTCTGCAGTCGGGAGCCTGCCCGGTATGCAGATCCGTGCCATCCTGGCTTCTGCCTGTATAGAAACGGAACTATCGGGGACAGCCGGATACCGGTATCCCCAGGGAAATACTAACTTTGATTTGGAAATGAACATTCCCCGGGTCGATCTCTACCGGATGATGCTGGATACTTTATTCGGAACAACAGCGCTCCGCCTGACAGCCAAAGGAGAAATTGCAGGAAATGGGAAAATCGCCGCCCGCTCCCATTTGGATATTGATCATTTTACTTTTAACAAATACAACTACAAAAATATACTGGCCGATGCATCTTATCTGAACGACAGCATCAGCCTGCAGGCTTCCGTAAACGATCCGAATGCCAAACTACAGTTGACCGGCATGTATCTTATGTCCCCGGGGAAGCAATCTTCCGGAAGTATTTCTGCCGGGATAGACCACATTCTGCTGGATCCCCTGCATGTATCTACAGGATTGCCCGGAGCCGGAATTTCGGCAACTATACATGGCAAAGTAACCGGTAATACATTAGACGAACTGGCCGGATATCTTCAGATCGATAGTTTGCTTTTCCAAACCTCGAAAGGTATTTTCAGGCAGCACCAGATTAAACTCACAGTGGAGAATCCCGGAGAAATGCAGAAAAACATTTCATTGAATTCCGATCTTATTACAGCTTCTGTTTCAGGAAAATATTCTTTAGAAAGTCTTCCCGTTTCTTTCAACAATATGATCAACCGGTTACTTCCCAGCCTGGTAGAGATGCAAAAGCCGGTAAAAAAAGGAGACAACAGCCTTGTGCTTTCGGTTACCGTCAACAATACGGAAAAACTTTCGGAAACACTCTCTTTACCTTTCGTGATCAAAGAAAGGGGAACTATCCTGATGAATTATAGCGATACTGCCCATATTTTCAGACTGCAGGCCGGCTTCCCATTAATCGGTATGGGAACAACGTCCCTACGAAATACCAATCTAGATTTACAGGCAAAAAACAACGGGAACCTGTTATCCGGAGATATCCGTACAAATGCCGATACCACTTCGTTGAAACTCGGACTGAACGTAGCCAACGACAGCATAGACCTGGCATTGGGTATAGACAACAAATTCATTCCTATGAGCGGAAATATGTCATTAGGAATTAAACTGACGAACGACCTGAAACGAAGAAAGGGCATTCCGGACATTTTCGTCCAGGTCCGACCCTCTCAGATTCGCTTCAGGGAACAATCTTTCGAAATTAACCGGTCTTTCCTGTCGATGGTCGACGAAGTGTATACCGTGGCTAATTTTGAGATCAGGCATCCTGATAACGGGAATATCAGGATCGACGGAAAAGTATCTCCCAGCCAGTCAGATTCATTGAAATTAAGCTTTGAGCATCTGCGCATAGCTCC
>JAVBLA010000041.1:0-15426 GCA_031553775.1 Bacteroidales bacterium
AATATCGATGCCGATGCAACCTATATCTGGACACTGAACAACAAGCAGGTCGGAATGGGGACCAGTTTTGAAACCGACCAGGCCGGAACCTATAGGGTTTATAGCGATGTGGTGGGATGCGGTACCCCTGGGGAAATAACACTGGCTTCCGATAAGAACACAACCTCTCCGGCATCCATAGGAACCATTATGGCAACCAACGGAGGAATCATTTGTTCAGGGGGAGAAGTCATCCTGACGGCATTGAATACGCAACTGGAACCGGGACAGACAATTACCTGGTATAAAAACGGTGTATTGCAGACAGGTACGGCACGCGAGGGGGAAAGTATCGTACTGGACAGTCCTTCGGATATCGGTAACTGGTTTGCGGTAGTCAAAGAAGACGATTGTTTTTCCCAGGCCAGTAACAGCGTTTCGGTAAATACAAGTTCCACGGTACAGTTAACCGCCCCCACATTTACCATTAACGGTGAGGTTGATCCTGACGATGTGATTTTCTGTAAGGGAGGCCTGCTGGAACTGAAAGTAACTAATAACTATAGCCCGGTGAACGTATCTTACCAATGGTTTGCCGATGGGAATCCCCTGACAACAGATGCGAACCCCAACAACGGTACTTTTTATACCATCCTGCCGGATGCCAACAGTGTTGCGATTTCAGTAACGGTTTCTTCCACCGGTTACTGCAGTTCTTCTTCCACTTCAGGCAATAAATCGGTGACCATAAAAGCCACCAATGCCACTTCTATCAATACCGGAAGCAGCAGTGCTTTTATTTGTGGAAATAATCCCGCATCCCTGCAGGCCGGGGGAAACGGTATCGAGTACTATTGGTACAAAGACGACGGAAACGGAAGTTTCAACAGGGAGGCAACAACTTCCGTGAACCAGTTCAATGCCACCCTGGATGGAAAATACAAGGTGAGTTATAAAGACAACAATGGCTGTCTCAGCAACCTGTCTCCCGAGATCAAAGTAGTCAGAACCAATGCGGTCAACCTTACATGGAATCTTTTTCCTGACGAACCCCATCCGGGTGATGTGCTGACTTATTCGGTCAAGGCATCTCCCCAACCGGAACAGATCAGCTGGGAAACATCGTTGGTAAGTGGTAGCGGTGCGGCTGTGGTCACTCCCTTATCCGATCCGACCGAAGCCAACATTGACTTCAGCGGAATTACCGGGGCAGCCAAAGTGAACATCAAGGTGAATGCCCGGAACGGTTGCGGACCGGTTTCCATCAACAAGGAAGTGGATGTGGTGCCGGCCTGTACTCCGCTTACTTCCGCCCAGATCAGTCCTTATGAGGACTTCAACCTCAAGGAAGGGAATAAATATACCTTTACGGCGACTGCCGGTAACGGAACAGCTCCGTTTACCTACACCTGGTATGTGGATGGTATCCAGCAACAGTCAGGTTCCAATAATAAATTTGAATATACGGCCCCGGCTTACAGCAGTGTTCCCTCCAATAATATACACAAGGTAAAAGTGAGTATCTCCAATTGTATGAGCGTAGGTAATGCTACTAGTACCGAAGTTACCGTTAATACTACACCTAATGAGGTGAATTATACTAATTATCAGGGAACTGCTTCAATTACTGGGAAATACTGCTTTGATGTAAAAATGACTGATACAGGTGCTGCGTGCGGGACTCTTAATAGTCGTACAAACGATTTCACAGACGGAAGCGGTAATCCAAAATATGACTTCGATTATACTTTCAATATCTCCGGTGCAACAGCAACCGATCTGGTATTTACAATAGAAGATGCAGGAAGTATCACTCAGAATATTACTACAGCCGGTAATATAGGTACTTTACAGTTCAAACCGGACATTGCTCCTTCTTATACCTCCGGAGGCGTACGGTCAATGACATCCGGTAATGCAATGGGAAATACGGTTATGCTCTATGCTTTATTTAAAGTTAGCGGAGTTCCCTATAAAATTTCTTTTACAATTAATATCAAAGACTGTACTTGTTGCGGAACAGGAGGAGTCCCAGGTATTATAGCCTCTTCTGTAACCGGATTTACTTATAAGACACACATGTATGGAAATGATTGCTGGATGGTATCAAACTCAAAAGAAGGTATACCGTCTTCTACTAAACACGGTACAACTCAAACGACTTCCAATCCAAGTGCAAATGGATATTACTATTCCAATACCAATAGAACAACTGCTTGTCCGGAAGGATGGCATTTACCGGTTGCAACAGAGTGGACTACTTTGATGCAAAAAGTGAATGCTGATAAAACAAATACCGGAAAATGGTGGACAATGGCAGCTCATGACGCATTGGCCGGATATGGTACTCCTTGGTTTTTAAACGAAGGAGATTGGTGGAGTGCTGTTTCTGGTTATCGTTATCTTGGCGTCTCCAGTGGTATGTCCGGACCTGGTTATTATCCGGCACTTTTGTTTTCTGTTCGTTGTGTACAGAACAAATAAGATTTCTCCAGAAGCATAGGCATACTGAAGATTAACTAATCAAATAATATCATTCCGGCATTCAAACAATGAGAGCTAAAATGATATTATTTGATTAGTTTTTTTATGCTGCAATTTTCAGAAAATGGTGCTGAAAAGATAGTAAATTGAACCTACAGCCAGATATTTAATGGGATAGAAAGGATATATTACAATCAAAACATAAGCATTATTCTTTCAAGCTCATTATTGTATATACTTTTAAAAATAAAAAAGTCTCTTAGAAAGAGACAGATAGAATAGAAAAAAGCCATTACCGGCCATCACATTTACCGCACGACAAAGGTAGAGCAATCCCGGAAGGAGGTAATTATATTTTTCTACCTGAATGTATTAAATTCTTGCCTATTTTAACTCGCTATCAATCAATGACTTTTCAAAACGTTTAACAAATAAGCTCTCAATCTCAGTAGAAAAACGATTTAATTCGGTTAAATAACAATCAGTTACCTTCTAATTAGCATTCATATTTTCCAACATTGTTTGAAAAATCGTTCAAAATGAATCTTTTTTTGGTTATAATATCTTTTATATTTCATTAAAAACCAATGTGTTGAATATTTTTTTTTATCCATTTGTTATCTCTTTCTAAGAGACAATATTTTTCATTTTCCCCATCCAATTCTTCCGCCTTTCAGGTATCGCACACCCGGATGTTGCGCTTGAGAAAGCCATAGCAAGCGGGTCATAAACCCTTTCACATACATTTACCCTGATCTTTCAGGGAAAAATGAAAAGTGAATTTATGTAGTTGCGGGTGCATATTTTATTTGCGTTGTATATGCATTACCCTGATCAGGCTTGGAAGAAAGGGATGGGAGAAGAATGTAATACAACGAATAAGCATATCCTGTTACAAAACCGAAAATCAACTGATTATTAACATCTAAACCGAGTGGCTTATGATAATAAAAACAAAATACAGCCGACAGACTTTTCACGCGACGGATAAAAAGAGAAACAATCGATAAAACAACTCTAAACAAAACAAACAAATGAAGAAGACTTTTCTTTTGACAGGAGTTCTCCTGTCAGTCTTTCTGCTGTGGCAGAAATCTAACCTGTATGGGCAAGCCGCATACAAACTAGTTGAAAAAATTGATTTCGGGTCGGGAACCGCCGCTATTGGTAGTGCTTTGAACGAAACTACCGAAGGAAGCTGCAAAGCGACATACAAAACTTCAAGTTTCAATCCGCAGCCATACTACACAAGATTAAAAACAGCCCGCAGTATTGGGGGCATTTACACTGACAAGCCGGATCATACCGGAAATACAGATGGATATATGCTGGCCTTGGGTATCATAAGCTATCCCAATCAAATTGTTTATACCAAAACTTTTTATAATCTGAATAAATCTCAACCGAAATACAGATTCTCTTTGTGGGCTTCAAATTCTGTTTTAGGAACGATGTATAATAATGGAGGTGGGATCGATAGCAATACGCCCCGAATCAGATTAGATGTCAGAAACGAATCGGATATTATCATTGCAAGTACGGATGTCACTGCCCTCACTACAGTCGGTACCGATTTTACATGGAAACAACTTTCTGTTGAAATTCCGGCATCATCCATACCTGCCTCAGGAAATGTAAAAATAACAATAGTACCCACAAATCCGGGAAACGGAGAATTTGTAATAGATGATATAAAGATGGAAGCCTTGCAGGTGAGCGATGTAAACCTTTCCCTGAATGAACCGGGAATTTATCCTGCAGGTACATATGCCATCCTTAGTGCCAATATGTCGACTACAAATATGATTCCTCCTATCGATTATCAATGGCAAAGTTCGTCCGATGGTATTACCTATACCGATGTCCCTTCCGCCTCCGGTACAATTGCCAGCAAATCAAATGCTGTATCATATACCACACCTGCCTTGGCATTGGGAACTTCACCTTATTATCGTCTGATATACGCCGGGGTTGGATTTGATCTTACTAAAGAGTACAACATAGGGGTTTCCCAGAATGTTTTACAGCCCATGGCTGCTGATTTTCTAATCAACGGATCTCAGTCGGTCAACAGGTACGAAGAACAAACATACGAGATAACCGGAAATCCGGGAGCCATGCCCACTTGGAGGATTGTGGGAGGGTGCATTCTCTCAGGACAAAATACCAACACAATCAAAGTTATCTGGACAGAAACGGAAAATACCCGGATCAAAGTAACGATGAAAGCATCCGGATCCAGCACCAGCGTAGCCCTTCCTTCCTATGATGTCAACGTGACAGATGCTCCTGTAGCCACTATCAGTGGGCCGTTTTCTACGACCCATTATACAACAGAAACCTATACATTAACCAATCACAGTGGACTGACTCCCACTTGGGAGGTATACGGAGGAACTATCCTATCAGGACAGAATACCAACACAATCACCGTATCCTGGGTACGCGCCTCAACGGCATATCCAGGAACCCGGGTAGAAGTTAAGTTCCAGGGGGCAACCTGCCTGTCGGGAATGACTGTCAGCGAACCTGTAAACGTAATTGGAAAAGAAGCTGTTTTTTCCGATGAATCCTGGTTTTGGGGAGTCGGTATGGGATTAATTTTCAAACGAAACAATTACGGAACTTATACTCCCACTCCATTGGTTCAAAATGTGGCAAAAACCAATACTTCCGAAAACTCCTTGTCCGTATCCAATCCTTACTGTGATGGAGAGAATGTGTTTTACACTTCGGCTAATGTTGCCTATAATACATCACATCAAACGATGGGTAGTTTCACAGGAAATGCATCTACTGCAGACGGATTAGCTTGCTGTTATATGGGAAAAAATAAATTTGCTGTATTTTCATTGAGTGCGGATGCCGGAAAAGCAAATTTATATTATTTTGTAATAGACATGTTAGCGAACAATGGAAAAGGCGCTGTATCTACTCCATCCAACTCAGCTATTGTTACCAAAGGGGTCTGTGGCGAAGGAATAGAGTTGATCGCCATTCCCAATACCAATAATGAGTATTGGTTGCTTACAACTATCCAAAGAGTCAGTGGAACTTTTATCGATGTCAGAAAAATAACTGTCGACTTAGTAAACGGAACACTCACCCATGGAACTGACATTGAATACAAAGTCGATGCAACAAACGTAACCACAGCACCTTTCAGTCTCTGCTCCAATGCCAACGGAACACTTATATCGCTGGTCCATTACAACTTACTTGTTTTCAGATTTAATCCTAATACCGGAGTAATCAATACCAATTCCATCGCATGCACTTCAGGCTTGAACTATTTCAACAATATTTACATGAGTGCTTTTTCTCCAAACAGCAAATATATATATGCAGGACGTTTGGCCACCAGTGATACTAATGGAAAAATTTATCAGGTTGAAATAGATGACTCTCAGGAAGTATTGAGTATTGTAGCAGAAAGAGCTATCTCAATCAGTGGTAATGCGAGATATGGAGAATCCCCTAAATTAGGGCCGGATGGTAAAATTTATATCAACCGTTATAGTTATGGATATACAACTGTGATTCATACCCCCGATATAGCATCCAATAGTGTGGATTTCAGGATCGAACAAAATGCTATTACATACAGAAACTCGTCCAACAATATAGCTGAAGGAGCGGGAATTTCCTGGTCTACAGGTATTACTCCACCCGACCTTTCTTTGCCGGGACTAAACCATGAGCCAACCTGCCCGACCGTATGGGGTACCGTTCCCAACAGTGCCAGCCCGACAGCCATCACTGTCAATGTAAAATCTGGTGTAGTAGATTCTGACGGAAATGGACTTTACCTGATCGGTGCCGTGTTCGATGACGCTACCGAAGCCAGAGCCACTCTTACATTCGATGATGCAGCCGGAACCGTGACTTTTACTCCTATCGGAGGGAAAACATTTTCTTCGGAAGAAAGAATTCTCGTCAGGTATAAAATCAAAGACAACGGAGAGCCCGGTTCCCGCTGTGCAGATGGTATCCTCAGTATCGGGTTCGGCAATTATGTTCCCGAACGTGCTCCTATTATCTTTGTCACCCCTATAGCCCGGGGAACAGGAGAAGGTACTTCCTGGCGCAACTCATCCAAAAACCTGCAGGATGCCATAAATAAAGCGTACCTTTCCATTCAGGACCCGGATAACCATGGATTTGATTTCTATGGAGACGGCACGCTCAAAGTTCCCTATCAGGTGCATATCGCCAACGGGATGTATACTTACGGAGATAACTTTCCCGTTTCGGGTTTGGTTATGAAAGAAGGAGTCAATGTTTTTGTAGAAAACAACAGCATCACCAATGTTTCTGAAATAGAAGTCAATATAGACGGAGAACTTTACCTGGATCAAAATGCACAATCTTCAGCCTGGAGATACTTCGGAATGCCTTTTACCGGCAGCACAATGAATGTATATGATGAAAACGGAAATAAATTGTCAGTCAATGAAATTGCCTCTGGAGATACCGAGCCCGAAGTCCTGATCGAATATTACGATGTGGCTAACCGAGGACTGGAAGCAGTATCGACCGGCATCGAAAAGTCGGAAAACTGGAAAACACTCGATATAACACCCCATCCGGATGCCGGTGGCGTACCATACTATTCCGACGATGCATTGCTACGGGGATATGGTTATATAGCCGTATCAGATGTAGACCGGATTCGCATTAAATCTACCGACTTCAGCGACAGGAGTACGATGTTCAGCACCCAGAATATTACCATGCCGACTGTATATTTCGAACATCCAGAAGCCGCAACCATGGATGAATGGTATAAAACCGACTACGGATGGAACCTGTTAAGCAACCCTTACAGTTCCTATTACCGCTTCGATGGTACGAATCACGATTTTGAAAATCCAGGCAACGAAGAACAGGAAGGTGCTCTTTACTCTCTTATTTACTGGTCGGAAGAAAGATCGGAATACGTGGCATTAAGCCGTTACGACGAAGCCTATCTTCCCCCATTTAAACCGGTATTTTTTCAGGTGCCAGATAAATCGGTCAATACATTTACTTTTAATAACGGAGTAGCCGACAACGGAAGCTCTGTGAAAGGATCCGGACGTTTAGGCGGTAAAAGCATCATCAAAGAAAACTGGACAACCAAAGATGCAAACAACAGTTCTATCACCATCTATGGAAGAAATTTCAGGGATGCTACACCGGAAAACACACCGATGATGAGAAGTGTTTCTTCAGGAAGTTCCGATGAAACAACCGATGTGATTTTTCTGGAAATTTCAGGAAACGGATCTTTCGATAAAACATCAGTAATCGTCAACCCCAAAGCAACCAAAAGATACGATCCTGGATGGGATCTCGACCGGGTAATCTATGCCAACCGCTCCCTGCCCCAAATCTGGACAGAAATGGAAGGACATAGTTTCAGTACTAACGAACTTCCAGCTTCTGCTGATGGAATTACGAGAGTTCCCGTACATTTTTATACCGGAGAAACAGGAACATACCGCATCGGGTTAGGAAAAGCCAACCGCCTCTCCTACCTGAACAGGTACTACCTGCAAAATACGCAAACCGGAGAAACCAAAAGTCTCAGTGCCGGGGAAAGCTTTTACTTCCAAACACCGGCAGGTGAAAGTGCAGGTAATCTGGTTCTGATCGTGGAAAATATTTTCAAAGCTCCAACCAATATCAATGATGTTTATACTGTTGCTCCGGTGATTTATGCCAAAGACAGAAACATACATATTACCGGTATTACTGAAAACTCAATCATTGAAATATATGATATCAGCGGAAGATGTTATCAACATTGTAATACCTCAGACCGGGAACTGAACATACAGGTAACTTCCGCAGGAGTCTATCTGGTTTCCGTTAAATCACAACATATCAACCAGGTTTATAAAGTGGCTGTCAGGAGATAAAAAGATATTTATCCAATCAATCAAATATTAATAGAAAAAAGACACGAAGTCATATCTTTTTCCTTCGTGTCTTTGCCCAAAAGACACAAAAGTATGAAAAAAATAATCTTTAAAATAGTGATCATTTCCTCACTCCTGTTTTCAGTCAATGGATTTGCCATGACAAGTGGAAGTTTCTTTGAACAGAAAACAGAAGAGACCAACACATCCGGCTCATCCTCCGGATTTGATATTCTCGGCGGAAACTTTCTTTCGCCACCCGAAGAATCAAGTACTATACTCAAGGTAATCAATCCGGGTACAGGAGGTACCGATCCCAATCCTTCAGTGCCTGTTGCCGAGGGAGGTATGATACTCTTCCTAATTTCGGCAGCATATGGAATAGTAAAAAGAAAAAAGAAATAATTCACAGTCAGAAAAAGGCGCACTTTATTAGATGCGCCTTTTTTATGTGATAAGGATATTTAAAACAAAAAGTCTCTTGCTAAGAGACAGATAAGCCCTGCAAACAGGTTGAATGGGGTTGCATTTACCACGGGACAAAGGTATTCTAAAACACGATTTCGAAAATTATATTTTCCATCCGAAATATATCATATTTCTGCCTGTTTTGGTTTGATTAAAGAGTTTTACCACGGAATTACACGAAATAATTTCTCAGAGAACTCCGGAGTTTTAAACACAATCCTTGGGGTAAAGCTCAATCTTTAATCCTCAAGATACCTTCTTTAGTTCATTATCAACCAACACTTTATCAAAATGTTCAACAAATTCTATCCCTCCTATTATAAGAAACTCTTCTAATTCTGTTGATTATAAGAATGTTATCTCCTGGATAAATAAGCGAACTATCTTTCTCTGTTCGAAAAAACGCTCACAGGGTTTCTTTCCTAAAGCATAGAAATAATTTTTATAGTTCGATAATCAACAGATTAAATTCACATATTATTCCTCCATCATCTCTTAGCAAGAGACAGATAAAAAAAAGACACAATGCATTTACCGCAAGTGATTTTCGAATCACATTTACCCGCAGTCCCTCCTCCATTCCGGGAGCATTAGCCTTTCCATCTACCTGGCTTGTGAAAGTAAGGAACGGGAACAGGACCGTGTGCATTTTATTTGCGTTGTATGTTGCGGTAGAGGTATGCGTATTCCCAAGGGGGAAGGGATTGAGCGGGAAAAACCAACAATGATCAAAGCATTATTAACAACTAATAACTAAACTGAATTGCTTATGAACTTGAAAACTAAACTCAGGCGATATCCCTGTTGCATAAACCGATCAAAAATACAAACATTCAATAAATCAACTCTAAACGAAACAAACAGATGAAAAAAACTTTTCTTTTGACAGGAATTTTCCTGTCTTTTTTTCTGCTGGCGCAGAATTTACATGCACAAAATCCATACAAACTTATTGAAAAAATCGACTTCGGATCGGGAATATCAACCTATGGTGGCGCCATTACTGCTGCAGAAGGAGTTGTTCCATACACTTACACCAGCGACGGAAGAGGTGCTCTTAACTACAATGGATGCCGGTTTTATTATTCCCGTATCAAAACAGCCAGATCCATGGGACATGTTAACTACATAGATGCATCGGACCATACCGGAAACGGCAATGGATACATGCTTATTATCGGTTATTATCAACCAAGTTCCAATTACAATTTATACACACAAACCTTTACCATTCCCGAATGCTTGTCGGATGAAAAAAGTCGGTTTACAGTATATGTTGCCAATCCTGTCAATAAAGCTTCCGCCAATAGCGCTGCCTGGAAACCAACTGTGGTAAAATTAAGCATTAAAAATGAAAGTGATGTTGTGTTGGTTACATCTTCCAATACCTCTTTAGAGTATACTACGCCAACCAGTGAGCTTACCTGGATACCCATTTCACTGGAATTACCGGAGAATCAAATCCCCGTATCCCGGAAAGTAAAACTTGTTTTATCGGGAATTTACGACGGAGCCGCCTGGAATGAAGTTCTGGTAGACGATGTAAGCTTCGAACTGCAACGGAAATCAGATGTAATAATTTCATCCCCCGAACCGGGCATATATACGGAAGGAAGTTCCATCGCTGTATCTGCCAACATGAGTACTACATCGCTAACTCCCCCCTTATATTATCAATGGCAAAGTTCGGCTGACAACAAAACGTTCGGCAATATTTCAAGTGCAAACGGTAATATCAATGCTAAAACCGATGGAGTTAGTTACAATATTCCTTCAATAACATCTTCAAATCTGCCTTATTACAGATTAATATATGCAGAATCGGCCGGAGCATTGAGTACCGGAAATTACTATAAATCAAATTCCATACATCCGGTATGTATTACTCCACTTGACATCAGCGGACCGCTGACAGTAGACCGTTATACAAAAGTCACCTATGAACTGGCAGGAAACACCATACTAAAACCCACCTGGAGAGTAACAGGAGGATGTATTCTTTCCGGACAAGGCACCAACTCCATAGAAGTAGCCTGGACAGAAACAGTCAACACGAATCTGACTGTTTTCCTTAAAACTGAAGGCTATTCTTCAACGATCTCCCTGCCGACAAAAAATATTGTGATAAACGATGTAGTACATCCCTCCATCAGTGGATCTGACCATGTAGATAAAATGTCGACAGCCGAATATTCCCTGGAAAATAACAATACCGGAATCAACCCGGTATGGGAGGTGTTTGGAGGCCGCATTTTGTCAGGACAGGGCACCAATACCATCAATGTTCTGTGGCTTCACTCTTCCGAAGTATTCCTTAACACAAACGTATCCGTTTCATTCTCAAATGCGATTTGTTTATCCGATTTGAATACTAGTCTGCCGGTTACTGTTACCGGAGTTCCCATGATTTTCTCGGATGAGACCTGGTATTTTGGCCGTTATTCCGGACTGGTATTCAAAAGAGATGAATACGGTAATTATACTCCTACAATTTTGCCTAAATCGACAGCCAAAACACAGACCGATGAAAATTCACTGTCGGTTTCCAATCCTTTCTGTAATGGGGAAAATGTTTTCTATGCATCACATGATGAAGTATACAACAGTTCTCATCAAAAATTCGGTAATTTTTCAGGAAATAGCTCTACTGCCGATGGCTTGGCCTGTTGTTACGCCGGACAAAACAAATATGCCTTATTTTCCGTAAGCGCCGCTGCTGCAAAAGGAAATCTGTATTACTATATTGTAGACATGTCGGCCAACTCAGGAAAAGGAAGTATCAGTGCAGGAACTCTTGTTGCCAGCGGAAGCAATATCGGAGAAGGAATCGAACTGATCGCTGTTCCGGGAACAAAAAATGAATATTGGTTACTGTATGGATATACTTCCAGCAATATTTTCAATATTGGAATTAGAAAAATTACTGCAAACTTAGACAATGGAACCATCACTCTCGGAACTGCTACGAACACAGCGTTTCCTTCCATATCCGATGGTAGTATTCCCCATCATATAGTTGCTAATCAGGAAGGATCCGTAATCCTTTTTTCCCTGAACGGAGCGGGTGGTGCCAGCCTGTGTCGGTTCGACCCTATACTGGGAACCCTGGATGCGACATCTCACAAAAAAGTCTATACAGGAACCAACGGATATTCAGCAGCATTTTCACCCAATGGAAAGTTTGTTTATTTGTCACGCATCGACGTCAATGCACAGACACCCGTTCTTTACCAGATCGAATTCGATGCGGAACAAACACCTATTGCGTCTACAAGCAGAACGATAACCATGACTAAACATAGTCCTGTACAGGGAGGAATGTACTCCAACAACTCGCAATCACCCAAATTAGGTCCTGACAACAAAATCTACATCAACAGATCTTATAACAACCCCTATATTTCGATTATACACACTCCTGACATTGCTGTAGGTGCAAACGGCTGGAATTTTGAAGAAAATGCCATCAATGTAACCAGTTACCTCGCAAGTAATATTTACTTCGGGGATGAATGGTCTACCGGAATCACCTCTCCTTCCATTGCCTTAACCGGGGTGAACCACGAACCGGTCTGTCCGGTAGTTACAGCAACTATTTCGAGTAGCTCCGCTCCCACTGCTATCACAACCAATGTCATCGAGCATGTTACGGATCCGGACGAAGGTCAGAATGTTTATTTAACCAATGCTACCTTCGATAATCCCGATGAAACAAGGGGAACAATCTCCGTTAACCCAAGTAACGGAACCGTGACCTATACTCCAAGTGGAACTTTTGGTCCGGACGACAGGATATTAATCCGCTACAAAGTGAAAGACGACGGATTACCCGGGGCCCGTTGCGCCGATGGAATCCTGAGTATCGGCTTCGGCGACCATGTTCCCGAACGCTCTCCGATAATCTTTGTATCACCCACCAATAACGGTACGGGAGAAGGAACCTCCTGGTATAACTCCTGCAATCAACTGCAGGCTGCTATCGACAAAGCTTATCTTTCTACAAAAGATGTCGATAATTACGGATTTGATTATAATGGCGACGGATCTCTCAAAGTCCCCTACCAGGTGCATATCGCCAAAGGAGTATATAAATCAGGGATCAACTTCCAAACATCAGGACTGGTAATGAAAGAAGGTGTAAACGTGTTTGTAGAAGATAATTTCATCACAGGAAGCCTGGCATCGGAAGTAATTATCGATGGAGATTTATTCCTCGACCAGCATGCGGAAGCTTCAGCCTGGCGGTATTTCGGTATGCCTTTTACCGGAAATACAGACCAGATTTATGATGAGAACGGCAACAAGCTTTCGGTCAACATTCCCAAAGGAGGCGATACCGAGCCGCAGGTACTGGTAGAATACTACGATGTGGCCAACCGGGGGTTAACCGCCTTTTCAACAGGAAGCGAACATTCCAACAACTGGAAAACAGTCAATGTGACACCCCACGCAAATGCCGGTTCTGTACCTTATTATTCAGGCAATCACTTATTAAGGGGGTACGGCTATATCACTGTGGCTGATATGGATCACATCCGTATCAAAGCAACCAATTACGGAGATAAAAGTGCGATGTTCCAGACCGATGATGTATTTATGCCTACCGTTTATTTCGAACATCCGGATGCTGCCAATAAATCACCCTGGCTGAAAGCCGATTACGGATGGAACTTGTTGTGTAATCCCTACAGTTCCTATTACCGTTTTGACGGCACCAATCATAATTTTGAAAATCCGGGTAATGAAACACAGGGAGGAGCAGCATATTCGCTGATCTATTGGTCGGAAGAAAGAGCAGAATATGTAGCATTAAGCAGGTATGACGAAGCCTATCTGCCTCCGTTCAAACCTATTTTTTTCCAGGTACCCGATGGAACGGTAACTTCATTCACTTTCAGTAACGGAACAGGCGATAACTCCGGATATCTGACCAAAGGATCCGGCCGTTTAGGAGGCAGAAGTATCATCATGGAAGAATGGATAACAAACGATATAAACAATGACCCGGTTATTATTCCCGGAAGAAATTTCAGGGACGCCTCTCCGGCCGGCACGCCTGTATTGCGAAGTACCTCCGGCACACCGGCATCTGAAGTTATATTCCTTGAGATTTCCGGCGAAGGTTACTCCGACAAGACATCCGTAGTAATCAACCCACACGCCACCCGGGGATATGATCTGGGATGGGACCTCGACCGGGTAGTCTATGCCAACCGCTCCCTGCCGCAGATATGGACAGAACTGGAAGGACATAGCTTCAGCAGCAATGAACTGCCTGCTTCGGCTGACGGAATTACCAGAATTCCCGTACATTTTTATGCAGGAGAAACAGCAACATACCGCATCGGATTAGGAAAAACCAATCGCCTCTCCTACTGGAACAGGTATTACCTGCAAAATACGCAAACCGGTGAAACCAGAAGTCTCAATGCAGGCGAAAGCTTTTACATCCATGCATCGGCAGGTGAAACAGCAGGCAACCTGGTTCTGATTGTAGAAAACATCTTCAAATCTCCAACCAATATCAATGATGTTAATACGATTGCTCCGGAGGTTTATAGCCAGGACAGAAACATTCATATCGCTGGTATTACTGAAATTTCTATCATAGAAGTACATGATATAAGCGGAAGATGTATCTATCATTACTCTACTGAAGATCCTGAATTAAGCATTCCGGTAAGCTCCGCAGGAGTGTACATGGTTTCTATAAAATCTTCCGGAATTAACCAGATAAAGAAACTGGCTGTTAACAGATAAAAGATATTCAGATTAAACGAATTAGATTTAAAATACAATACAAAGGCACGAAGTCCCGCTTTATTTTCTTCGTGCCATTGTTTCAAAAGTAATATAAACATGAAAAAAATAATCTTCAATATAGCCATTATAATCTCACTCATGCTTCCGGTCAATGGGTTTGCCTTGTCGGTCGGCACTTTATTCGAACAACAAACAGAAGAATCCAATTCATCCGGTTCATCCTCCGGATTTGATAATATCGGTGGAAATTTCTTTTCACAGGAAGAATCCAGTCCGGTACTCAAAGTAGTCGGCCCCGGCACTGGAGGTACGGATCCTAATCCGTCGGCACCCATTGCGGAAGGAGGTATGCTTCTCTTCTTAATGTCTGTAATACATGGAATAGTAAAAAGAAAAAAGAAATAATTTCCAGATTGGACCGAGCAATTGATTCAGACAGATGATTAGAAAATGGCGCATTTTTTCAGGATGCGCCATTTTTATCAACTTTTGTCATATTCTTTTGATTCAGTTCTTAAAAATAAAATAAACTGCAAGGATCAGGAAAAAAAATCCGATCAAATGATTCAATCTGAATGATTCATTTTTAAAAACCAGAGTAGTAAAAAAAGTAAACACAACCAATGTTATTACTTCCTGCATCACCTTCAACTGCCACAGATTAAAAGGCCCCCCATTGCCGACAAAGCCAATCCGGTTGGCCGGAACCTGAAAACAATATTCAAAAAGGGCAATACCCCAACTGAAAATAATAATGGCCGGTAAGCCCCAATGAACGAACCAATTCATTTCTTTGAACTTCACATGTCCATACCAGGCACAGGTCATA
>JAVBLA010000026.1:0-52545 GCA_031553775.1 Bacteroidales bacterium
TCTAAATGTGCTTGCGCAAACTCATTTATCAAACCATAATAAAACGTCCATTTTTCATTCTTTTCCAGGAAATCCAGATCATCCTGTATTCTTTCTAATACCATTTTTGCCTCTCCTCTATTGGAGAGTGTTTTAATCGTATTCGTTCGCGCGACGACCTCTTTCTCTATATCGTTTTGTTTTCTTGCATCTTGTTCCAGCAAAGAATAATACTTGAGCAATGAGTCGACACTTTGTTCGGAAAAATAAACGGCTTCGGCCAGTTGATTGCGGGTAAGCAAGCGTTCAGTGCCTTCCTGAGACTGAATGGCCCGAAGTAAGGAATCTTTTTTCTGTAGATATTGTACGTCATCGCTTTGTGCCGGTACCGTAAGTGGAAGAATTATTGCCAGGATAACAATCAGAGATAGTTTTTTCAGGATAGATAGTAGATCCATAATTAATTTGCATTAGTTATATGATTATAAATAGATGAATTCTTTGACAAAGTTTATATCTTCGGACTGTTTGTTTATATTTTTACCTTCTGCTTGGTTTCACATGGAGCAAATGTAAAAACATCTTAAATTAAGATTGTCCTGAGATTGGAAAACGGTGTCTTAAATTAGGAATATTTGAAAATAAGGCAGTGAAAAGCCCGTTTTTGATTGTCAGTCATTCATCCCCGGGTTAAAATTGGCGACGATATCAATGTAATCCTTACCCTTCAAGGCCTATTCTATATATGGTGGTTTTAGATAGTAAAAGGACCTGATGCCCTTTTACCTAAATCAGCCCGGCGAGAAGAAATATCTTCAGCCAGCAAGGCTTGCCTGTTAAATAACTCGTGGTTTTTGTTTTATCCGTTGTTTTATCATCTGTTGTTTTTTTAGAATGATTTTGTTTTAAGCTGGAACAAATCTAAAAAAACAGAAGAAGAAAGTCGTGGTTTTAACAACAAAAACGTTGTTGTTTTGATAATTGAAGCGATAATTGCCAATGTTCAATAATTTATATTTTTCCTTTTCCAGGAAAGAGGAGGCATGCCTGTAGTTTTTGTAAACTGTCGTGTGAAATTACTTATTTTACTGAACCCGACCATTTGACAGATTTCATTTATTGGTAGTGTGGCATTTTCCAGCATTAAGCGTTTTGCTTCATCCATACGTAATTGATTGATCCATTCTCTGAATGTTTGCTGCTTATAGGTATTGATGTAATTCGAAAGGTAAGTACGATTTGTATATAATTGGTTTGCTACTTGTTCTATTGTTATACCGGCTTGTAGATAATTTCTTTGTGTTATCCACTCATCAAGCAGGAATTCTAAATCACCAAAAGATGCCGGGCGGATGGTTGTGTTATTATCCTCTTTTTTATCTTCATCAGAAGCAATACGGATTGGTTCTATCGATTGATATTTGAATCCGTAATTGATCAACTGAAATCCGTAATAGGCATAAAAAGGAATTACAAATACTTTGAAGAAAACAAAAATTACATCCGGACTAAATATAGATATTAATGCCAGAATACCTACTACCAATGCATAATAGAAAGAAAAATTCACCCACCGTAGCCTTTTCCATTCCTGTTCTGAAAAGTAGTTATCCATCCGGCATTTATATTCTTTGAATGTTTTGTAAAATAAGAGGGTGTACTTCAATAAGATGTATATATAGTAGAGGGCAAAAATGCCTTGAAATATATAAAGCACTTCAATAGGAGCAGTAAAATATACCACCCATGTCAGGCAACCGATAATACAAATCGGAACAACTTCCCGTATCAATTTTTGTTTAACGGAAAAACGTATATTAATCAAAGATAAAGACGCGTGGGTAAAGGATAATGCTAATAGGGGAGAGATGGTTAGTATGATGGTTCGTACCATATTGACATCCGGTTTTATATCCGAAGGTCGTAAAAACTCACCTATCATGGATAAAGCCAGCAATGAATAGGCAACTCCCATTACACGACGGGCGATACGGTAATTTTGCAGTTCTTTGATTTTGGGTACAGATAATAAAAGGAAGCAACTTCCGACCACCAACCCTATAGAAATCAGAAGCAATGACAATATATAATTTATCCGTTCCAGTTCCATCATTTTATAGATTAACAGGTTGGCCTTCCTTTGACTTTCTCCATGTGTTAGGGCTTATTCCTTCGCTCTTTGTAAACAAGCGTCCGAAATTACTCTTATCGCTGAATCCCGCCCTTTCTGAAATCTCCGAAACCGACAAATCCGGATGTTTTAACAAAAGTGTTTTAGCTTCCCCAATCCTAAGCTCGCTGATCCATTCCTTAAATGTTATCTGGAGGTGGATGTTTACGTACTCAGACAGATAGGTTCGGTTTGTATCAAGCTGCATCGCAACATTTTCGATATTTACACCCGGTTCCAGAAACTTCTTGTCAGCAACCCATTGTTCAGCACTTATTTTTAATGACGTATAATTACGGATAGAAGAAATATTGTTTTCAGTTTCCGTATTTTCCATAATAATAACTTCAATATTTTGAAATATATGAGCATAATTAATGAATTGAATGCCATAATAGCTATAAAAACCAATAATAAATAAAGAGAAAACAATACCGGTTATGGGAGAGAAAAAGAGTGTTGTGTATAATGCCATAATTCCGATTGCCAACGCAGCATAAAAAGATACATATATCCAGCGAAAACGTACCGCTTCCTGATCTGCATAAAAATTATCCATTTCCCGGATATATTGATTGTAATTCCTCTGAAATAAAATTGTATACCGGATCAATACAAAAACATAGTAAACAATAAAAATAAAAAATAGAATATCTGTATATATGGGTGAGGAATGTATTGAAAGAACAATTGGTGTTAATACACAAAACAGGATGATTGGTATTGATTCTAAAAAGATATTCCGCTTTGTTGCAAAATGAAAATTGATGAGCGTAATATTTGTATATGTAAACAGGAAAGACTGGAACAGGCACACCAACAAAGCAATCATTTTAGCCGATTGAATATTCATCACTTCCGAATGAGTAAAAAGTTCGATTATATTCATTAATCCCAAACTCAGATAAGCGCAAGCCATGACATAACGGGCTATCCCATAATTATGAAGATTTGCATTGGGGGGTACCGACAAAATGCTGAAAAACAGGCAGAATATAAACGACATTCCGATTGTGATCCAGATACTTGTTATATATATATTGTTAAGTATTAATTCCATTGGCATATTGTAGAAGTTTACTCAAAAACTGTTTATGTAAACAGAAAACGACTGAAAAAACCGTATGGGATAGCAAATAAATGATGCTTACGAAGTTACTCAAACTTATGATTTCCACGGTTAAAACATCAAAGTTAGTGAAAATTTATTTATTTGCAGGTGTGATTGTTTGGATTTAGCCCCTTTTTATCAGGAAAAAGAAACATTTTTGTATTTTTGTTTGTTGATAAACCAAACAACAAAATGCTCCGCATTCAAAACATAATCACCTGTTTATTCCTGTTTGTCATCACGTCGTGCGGACAGGATAACCAAAAACAAACCGGAATGGAAGAAAAATATAATCCGCTGACTCCGGAAGAAGAAAGGGTCATCATCCATAAAGGAACAGAAGCTCCTTTTACCGGCGCTTTGTTAAACAATAAAGAAACCGGTACATACATTTGTAAGCGTTGTAATGCCCCATTATACCATTCGTCAGATAAATTCGATTCGGGCTGCGGATGGCCTTCGTTTGATGACGAAATACCGGGAGCAGTCACCCGGAAAGCAGATCCGGACGGCAGGCGGATAGAAATTCTCTGTTCTCATTGTGGTGCCCACTTAGGACATGTATTTACAGGCGAAGGATTTACACCTAAAGATACACGGCACTGTGTCAATTCCATCTCCATGAAGTTTATCCCTCAAAAGCCGGATACGGCTTATTTTGCTTCCGGATGTTTCTGGGGAACCGAATATTATATGATGAAAGCCCCGGGCGTTATCTCTACTGCGGTGGGTTTTATGGGAGGACATGTGGATCACCCTACTTACGAACAGGTTTGCACAAAAACTACGGGACATCTGGAGACAACACAGGTTGTCTTCGATGCCAACCTGACTAATTATGAAGAGTTGGTACGGTTATTCTTCGAGACACACGATTTTACCCAAACCAATGGGCAGGGGCCCGATATCGGACCTCAGTACCGTTCTTTCATATTCTTCAGGAATAAGGAACAAAAAGAGATTGCGGAAAAATATGTCCGTATCCTGACCGATAAGGGCTATAAAGTTGCTACTACCTTGCAGGAAGCATCGGTTTTCTGGAAGGCGGAAGAGTATCATCAGCAGTATTATGAGCATAAGGGGGGCAGGCCTTATTGTCATGTGTATAGAAAGATCTTTTGAGATTGTATTCAATTCCGGTTTTATTTTCTATAGCTGATCATATATTTCATTAATTTACTTAAATAGATATATTATGTATTAAATACAATAATAATATATTTAAATAAGAAGATTAATTTGTATTTTTGTAATCTAAAATGAAAAAAATATGGACTGGTATAGTATGAGCAATCCGGCTATTCTTGCGGAAGTAGGAAAAAGACTGAAGGAATACAGGCTTCGTAAGAATTACACGCAAGAAGAACTTGCTCTAAAATCGGGCGTGAGTTTAGGGTCTGTACACAAGATTGAAAGTGGGAAAGCGGTTTCTTTTGCCATTCTTGTTTCGGCTATGCGAACACTACGTTTGCTTGATAATTTAGAAACATTGGTTACTGAGCCTCCCATAAGCCCCGTGGAGTTGTTGAAGCTGAAAGGAAAGACCAGGCAACGGGCAAGTAAAAACAACATTCAACAATAAATGCGATGAATACTATCTTGGAAGTAAGCCTTTGGGGCGAAAAAATAGGAGCAGCCGTCTGGAATAAAGAAAAAGAGACCGGCATATTTGAATTTTACGATTCTTTTGCACGCTTGAATTGGAACATTGCCCCCTTGACCATGCCCTTGAATGATATTCGAAGAAATGACCGAATTTTTCAATTTTCCACACATAAAGGAAAAACTTTTAAAGGATTGCCCGGCATGTTAGCCGATTCGCTTCCAGATGATTATGGGAATAAGATTATTGATGAATGGTTGGTAAGCCAAGGTTTGAATTCAGAAACATTTACCCCTATCGATAGATTATGTTATGTTGGAAAAAGAGGCATGGGCGCTTTGGAATATACACCGGCCATCAATGATAAAATGCTGAATGAATCATCTGTCATTGAAATAGAACAATTGACCGAATTGGCACGGGAAGTATTGAATGAAAAAGAAACTTTTCAAACAAATTTTAAAATAGAGAATAAATCTATTAAGGATATTTTAAAAGTCGGGACTTCGGCCGGAGGGGCAAAGCCCAAAGCTATTATTGCGTGGAACGAAATCACCAACGAAGTGCGTTCGGGACAAGTGAAGGCGCCAGAAAATTTTGGTTACTGGCTGTTAAAATTCGATGGAGTAGAAGACAAAAAATTGAATGATAATCCACTTGGCATCGGAAAAATTGAATATGCTTATTACAAAATGGCTTTGGATTGTGGTATCCGTATGACTGAATGTCGGTTATTGAAAGAAAAAAAATATGCCCATTTTATGACTAAACGGTTCGACCGGACGAATAATGGGGAAAAACTACATACCCAGACTTTGTGTGCTATCGCTCATTACAACCGCGATGAAAGATATTCTTATGAGCATGCGTTTCAGGTAATGAGACGTTTGGGGTTGCCGTACGAAAATATGGAACAACTATACCGCCGGATGGTTTTTAATGTCCTTGCCCGCAATCATGACGACCATACCAAAAACCATTCATTTATCATGGATACGAGCGGAGAATGGGAACTGGCACCGGCTTATGACTTGTGTTATTCTTATTCGACTTCAGGGAAATGGACTAATCAGCATCAATTATCGTTGAATAATAAGCGCAGTGATTTTGAATATAGCGATTTATTATCCGTAGCTACCAACATGGATATAAAATTCTCTAAAGAGATTATCTCTCAAATTTCGGAGGTCGTTTCAAAATGGATGGATTATGCAAAAGATTCGGATGTAAAACCGGCGCATAGTGAACTTATCAAAAGTAATCTACGGCTTTTGAAATAGTAAAAATTTAAATACATCTATCTTTTATCGGTTTTTTGGATTGAATAGCACATTCCAAAATGGAGCTACCGGCAATGCTGAAAATATCGGTTCTGAATCCGATATTGATTGGATTATCTTTTAGCTAAACCGGCGGCAGGCTAACAAAATCAAAAGCCTGCCGTTTTTTATTTGAATAAAAATCAAGTTTATTATTTTCATTCATGCTCAAAAGTTATTTCCCGTCCAATTCCGATTATCTCCCGCTCATGGCTTCCCAGCCGTTTGAGGTTGGAATTCCGCGAGGATAACCGGTTGTACGAGAATATTTTTTTCGATAAATGACTTGTTCTGCCATGCCATTACTTGAACAATGAGCGCAAAAAAGAAACAAAAACAGGTTCCAATATCGGAAGCAAAATACATTGAGACCTTCTGTACGGAAAACCCTTGCCCTTTCAGGGGAAGAAACTCCCTCTGAAGTTGGTAGTTTATCGGATGCCCGAAGGCGTGATGTTGAAACAAGAATTAATAATCCAGAGTGGCTGTATCCACCCGCTAAAAAATCCGTATTATGAATGAAAGTAAAGAACCCCGCAAACGGGGAAAAGGCGGACGACCGCCCAAGAGCAACCCTGCGGAAAACTGCCTGATGGTACGTTTTCCGATAAGCAGTATGCCGAGTTCCTCACCATGTACGAGCAATTGGGCATCCGCTCGAAAGCGCGTTTTATCATTGCCCGTATTTTTGGCGAGGCGTTTCGCGTGATAAAAACCGACGGTTCGGCGCTCGATTTTGTGATGAAACTGTCCGCTTTGTACGGGCAAATCCGTTCCGTCGGCGTGAATTATAATCAGGTGGTGAAAAAACGTCACACCACTTTCGGTGAGAGAAAAGCACTCACAATGCTTTATAAACTGGAACCGGAGACGATAGAATTGTCGAAAATTGGGCGCGAAGTATTGCGGTTGTACGAGCAATTTAAGCAGGAATGTTTGGAAGAGTGTCATCATAAGTGAAATACAGGTAACGGTAGATCGCTAAAAAAGAAATAAAATTTACGCCAGTATCCCCTAAAATTTCCTATCTTTGGCAATTAAAATGATAATCCGATGAAAATGAATCGAATTAAGGAAGCGTTGCAGGAGAAAGGATTGACTCAGGTATGGCTGGCCGAACAACTTGGAAAAAGTTTTAAAATGGTTAATGCTTATGCCTGTAACCGTAAACAGCCAAGTCTTGAGATGCTTTTTCTCATTGCCGATCTATTGAATGTGAGTGTAAAAGATTTATTAGCAGAAAATAAAGGAGCTAAATAATGGCAAAAAAAGGAGATATTTTATAAGCGTTCGTGTGCCAGTCGGGGACTTGAATATTGCCATTGAGGATTGCTGCATTGGTCGTGGTTTAGCTGTAGTTAATAAAAGTACAATTATATGGTAGTAGTCATTATTGATTTTGACAATTATTTGGGAACAGATGTTAGTAAACTAACAAAAGAAGATTTAGAGCTAACTCTTACTGATATCGTTATCCAATGTGAAAAACATTTTCATGGCTTTGATAGTATCCAAATAAGACTATATGGAGGTTGGTATCATGAGACAACATTAACAAAGCAGGCATCTGCTATACAACAACTATTATCTCAGATAAATATTTTTCCGAAAATTGGAAATGGTAAGATTTTAAGAGGGAGTGTTGAATTAGTTTCATCTCTTTTCGATATTCCCAACTACAATTGGCAATATACATACAAAGAAAAAAATGGGATACCACGTATACGTATTAATCATGACGAGATAGATTTATTATGTAATTCAAATAGAGAGTCTTGTCCCAAATTTATATTGTATAAGTTCACGCAAAAAAAAACGAAACAATGTCACGTACCCGGATGTAATCATTTACATAAGGATGTATTTAAAGGTATAGAACAGAAAATGGTAGATACAATGATTGCTTGTGATATTATATCGACAGTAAAAAACAACGAAATTAAAGGAGTTTTTGTGCTTTCTGATGATCAAGATCATTTCCCTTCATACGCTATGGCAAGCACATATAGTGACCAAGTTGATAAAATAGTAATTGGGGTTAAAAATAGCGACAATCAGAGGTTCTCTTTAATATCCAACTTACTAACACCGTTTAACATTAAAATCATTACAATATCATGAATAAAGAAGAAATTCGTAAGGATATTTTAGCATTTGCAGATGATGAATCCGATGTTATAATAGAACCGAATGGGGATATTTTGTATTACAAAAACGGAACAGAACAGTTATGTTCTATAAAAACGGAATCCAATATCACAAAGGTTCATTACAATGGAGAAATACTAAGTTACAATGATTTTATATCAAAAAAACTTGCTAGATTAGATGTTTTTTCCCAAAAAATAATTGAAAAAAGGAAAAAATTAGATGAATTTATTGACGGTCCTGCACATTTATATACAAATTATAAGAGTGAAGATGGAAAAGCTTTGGAGTTATTGAAAAAAGAATGTGATAATTTCTTTGAATTTGGTTCAAAAATCGCATTTATTACAGCAGATGCTGGTCATGGAAAGAGTATTTTACTTAAACAATTTCAATATTATCAAGCAGAAAGATATTCTAGAAAAGAGTCTAATTATCTTTTTTGGCACATTGATCTGCAAGGCAGAGATTTGGTTCGATTAGCCGAGGCTATTATGTATGATCTTGGGGAATTAAGAATGCCTGGTTTATACTATCCATCTATAATAAGTTTAGTTCAGAAAAGGATGATTGTCCTTGCCATTGATGGATTCGACGAACTTGCGGCAGAGATAGGAGGAACAAATGCAGTTTCTTCATTATCAAATTTCATAAATCAAATGAACGGAAACGGAACCTTAGTTTGTGCATCAAGGAGAACTTTCTTTGATACAGGAGATTATTTAAAGAAAACGAACATAATTAATAGAGAAAAAGATTTTGATATTTTTTTTAATGAGATAAAATTAAAAGATTGGAAAGAAGAACAAGTGATTGAGTATTTTGATCTTTTAGGTTATGATGAGCCAAAAAAAATATATCAAAACATTCTTGTGGAATTACAAAATGATGCTAACCATCCTATACTAACTAGACCTTTTTTGCTGGCAAAACTAGAAAAAGCATTAGATAGTGACGCTACAAAAATTCCAACTTTTTTTTCAAATAAAAAAGATTGTGACGATGGTGTTGCGATTATCGTTGAATCATTTATGAATCGTGAAGTCAATAAATGGAAAGATAGAAATGGAACTGATCAAGAAACAGGGAAACCTTATTTGACATTTGATCAACATATTCAGTTGCTATCAAGTATTGCGAAAGAAATGTGGGAATCAAAAAGGGATTATATAACAAAGGAAGAGATCGAGTTTTACACAGTAATGTTGGTAGATGATTGGGGGCTTTCTGAGGATATTAAAAGAAAAGTTGTACGATTTTCGTCATCTCATGCTTTTCTTATCCCTAAAGATGACAATATGAATTATCGAAGATTCGATCATGAAGAGTTTAAATATTATTTTTTAGCAAGAGCTATAGCGGATATGATAGAGCGATGTGTTAAAAATAAAGAATTTAATAGCCTTCGGAAGTTTTTATATATCGATCAGCTTCCAGATTCCGTTGCAACTTATTGCTTCAATTATGTGAACAACAAAAAGGAGACTGTCGAAAATATATTAGATGCTTTTACAGAAATGGTAAACAGCGAATGGAAACCTACTTATCTTCAAATAAATATAGGAACATTAGTGCCGTTTTTATTGCATAATTTAAATAATTCACCATTAAAGATAAAAGCGAAAATTAGTTATTCCAGCCTCGTATTCGAATCAAAAAGTATAAAAAATGTCACGTTCGAAAATGGTGAATTTGTGAATATAAGCATAAGAAATACTTTTTTTGAAAATGTTGAATTTGTGAATTGTAATTTTAATGAAATAAAATTTGAAGAACTATCAAATAACACCCTTAGCAACGTAAGACTAAATAATTCAGAAGTAAAATCAATTATTATTTTGTCAGAAGGTCAGGTAAAAGAGATGGCATACGCACCCAATAGGATTCAATATCTTTTAAAGAAAATAGGAATACTGTCTAATGATGATAAAGTTGATGAAATTAAAAATGATGGAAGTTCCACCGCTTTTAAAAAATTATTACTTAAATTTATATTCAAGTACAATCAGCAAATGATTCAATATGAGAAAAATATAAAAGAAGACAAGTATATAGGCAATGATTTCACTCTAATTTTTGATGAAATTATTCCATTGCTTGAAAAATATAATGTTATAGAAAAGGTTGAAACGAAAGCTTCGAGACAGAACAAGTCGAATGCTTGGCGATTATTAGTTGATATAGAAGAGTTGTTGAAATGTGATAAAGAAGGGTGCTCAAATAAATATTCTGCTTTTTGGAAGGACGTAAACAATCATTTTTAAAAAAACAAATGAAATTTACTAAAGAAAAATTTGAAGTCACCTCTATTAAATAAATAACCTATGTTCGAATCCAACATCATACTCTATACAACACCCAACGGTCAGGTAAGCATTCAAGTGCAGTACGAAGACGGTAGTTTTTGGCTAACCCAAAAACGAATGGGCGAACTGTTTGGCGTAGATGTTCGTACCATAAACGAACATTTGAAAAATGTCTATCAAAGCGGAGAACTGCAAAACGAAGCAACTATCCGGAAAATCCGGATAGTTCAAAAAGAAGGCAACCGGGAGGTTTCACGCGAACTGGATTTCTATAATCTGGATGCCATTATTGCGGTGGGATACCGTGTAAACAGCTATCAGGCGACACAATTCCGTATTTGGGCAACCAATACGCTCAAAGAGTTTATTGTCAAAGGTTTTGTAATGGACGACGAACGCCTGAAACAGGGAAAAAGTTTTGGTAAAGATTATTTTGATGAATTGCTGGAACGTATCCGCGAAATCCGCGCCAGCGAAAGGCGATTTTACCAAAAAATCACGGACATTTATGCACTGTCGGCAGACTACGATAAAAATTCACCTGTTACAAAAGATTTCTTCGCCACCGTACAAAACAAGTTGCATTGGGCTATTACAGGAAAAACCGCCGCCGAAATCATTTATAATTCTGCCGATGCTACAAAGTTGTACATGGGATTGACAAATTGGAAGCAAGCTCCCGATGGGAAAATACTTAAATCGGATGTTGTTGTTGCCAAGAATTACCTGAACGAAGCACATGTCAAAGAATTGAACCGAATTATTTCGGCTTATTTGGATTTGGCCGAAAACAGGGCTATGCGAGGTATTGCCACCAACATGCAGGAATGGATACAGTTTTTGAATCAGTTTTTGGAGTTATCCCAATATCCTATATTGCAAGATAAAGGAAAGGTGAGCGCCTTGGAAGCCAAACTAAAAGCGGAACAGGAATATGAAGTTTTCAGGAAAATTCAGGACGAGAATTACATTTCTGATTTCGATAAAGAAATAAAACGCATACAAGATAAGCAAGAATAATTATGCCCAACGATAAAATCCAACCGGATGAACTGAATAATGTGGTACCTGATGTCAGTGATGTAGGTTTCCGTTTTATTATGACTCCGGCTGTAGATCATTAAAAGCAATTTTCAACTCCTCCACCCAACCCCTAATCCGTTGATCCGTAAGCCCGGCCTGATTCTCGAAATCCAGCACCAATCCCATAAACCTCTCATCCCTCACCGCCAGCGATTGATTAAACTCATATCCTGCGGTGGGGGTGGAGCCTGTGACGGTAGCACCACATGCTTCAAACGTATCGGCAAGAATCCCGATTGCATCGGCAAAATTATCCGGATAATTAACCTGATCTCCCAGACCGAAGATGGCGATTTTTTTATTTTTCAGATTCAGTGTTTTCAATCCGGGCAGGAGTTCGTCCCAAGATGTTGGTAGTTCCCCGTCAAACCAGGTAGAGACTCCCAGTATCAGAAAATCGTATACTTCAAAATCCTTTAATCCGGCATTCTCTATGGAAATAACATCGACAGGAATATCGACGAGTGCTTCCCTGATCTTTTTTCCTGCTTCTGCAGTCTTAGTCGCTTCTGTATTATAGAATAATCCTATTTTTTTCATAAGGCTATTGTGTTTAAAATATTGACAGGATTTAGTATGCCAGCAATTCCTTGGCCGCCTGGTAAATCCGCTCCGTATCCGGAAGTATTGCCCGTTCAAGTATAGGATTAAATCCTACGGGAGTAAATGTGGAGCCAACCCTCTGTACCGGAGCATCTAAATACCGGAACATTTCAGAACTGATCAATGCGGCAATCTCGGCTCCGAATCCGGAAAAAACCTTGTCTTCGTGTACTACCAGCACTTTACCTGTTTTCTTAACAGTGTCAAAAATAGCTTCTTTATCCAGCGGAACAATCGAACGGATATCCAGCACTTCTACGCTTCCCTTGTTTTCTTTTTCCAGTTGTTCTGCTGCTTTTAAGCTGAGATGGGTGGTATTGCCATAAGTAATGATACTCAGATCGCTACCTTCCCTGCGAATGCGGGCTTTCCCGAAAGGCACTTCAAAATCGTCAGGAATAGCAGTAGCTGCTTCCACGGAGTTGTACAGTGCTTTGGGTTCCAGGAATACACTGAGTCCTTCCGACCGCATGCATGTCCGTAATAAACCGGCTGCATCGTCGGCAAACGAAGGATAAACGATCCGGGCTCCCGGAAAAGTAGCCAGGGCGCTTTCTATGGTTTGAGAATGATAGAGCCCTCCTCCAATATATCCTCCCGATGCCAGCCGCAAAGTGATATTCGGAGAAAATTTTCCATTACTGCGCCAATACTCATGGGTAGTGATCATATACTGGTTCATGGCCGGCCAGAAATAATCGGCGAATTCGGCCCCTTCGATCACAATCCGTATGTTAGGATCGAAACGGCTCATGCCGTTGGCTGTTCCAACGATATATTCTTCAGCGATGGGTGCATTAAAAACCCGCTGCCTGCCGAATTCCTGCTGCAACCCTTTGGTTACGTTGAATACGCCGCCTTTGTCTTTGTTGGCTACATCCTGCCCCCAAAGGAAAGTATCCGGATTATGCCTGAACTCAGCCTTGAGTGTTTCGTTAATGGCTGTTACCATGTTTTTCTTGTCACCTCCCTGCTGATGCGTACCGTCGGTATATTTTTGCGGGATATACGGCTCAGGTATCACGAAATCAAGAATGGTTTCCGAACGGGGATCGGGAGCTGCCAGTGCTTTGCGATGGGCTGAAGATAATTCTTCTTTGGCTTTCTTTTCGATCTCAGCCACTTCTTCTTTTGTAAAACGATTGTACCGGATCAACATTCGTTTGAATTTTTCCAGAGGATCGGCAGCTTTTACGTATGCCAGCTCGTCTTCATCCCGGTACAAGGTTTGCTTGTCCGAATTGGAATGTGAGCCGATCCGTACACAATTGGCCTGTACGATTACCGGGATCTGGTGTTCGATGGCAAACTCCCGGGCTTCCGTCATCGCATTCATCGAATCGAAGACATCCTTTCCGTTGCAATAGATAATCTTCAGGTTTTTAAATCCTTTGAAATCATCGGCGACTTTCCGGGTGGCTGTCTGTTCGCTTTTAGGAACAGAGATGCCGAAGCCGTTATCCTGGATGACGAATATCACCGGTAGTTTTTCCATGCTTGCCCCGTTAATGGCTTCATAGACATACCCTTCCGAAACGGAGGCTTCTCCGTGAGAAGTAATGGCAACGCCTGTATGCTTGTAATACACCATGGCCCGGGCTACGCCTACGGCATGCTGGTCGTGCGCGGCAACAGCCGATGCAGTCCCTTCAATATGCCATTCGGGTTTGGAGAAGTGGTTTGACATGTGGCGTCCCCCGCTTGTCAGGTCCGTCGCTTTGGAAATTCCGTTCAGGATGATTTCTTCAGCAGTGACACCTGCGGATAAAGCCGTGAGCAGATCCCTGTAATACGGGAATAAAAAATCTTCTCCCCGGGTGAATACCTGTCCGATAGCCAACTGGATCCCATCGTGCCCCGCATACGGAGCGTGGAACGACCAACCCAGCGATTGCAGCAGGTAAGCCGGTGCCTTATCATCGATGGCCCGGCCCAATGTCATCAGATAGAACCATTTTTTCAATGTTTCTTTTTCTGTAGATAGGATATCATATTTTTTCATGACGATTCGACTGTTAATGTTGTTTACCGCTTGTTATTGGTCCCAGTTTTCCAGATAATCGGCCACCCGTTTCAGGAACATTCCGCCCAGGGCGCCGTCTATGATCCTGTGATCGTAAGACAACGAAAGATACATTTTATGGCGGATGGCTATCATATCGCCTTCTGTTGTCTGTACCACAGCCGGCTTCTTTTGTACAGAACCTACGCCCAAAATAGCTACTTCCGGCTGGTTGATAATAGGGGTGGCGATAATGTTCTGGAAAGAACCGTAATTGGTAATGGTAAAAGTGCCTCCCTGTATATCGTCCAGAGTCAGTTTATTCTGACGTGCTTTTTTCGCCAATGCCTCTATCGATAGGGCAATGCCACTGAGACTGAGTTTATCTGCGTCTTTGATAACAGGAACAATCAGGTTCCCGTCGTTCAGGGAAACGGCAATACCGATATGGATATGCTTTTTCTGGATGATGCGGTGTCCGTCTACGGAAGAATTGATCCTCGGGAAGTCCTGCAGTGCCTTACCCGCAGCTTCGGTAATGGCAGGCATGAAGGTAAGCGGAATACCTTCTCGTTTCAGGAAAGCTTCCTTATGCTGTTCACGCCAGTGCGCCAACCGGGTGACATCGACTTCCATGATGGTGGTAACGTGGGCCGATATTTTTTTCGATTGTACCATGCGGTCTGCGATTATACGGCGTACCGCATCCATTTCTATAATTTCATCTTCGCCGGAGTATGGAATCTGAAGGACGGGAGTTTCTTTCTCAGTAGCTTGTGTAGCAGTACTCTGAGGAACAGTCTTTTCTTTTCCTGTTTCTGCTTGCTGTTGGGTATTGCCTTTCTTTTTCTGATCGATATATAACTCGATATCTTTTTTACTTACCCGTCCTGAAAATCCGGTTCCTGCAATCCGGTCCAGTTCATCTTTTGAAATTCCCGCTTCCTGTGCTTTTTGTAATACAACAGGAGAGTACCACCGGTCGGATTCCGCTTTTACTTCTGTTTCTGTTTCCTTTGTTACTGTTTTTTCTCCGGATGCCGGTGGAGGGGTTTGAACATTTTCCGAAGCAGATACAGGTTTTTCTTCGCCCGTATCTCCGGTATCGACAATGGCTACTGTAACGCCAACAGCTACCGTATCTCCTTCTTTGAAAAAGATCTCCGATAATTTGCCGGATACGGGAGAAGGAATTTCTGCATTTACTTTGGCGGTATTCACTTCGAACAGGGTATCGTCTTCTTGAATGGTATCACCCACCTGTACAGACCAGGACACGATGGTGCCTTCCGTGATACTTTCGCCCAGTTTGGGCATTTTAATTTCAAATTTTGCCATGATAAGTATCTTTTTCATTGCCGGACAAAGTCCGTATGTATATTAAATTTAAATAATATTTTGTTTATAAATACTAAAATAATCTCTTGGTTATAAACATTTTATATAAAACAAAAATGAGCTTGAAATGTTTGACTACAGCCTGGGTACCCGCATGTCATATATCCATTGCCTGGTAGCATATTTCCCTGATTTTAATTCCTCGATGGAAGAGATATCGTTACTATTGAGTAAATACGTTTTATCAGTACGGTCTTTTCCGGAGAAATATTCAAATACTTTCTTTTCAAATGCACTAAGAGAAAACGGTTTTTCCAAAAATCCGGATATATTATTTACCGGACTTCTTACTGATTTTACCCATTTTTTCTGGTTTTCAATACTTGTATCCGTTTCAACATCCAATGCTCCTGTAAGCATCTCTATATCGGAAGTATAAAGAAGAGTTGCATGGTACATGACCCTTTGCCTGAAAATGTATTGCGCACTTCCGGAAATTTTCAATCCCCGGCAGGAAATACTGTTCCTTTCATCAACTTCCGCCGGAATTTCCAATGTTTGCAGGAAATCAAGTATCCTGCTGGAATACAGGCTGAAACGGGGAGTATCGGTGTTTTCTATAAAGACCAGATTGAGATTCCCCTGATCGTGGAAAACACTTCCTCCACCGGAAATTCTCCGGGCTATCCCGATGTTGTTTTTTATTACAAAATCGAGGTTGACTTCAGCAAGTACGTCCTGGTATCTTCCGACTACCACAGACGGTTCGTCCCGATACAACATGAAAATATCTTCCGAAAAATGCTTCAGAAAATATTCCTCGGCTGCCAGGTTGGAAAAGATGTCTGTATATGGGCTACGAATAGAAAGCATGGTTTTATATGAAAAGAATTTCCCTGATAATTTCCCCGGTAGTAGGGTGGGGGAATACCTGTTTCCGGAAATCTTCCACCGTATATCCTTTGTCGATAGCAATACCGGCAATCAGGATCAATTCGGATGCCGGATTCCCGAGCATATGGCATCCGATAATCTGATCTTCCTGATTGATGATCAGTTTACAAATGCCGTTTTCAGCTTCATTTTCCGCCACAAACCGTCCGGCATATGCCATAGGAAGTTTCAGTACCCGGTAGTTTTCTCCGGCTGATTGTAATTCTTCTTCTGTTTTTCCTACTCCCGCAATTTCCGGATTAGTATAAACAACCGAAGGAATGGCTTTGTAGCTGATCTTATCGTCGATACCCAACAGGTGGTTAACGGCAACTTCACCTTCCCGGATAGCTGTATGGGCCAACATGGAAAATCCCGTGATATCTCCGGCTGCATATACACGCGGATGGGAGGTTTGCATATATTCATTTACCGATACTCCGTTGCGCAGAATCTCCACCCGGATATTTTCCAATCCGAGGTTTTGGGTGATGGCTTTCCGTCCGGCACTTAACAATATTTGTGCAGTTTCAAGAACGGAGGTTTTCCCTTCTTTTTCGATTGTTACACTGTTTTTGCTGACTTCCGTTACTTTTGTCCCCAGATAAAAGCTAATTCCTCTTTTGGTATATTCTTTCCTGAGCATGCCGGACGTTTCATTATCCATGTTTCCCAATATCTCCGGTAACATTTCTATTACGGAAACTTTAACACCCATACTGTTGAAAAACGAAGCAAATTCAATCCCGATTACCCCACCGCCGATTATGGCAACAGACTCCGGCATTTTTTCAATTTCCAGAGCTTCTTTAGACGTCCAGAAACCGGATTCCTGCAAACCTTTGATAGGAGGAACCACTGTTTCCGATCCTGTACAGAGTAATATGTAGCTTACCAGATATTCCGTATCGTTGCAAAGGATCCGGAATCTGTTTTCCTGTTCTCCGGCGATGAATGCTATCCCCTGGACTATATCGACACCTCCGGCGGTAAGCTTCATCTTCACACCTCCCGTCAGTTTTTTTACCACTTTATCTTTTCTGCTCATGATTTTCCGGATATCGAAATCCGGATTGCCATTCACCTGGATACCATATTTGGAAGCATTTTTTACCGTATCATATATTTTAGCCGAATAAAGGAGCGTTTTTGTAGGAATACAACCTTCGTTCAGGCATACGCCTCCGATGGCATTTTTTTCAAAAAGAACAGTGTGAAGCCCGTTTTCAGAAGCCCTTGATGCAGCATTATAACCTGCCGGTCCTCCGCCGATAATTGCTAAATCGTATTGCATGGAACTGATTTTTATAGTTGTTTGAACAAAACAACCGGGAAGAAGATTTTGTTTAGTTAAATAGTTAAGAGTTGGGATTCTTCGAATCCCGGAATAAAACTCATCTTTAGTTATTCTTTATAACAAAGAGCAACTTCTCCTGATTTCCGAAATCAATTCTTAACTCTTAATCCTTAATTCTTAACTATTTTTAACCGCAGGTTAAAAATCTTCTTCTCTCGAACAAACCTAAAAGAAAATTTGTTTCATTTTCAGAATTGATTCAGGTGCCTCAAAGCACTTGGTTATGAAGAGAATGAATTATGGAGGGAATAAGAATAATTTTACACCAATATCCTGAATTAGCTATCTTTATCACCCTGGCTCTGGGGTTTGCATTAGGTAAGATAAAAATAGGAAATTTTTGTTTGGGTCCTGTTACCGGTATCTTGTTAATGTGCGTGTTGATCGGCCAATGGGACATTCATATTTCACCTGCAGTCAAGTCTGCTTTTTTTCTCATTTTTCTTTTCGCAGTAGGTTATGGTGTTGGTCCTCAATTTATACACGGCTTTAAAAAAGAGGGTTTACCGCAGATTGCTTTTACTTTCATTGTTTACATAATTTGTTTATTGGTTTCCTGGACGGGTAAATCTATCTCTGGATTCGACGTAGGGACCGTTGCCGCGTTATTGGCCGGGGCCAACGCCATTTCTGCTGTGATCGTAGTATCTTCCTATATAACCGGACAGTTATCTGCCTATAGAGAGAAAAAACGACTGGGAGCATGCGCCGGCTCCGATATTACAGCTACTTCCTTAGGCGCCATACAAGATGTTACCCAAAGCCGTATTCCGGCACTTTCCTATACAGTCACTTATGCCGTAGGAAACACCCTCCTGATCATCTGGGGAGTAGTTATTGTACTACTCATGAGCGGATAAAATCATTATTATAATATATACAACCAAAATGAAGACCTTACAAAAGAATAAGAAGATAAGCAATAATTCTTCATTCTTTATTCTTCATTAAAAAAAGTTTACTATGAAAACAAATCGTAAAAAAGAACGCAAACTGGAGCGGTTAAGTCCTTTTGAGTTAAAAAATAACCTGATTGCCCTGGCTTCCGAGATTCATCATCATTCGTCGCGGATCATGCTGAATGCAGGAAGAGGAAATCCGAACTGGACAGCAATTCCTCCCCGGGAAGCGTTCCTTACTTTGAGTTTATTCGGAATCGAAGAGTGCAAGAGGGTGAAAAACAACGAGTCAGGAAGGGCTGGAATTCCTGAAAAAAAAGGTATTGGAGAACGACTGGAAACTTTTTTAAACGTAAATCCTGATTTACCCGGAATAAAATTACTAAAAAGTATTTATCAGTATGGTTTGGATATTCATTATTTTGATGCCGATGAATGGGCTTTGGAACTGGCCGAGGGAGTCATCGGTGATCAATACCCTTTTCCGGTCAGGATGTTACAACATACAGAAAAAATCGTTCATGATTACCTGATGCAGGAAATGTGCCGGGAACCTCTTTTTCCCGGTCACAAAAAATATGATCTTTTTGCAACAGAAGGAGGTACGGCGGCTATTTGTTATTTGTTCAATTCGTTGGTGGAAAACGATTTATTAAAAAAAGGAGATACCATCGCATTAGGAACTCCAGCTTTTACCCCTTATCTGGAGATTCCTGAACTGGAGCGCTATGAATTTAATGTGTTGCATATCGACGGTTCTGCAAAAAATGCAAATGGAGAAGCCACATTCCAATATCCTGAAAAGGAATTGGATAAACTCAAAGATTCATCGGTCAAATGCTTTTTTATTATTAATCCGAGTAATCCGACGTCGGTAGCTATGGATAAAAAAAGTATAGAGTATCTGCTAAATATCGTAAATACGTATAATCCTGAATTAATGATTATTACGGATGACGCTTATGGTACTTTCATCCAGGATTTTCAATCTTTAATTGCATACCTTCCGAGAAATACGATCTGCGTATATTCTTTTTCAAAATATTTCGGGGCTACAGGTTGGCGACTGGGTGTTATTGCTTTGCATGAAGATAATATATACGACGAGATGTTATCCCGTTTGCCGGAAAAAAGTCAGGAGCATATCAAAAAAATGTATAACTCGCTGACTTTATATCCACTGCAACTGAAATTTATCGATCGCCTGGTAGCCGATAGCCGGCAGGTAGCGCTAAACCATACCGCCGGTTTGTCGTTGCCACAGCAGATCCAGATGCTGTTGTTTGCCGCATTTGCCCTGCTGGATAAAGATAATCTCTATAAAAAATCATGTATCCGGCTGATCAATAAGCGTTATCACTTATTTTGGGATGGCTTGAACCTTCCTGTTCTTCCGGATCCGAGCCGGGCAGGATATTATTGCGAGTTCGACGTAATGGAGTGGGCGATCTGTCATTATGGAAAAAAGTTTGGAGATTATATGAAGAAAAATTATGAGCCCGTAGATATTCTATTCCGTCTGGCAGATGAAACATCCATCGTTCTACTGAATGGAGGTGGATTCGGAGGCCCCGAATGGTCGGTGCGAATTTCGCTGGCTAATCTGGAAGATGAAAGCTACCGGACAGTCGGTAAAGCTTTACATAAGATTATGAATGAATATGCCGAAAGCTGGTCCGGGAGAAAGTAACTCACTAAAATACTCAAAACAATATATAATTTTCAATTTTTAAAATACAAAAGTATGAAAAACGTTTTTTTAATGGCCACTTGTGCCTTTTTAGCAGCTTTACTGCTGATTGATTGTAAAAATAAAAAAAAGAACGACCTGGAAGAAGATGTGATTGTAACAGTCGATTCTGTGTGGATCAATGAGTACAAAGGTGTGGTTATGTGTGCAGATTGTCCCGGTATCAATACAACCTTGAAACTGACTTGGGCCAAATCCGGTAATGATGAAAATACATATACCCTGACGGAAGAATATATTGACAGGGACACTATTCATTTGACGGGAAAATTTAATACGGAACGTGGTTTCGGGGATGATGACGATGCAACTGTGGTGATACTGGATTATGATAAGCCGTTAAACGAACAGAAATATTATGTCTGGTTTAGCAAAAATCCTAAAATGGTATATGTTTTAAGTCCTCAGAAGGAAATGATTAGTGATTCAGTAAACTATACCCTAATATTGGTGGAGTAAATTGTTGGAATATCTGCCTCCTCACATCCTGATATATATTGCTTTTATCAAAGACCTGGTAATTTAAAATTATCAGGTCTTTTTTGTATTTGTAAACTGTGGCATATTATTTGTTATATCTAAAATATTGTGTATAAAATACACATTAATACAAAAAAAATTGTTAGATTATTAATTATCTCACGTACAATGGATATCGCATATAAAATGGATACATTCAGAACCGGGAAAGTACAGGATATTTTCCCCACATTTACCGATTTTTGGAAATCCCGGTTGATTGAAACCGGCAAGAAATATAAAAAGAGAGGTCTTTCCGGAAGTTGGCTTCAGTTTGTTTCAAGTGAAACAAATTTTGAAAAATGAACAAAACAAAAAACACATTGTTATTTTCTATACATAATAGTATTATCATCTCTATTATAATTAATTATGCACTTTCCGAAGCTTATATTGTTTTTAACAATATTCGTTAATGTCTATTTTACGACACTTGCTTCAGATTCACAAAAAGTTCTGTACGACATTAACGAAAGGCCTCATGCGCTTATCGATCTCAAAGAAAACACCCATACGGATATATCATTTAAAATTTCTGATCAGGACGATTTTGTTCAGTATAAAGCAGGTGAATTAGGGCCTGTTTATCAGGAAAATGTTTCAGATGAATATGATCCGGATGAAGGAGGAGATCCTATAGGTGTAATTCCGGTTGAAGATAGTCTTTTTTTCTGGATATTTGCCGGATTGATTTATGTCATTCATAAAAAAAGAGTTTTTAAAAAACTTAAAGTAACAGATAAAATAAACAATAAATGAAAACTTTTTTATTGCTGGTTATTAGTTTTCTATCGATTTATGCGGCGCAGGCCCAGACCTATTCGGTTACGGTTACTCCCGCTACCTGTCCCGCTAACGGAAGCATAACCATCCAGGTAACCGATCCTCCAGGAGAAATACTTTCTTATACCCTGGTCTATCCGGATGATAATGAAACTCCGGCAGAGTCTACCGGTTTTTTCTCGAATCTGGAACCTGGCACTTATGTAGCCAGAGTCTACAATGAAGCATCCGTAATATATGAAGAATCAGTTCAGATTTTGGCTCAGTATGTTCTTAATCCTCCAAGAATTACGGGATTTTCGGTTTCTTCAGCTTTTTCCTGTTCCGGACAACCTGCCGGCAATACAGGTGGCATTTCTTTAAATATATCGTCCTCTGAAGGGAGTTTTCCTTTACAGATGTACTTGTATAATGGAGCCACATATAGTGGAAGCAATACGCTTTCCGCCCAGATAAGAATTCCGTCGGGTATTTCGTTTGCCAATTTCAGAAATTTAGCGCCTGGCAGTTATTGTGTGGTTTTAACCGATACTTGTGGTCGTTCCGTTATACAGAATAACCTGGTGGTAAGTACTCAGAATATTTCGTATACGATCTTTGTGTCGAATACAACAAGTGTTCAACCATTTCTCAAGGTAGACGGAAATTGCCAGAATTACCTGTTGGACCCTCTTCAAAATCTGACTATTTCTACGAACGGTTTCAGTATATCATCATTGGAGTATCGGATCGAATGGCCGGCGGGAGACACTACCGGATTTAAGAATTATTTTGACAGGACCCAAATCTCTCTTCCGTTAGATTATACCACATGGGATAATACACTGAAGGTTTTTTTCAAAAATCCCTGCGATCCTTCGAAAATGATCGGACCCTATACGATGAAATTATATACCCCGGGAACACCGACTTCCTATCCGGATTATCTTCCGGTAGATGTGTTGGTCAGGGATTTACCGGATAGAAATCTATGCGATGTTTCCGGAAAGGCTTATATATTACCGTTTATCAGCCAGTCTAATAATACCAGGACTTGTTTTCCTGTGACTGTAATTGTTACTTCTTCCGATGATCCGAACTTTGGCGGGCCAAAAACATATACCTGGACCAGCTTTACTCAAAACAACTACCCGTCGGTCAGTACAACGGATTCCAGTATCAAGGGAATCGAAGTCACCGCCGGATATCACTACAAATGTGTATTTACAGATGCAAAATCCAATCATCCGCAAACCAATACCATCGACAGATATGTCGATTCCTCACAGTATGGCCTAAAGCCTAAGATCACGGTTATTCCGACAGAAGATCCGGCGCATATCGGTAAAGGCCGGTTCTATGTCGTATCATCGGAACTTCAGGCTTCCGCAACTTATCCTATAACAATCCAAACGTTATCCGGACCGGCCGGGTATACGCCATTTTCCATGCAATTTCTTCAAAAACCGACAACAACTAATTATACGCTCTCTACCAACCAACCGGTAGGAGATTATCGCATCAGAGTGGCCGTGGGAACCTGTAGAAGCGATACGGTATTGGTTCCGTTGAATACTTATATTCCGGCCCCGGATAATGTTTCTCTCAGTTACAATTCATCTGCTACCTGTAATAGCTTTAATTTATTCCTGACAACTTCTTTTGCTTCCGCACCTAATCCGGTGCCTTTCAATAGAAATCTGCTGTATGCGGCTTTTACCCAGGTTCCTACAGGTTCGACGATTGTGAGGGATAATAAATTTCAATTGGTTTATAATTCTACCGGCAATTCTTTTACTTCAAACTCCAATCTCTTTTTAAATCAGCCATCTGGAACTTATGTCTTTCAAGTATATTACCAGGATTTTCTAAATGGAATTGCCTATGTACAGCTACTCCAGAATCCGTTAAGTACTCTTGTATTCAATTCCTTACCGTTAGTCGACGTAGCGAGCTCCGGCGGAACCATTTGCCGGGGAAATACAACCGGAACATTGTTTGTGTCTGTCTCGGGAGGTGGAAGTCAGAAAAAATATGCCATTAAACCGAGCGGCTCATCTGCTTACGGTACAGAGCAAACCTCCAATCAATTTACAGGTTTACAAGAGGGGAAATATATGGTACGGATCAACGACGGTTGTAACCTGGTGGAACAGGAATTAGAGATGATCAGTATTGCAGGAGGGAATGTTATCGACGGACCGGATGCTTTGTGTATCAATGAGACCGGATTGTTGGCAACAGTTCCCGTGGGACCCGTCAATTCTATTACATGGACATTACCCAACCAAACTACCCAGGCTGGTTCTAGCTTAAGTATTTTTCAATCGTTGCCGGGAACCTATGTGTATAAAGTCGATATTTCGACTAAAAGCGGCTGTATTCTTTCCAACCAGAAAAATGTCTATGTATCTCCCGATGCGAGTATATGGACAGGAACTGCTTCTACAGCTTGGAACGACCCTTCCAACTGGGATAATCAATTAGTGCCGGGCGCTTGTACATTTGTCACTATTCCTGTTAATGCACCAAACTATCCGGATCTGACCGCGGAAATGACTGCGGTTTGCGATACGATACTCTTTCAATCCGGAGGAGAAGTGGCTAAGACGAATTATCTTACGTACAATGGAGCCAAAGTCGAACTGAAACTGAACGGACAACGCTGGTATATGATTGCATCGCCTTTGTATTACATGTATAGCGGTGACTTCTGGATTGCTCCATTCAATGTCCAGCCGGGTGATCCTGCTTATACACGTGTATCTCCAAAAGTATTTATGCGGCAGTACCAGGCATCAACGACTACTGTCGGCGGCATTCAGGCCGATGCCAATATCTGGTCGCTCCCTTATAATGATATGAATATAGAGCTGCCAGGCGGGAAGGGTTATTCCACCTGGGTATCTGTTGCTTCTTCCGATAACAGGACGCTGTATTTCCCCCGTCCTGAAACAAAATACCAGTATTTTAACTTAAGCGGTGGGGTAGAGGTACCGGTCAATGTATGGACCCCCGAACTAACAAGGAAAAATGGCATCTATCATTCCAATAAACTGGTTTATGACGGTGATGCATCTTCTCAGTTGACCATATACGGAGATGATGAGAATTCCCCGAATGTATTGGTAGGGAACCCATTTATGTCGCATCTGGATTTTTCTGCTTTTGTTTTACAGAATCCGGATCTGGACAGTACTTACTATATATGGACAGGTTCAGTTTTCGATGTATTTATGCTCAACGAACAAGCTAATACAATCGATTTAACGGATGATGCCCTCCTGATAGCACCTATGCAGTCTTTCGTTGTAGAAAAGAAGAATCCGGTAAAGATCACATCCCTGAATATCGCTCCGGAGATGTCTGTAGTATCTCCCGGAAATACTTTGAGGAGCGCAGGCCCGGTACGGGATGATATTTTTCAGATAGAAGTCTGGCGCGACAGCAGGCGGGAAAGCGCGGTGACTTTTGTCTATAAAAATCATGCGGAAAACGGATATCATGCCTCGAAAGATGCCCGCGCCCTCTTTTCCAATACGGTGACGAAACCGGCTGTGCTGTATTCTCCGGCAAGCGGTTATGCCACTTCCATCCGGACTGTCGGTAACCTTGCCGAATCTTTGCCCCTGAATATCCGTACTACGGACACAGGACAACTGGAATTGAAAGTCGATCAGCCGGGTTCCCGGTTTAAAGTGGAACTGGAAGACAGGCTACTGCACCAAAACTCCGATCTGAGTTTATCGGCTTATCCCTTTTCCAGTGCTGGTGCAGATATTAACAACCGCTTCTACATTCATGTCACCCGGGATGATGAAACAGCTATCGATGAAGTGAAAACAGGTGATATCAGGATATATGCCCGTAACAGAGTGGCTTCCATAATTTCAACTTCCGATAATCTGATCCGGAGTATACAAGCTATGGATATTACAGGTAAGGTATTCCTGCAAATCAATGAGGTAAACAGTCCTGATTATGAATTTGAAATTCCCGGCCATGTAAATGCTATCATAGTTAAAGTTACTACAGACCGTTTGCAGAAAGTTGGGAAAATTGTTGTGAATTGATCAGGCAGAAGAAAGTTAAGAATTAAGAGTTAAGAGTTGGAGAATGTGTCAAAGGAGGAAAGATCCCGTCATTGCGAGCGATAGCGAAGCAATCTTTATGGCCAGAATCCCTTGCAGGGAAACCTGTTTACATCCGGTTTATATGCTAAAATAATCCGAATTGATTTGTATTTATTCGGAATACAATCCAAATTTATTTCAATTTTCTTGGATATAAATCCGAATTTATTGTATTTTTGTAAAAAATAAAACCGTCATGATACATAGAATTCTAAGCGATACCATACAAAGTAAACTGAATAAGGGCAAAGCAATTATTCTGATGGGAGCAAGGCAGGTCGGTAAGACAACTTTGATCAGAGAACTTTTTCATAATTCAACCGAAGCAATTTGGCTCAATGGAGATGAACCGGATGTGCAGGCTCTTTTGGATGATATTTCATCTATCCGGTTAAAATACATTTTCGGAAAAAAAAAATATGTTATTATCGATGAAGCACAACGGATTAAAGACATAGGAATAAAGCTTAAGCTGATTACAGATCAATTGCCTGAAATACAATTAATAGCTACGGGTAGTTCTTCCTTTGATCTGGCGAATCAGGTGAACGAACCTTTAACTGGTAGAAAATGGGAATACAAAATGTATCCACTTTCATTCGCAGAAATGGTTGAACACCATGGTTTATTGGATGAAAAGAGGCTGATCCCTCATCGGTTGGTATATGGATATTATCCTGATGTGGTTAACAATCCCGGCAATGAAAAAGAAATCCTGAAACAATTGTCAGACAGCTACCTGTATAAAGATATTCTGATGTGGGAGCAGATCAAACGGCCTGAAAAATTACTCAAATTATTGCAGGCACTTGCGTTTCAGGTAGGTTCACAGGTTTCTTATTCTGAATTGGGCCAAATTTGCGGATTGGATTCCAAAACCATAGAAAAATATATCATTCTGTTGGAACAATGCTTTGTGATTTTCCGTTTAGGCTCCTTCAGCCGGAACCTGAGGAATGAGTTGAAAAATAGCAAAAAAATTTATTTTTATGATAATGGCATCCGTAATGCTCTCATTGCTGATTTTTCCCTGGCCGAGACACGAAAAGATATTGGTGCATTGTGGGAAAACTTCCTTGTATCGGAACGAAGAAAAAAACTGGATTATGAACTGATCTGGAAAAATAGTTGGTTCTGGCGGACTACTACTCAGAAAGAAATTGACTACATCGAGGAAGGGGATGGGGTTATACAGGCTTTTGAATTTAAATGGAATATTGGAACTAAATATAAGATTCCAAAACTATTTTTGGAAAATTATCCCGGGAGTGGGGTTGGGGTTGTTACGCCGGGGAATGTGGAGGAGTTTTTGTTGGAAAAAACTCATAACCTCACACCAACTTCTGCTCCATCGCCATTTTAACCAAAGCTGCCGTATTTTTAGCATTCAGTTTAAAAAGTAAGTTACGGCGATAAGTATTGATAGTTTCAAAACTGCGGAACATGCGTTCGGCAATTTCAGCCGTATTGTATCCTTCACAGATATATTTTAATAGTTCCCGTTCATTTTTGGTAAGAATAACAGCGTTCGCTGATTGTTTCCTGATCAGGATATCCACCTCGTCGCACAAAAAACGTTCCCCTTCCGCTACGGTTTGAATACCCAGCAATACCTCTTCCGATGTAGCGTTCTTGAGCACATAACCCAACACTCCGGCATCGAGCATGCGGTTTATCACTGCAAATTCCCTGAAACTGGTTAGCGCCAGTATTTTCAAGCCTTGATATCGGGCTGACAACTCCGCACAAAGGTCTATGCCGTTGCCGTCGGGCAGATGGATGTCGAGTAATAATACATCCGGTAATTCAGAAGCGAGCATCCTGCGGCAAGCCGCTACCGTTCCTGAAGTGCCGGTTACTTTGGCAAAACCCGATTCATCGATAATTTTCGTGAGGCCTTCCACCAGCATCCGGTGGTCGTCTGTTATCTGTACTTTTATCATAGCCGACTATTTCTAACGATTCCTTTCAGGAAAAAACAAACTCCACATTCACCTCCGTACCTTCACCCGGTTGGGAATAAATATCCATACGTCCGTTGTAAGAAGCCACGCGGTTGCGGATATTTTTCAGTCCGGTTCCCGAAGTTTCTGCAGAACTATCGAAGCCACAGCCGTCGTCCTGTACCGTTACGGCAATACGTTCAGGCTCCTGTACCACCTGTACGGTAATTTTGGTGGCTCCGGCATGTTTCAGTATATTGTTGACCAACTCATGTACCGTACGGTATATCATCACTTCCAATTTGGGGTCTAAGCGGTCGCCACTGCCGAAATAGTTGAATTCGGCACCCATTACACTGTTACAAAAATCGCTTAGTGCGGCTTTTAACCCGTAGCGCGAAAGTGAATCAGGCATCATATTATGCGATACACGGCGCAGCTCGCCAATGGAATCGTCCAGCATCTTCAGGGCTGCATTAAAGCGTTGCAGATCTGTATTTTCAAGCGTTACTCCCTGTTTCATATCATTCAGATTAAGTTTTACTACTGATAGCATACCGCCTAATCCGTCGTGCAGGTCACGCGCTAAGCGGGTACGTTCGGCTGTTTCTCCGTCGAGCACGGCCTGGGTGGCGGTCAATTGTTTTTCCTGTTCGAGTTGTTGAATGCGTTGTTCGGATACAATTGCTTTTTGGCGAATGTAACGCCGGTATAAAATAATACCGGTCAAAATAAGCACAATAATCACAAAGGAAGTAATCAACAGTATGTTTCTCTGTTGGATTTGTTCCTGTTGAATGAGATCGTTGTCTTCCATTTCTTTTATTTTGGCTTCTTTTTGTACGGTTTCAAAACGTGCTATGTACTGATTGATCTGCTTCGTGTTTTCTTCATTATAAAATGCTATATAAATATCTAATGCCTGTGAGTAATAGTTGTATGCTTCCTCAAATCGTTTTTCATGAGCTGCTATGGTGGAAAGATTTTCCAAAAAGCGCCACTGCTGATTCTTTAGGTTGTGTTTTGCACTTACTTCCAGGCCAATTAATGAATATTTTTTTGCAATATCTAACATGTCATATTTTACAGCAGTACGGCTTGTGTTTGAAAGAGAAATAACAGCCTGGTCATAATAGTTATATGCCATTGATATGTCGTAGGCCTTTTTATAGCAGTCTATCGCTTGTTCTATATTATTTTCCTGTTCCTCTATATATCCCATATTGCCCCAATAAGTTAGAATACCTTTGGGGTAGTTCGATTCCCTAGAGTACTTGTGCATTTTTTTAAGGTATGCTTTTGCCTCAATATATTGTCCTCCGGTTATTAAATAGATGGCGTATGCGTTACAACATTCAGCTTTTAACATCTTATTATCGGTTTGATCCTCCAATGCCATCACTTTTTTATTGTACTCATTTATTTTTTCTACTGTTTTAATATACTCCTCTGTTCCAGAAGGAATCGGAGTTTGCAATGACATTAATATGGCTCTAATTCCGTTATATGCTTTTATTAATACTTCTATGTCTTTTTCCCGTTCAAAATAGGTGCATGCTTTGGTATATAATTCCATCGCTTTATCCAATTCTTTCAGGTGGTAGCAGTTATAAGCCTGAGAAATGAAAACTAAGTGTATGATACGGTCGGTTTGTTTTTTCGGTAGCGATTGGGCAATTTCCAATACTTTTTGGTAATTTTTCTCCGAAATTTCATAGAAAGATTGATCACTGTAATATTTTCCTATTTCCAGGTATGCTTTGGCTTTTTCTAACGAAAGCGGACTGTGTGTTAAGATGCTTTCCAATGTATCGGCATAAATTGCAGCCCGGGCATAATTCCCTGTTGGCCTGATAATCGATAAAATGGATGTCATCAGGTCAATTTTTTTGGTGAGATCTGTAGTTGATTTCAACTGCTCATTCATCTCTTTGATCTTTTTCTCTTCCTGGGATAAAGAATCTGTATTAGCCGTTTGAGCTCCGGCGCTTATCGCCCATAATACGGCACAGGCAAATGCGATCGTACGAATACTATTTTTCCATGATATTGTTTTCATTGCTACTGTTTTAAGAAGTTTATAGAGTCTGTTTCAAGCCTTGTCAAATGTACGACAAAAATATGTCTTCACCTAACAATAAGAAACCCCGTTTTCGGGATATTTTTGAAAGATGTCCAACTGTAACTTTGCCTTCGTAAATGGAGAGACCAAATGACGGAACCCCAAAAACTTTACGAGTAGGGGTATGTCTGATCTGGAATAACTTTTAAATTTTTATCTACATGAAAAACATCTATTTCATTGTAATTGCATTATGGGCTGTAATCTCAATCTCCTGTGGGGGATCAGCCGTAGACAGCGCCATGAGCCAGGTTGAGAAAGCCCTTGAACGGGTAGAAAAAAACAAGGCTACTATGACTCCTGCCGATTGGAAGGCACTCGAAACAGAACTGGATGAACCGCTCAAAGCCTTAGCGGCTGCTCTCGAAAATAACGAAGTCGGGGCGCTGAAACGCCTGGACCTGATCATGCTTACAGGCCGGGTTACGGCTGTCTTGATGGAAGCGGGTATGAATACCGCTGTCAAGGAGATGGAGAACGCCGGAATATTGATGGACGACTTACAGCAGGATACTGAACAGATAAAGGAGGTTTCAGATGCATTTGAAGTTTCGGATACCGCCGTTAATTCATCTCATGAAAACGAATAACTTATCCGGTAAGTTTTGAAAAAAAATAGAATATGAAGACTTTTAAAAAACTCATAACCGTTACCATCATTATCGTGACGGTTATTTTCATAGCTTGCAAAGAGGATGATCTGCTACCGGAAAAGACGCTTGTCTCCATTTCAGTCACCACTCCTCCGGCAAAAATGATCTACATGCGGGGCGAAGCATTCGACCCTGCGGGAATGGTTATAACTGCTGCGTATAGCGACAATACTGCTGCCGCCATCGCTCTTTCCGCTGTTAATTTTGCATATGACTTTTCACAGGCAGGTACAGGCAAAATTGTAACCGCTACCTATGAAGGTAAAAGTACTACAATTACCGGTATCATCGTAGAGCCGGAGGCTCCGGCGATAAGCGGTTTTGTGCCACGCGAAGCAGCGAATGGCGCAACGCTTACCATTACAGGTGTTAACTTTAGCGCAGTGCCAACTGAAAACAGCGTTACGCTTAATGGTGAAGCGGTTACTGTGAAAGCGGCTATTCCCACCGAACTAAAAGTGATTGTGCCAAAAAGCAAAACCAGCACCGGACTCATTCGGGTAACTGTGGCGGGCAAGACTGCTATTTCGACTGATGTTTTTACCTATTTACCCGAAAAAACAGTATATGTGTCTGGATATGAGTATAACAGCAATGACTTAACCGTTGCCAAATATTGGAAAAATGGTACAGTTGTGTCGCTTACCGATGGTACAAAGCTTGCTGAAGCTCATTCTGTTTTGGTAGTAGGAAACGATGTGTATGTGGCCGGCCATGAAAATTTTGTGGCTAAATACTGGAAAAATGGTAATGCTGTGTCTCTCACCGATGGTACAGAGTCTGCCGAAGCCAATTCTATTTTAATATCGGGCAGCAATGTGTATGTGTCTGGTTATGAATGGAAAAACTCAAAACGCGTCGCAAAATATTGGAAAAATGGTAACGCAATATCACTTACTGACGGTACGAATGATGCCATGGGCTTTTCTATTTTTATATCGGGTAGCGATGTGTATGTGGCCGGCTATGAAACGAAGAACCTTCACAATGTGGCTAAATACTGGAAAAACGGTATAGCTAAAACACTTACCGATGGTACGAATGATGCCGTAGCCTATTCTATTTTTGTATCGGGAAGCAATGTGCATGTGTCTGGCTATGAATATAACAGCAATAACTTAACCGTTGCCAGATACTGGAAAAACAGTGTAGCAGTATCGCTCAGCGAAAAAGATTCCAGAGCTAATGCCGTTTGCGTATCGGGTAGCGATGTGTATGTGGCTGGTCGCGAAAAAGGTGACTCTCTAGGCAGTTATGCCAAATACTGGAAGAACGGTGTAGCCGTACAGCTCAGCACGAAAAGTTCTAACGTTTCAGCTATTTATATATCTGGTAATGATGTATATACGGCAGGTTATGAATCTAATGCTGATAATGTTGCTAAATACTGGAAAAACGGTATGGGTATAGCACTTTCCGATGGTTCGAATACTGCGTATGCCACTGGGATCTTTGTAGTAGAAGAGGAATAGACGAAATTTAAAATATTTGCCATGAAACTTATTGAAAGAGTTAAAAACATAATTATTGAGCCCAAACAAGAGTGGGGAACAATTAGTACCCAAAATACTCCACATGCAAAAGTCGCCATGGAGTACCTGCTGGGGCTGGCGCTGATTCCTGCTATTGCCACCTTTATCTGTTGGGGCTTGATTGGACAAACGGTAATGGGTATCCACATCTCGGGTGGGATAAGTATAGGTATCAAACAGGCTGTCCTGCAGTTTATCTCGATACTGGGTGGGGCTTACATGACTGCTTTCATATTCAATATGCTGGCGCCTAATTTCGGTTCGGAAAAGAATTTCGACCGCGCTTTTTCGCTGGCAGCTTACTGCTATACACCGGTCTGCCTGGGTGGTATCTTCATGATCCACTGGAAGATCGCGTTCCTTGCCGGACTTACCAGCCTCTATGCGCTCTACCTGCTCTACATCGGCATCAAACCTATGATGAAAACCCCCGACGATAAGGTTACGGGCTATTTTGTGGTCTCTTTGGTAGTGATGATCGTAGTATCTGTCATGCTTTCGTTCATTCTCGGGGCTATTTTGGGTATTAAAAGCGGTATTTTTTAATATATAAAAACGAATTTTATGAAAACACATCAATGTATCAGTTTAATCCTTTCTGTCTTTCTTATTTTTGCTTGCGGAGGCGGAAGCGATACAAAAAACAAAGAAAACATAACCGTTTCCAATGAAAAACCGGAAACCGAAAAAGCAAAACAAAATCTCTTTCCCATAGAAAAAGGAATTATCCATCAAAAAGCCAAGGCGATGGGAATAGCTGTAAATCCCGTCATTTACTTCGACAAATGGGGACTGTGGCAGGCAACGCATACCACGATGGATATGGGAATTGTAAAAGTGACCACTATTCAGCTGACCAAAGACAGGGATCAGTGGATGATTACCTTAAGCAATGATGAGAAAAAAGGAACTCATACCGTATTAAGCTACTCACCCCTCAATGCAGCCAATGTCGACTTAAACAACCTGACAAAGGAAATCATGGATCGGCATCGTGTGAAATCTTTGGGTGAAGAAGAATTTCTCGGCTATCCTTGTAAAAAATATCGAATGGAACGAACGGACGGTACATTACAGATGGAATTTCTGGCGTATGGAAATATTTTGATGAAAGCCACCGGAGGAATGATGGATTTCGAAGTCACTCAAATTGAAAACACAACTCCTCCTGCTGATAAATTTGAAATCCCCGAGGGAGTTACCATTACAGAACAATAAGACTTTCCGGAGGAAGCAAAAAATCCCATCATTGCATATCTGTTTAAGTCTATGCAATGATGGGATTTTTAGTTTTTAATATCTTCCTTGTCTGATAATTGTTCGCGATAGGAAAAACTATAGTGTTTTGTGCCGATATTAATTATTCTGTTTCTGACTGTTATTGTTGAAAATCATCTTTATAAAGACTTTTCAACAACCCGATTTCTTTCGCATACCCCGGCAATTCGTTCGGCGTTTCTAAATAAAACGGCAAATGACACAGTTTCGGATGATTAATAATCTTTTCAAAGGTCTCCAACCCGAGAGACCCGTTCCCGATCGTTTCATGCCGGTCCTTGTGACTTTCAAAAGGGTTTTTACTGTCGTTCAGGTGAATCGCAAACAGCCGGTTCAATCCGATAATCCGTTCGAATTCTTCCAATACGCCATCCAGGTTATTCACAATATCGTATCCTGCATCGTAAATATGACAGGTATCCAAACACACACCCATTTTATCCTTCAATTCTACCTTGTCGATAATGGCTCTCAATTCTTCGAAAGTCCGTCCGATCTCACTGCCTTTTCCTGCCATTGTTTCTAATAGCACGGTAGTGGTTTGTTCCGGTTTCAGTGTTTCGTTCAAGGCTTCGGCAATCATTTTGATACCCACTTCCACTCCTTGTTGAACATGGCTCCCCGGATGAAAATTATACAGGTTCCCGGGCAGGTATTCCATTCGCAGAAGATCATCGGCCAGTGTGTTCCGCGCGAACCGGCGGATATTTTCTTCAGCCGCGCAGATGTTTAACGTATAGGGAGCATGCGCCAGCAGAACTGCAAAATTATTTTGTTTTGCCAGTTCCAGAAAAGCAGTGATATCTTTTTCGTCGATAGCTTTCGCGCTTCCGCCACGCGGGTTGCGGGTAAAAAACTGGAATGTATTGGCGCCAATACTAAGCGCATCTTTTCCCATAGCTAAAAAGCCATTGGATATGGAGAGGTGACAACCGATTTTAAGCATGATTCATTTGTTTTTGATGTTTTGCAAAGTTATGCATATATAACCGTTTACGGCTGTCAAATGTTGAAAAGTTTTCATCCGGGTATTGCAAAGTATTCTTATCAGATCATTTTCATTTCATATCCTTTTTTAACTAACTCTGCTGTATTTTTAGCATCGAGCTTGATCAGCAGGTTCCTCCTGTAAGTCTTCACAGTCTCCATATCCCGGAAAATGGCATCCGCAATCTCTTTGGTGGTATAACCGTCTGCTATATGTTTCAGTATTTCTTTTTCACGGTTGGAAAGCCAGATAACATCTATGTTTTTCTTGTTTCTCAGCAGGATATCTATTTCTTCACAAAGAAACTGCTCTCCTCTGCTTACGGTTTCGATGCCGGCAATCATTTCTTCGATTTCTGCATTTTTCAAAACATAACCGAGTGCTCCGTTGTGTAAAGCCCGTTTGGCAATATTAAACTCTTTATAGCTGGTTAACATCATGACTTTCAACCCGGGGAAACGATTTTTTATTTCAGAACAGAAATCTACGCCGTCACCATCCGGCAATCCGATATCGAGTAACAGGATATCGGGAATCGCTTTTTCCAACCCCAGGCGGCAAGATTTCAGATCATAGTATATGCCTGTCACCTGGGCTATACCCGATTCTTCAATCAGCTTACTCAGACTTTCCACCACCATTTTGTGGTCGTCTACTATTTGCAGAGTTACCATATTATTTTTCAAATAGTTACTTGATTTCAATAATCGTTTCCGTTCCTTTACCAGGAGAAGTGACAATATCGATTTTCCCATCGCAGGACGATACCCTGTCACGGATATTCTTCAGACCGATACCCTGGGCGACTGATTTTTCATTGAATCCGGAGCCATCATCCTGTACGGTGAGTGTCACATGTTTTTCATCCTGAACTAATTGCAGGTTGATGTTTTTGGCACCAGAATGCCGGAGAGAATTGTTTACCAGTTCATTGGCACAGCAGTAGATCACAAATTCTTTTCGCTCCTCGATCCGGTGTTCTTCACCGAAAAAGTGGAAGTGTACATTCGGGAATTGAGCGGCAAAATCTTCCAGAGCTACTTTCATCCCGAATTGTAAAGAAGCCGGCATCAGGTTATGCGCTACGCGACGTATCTCTTCAATGCAGCTATCTAACTTATTACAAACATTCTGCAGGCTCTCTGTCTGGTTGTTAAGTCCGATTTTTACTGCTGAGAGATTTCCACTGAGGCGGTCGTGCAGGTCACGCGCCAGCCGGGTCCGTTCTCCCATTTCTCCATCCAGTACCGAGCGGGTGGCTATTAATTGTTTTTCTTTCCGGATGCTCTTCATCTTTTGTCGCAATACTACTCCCAGAGCTATAGCCAGTAAAATACCGGTGATGCCAAGCCATATATACAACTGTTTTTCTTTTTCCAGCGAAGCGATCTTCATCTCTTTTTTTTCGGTTTCATACTTAACTTCCATGCCGATCAAGGTCTCCTGAAGGCTCTTTTTACTTTTTTCACCGTTCAAATCGATATACATGTGAAAGAAATGCTCGGCTTTTTCTTTATTATTCAGGTGAATATTTGAAATTGCGATCATGGAAGCCAGATCGGGACTGGTATCGATATCCGTAGAATCGATTTCCCAGGCTTCTGTAGCCAGGTTCTCACAATCTTTGTATCGTTTTTGAATCAAGCGAATCTGAGCCAATATCCGTAGTGAACCTCTGATCCTGAAAGGATCTCCGAATTCGATTGCCTGTTGCAGGCTTTCATTGGCATATTCCTCTGCTTTCCTGTAATCTTTTAAATATTCCAGATAAACGGTGGCTATACTCTGGGCGCAGAGTATTTCAAAATGCTTGTTGTTTTCTTTTTTGCAGATTTCGATCGATTTCAGATAATACTCCAACGCTTTCTCAAATTCTTTTTGGTTGTAATAAATGCCGGCATAAGCATAGTATACCAGTATTTTACCGTGAGAGTAACCGGTTTCTTCGGCCAGTTTATTTGCCCTGTCGATGTAATATAGAGCCCTTTCTTCATCGTATAGAGAGCGGTAAGTGGTTCCGAGATTTACCAAAAGTGTAATGAAACTTTTATCATCGCCAATCTTTTCAAAAATAGGCAATGCTTTCAGATCATACTCGATCTCCTTGGAAAAATCTCCTTTCATACTGTAGTTCAGGGCCATATTGACATATAGTTTGGCCTCAAGATTTTCATTCTTTGTTTCTTTAGCCAATTCAAGCGCTTTTTCCATATAGACCAATGCAGTATCATAGCTTGCCTTATAAGAATAAAATACACCAGTATTTGCATTGAAAGCTGCCTGCATTTTCTTGTTTCTTTCCTTGACTGCAAGCTCCAATCCCAAGGCCGTATATTTCTTAAACTTTTCCAGGTCGTTCTGCATATATTTCTGACTTATATCTTTATATAAGTCCAACTTCTTTTCAGCAGACAAGTTTTGCGTTTCCAGGATATTAACTAATGAATCTACATTCGCTGATTGTCCGAAAGTACCCATTGATACCAGCAACAAGATACAAAAAATCCCCACGTGTTTCATATATAAATAATTGAAAATTGAGAATTGGAAATGAATAGGCATGTTTTTTTAACTCTAAATTCTTAACTCTACAAAAATACACCATTTTTCTCTCCCCCGCATCCCCCAAAAGGGTGAATTTTTAGTTTGCCTGTAAGTTTCACCCTTTTGGGTGATTGACCGGCATTGCTCTTGCCGGTACCTTTGCCTTCATAATACTTAAATCGAAAACAAATGAAAAAGAAAACAGCAAAATGGATTTTATCCTTCATCTTAACCGGTTCGATGATAGCATTCTGTGCTTGTGAGGATTCTGAAGACAAGGAAGAAAAAGGACGTGAAGCAGCAGCCGAGTTTTGTGAATGTTACAAAAATCATACAAAAGATCAGTGTCTTGAAAATCTTAAAGACAAGTATGATTCCTATGAATATGAAAGTGACGATTTTATTGAAGCATTCAATAATGCAAGTACCTGTGGTATAGAACTGATTAAGGAGCGTGTGAAGTCTCAGTTAAATGGAGTAAAGAACAGACCGGAAAGTTTGTTTTTCAATGTAAAGTAACTTGAGATCCTAAAATTTAATATTGAACGAATTAAAAACAAAAAAAATGAAAAAAACAGTAGTTCTCTTTAGCATTTTCATGCTGATTACAGTAATGGCACAAGCCCAGTTTAATCAATTTCATGTAGGAGGAGTATTTCCTACAGGGAAGTTTGGAGACGGAAATGAAAAAAAGGAAGACCTTTCCGACGGAAAAGGATTTGCTGCTACAGGCTTTACAATTGGTTACAAACGCTATAATTCGCTGAATGTGGAAAATTTAACCTGGGTAATTGGTATTGAAGCTTTTTATAACGGTTTGAATGGTGATTATAAAGATGACGCTGAAGATTATTGGGATGATATAACTTTTCCGGTTTATCTGAATTTTCCGGCAACCGTAGGACTTAATTATGCTATTCCGTTGGCTGAAACTGTAAAAATTTACGGAGAAGGAGCCATAGGAGCTAATTTTTCCTTACCTACGAAATATTCTCTCGGAGATCAGGATGGATATCAGGATATGGAATATGACATTACTCCGGCTTTTGGATTTGCCTATGCCATAGAGGGTGGAGTATTCATCAATAAAAAATATTCTATCGGATTGAGATACAATAATCTTGGATCCTATAAATACAAATATGAAATAGATTACGAAACGTCTGATACTAAAAAAGGTAAATATGATAAAGCACTACCAATCACAAATATTTCATTGTGTGTAGGCTTATTATTCTAAATCACATTTTTCTCAACAGAATTTGACTACAAAAATAAAATACTAAAGACTTATAACCCTAATTTTCCATTTTCCATTTTCAATTCTCAATTTTTACTACCTTTGTCGCCAATTCAAATCAGTTTTATCATGTCAACTTATACTGAAGATAACAGAAAGGTAACCACCCATCGCCTGATTGAAATGAAACAGCGGGGAGAAAAAATTTCCATGCTTACAGCATACGATTATTCCATGGCATCTATTATCGATCATGCAGGAATGGATGTGATATTGGTAGGCGATTCGGCCTCTAATGTTATGGCGGGAAATGTAACCACACTTCCCATGACGCTCGACCAGATGATCTATCACGGAAAATCTGTGATGAAAGCCGTTAAACGGGCATTGGTGGTGGTGGATATGCCTTTTGGATCCTATCAGGGAAACTCGAAGGAGGCGGTACATTCTGCTATCCGCATCATGAAAGAAACCCACGCTGATTGTGTGAAAATAGAAGGTGGGGCAGAAATCAAAGAATCAGTACAGCGAATTCTGAGTGCCGGGATTCCGGTGATGGGACACCTGGGACTGATGCCGCAATCGATCAATAAATTCGGAACATATGCTGTACGCGCCAAAGGCGAAGATGAAGCCAATAAACTAATAGAAGATGCCCGCCTGCTACAGGATTTAGGTTGTTTTGCTATTGTCCTCGAAAAAATACCGGCCAAATTAGCCGGCCAGATCGCCCGTGAACTGACCATCCCAATGATCGGTATCGGAGCAGGAGGGGAGGTCGACGGACAAGTCCTGGTAATGCACGACATGCTGGGCATCAACAAAGAATTTTCACCCCGTTTCCTTCGCCGCTACGCCAACCTGTACGACGAAATTCATAACGCAGTACAACACTACATCGAGGATGTGAAAAGCCGTGACTTTCCGAATGAAGCGGAATCTTATTAAATTGAAAATTGACAATTGAAAATGAAAATACCTTCGTGTAATTATAATTTTCAATTTTCAATTTTCAATTTTTCCACCCCCACAAGCCTATCATACCTTTCCCCCCAAGGCCTGTGATAAACCAGGATCAGGTATTCGTTCTCCGTTTGGTAGAAGTTACCTTCTATGGCAGCTGTTGTTGCCGGGGAATTTCCGTCTTTCCGGAAAAGATACATGTAATTATAAGCTCCCTGCTTGAGTAAAGCGGTTTTGGTATAGGCTTTTTCCGCCGGACTGTAAGTCATCTGGCTGCGACTATCCAGTATATTATAAAAGGCTTCGCTTTGAATATACACTTTTCCCGGTAAAGGTTCCGGGGCATCCAATGAAAAGTGTACAAAAAAATAATCGGATTCCGAATCATAGTTTTCTCCGTCTACACATCGTACCAGATACCTGCCGTTTTGATCACTGTCATATACATAGGGCCTGTAAGAGCGGAATTTATCCTGAAAGAGGGTGACATGATAATAGGGTGCATGGAAATCCAATCCTTCAATACCGATTCCTTTATATGCCGTAGTAGTCATCTCAAAACGCCGGTATTCATTCCCTGCTTCGAAAATCAGGTTTTTATTGTGTTGGTAAGTATAAATGCCATTCAAAATTGAACTCGGCTGTAACTCCCCGGTCATGTTGTTAATGCGATTGTTTTGCATGACAAATACTTTCAATTCCTGCTGGGGAGAAATAATTTTGTAATCCCTGCAATTGAGACTGAAACTGATTTGTTGGTGGGCCTTATTGAAGTCAATATCCGTAGCAGTGCTTACTTGTGCATTGATGCTTAAACTAGAAGATTCTACCACCGAAAAACAAGCACATAATACTGGCCTATCCGGATTTTCCGAATCAAAAATATCTACCGCATAATTACCGGAAACCTTAAAACGAACATCATTATTCGGTAAAACCAACCGGTAATTGGTATACGGCATGGTAGTATTAAAAGAAAATAGATAATCATCTAACTGCAAGTTCTGAAAACCCTGCATAAATTCTACCGGCGTCAGTTGGGAAGGTACCCAGTCGGCATTACAATGGGTGATCGTATAAGTGAACTGTTTGTATTCGTGCGACATTTCGTCAAACTTGATTTCAATCTGCTCTCTTCCTCCCAATCTGATGATAGGAGATGCCTGCCAGTCGTTCACCCGTTGAACCTGCAAAGACTTAATTTTTTCATCAAAAGAATCTGTCCTGTATTTCCGGCTGAAAACAGGAAGCGCAGAACAAATCAACAGAAGGCATAAAACATATTTCATGATAGAACTGTTTTTAAAGTGAAGAATTAAGAGTTAAGAATTAAGAGTTAGGATTCTTCGAATCCCTGAATCAAAAGTCATCATTTCAAAACCCTCAAAGAGTAAAAAAGGTACTTCTCCTAATTTCAGAAACTTAACTCTTAACTCTTAACTTTTTATTTTATTGCAAATAAACTAAAAATAATCGGGTAATCATTTTTAGTTTAAGGATTAATAATATACTTTTGCCATTCTTAATAAGGTTGAATATGATGGAAGAAAGATTTTTAGCACTGATAGAAAATGCGGTGAAGGAATACTGGAATTTACCTGCGCTTTCTGATTATAACGGAGACACATACAGCTACAAAGATTTTGCGGAGAGAGTGGAGAAAATCCGCATTTTACTAGAACATGCGGGAGTTAAAAAGGGCGATAAAGTCGCCTTGGTAGGGCGGAATTCATCCAACTGGGCGATGACTTTTTTTGGAGTCCTTTCTTACGGAGCGGTGATTGTGCCTATTCTGCACGAATTTAAACCGGATAACATCCACCACATCGTCAATCATTCGGAATCTAAAATTTTATTCGCAGGCAGAAGTATCCTGGAGAATCTGAATGAAAATAAAATGCCGGATCTGGAGGCTATCTTCTGCTTAAGCGATTTTTCATTGGTGAAAAGTAAAAGTAAATCCCTGGAGAAAGCCAGGGAAAAACTGAATTTGCTTTTTGGAGAAAAATATCCGAAAGAATTTACAAAAGAAGATGTGAAATATCATCTGGAAGATCCTGAAGAACTGGCTGTTATGAGTTATACATCCGGTACAACCAGTTTTTCAAAAGGAGTGATGATTCCTTATCGAAGTCTATGGTCGAATACCAAGTTTGCCAATGATTGCCTGCCGTTCATCCATCCGGGAGATAATATCGTTTGTATGCTTCCGATGGCACACATGTATGGCCTGGCTTTTGAAATATTGAATTCCATATCGAAGGGAAACCATATTCATTTCCTGACACGGACTCCTTCCCCGAAAATTATTGCAGAAGCATTTGCTACGATTAAACCGACCTTAATATTAGCGGTTCCGTTGATCATTGAAAAAATCGTCAAAAACAGGATATTCCCGGAATTGGAAAAGCCGCTGATGAAGCTACTGCTGAAAATTCCTTATGTGGATGCCAAAGTTTTGGAAGTCGTTAAGACTAAACTGAATGAATCTTTCGGTGGTAAATTTGAAGAAGTGGTAATCGGTGGTGCTGCCCTGAATAAAGATGTGGAGACGTTTCTCCGTTCTATCAACTTTAGATATACCGTGGGTTATGGGATGACCGAATGTGGCCCCCTCGTCTCATACGAACAATGGGATACCTTCAAACAAGGATCCTGCGGAAGAATTGTCAACCGGATGGAAGTACGTATCGATTCTTCGGATCCGGAAAACGAAGTAGGAGAAATTCACGTTCGCGGAACCAATGTCATGCTCGGATATTATAAAAATGAAGAAGCTACTAAGGATATTTTCCTCAAAGACGGATGGATGAACACGGGCGACCTGGGCATCATGGACAGCGATGGCTTTATCTATATCAAAGGGCGTAGTAAAACCATGATTCTTGGACCTTCCGGACAAAATATCTACCCGGAAGAAATCGAAGATAAACTGAACAATATGCCGTTCGTAGGAGAATCTCTGATCGTACAACAGGGAGAGAGATTAGTGGCGTTGATCTATCCCGATTGGGATTTGATTGACAAGCAGGAAATCAACCACTCGGAAGTGGAATCCATTATGGAGCAAAACCGAATTGCATTAAACGGAGAATTACCCACATACAGCCAGGTAATTAAAGTAAAACTTCATCAGGAGGAATTCGAAAAAACGCCTAAAAGAAGTATTAAACGGTATATGTACCAGCCGGCTCCGGAGGTCTGAGTCTGCCATTTTGTCATTTTTTATTGCTTTTTGAACCTTGGCAAGAGGTTTGACGTTCAAAAGATAGGCCAGGAAACAGGTAAACCAGTGGGAATATGAACCGGTGGTTTGCAGGTTTGCCCGTTGACTCGCAGCTTGTATACTTTAAAATCATTAAAACATGACATTCAATAACTTTACAATCAAATCGCAGGAAGCTGTTCAAAAAGCAGTAGAGCTGACCGCTTCCCGAAACCAGCAATCCATTGAACCCGCACACCTGATGAAGGCCGTTATGGAAGTGGGTGAAAGCGTACTGAATTTTATTTTTCAGAAACTTGGGGTTAATATTCCGCAATTCAGCACCATATTAGATAAGGAAATAGAACGATACCCCAAAGTATCGGGAGGAGAGCCTTACCTGAGCAGGGAAAGTAATGCCGTGCTGCAAAAGGCTATCGATTACAGTAGTAAAATGGACGACCAATACGTCTCGATCGAACATATACTGCTGGCTCTTTTCATCGAAAAAAATACGGTTTCTTCCATCTTGAAAGATGCGGGAGTCACCGAAAAAGGATTGACGGCAGCCATCGAAGAATTGAGAAACGGTAATAAAATAACTTCTCAATCGGCCGAAGAAACCTATCAATCCCTGTCTAAATATGCGATTAACCTGAATGAGCGCGCCCGTTCGGGAAAACTGGATCCGGTGATAGGACGGGATGAAGAGATCCGCCGGGTACTGCAGATCTTAAGCCGGCGAACTAAGAACAATCCGATACTGATCGGTGAGCCGGGAACCGGAAAAACAGCCATTGCAGAAGGATTAGCGCATCGTATCGTCCGGAAAGACGTTCCGGAAAATCTGAAATCCAAACAGATTTATTCCCTGGATATGGGAGCTTTGATTGCCGGAGCCAAATACAAAGGAGAATTCGAAGAGCGCCTGAAATCGGTGGTCAACGAGGTGATCCGCTCGGATGGGGAGATTATTCTTTTTATCGATGAAATACATACCCTGATAGGCGCCGGAAAAGGAGAAGGTGCCATGGATGCCGCCAATATTCTCAAACCTGCTTTGGCCCGGGGTGAATTACGCGCCATCGGAGCCACAACTTTGGATGAATACCAAAAATATTTTGAAAAAGACAAAGCCCTGGAACGCCGTTTCCAGATCGTAATGGTCAACGAACCGAGTGAAGCGGATACGATTTCCATCCTCCGGGGTCTGAAAGAAAAATACGAAAACCATCACAAAGTCAGGATCAAAGACGATGCCATCATCGCATCCGTACACTTGTCGAGCCGTTATATCACCGACCGTTTTTTGCCGGATAAAGCGATTGACCTGATGGACGAAGCGGCTGCCCGTCTGCGACTGCAGGTGGATTCCGTACCGGAAGCCTTAGACGAGACTACCCGCCGGATTACCCAGCTGGAAATTGAACGGGAAGCTATCAAACGCGAAAACGATAAAGGCAAACTGGAATTCCTCAATAAAGAAATTGCCGACCTGAAAGAAGAAGAAAGTAAACTCAAAGCCAAATGGCAATCGGAGAAAAATCTTATCAATAAAATACAACAGAATAAAATCGAAATAGAAGACCTGAAATTCCAGGCGGATAAAGCAGAACAGGAAGGTGATTTCGGAAAAGTGGCCGAAATCCGCTATGGAAAAATCAAGGAAAAGGAAGAAGAAATTCTGAAATTTCAGTCCGAATTGCATCAGATGCAGGGAGGAAGCGCCATCATCAAAGAAGAAGTAGATGCCGATGATATTGCGGATATCGTTTCCCGGTGGACCGGCATTCCTGTTGGAAAAATGCTCCAAAGCGAAACGGAAAAGCTCCTGCACCTGGAAGAAGAATTGCATACCAGGGTAGTGGGACAGGAGGAAGCTATTACTGCCGTTTCCGATGCTATCCGCAGAAGCCGTGCCGGTCTGCAGGATCCCAAACGGCCGATAGGTTCGTTTATTTTCTTAGGTACTACCGGTGTGGGAAAAACAGAATTGGCCAAAGCATTGGCGGAATATCTGTTCGACGACGAAAACATGATGACGCGGATCGATATGAGCGAGTACCAGGAAAAATTCAGCGTAACCCGGCTGATAGGATCTCCTCCGGGATATGTGGGATATGATGAAGGGGGACAGCTAACCGAAGCCATCCGCAGGAAGCCTTATTCTGTAGTTCTGTTCGACGAGATAGAAAAAGCACATCCCGATGTGTTTAATATCCTGCTGCAGGTGCTCGACGACGGTCGTCTGACCGATAACAAGGGCAGGGTGGTAAATTTTAAGAATACCATCATCATTATGACTTCCAACATGGGTTCCGCTTTGATCCGGGAAAACTTCGAGAAAATAACGGACAAAAACAGGGAAGAAATTGTCGAAAAAACCAAAAATGAAGTCCTGGGCTTGCTAAAACAAACCATTCGTCCCGAATTTTTAAACCGTATCGACGAAATTATTATGTTTGCACCCTTGAATGAATCGGAAATCAGGGAAATCGTCCGGATACAATTGAATGGTATACAAAAAATGCTGGCAGAGAACGGAATTACCCTGCAATTTACAGAGGCAGCCATTGATTACATTGCATCAGAAGGTTACGATCCTCAATTCGGGGCGCGTCCGGTAAAACGGGTCATCCAGAAATATGTACTGAACAGATTATCCAAAGAAATCCTGTCGCAAACTATTAACAGGAGCAAACCAATCACAATTGATTGGAGTTCCGGTAATCTGGTATTTAAAAATGAATAACGAATTTAATGCAAAATTTAAATTATTTCCCTACCTTTATCCCGGATTTTAATTAAATAAAACATACCTATGAGCCAGTCAGACGATTTATTTGTTTATGACGAAGACGATTCCGTCGCTTTTATACGCAATTTTCTTCCGCAGGAGTTAAAAGAAAAATTTAACGATGACGACCTGAATTATATCATTGATCTCATTTATGAATTTTATGAGGAAAAAGGATATATGGACGAAGATGCCGTATCGGATGATAATGAAGTAGAGATCGATGAAGAAGAATTGGTCGCTTTTGTAGTGAAGCAGGCAAAAAAAGACCAGGTGGGGAAATTCGAACCGGAAGAAATCTCTTTTATTGTACAAGGAGAACTGGCTTATTGCGAATCCATTAATTTATTCGATTGACAATCAAACTGTTTTTACCAAAATAAATTTTGGTAAAAATTTGGCATGATTGTTGCTATTGCATGTTAATTAGTTTGAAACAACTTTATATTTTTAAAACCATTTTATAATTCTATTGAAAGTATGAAAAATTTGAGTGTATTGTCAGTATTATTACTTGCCGTGGTGATTATGTTTTCTTCATGTGGTGCAAGTAACACAGCGAAAGGAACAGGAATCGGTGCTGGTGCAGGTGCGGCTGTAGGTGCCGGTATCGGTGCATTGATCGGTAATGGAAAAGGAGCTGCCTGGGGTGCCGGTATCGGTGCTGTTGTAGGTGGTGCTGCAGGTGCAGCTATCGGTAACAAGATGGATAAGCAAAAAGAAGAACTGGAAAAGATTAACAATGCCAAGGTTGAGTCTATGAACGACGGACAGGTTATCAAGGTTACTTTCGAATCCGGTATCTTGTTTGCAACAGGAAAAGCTGACCTGAGCGCTGCTTCTAAAACTTCTTTGTCCCAGTTTGCTACCAGCTTGAAAGGTAATCCTGATACCGATGTACAAATTGTAGGACACACTGATAGTACCGGCTCTGATGCTGTAAACGATCCGTTGTCTCAACAACGTGCAGATGCTGTGAAAAACTACCTGACGGGTCAATCTGTAGCTTCTGCCCGTATGACATCCGAAGGACGTGGTTCCAAAGAACCGGTTGCCGACAATAGCACAACTGCAGGTAAAACTCAAAACCGTCGCGTAGAAGTATTCATCATGCCGAATGCTAAAATGATCCAGGATGCTCAACAAGGTACTTTGAAATAATAAGAACTTGTTTTAATGAAATATAAAAAGGGACCAGACGGTCCCTTTTTTATTGCCGTTTCCCGAAAAAAAACTTACTTTTGCGCGAAATCAACAATGATCGATACGAACACGGATGAAACTACTGAAGAAAATACTGAAATGGCTGAGGAACATTGTACTGTTTCTCTTTGTATTCAGCCTGTTGATGGTAGTACTATATCGCTTCGTCCCCGTATATTATACCCCACTGATGTTTATCCGCATGGTTGAACAGAAAGAGGAAAATAAAAAAGTCAAACTGGAGCACAAATGGGTACCGCTGGAAAATATATCCCAACAAATGGTACAGGCAGTAGTGGCATCGGAAGATAACCTGTTCCTTATGCACAACGGTTTCGATTTCAAACAAATAGAAATTGCACAAAAGGATGCAGAAAAAGGTAAAACATTGCGGGGAGCCAGTACCATCAGCCAGCAAACTGCTAAAAATGTTTTCCTCTGGCCGGGACGCTCTTACTTCAGGAAAGGCTTGGAAGTCTATTTTACAGTATTGATCGAATTTATCTGGGGAAAAGAACGGATCATGGAAGTATATCTCAACTCCATAGAAATGGGAGATGGTATTTATGGAGCCGAAGCTGTGGCACTTTCGCATTTTAATAAACATGCCTCACAGCTTACAAAAGCCGAGTCGGCCCTGATTGCAGCCACCTTGCCGAATCCGATCCGTTATAATTCTGCCAGACCATCACCTTATATGCTCAGGAGGCAAGCTAAAATCATGTCACTGATGGACAAAGTCCTTAAAGTTAATTTCGGTAAAGATAGTAAAGATAAAGACGAAAAACCATCCGATAAAAAACGAAAAAGATGGAGAGCATCCACTGCGTAGACTGGGGACTGATTGATTATGCTACCGCATATGAAAGACAAAAACAGCTTTTCGAACAGGCCCTGGAAAACAAAAAAAACGGATTACCCGTAGAAAATACATTGATTTTTTGTGAACATCCTCCTGTTATTACGGTAGGTAAGAGCGGCAATACCCAAAATCTTTTGTTTTCCGAAGATTTTCTCACAGCTCGTGGTGTATCATTGTACCACATCGACAGGGGAGGGGATGTAACTTTTCATGGCCCCGGACAGCTTGTAGGGTATCCTATATTCGATATAGAACAAATGGAACTGGGACTCAAGGCCTATATTTCCAGAATGGAAGATGCCATCATTTCATTATTATCTTATTACGGCATTTCCGGTGAACGTATGGATAGCGCCCCAGGAGTCTGGTTGGATCCGGATAAACCGGGATCCACCCGCAAAATCTGCGCCATCGGAGTCCGCAGCAGTAAATTCATCACCATGCACGGATTCGCCCTGAATATTTCTCCTGATCTCGAATACTTTAACCTGATCAATCCCTGTGGATTTACAGACAAGGGTGTTACTTCCATGGAAAAAGAACTGGATAAGACAATAGATACCGACCATCTGAAAAAACGGTTGACAAATTTGTTTTTGGAAAAATTTGCTAAAAGTTAAGAGTTGGGATTCTCCGAATCTCTGATGAAACATCATCATCAAATCTTTTATGTAAAAAAGAACTGCTCTACCTGATTTCGTAATCCAATTCTTAATTAATCCCGCTTCGCGGTCTTGATCTCCTTCGCACCTCAACCATGCAAGCAAGCTTGATGGTATTCGGTTTGGCGTCAATTCTTAATTTTCATTTAGTAAACTTTCCTCCTGAACTGTATAATAATAAACCAACAAAATCTTTATATACCATGATCAGACTATTTGTATTTTTCAGTTTCTTTTTTTGCAGCCTGGCATTTTCTTATGCTCAGGATTATATCGTGAACTTATCAAATGACACAATTCCATGTAAGATACTGGATGTTAACGACAAAAGCATCCGTTACCGGATACTCCAGGATGGTAAGAAAATAGAAAACAGGATTAATTTCGATATTATTTCATTCTATTACATCGATCCTACAGAAAAGGAATATAAAAAAAAGTTTTTTACCCGGATAGCCCTTGCCGTAGGATATGCAAATAGAACGGGAGATTGTCATTTTACAGAAAAATACGATAAAAAGCATGTATTTCAAAGTCCTCAACAAGGATTGAATATGGATTTGGAAGTTCAAAATTATTTTTCTACTCATTTAGGTGTATCATTCAATATAAATTCGGTGTTTACCTCCGGTAAAATGCCGAGTTCCTATTTTTCTTTTCTCGAAACCTCTGCTCCTTACAAGCAAACGGATTATTTTATATTTGCAGGTCCGGCTCTTGCACTCCGTCATAATACGGAGGAATGGTTATTTACCGGTACTGCCGGAATCGGAGCTTTACTATTTTTCATGAATTTTGATATAGATGGTGACAAATATAATATGCATAATATAGAACTTGGCTTCAATTTTGGAATCGGAGCTGAGCACAAACTCTCAAAAAAAATGGCTGCAGGACTCAAGGCTGGGTACATCTACGGAAACACAGATCCTTTTAGAGCTAGCAATAATATAAGCTTCTACCGCCTCAATAAGCCGTCCTTTAGCCTATCTTCTTTTACATTATCTGCTTATTGTAGTTTTAGTACCAGGTAGTCAAATACTATTAAAATTCCTATTCAATCAGCCTTAAAGTAGCTCTGATTATTAGAATCAAAAAAAACAGCAAAAATATCTTTAATAATATTTGCATAGTTATAATATATTTATACATTTGCAAAAAAAATCTATGGTTATAATCTGAAAAACTCCTAATACTTATGAAAAAAGTAATTTTATTTTTCTTTTTTATTATATGCTGTTTCTCACTATCTCAAGCCCAGGACTATGTCGTAAATAAAATGAATGATACAATTCCCTGCCGGATACTGGAAGTTAACGACGATATAATTAAATATCAGATAAAAAGTGGAGATGCAAAAACCACCAATACGATTAATCGCAATTATGTTCAATCTTTTTATATCAATAATAATGATGTTCCTGTTCCTGCTTCGGCAGAAGCAGAAAAAAGTAAAGATAAAACATCTTTTAGAGTAGCTTTTGCCATAGGCTATGGAAATCGCTTGGGTGAGACTCTGAAAACAGGTGATAGATCTTTGGATGCAATGACAAAAGACCTGAAAAACGGTTTCAATTTGGATCTTGAAATCCAACATTTTTTTAACGAAAGGTGCGGAATGGCATTGAACGTGAGTTCTGTTATTACTTCCGCGGAATCGCATGATATAACTGTTCCCCTGCTTGATAAAAAAATATCGACCTATAAAGAAAGCCAGTATCTTACCTTCATTGGCCCGGCATTTGCAACAAGATATGATCACGAGAATTGGCTTATAACGGCAAACATTGCTTTGGGTGCTATAATTTATTATGTAGACTCTAATTACGACGGAAAGAAGATTTCTATAAAAAGTACAAACCTGGGAATGAACTATGCCCTGGGAGCCGAATACAAAGTATCTCCTAAGTTTGCAGCCGGTTTAAAAATCGGCTTAACTGTGGGATCAACCGATTCATTCACTACAGATGCAGGAACTATGAAGTTGGATGAACGGATAAGTACGTCCAGTTTAATGCTATCCGCATATTGCAGTTTCAGGTCTAATTAATGATTTTTTCAGAATCGCAATAACTTATATAAATAACTACTATCATGAAAAAGCAAATAAAATTATTGGAAAGCATATTTTTTGCCTTATTTTTATTATTTCTGGCTTCATGTAAGCCCTCCCAAAAAATAGTCTACAACACGGATAGTATTAAGCAATACCACGAATCATCGGGAGTGACTATTTCTATCCAGTCGTTTGAAGATATCCGTTCGGAATCGGAGGTAAATCAGGCACAATTATTTGCTAAAGATGTTATTTCATCAGTGAATAAAAAAACGACTTGCATTAATGCTGAAAAATTGTATAAAACTCCGATAGGACTTCAAATGTCGGATATATTTGCCAAACATCTGGATAAAAAGGGATTTTTTTCTACAGTACTTCTCAATCAAAAAGAAAGAACCGATTATTATGTCACTGCAAAAATCAGGCATTTTTATGGAATGCAGGACTATTCGTCTTCTAAAGCAGTTGGGGCTAATTTCGGTTTGATCGGTGCTTTGGCTACTGCCGGAATAAAAACTAAGGGTGAGATTATTATTGAATTATCTGATATCTGTTTGTATGATAAAACAGACAATTTAATAGCAAAAGTAGGCGATTTCAGAAAAGAATATACCGGCGAGTTCCCTGTAGATGCTTACTGCTATTGTATTTATCAGAATATTAATAATAAACTGATCGAATTCAATGAAGAATTGGGAAAGATGCTGTTCATGGAAGTGAAAAATACTAAAACAACTGCGATATTCTGACATTTGTTTGGAAATTTCCCAAATATTCTATACCTTTGCGATGTAAAAATAATTTAAGATGACAAATTTAAAACATAACCATCATCATTTCAGCGAATAATCTTCGGTGAAGCTATGGGTGTGTAAAAAATATACAAGGCTTGCCGGATAGGGTGAGCCTTTTTTATTAAAAATAAAACGATTTATGCTACGAATTGCTGTGCAGGCCAAAGGCCGTTTGTATGAAGAAACAATGGAATTGTTGAATGAAGCAGGAGTGAAGCTGACTCCTGGCAAAAGGAGTTTGCTGGTTCCCTCCAAATCATTTCCGGTAGAATTGCTTTTCTTGCGGGACGATGATATTCCTCAGTCGGTGGCTACAGGAGTGGCGGATGTTGGTATCGTCGGTGAAAATGAATTCATGGAGAAAAAGCAGGATGCCAATATTATCAAGCGACTGGGATTCAGTAAATGCCGTTTATCCCTGGCCATTCCAAAAGATGAAGAATACCATGGATCGAATTGGTTTGCAGGCAAAAAAATTGCAACTTCATATCCGGAAATTCTGGATGATTTCCTGAAAAAAAATGCTATCAAAGCAGAAATTCATGTAATCAGCGGTTCGGTGGAAATTGCGCCGGGTATCGGACTGGCTGATGCCATCTTTGATATAGTCAGCTCGGGCAGTACACTCGTCAGCAACCACCTGAAGGAAGTAGAAACAGTTATGCAATCGGAAGCCCTCCTGATCGGACATACCCGCTTAAACAAGGAAAAACAGGAAATCCTGGACGAACTGATCTTCCGGATAGATGCCGTACAAGCTGCCGAAGGAAAAAAATACATCCTTCTGAATATACCAAATGATAAACTGGACCAGATATCGGAAATCCTCCCGGGAATGAAAAGCCCTACAGTAATGCCCCTGGCAGGAACCGGATGGAGTTCCGTACATTCGGTAATCGAAGAAAAACGTTTCTGGGAAATTATAGGAAAATTAAAGGCCCTCGGCGCAGAAGGAATTCTGGTAGTTCCCATCGAGAAAATGATATTATAATTAAAATTGATTATATGCAGGTTTTTCAAGAAAATAGAAGATCTATCTCAAAAGTTATCATTGATCATCATTGCGAGCGATAATGAAGCAATGATAAAATACCCCATCTTTTAAAACATCATTTTCAATTATCAATTTTCAATTCTTATTCATGCAACTCATCAAATACCCCCCCAAAAAAGACTGGAACAATATCCTGGCTCGCCCGTTACTGGACGATTCCCTTCTGACCGATAAAGTCAAAAAAATACTGGAAGACGTCCGTAACAAGGGTGATCAGGCCGTATTGGAATATGAAGTACGTTTCGACGGGGTAAATATGAAAAGCTTACAGGTATTGCCCGAAGAAATAGAACAGGCGATAAACCGGGTCCCGGAAGACCTGAAAGACGCCATTCGCCTGGCAATGAAAAACATCCGGACGTTTCATATTGCACAGCAATTGATCTCCCGTAAAGTAGAAACCATGCCGGGAGTAACCTGCTGGCAAAAAGCAGTTCCTATTCAAAAAATAGGCTTATATGTTCCGGGAGGAACAGCACCTCTGTTTTCTACGGTAATTATGCTTGCAGTACCTGCGAAGATTGCTGGATGTAATGAAATTATACTCTGTTCGCCTCCGGATAAAAATGGAAATATCCACCCGGCTGTTTTGTTTGCCGCCCACGAAGCAGGAGTAGATAAAATTTTTAAA
>JAVBLA010000079.1:0-27049 GCA_031553775.1 Bacteroidales bacterium
TGCATATTTCGGTGATACCCACCCATTGATTTCGGTCATATCCACCCAGTCTTCTCTACATTGACATGGTTTGTTTATACAAAGTTATACTTTCTTTCTTAAACTCTCCCCTTTCAAGTCAAATCTGTGCGAAGTATGCACGATTCTGTCCAAAATTGCATCAGCAATAACTTCGTTCCCGATTACATCATACCATTTGCTGACAGGCAGTTGACTTGCGATAATGGTCGCTTTGCGGGCGTGCCGGTCTTCGATGATTTCCATCCAATCATTTTGCTGTTGCGCCTCGAGCGTTTTCATTCCAAAATCATCAATGATCAACAGGTCTGTCCGTTGTATTTGTAACAACAATTTTACGATTGTACCTTCTATTCTGGCCAGGTGAAGTTTAGTGAGTAACTTTTGCATGCCATAATATGCCACCCTGTATCCCTGGTAGCAGGCTCTGTTCCCCAGAGCGGTAGCCAGGTAACTTTTCCCTACTCCCGCTGCCCCGGTAATGAGGATCGTTTCTCCGTTTTGCACATAACTTCCGGTAGCCAGCACTGCCAGCATATTGGGTTCAATCCCCCTTGCAGCACCTGGTTGTATTTGTTCCAGGGTAGCTGAGTAACGGAATCCGGCTTCTTTTATTAATCGTTGGTTACGATTGCTCAGGCGGTTGTCCTTTTCCGCCTGCAAAAGCAACATAAGGCCATCGGTCAGGGTGAATTTGTCCAACTGGCGCGTTTCATTCAGGGAAGACCACAATCTGGCCATTCCGGATAATTTGAGCTTCTGTAACTCTTTGATCATTTCATCCATAATCAGTTTTTTAATTGTTTAATTGTTTCGTTGTTTAGTCTTTCACTTGTAATACTCCGCTCCCCGGATATTCTCATGGTTATCCGGTTCAGGGTTTTTCGTATGTGTCACCTCCCGGCCGGCAGTCTGGAGGTTTTTAAGCACACGCTCGATAAACTTGTAGCTGTACTGTTGATTATCCAGGGCTATGCGGCAGGCTTCCTCCAAATCCCTCAAGGGAGTTGCCCGTGCCAGATGAAGCAGTCCCTCACAACGTTTGTAGAAGAACTCCGGAGGTACATCTGCCGAGGCAAACATCCGCTTGACGATTTCTCCGAGCATGACAGATTGGGCGGTTGCTTTTTCCTGGTACCAGGCTGGTGATCGTTCCGCATATGCATTACTGTTTGAAGCCATGTGCTCCCGCTGCATGGAGTAACCAAACCCGGGAACACGCGCATGGGTGGCAATACGTTCCCCCCGCAGGTAGATTTTCACCAGAGACCGGGTGTAGATGACCTTCACTTTCTGTCCGATATGCCGGTAGGGAACCGAGTAATAATGCTTATCCCTTCCCAGATACACGCAGCAATTGGCACTGACCGTGAGCTCTGTGTCGTATTGTATCTCGAAACCGGTATCGGGCAGGGGTTTGAGCGCTTGCTTCTCATCGGCAATAAAATGCTCTTCCCGGCTGTAGGGGCGTTGTTGCATGCGTTTGCGGTTATGCAGCCTTACCTGTTCCCATACAGCTTCATTGAGCTCTTCCAGCGAGAAGAAGATCCGATGCCTCAAGGGAGCGTATACACGCCTGTAAACGAGCTTTACCTGGTTTTCTACCAACCCTTTATCGCGGGGGCGGGCGGGACGCGCGGGGATAGTGACAAAACCGTAATGATTGCCCATCTCTTCCAGCAAGCGGTTGATTTGCGGTTCGTAGCGGTCGCTTTTAATGACGGCAGATTTCAAATTGTCCGGTACGACGATACGGGGAACGCCGCCCAGGAAATGGAACAAACAGCCGAGGGCATGGAGAAAGTCTTCACTCTTTTGTGAAGGCACGCAAAGGGCAAACCCATAATCCGTATAGGGCAGACATGCCACGAAGGTTTGTACTTTGATGACTTCTCCCGTATCCCGGCAAACATATTCTATCGGGTCGCCGGCAAAATCGATGTAGACTTTTTCTCCCGCCCCATAGGTTCCTGTCAGTACGGTAGACGAACAACTGGCTTTCAAGTGTTGTTTCAGGTGAAAGCAGAATTGGGTGTAGCCATAGCCATCGGGATGCTCCCGGAGATATTCCTCCCAAAGAAGCTGGCGGGTAACATGCTTTTTCTGCAATTCCGCCTGAAAGTGTGGAAGCAATACAGCCAACCGGTCGAAACGCTTGTCTGCATAAGCCGGATTACCGCCATTAAAAAGGCGTTCGAGTTCAGGGTCATCTTTTTGCAAGACTACATCCAAAGAAAGGGAAAGTCCTTTGAACCAGCGGACGTATTTATTGACAGTTGATTTGTATAGCCCTAAAGAAGTCGCTATGGAGCGATTGGACGCTCCGCTTGCATGTAACTGCAGGGCTTGCTTGAGTTTACTCATTGGGGTTGGTTTTCCGGCCATGTCGTTGCGCTTTAAGTTATAAATTGAAAGTAAAGCGCAAAAGTAGATAGAACAATCAGGGGCTGGAAGGCAAATGGATGCAGTTGCAAAAATACCTGCCCGTTGGGTGGAGATGCTCCGAAAGGGGTTGGTGGCCAGAGGGAAAAAACAGTAATTTGGGTGGCAATGCTCCGGAATACAGCAGGTTTTGCCAGACCTTAAACAAGGTGGGTGGCAATGCTCCGAAATAATGCGGAGACCTCCCGAAGAATGGGTGGTAATGCTCCGAAATACGAAAAATTGATTACTGTTTTTTATCATTTTACCCAACTTTTGACTGAAATTGGGTGGATATGCTCCGGAATTGGGGCGTAAGATTAGCGCTTGTTACGATTTGAAAGCACTTATCTGAAACCGGAAAAGTGGGTGACGATGCTCCGAATTATGCACAAAATTGTCAACGGTTAATAGAGTTATTCGATACAACAGATATTAATCAAAAAATTATGACTGCAGAATTATATAGGAATATAGGAGAGTTTAATGTTTGTATGGAACTTCTTAATTCTATTAATGATAAAGAATATGATTGGATAGTTGAAAAGTTCAAGGTGGAATGTAATAATAAAAATAAATCACTAATGATATTGCGCTAACTGCGCCTAACTGCGCGCCCTGCCTGCAAGCGGGCTGAAGTCGATAATTTATTTTTGTCTCTCGGAATAGTTTAACTCGCCTCCATATTTCTAAAACACAAACGAAAATATGAAACAATTCATTTTAAGCATCTTATTTTTGTCCTTTGTCACATCATATTCGCAAGAAAATTGTAAATATCCAGACAAATACACTCCTAAAACCATTAAGGATGCTTTACTTTACCTTAATTGTATCTGGTCCGAAACAGACAAAGAGAATTTCCAAAAACAAAACGAAAAAGAGGCTGTTGCAGAATTGCATTTCGGAACAGGGATGGGAATAAGAAATGATTGGGGATTTTGGAACAAAAGGAAATGTTCATTAGTAAAAGAATTGCAATTCTATGGGTTCAGTCACCCTGACGATATGTCTTGGATTATCTTAACATTGTTTCATAAACAACTGAATAATAGCAATATTAATATAGAAACTGAATTACTTCAATACAAGAAAATAAATCAGGATGCACAGACAAAGGATAAGTCACTCGAAAAAGAGATTAAGCAAAAATACGAAGATCTTTCAGCAGGAGATACAATTAAAGTTCCTTTACCTGTATTTAAAAATGGGAAAACCATTTCATTCGGACTTTATTCAAATCGCATGGTTTATGATGATTTTGATTGCATTATTACAGGAATAATAAAAAAGAAAAACAAAAAAGGTTATTCATTAACAATAGAAATAATTGAAATCTCTTTTAAAGATGAAGATTATTATAAAATGAATAGTAAAAAGAAAAAAGGCAATGTTTTTCTTCATGAAATGAAATATTTTACAATAATAATGTGATATTACAACGAGTTAAGCAACATTGTCTTTCCTAAAAGCAGTTGTCCCCAATCGTAGAATTTCGTGAACCGACTGATTGTTGAAATTTTGGGCTATCCGATTAAGTGGATGTAATTTTACGTTTCAAACATCCTACTCCTGGCAACCATACAAGCACCTATCACTCCAGCCTTTCCTTTCAAGGCTGAAGTCATAATTACGGAATCTCTATTCACCAGATTCAGAGAATATTTCCGGATAGCAGTCTTGATGGGCTGTGTAATATAATCACCCGTTTCAGAGACTGTACCACCGATAACCACCAATTCCGGATTAAAAATATTAATCAGTCCGGCGATTTGTTTGCCGAGTTTTTGCCCTACCTCCTCTGTTATATCGATACAAAGCATATCGTCTTTGATAACAGCGGCGATAATATCATCCAAAGAAACCTGCTTCCCTTCGTTGATTTGTCTGGAAAGGATCGAACTGGCCCCGTTCCGAATCCTTTCGGTCAGCATCCTATGCATGGCCGAGCCGGAAGCTTCTGTTTCCAGACAGCCTTTTTTACCGCAATGACAGATTATTTCATTATCGAAAGTACTTACATGACCGAACTCTCCCGAAAATCCGGATTTACCGTAATAAAGCTTACCTTCGATAATAATGCCGATACCCAGCCCCCAACTGATATTCACAAAAATAATATTCTTCTCGTTCCTGATACAGCCGGCTATATATTCTCCGTAAGTCATAGCGCGGGTATCATTTTCGATGGTGACTTTATATCCTAATTTTTCTGAAAAGATTTCGGCGAGGGGACGTTCTTCGAAGAAAAACAAACTGTAACTGTATCCGGATTCCGGATTAACTCGGCCGGATATATTAATGTTTATATTCAGGATCTTTTCTTTCTCTATATTTGTTTTTTTTATATAAGAATGAATGAGCTGGCAAAGTTCGACCAAGGCCTCTGTTGTATTCTCAAATTTATAGGGAACATCCATTTTCAGGTCTACAATATCTCCTTTGAAGTTAATTACCCCGATATTGATGGTACAACGTTTAATATCGACCCCGATAAAATAACCGGAAGCCGGGTTTAATCCGTAAATATTCGGATAACGCCCCCCGCTTGTTTCTAATTTACCATAATCATTAATATAACCATCTTCGCACATTTCTCCGATAAACTTAGTAACAGTCGGAACACTCAGATCGATAGCTTTAGATAAATCGGTTATGGTAGAGTTACCATTATACATATAATGTTTAATGATTTTTTTCTTGATGAGAGCGTTTTTTGAACCCATCTCTATCTCTTGTAGAAAATGTTTGTTCATAAAGGTATCTTTTTTAATAACACACAAAGATAATATCTTATTTTAATAAATACCTTCTATTGAATTTATTTTTATAGTAACTAAACCCTTTTTTGAATTATATTGAAAAATAGAAGCCAGAATTTACTTCCAATATTATTAATTCTATACTGAAATCAATTTTTCCGAAAGACTTATCTGAAATAATTGAGGGCATAATCCCCTACATTCACCCCTTCAGATACAATTCCTATATAATATTCGGCTCTATTCAATAAAATATTTATTAAGTCGATCATATTAAATAAAATATTTTTGTTAATCATTTGGATTGTATTAAATATTGATTTATATTTGCCACGAATTAATGATGATTTTCATTTTAAAGTCCATGAAAAACCAAAAAATAGAAAATTCTCCACGGGCATTCTCTCTGGATGCATTAAGAGGATATGCTATATTGACAATGGTGCTCTCCGCAAACATTGCCTTCGGAATATTACCGGCCTGGATGTACCATGCTCAATCGCCTCCTCCCCTCCACCATTTCGATTCTTCTGTTTTGGGAATTACCTGGGTAGATCTGGTCTTCCCATTTTTCTTATTTGCCATGGGAGCTGCGTTCCCTTTTTCTCTTGGAAAAAAGATGGAAAGTGGTATTTCTGCTTGGAAATTACTCTGGGATAGCCTGAAAAGGGGAGCTAAACTGACATTTTTTGCTATATTCATACAACATATGTATCCGCATATCATCAGTAATCCGCAGGATTACCGGGCATGGTTCATCTCCTTAGCCGCCTTTGCCGTGATGTTCCCGATGTTTATGCGCTTACCCTGGAAGATGCCTACCTGGCTTCGCTACGGCATTCAATGGTTTGCTTATGCCGTTGGCGTTATTATGTTGTTTAGCTTGGATTATGCGGGTGACCGGAAGTTCAGTCTGAATTTCAGCAATATTATTATACTGGTATTGGCAAATATGGCTTTATTCGGTTCGGTCGCCTATATTTTCACCAGGAAGAATAAATGGCATCGTTTACTGATTCTTCCTTTCATAATGGCTATTTTTCTGGGAGGAACCACCAATCCGGAATCATGGAATGCCTGGTTATACAACTATACTCCCGTATCCTGGTTTTATTCTTTCCGGTATCTGAAGTATTTATTTATTGTAATCCCCGGAAGCATTGCAGGAGAATACCTGGTAGAGTGGATGCGCTCTTTTGAAAAAACAGCAAAAAGTTCTCAAAAGAAAGAAACTATCAGCGCCTGCATACTCTTTGTTTTATCTGTTGGATTGATCGTTTTCAATCTATATGGATTATTTACAAGGCATTTGGTACTGAATCTCACAGGAACAGCAGTATTATTATCCACCGGATATTATTTTACCCGTTGGATATCGACATCTTATACAAAACTATGGAACCGGTTATTGGTAGCAGGAGCTGTTTTCCTGATGCTGGGATTGTTTTTCGAAGCCTATGAAGGAGGAATCAGAAAAGACAGCTCTACCTATAGTTACTATTTTGTAACCTCCGGACTGGCATTTATGGCCTTGATAGCGTTCTCCGTATTGTGCGATTATTTCAAATGCAGGAAAAGTACTTCTTTCCTCGTGATGTCGGGTCAGAATCCAATGATTGCTTATGTCGGTTCCGCAATGGTTGTGTTACCGATACTGAATATAACCGGTCTACTTCCTGTATTGAACGATTATGGCAACAATGCCTGGCTTGGCTTTTTCAGGGGTATTTTTATAACCGGCTTGGTTACATTAATAACAATGTTCTTTACCAGAATTAAGTGGTTTTGGAGAACGTAACTTTAAAATTGAAAATTAGAAATTGATAATTAAATTACTGATAATGAGGAATATATTGGGGATTATTGGGGCGATGTTGATTTTGTTTACTTTTTCCTGTAAAAGGGAAATGGAGGCAAAAACGGTGGAGGTGCTGGTAATAAGAGGAACTACAGGTGGCATATCTGCAGGGATACAATCGGCTCGATTAGGTTGTTCCACACTGATTGTGGAAGAGACCGGATGGTTAGGAGGAATGTTAACTTCTGCCGGAGTGAGCGCCACCGATGGTAACCATAACCTGAATTCCGGTATATGGAATGAATTCCGGCAACAACTCAGGGATTATTACGGAGGTGCTGCAGCACTGGCAACCGGTTGGGTAAGCCATACTCAATTTGAGCCGCATATCGGCGACAGTATTTTCAAATCGATGGCTGCCAAAGAGAAAAATCTGGAGGTTTTATACGGATATCACTTAGTATCTGTACAAAAAGAAAATAATAAAGTTACAGGAGCAACTTTTGAGAACGACCAAAAAGAACAAATAAAGGTAAAAGCAAAAGTAGTAATAGATGCTACTGACTTAGGCGACGGACTGAAGATGGCCGGTGCGGCCTATCGCCTGGGAATGGATGCCAGAAGCGACACAGGAGAAGCCATCGCCTTAGAAAAAGCCAATGATATCGTACAGGATCTCACCTGGGTGGCAATATTGAAAGACTATGGAACAGGAACGGATAACACCATTCCGAAACCGGAAAATTATAACCCGGACGACTTCAACGGCTGTAACAAAACAGTAGAAGGAAATACGATCGACAACAAACAATTGCTGACTTACGCCCAATTGCCGAATAATAAGTATATGATAAACTGGCCCAAAAAAGGGAACGACATTTATCTGAATGTAGTGGAAATGGACAGGGATACCCGTATAGAGGCTTTGAAAAAAGCCAAAAACCGTACGCTTTGCTTTGTTTATTATATTCAAAATGAACTGGGTTTCAAAAATTTAGGATTGGCTGATGATGAATTTCAAACAGACGACCGGTTGGCTTATGAGGCATATCACCGTGAAGGCCGACGGCTGAAAGGAATCGTTACCATGGATTATAACCATGTGGAAAAACCGTACGATCAGCCGGAATTGCTTTACAGAACGGGTATCTCGGTAGGAGATTATCCGGTAGATCATCACCATAAATGCAATCCGGCAGCTCCGGACTTATATTTCCTTCCGGTACCATCTTTCAATATCCCCTTAGGAGCTTTGATTCCGGAATCTGTAGACGGGCTGATCGTCGCCGACAAAGCGATTTCAGTCACCAACCTGATCAATGGATCCACCCGTCTTCAACCTTGTGTATTACTCACCGGACAGGCAGCAGGAACATTAGCAGCCCTGGCGGTTCAGGATAAGAAAGAACCCCGGAATGTATCCGTTAGAAAAGTCCAATCAGCACTACTGGAATCCAAAGCCTACATTATGCCATTATACGATGTAAAACCTCAATCTCCGGACTTTGATGCCATTCAGAGGATTTCGGTAACAGGTCTGATCAGAACCACCGGAGAAGCCTATAAATGGGCCAACCGCACCTGGTTTTATCCGGATTCTACTATTTCCCTGAAAGAATTCACAGAAAGCATGCAGATATTGTATAAAATTCCGGTTTCAAACGATGCATCAGCCATAACAATGGAAAAATTGAGCGAATCGTTGTCTTCTCTGATTCCCGGATTAACGGAGGCTTCAACGCGGGAAGAAATCTGGAAGGAAGTATCTCCCCGGGCTTACGCACTTGCTTTACCAATCAAAAGAAGAGAACTGGCAGTTTTGTTAGATAAATATCTCCAACCGTTCGACAAAGAAATCAATCACCAAGGACAATATAAGTAATTAACAATGAAAGACTTAAAGAAATATGCGCAGATTTACAGAGATGAATTACTGGATAGTGTAATTCCATTCTGGGAACAGTACTCGATCGACAAAGAATTTGGAGGATATTATTCCTGCCTGAACAGGGATGGAAAAGTATTCGACACAGACAAGTTTATGTGGTTGCAGGGACGACAGGTTTATTTTTTCTCCATGATATATAATCAGGTAGAGCAAAAGAAAGAATGGCTGGATATTGCAATCCACGGTGCAGAATTCATGAAAAAGTACGGAATGGATACAGACGGGAACTGGTATTTCTCTCTCACGAGGGAAGGCAAACCCATCATCCAGCCTTACAACATTTTTTCAGATTGTTTCGCCACAATGGGTTTCGGAGAATTATTCAAAGCAACCGGGAACAAGGAATACAGAGATATTGCACTGAATACTTTTCAGAACATTATCAAAAGACAGGACAACCCGAAAGGACAATATAACAAAACTTATCCGGAAACCCGGCCTCTGAAGAATTTCTCCCTGCCGATGATATTGTGTAATTTATCGCTGATCATGGAAGATGTGTTGGGATTAGAAAAAGTAGAAGCACTGATCCGTCCGTTACTCCATGAAATCATGCATGTATTCTATCAGAAAGACAGAGGATTGATTCTGGAGAATATACACCCCGACGGTAGTTTCTGCGATTGCTTCGAAGGGCGGTTAGTCAACCCCGGCCATACCATCGAATCCATGTGGTTTGTCATGGACATGGGAGTACGCCTGAAGCACAGGGAATGTATTGACCAGGCTGTAAAAATTATGCTACAGGCGTTGGATTTCGGCTGGGATGAAAAACACGGAGGTATATTCTACTTCCTGGATTGTAAAGGATATCCGCCCCAACAATTAGAATGGGACCAAAAAATATGGTGGGTACACGTTGAAGCATTGATTGCTTTGGCCAAAGGATATAAACTAACCGGAAATCCGGCATGCAAAGAATGGTTCGAAAGAATTCACGAATATACCTGGAGTCATTTCAAAGACAAGGAATACCCGGAGTGGTTCGGCTACTTAAACCGCCAGGGAGAAGTGCTTCTTCCGCTGAAAGGTGGAAAATGGAAAGGTTGTTTTCATGTACCACGGGCATTATTCCAGGTATGGAAAACGTTAGAGTAATTAATAAACTTTAAATAAACTAAATTTGGAAATCACATGAGATGTTATTTTGATTTTTTATTGAAAAGGACATACATTATCTTGCTCATTACATGCAGTTTATTGTATTCCTTCAGTGCTTCTTCCCAAATTAAGGTAACCGGAAAGGTTATTGATTCTACTGGTGAAGGACTGGCTGGAGTAAGTGTAGTGGTAAAAGGAACACAAACAGGTGTTCCCTCCAACGCAGATGGTATTTATAGCATTACCGTACCTTCCGAACAATCGGTATTGCAATTCTCGTATCTCGGATTTTTTCCGAGAGAAATAACCGTAGGTAAGCAATCGCAGACCCAAACGGTTGTTATGAAAGAAAATACAGTAGACCTGGATGAACACGTTGTAATTGGTTATGGTCATGTAAAAAAATCAGACCTGACAGGCTCCGTTGGAATTGTGGATGTAAAAGACCTTCAAAAGGCTCCTGTAAAATCGTTCGATGAAGCACTTGCAGGACGGGTAGCCGGAGTACAGGTTGTATCTTCAGAAGGAAAACCGGGCTCCTCCATCGACATCATTATCAGGGGAGGGAATTCAGTCACCCAAAGTAATTCACCATTATATGTCATCGACGGGTTTCCGGTAGAAGATCCGGGAAGTGAAGAGGCCAATCCTGTTAATGCCATAGATCCGGAAGACATCGAATCCATAACTATTCTAAAAGATGCTTCGGCAACGGCTATTTACGGAGCCAGAGCGGCAAATGGAGTTGTAGTGGTAAATACCAAACGGGGTTCGGACGGAAAAACTAAAATCAGTTACAATGGCTATTATGGATGGCAACAAAGTAATAAAAGATTGGATGTATTAAATCCTTATGAATTCGTCCGCCTGCAGTACGAAATAAATCCGGCATCTACAGAAACCTATTATCTGCTTAAAAACACATCACAAGGAACTGTAAATGTGGGATTGGATTATTACAAAAACGTACAGGGGATCAACTGGGAAGATCAGGTGATGCAAACGGCTCCGATCATGAACCACCACGTTTCTCTCTCAGGTGGAAATAAAACATCTCAATATACTGCTTCTTTATCTTATATGAATCAGGAGGGTATTATCATGAATTCTGGATATAACAGGATGCAGGGACGTCTCGGACTGGATCATCAGGCAAACAGAAGATTAAAAGTCAGCCTTAATACTACATATTCCAATTCCAACAATTATGGTACGCCTACCTCTTCTTCCAATTATAACAACGAATTGAACCTACTGTTCAGCGTATGGGCCTATCGTCCGGTATCGTTTATCAATTCTACAATAGATCTGCTGGAATTACCGGAAGACCCTGAAGTAGAATCAAACGGAGATTTCCGTTATAACCCGATTATTACCACAGAAAATGAGTTGAGGGAAAACAATTATATCAATTTTACCGCCAATGGTTATCTGGAATACGAATTTATCAAAGGCCTGAAATTGAAAGTATCCGGAGGATATACCGAAAACAGGAGCCGTTCGGATTCATTTAACAATGCCTTGTCCCGCTCGGGAAATCCTTCAACAAACAATAAAGTAAATGGAGGAAGTGTATTTACCAACTCAGCAACCTGGTTGAACGAGAATACATTGACCTACGATTGGAAAATTGATAAAAACCAGACATTGAATGTATTGGCTGGTTTCACTGCCCAGGAAAATAATAACGACCGCTTTGGAGCATATGCTAAATTACTACCTAATGAAATGTTGGGAATCAGCGGATTAGATGAAGGAACTCCTAATTCTATTGTTTCAATCGAATCGAACTGGACTTTGGTTTCTCTCCTTGCACGCGCCAATTACACCCTCAACAACAAATATCTGTTTACCGCTTCTTTCCGCCGGGACGGTTCTTCACGGTTCAGCGATGATAATAAATGGGGAGATTTTGTTTCAGGAGCTTTTGCATGGAGATTAGGATCAGAAAAATTCATGAAACAGTTTAAGTTTATCTCCGATGCCAAGGTCAGGACAAGCTGGGGTATTACAGGTAACAATAATGTAGGAAATTATTCTTATCTGATGGCATATTCCACCCCTTTAAATGCAGGTTATACATTCGGAGGGGCACTTTCCAACGGAAGCTATCCGAGCTCAATGGGAAATACAGACTTGAAATGGGAAAGTACGGAACAAATGGACTTGGGGCTGGATCTTGGTTTTTTCAAACAACGATTGAGATTTTCGGTAGACCTCTACCGGAAAAACACCCGGGATCTGTTACTGAATGCAAGTCTTCCTCCCAGTGTAGGTTACCTGGCTCAATATGAGAACATCGGAAAAGTAAGAAACGAAGGAGCTGAGTTTTCTTTAACAGGAGTCATTTTTGAGAAGAAAAATTTCCGCTGGGTATCTACATTCAATATCGGATTTAACCGTAATGAAGTGCTGGAACTTGCTCAAAATGAATACTCTATGCTAACTGCTGTAGGATGGGGAGACGATTGGAAAACTATTCCGGGATATATTGCCCGCGTTGGCCAACCGGTATCCGCTTTCTATGGTCATGTTTGGGACGGTGTTTACCAGGTGGAAGATTTCAATAAAGTGGGAAATGTATACACCTTGAAAGACGATGTGCCGTCCAATGGTATGCCAAGATCAGGCATACAGCCTGGACATATCAAATACAAAGATCTGAACGGTGATAAGCAAATAGATGATAACGACCGTACAGTAATCGGAAACCCGTTACCGATCCATACCGGTGGTTTTACCAATAAATTTTCATATAAAGGCTTCGACCTGAATGTTTTTTTTCAATGGTCTTACGGAAACGATGTTTACAACGCCAACCGGGTTATGCTGGAGTCAGGATATAAATACAACACCAACCAGTATGCTTCATATGCCAACCGGTGGTCTTTCGACAATCAGACGTCAGATATTCCTGTACCTAAGGGCAGTTTGTATAAAACCTACTCAACCCGTACGGTTGAAGACGGTTCATACCTCCGTTTGAAAACAGTAACGCTGGGTTATGAACTTCCCAGGAAAATCGTTCGCAAAGCAGGTATAGAATATTTAAGAGTATATGCTTCTGCACAAAATCTCTATACATGGACCAATTATTCAGGATATGACCCTGAAGTATCTGTAAGAAGATCTGCTCTGACTCCCGGATTCGACTATTCGGCCTATCCAAGAGCTAAAACTGTTACTATCGGATTAAATGTAACCTTTTAAAAATGAAAGAAATGAAACGATTAATATATATATTATTATTAACTCCCGTACTGTTTTCCTGTAACGATTTCCTGGATACAACTCCAACGGATTTCATTACCCTGGATAATTACTACAAAACAGAATCGGATGTAAACACAGCACTTACAGGCATATACGATATATTAGGAAAGTCGTATGTATACGGACGTACCATGTATTTCGAACAGGATATTGCCGATGAAGGATTCTGGCTCAGATCTACCGGACCTATTACCGATCTGGCCTATAACAACTACGACCCTTCCGACCTGAAAGTGGAAGGACTCTGGGCAAACCTGTATGATGGCGTTAAAAGAGCCAATATTTTTCTGGAAAACATCGACAATTCCGATCTGAATATGGATCCTGAAAAGAAAAAAGTTGCCAAAGGAGAAGCCACATTCCTGAGAGCTTATTATTACTTCCTGTTGGTAAGCAACTGGGGAGACGTTCCATTGAGATTGGCATCCACAACTTCCGTTAATAATACGAATTGTGCAAGAACTCCTTCTTCCCAAATTTATGCATACATCGTAAAAGACATGGAAAAATCTTACGATATGGTCAACAAGGCTAATGCATATGCACACAACGGAAGAATTACTAAATCGGTCGTAGCAGGCATACTTGCAAGGGTCAATCTTAAAATGGCCGGTTACCCATTAGGAGATGTAAGTCGCTGGAAAGAAGCCCGCAAATGGGCTGCTGTAGTCATGGACGATATGGACAGCCGTCATGAACTGAATCCTGATTACAAGCAGATCTTCATCAACCATTGTCAGGATATATACGATACCAAAGAATGTATCTGGGAAGTCGAATTCAATAAAGGATCTACCGGAGGACAGGAAGAAGAAGGATCGCTCGGAGCCATAACCGGTATCGGTTGCTCGGATGTGGAATTTGGCTACAGTTATGCATCGGTACATGTATTTTCTGCTTATTACAACAAATTTGCAACCGGCGACCTGAGAAGAGACTGGACTATCAACGATTACTATTACGGTACAAAAGCAGAAGGCTTTGTCCATAAACCTTATACCGCCGCACAGATCTACAATCGCAGCAATGCCAAATGGAGAAGGGAATATGAAACGGCAAAACCTAAAAACACCAATACCACTCCGATCAATTTCCCGATTCTACGGTATGCAGATGTATTATTGATGTTTGCTGAAGCTGAGAATGAAGTTAATAACGGTCCTACACTGGAAGCTTACGAAGCCGTTAATGAAGTCAGGAGAAGAGGTTATGGTTTATATCTTGCTACACCTCCTAATCCTGATATCAATGCAGATTTACCTCCTTATTTAGATGTAGTGGACTTCCGGACTGCCATTCAAAAAGAAAGAACACTCGAACTGGGATTTGAAGGTTTGAGAAAATTTGACCTGATTCGTTGGGGTATTTATCTGTCCACCATGCAGAACCTGACCAATAATGTAAGGCAAACCGCTCCTGCCGGAATTTACATGACCTGCGGTATAGAATGTGCTCAAAATACGGCGGAACGCCATTTATTGTTCCCGATTCCAAGTTCGGAAATGTCTCTGAATAAATTAGCTACACAAAACCTCAATTGGTAATAGATAATTTCATATAAAAAATAAAATCATGTTTAGATTGAAACATATATCAGGATTGTTGTTTTTTGTCTTCCTTTTCTCTTGTGTGGAAGATTACGAAGTAGAAACCCCTTCGTTCGAAGTAGCAACAGATAAATTGGAATACAACGCTGGAGACTCCGTGATTTTCCATCTCGAAGGAGAACCGGACATCATCACTTTCTATTCAGGAGAAACCGGACAGGAATATCGCTACAGGTATAGAACCGAAAGAGAAAGCGGAAAAACTGAAGTGGAATTTGTAAGCCGGGTACTATACGGAACCCAGACAAACAATATGTTGGTAATGGCTTCTTCCGATTTTTCGGGAGATTACAATGCCAGTCATGTAACCGCAGCCAACTGGCAGGATATCAGCAGCCGTTTCACATTGCCTTCTGCAAATGCGCCGGGTTATGCATACAGTTTAGATACACCTTCCGGAAAAGTAGACATTTCAGACTTACTGGTTTCCGGTAAACCTCTTTATTTCGCATTTAAGTATGCAGGAAGAAAAGCGCCGGATGAAGATCCTACCGCTAAAACCCAACGTACCTGGAGGATAACCACTTTCAACATGACAGCTACTTTCGATGATAACGAGGTTTCCACTTTAGCCAATCTTTCTACTGCAGGTTGGCTGGCTGTAGACGTGATTCCATCGGTAGGTGCGTGGACCATCGCTTCTCCGGTACAATACAACCCGAATGGTTGTCTCACAGATGCGGAGTCATGGGTAATCAGTAAACCGTTATACCCGAACAAAGCAACTCCGGACAATGGAAAGGCTATCAAAAACTACAGCCAGAGAAGAGATTCTTTCGGATACAGGTATAATAAGCCGGGAGAATATACGGTAACTTTCGAGGCCTCGAATGCCACTTATAAGGGGCAGAAAACAGTGGTTCGGGAGATTGTTCTTAAGATTAATTAAAACCGCGAAGGGGGATTAATTAAGAGTTAAGAGTTAAAAATTAAGAGTTATCAAATCCTTTAAATGGTATTATGAAAATTACGGGGATCTGTTGCCTGATAATGATAATGGTTACCGGAAATATTTCCGCCGGAGAAACAAATAGTAAGATAAATATTATTCCTCTACCGGTCTCCATGCAGGCCGGTAAGGGGGAATTCCGGGTAGATGTGCAGACTTCGTTTGTCTGCACATCTACCGATTCTTCGGCTATAAATGTCGTACACGTGTTGTCGGAATGTTTCGCTTCGGTCTGCGAACATAAACCGGCAATCTGCGCACAGGCAAAAGGTAAATCGAATATTATTTTCATATCAGATTCATCTTTATATCAGGAATTAGGAAAAGAAGGTTATTTCCTGCAGGTAAATACTAAAGGAATTGAAGTAAAAGCGGCATCTCCTGCCGGATGGTTTTATGCAGGGCAGACATTGCTGCAACTTCTCCGGAAAGATGAGTTTGGAAACACAAACCGGTGGATAATTCCTTCTGTAACGATTAAAGATTATCCCAGGTTTGCCTGGAGAGGATTGATGTTGGATGTCAGCAGGCATTTCTTTTCAAAAGAAGTCATCCTGTCGTATATAGATCAGATGTCTAAATATAAACTGAATACTTTTCATTTTCACCTGACCGATAATCAGGGATGGCGCATAGAAATCAAATCATTGCCGGAACTTACGAAAGTAGGTGCCTGGCGGGTTTCCCGCACAGGCTATTGGAAAGGTTTTTCGGCTCCCGGGCCGGGAGAACCGGCAACATCCGGCGGTTATTACACACAGGAAGATATCCGTGAAATCGTACGGTTTGCGCAGGAAAGAAATGTAACGATCGTTCCGGAAATCGATGTCCCGGGTCATAGTCTGGCGCTTATTGCATCTTATCCGAATCTTTCATGTACCCAGACTCCTCAGCAGGTACTGGCAGGAGATCCGTGGAATGTATCGAGAACCAACGTCCTTTGTGTCGGAAACGACAGCGTTTACCAGGCATTAAACCTGGTATTCACAGAACTGGCGGCTTTGTTTCCGGGAGAATATATCCATATCGGAGGAGATGAAGTAAGAAGGAACTACTGGGACGAATGTTCGAAATGCCGGCAGATCATCAAAGAACAACACCTCAAAAATTCGGAAGAATTACAAACCTGGTTTATTGAAAAAGTAGCCAGGATCGTAAAATCGAAAGGAAAAAAAGTTATGGGATGGTACGAAAACCTGGAAGGTGGATTGGTACCGGACATGGCCTATATGAGTTGGAAGGACTATAAAGGAGGGATCAGAGCAGCTGCCGAAGGGCATAAAGTTGTGATGACTCCTGCTTTTTTTACTTATTTAGATTTTTATCAGGGCGACCCGGCTATGGAAAATGGGCCTTTTACGGTTTGCCGGTTAAGCAGTTGCTATGCATTCGAGCCGGAGCAGGAAGGGGCAAAAATGGAAAATATTCTCGGGGGACAGGGAAGTGTTTTTACAGAGCAGATTCCTAATGAACGAAAATTGCAGTATATGACATGGCCCCGTAGCATGGCATTGGCAGAGGTACTATGGTCGCCGAAAGAAAACCGCAACTGGCAAAGTTTCGTAAACCGTATGGAAGCTCAGTTTCCACGCTTTGATCAGGCACAGGTAAAATATGCTGAAGCATTCTATGAACCGGTTATCGACGCTGTAAAAGATTCTTCCGGAATCCGGATCCAAATGAAAACAGAAGTCGATAATCTGAAAATATATTATTCCTTCGACGATTGCAGTCCGGATCCGTTTTATCCGGAATACAAAGGAGAACCGGTATCGATACCCAAAGGAGCGCACCATATCAGGGCTGTTTCCTACAGAAACGGAAAACAGATGGGAAGGGAATTGAATATTCCCCTCGAAGGACTTATCAAGAAATTTTCATCTAAATAAAAAATAAACAATGTTATCAATTAGGACAAAAATCAGTATACTTTTATTCTATTTAATCGTTTTTTCGATAACAGTACACGCACAGGTTATCTCGGTGGAAGCACCCAGTCCTGATGTAACATTAACGGTTAGGGGACCCGAGAAAACAATCGGCTACATCAATCCCCAAAAACTGACCAGCCTGGATAATTGCATAGTGCTGCTATCATCCGAATATGGGAAAAAGACCGGCTTAAACAGCAAAAATCAGATTGCCGTTCAGGTCAATAATAAAATGAAGGTAACGAAAGTAATCAATGCTGCCGGTCCTGGGAAAGCCCGTCCCTCTTTTTCCGAATCCGTGGATATCGACATCCCGGAAGGCGGATTTGTACTGATCGCAATCGATAACAGTTACCAGACACAAGGATATAAAAAATTCCTGGCTGAGAATTTCAGAGAAGGAGACTTAGTTAAATTGCGTATCAACAATGAAATACGATCGCTTCGCGAAGTAGTGGCACAAGGAGGGAAAGAAGCCCCGTTGCATATGAACCTCGACTCCGAAAAGCTTTTCACTTCCCTGAAAAACAAAGAAATGATCAAGGGAGTACTATCCAATCGTAAAAAAGAACACACCTACTATATACTGTTGAAACAAGGTGAAAATATCCTGGAAACAAAGAAGCCCGACAAACAGGGAAAATTTGAATTATCAGCCGCATTGAAAGAAGGTGTGAATTATTTTGAAGTCACTGTCCGGGAAAACGGAACAGATGTAGATAAACAAAACCTTACGATCTTCAAAAAGAAAGAAAACAAAGAAAAACCGGAAGTGGTGATGTGGGTAGAACAGTTTCCCAATGCAAAAACCCTGACTTCGGAAGAAGCCGTTGAAGAAATGATGAAAAAATGCAGCCAGGCAGGAGTTACAGCCATGGCTTTAGACGTGAAAGGACCGGAAGGTTATGTTTCTTATAAAAAGAACGACCTGTCTCATTCTCCTTATTATACAGCCACGGTCAATCCGAATAAAAAAGTACCGGAAACATCGATGGACTTGCTGGAAACATTCATCCTCATGGCCCATAAATATGGCATGAAGGTTTATGCCAGCCTAAACTGTTTTACAGAAGGAAATGTAACTACAAGCGATTATGCTATTCTGAAGCAACATCCCGAATGGGAAGAAATCGTACAACGTCCGGAAGATAAAGGAAAATTATTAAAAATATCGGAAAGTACAGCCGGCAAAGAAGCCCGCGAAGGGAAACGGGTAGTACTAGGCTTTGTTAATCCGGTCAATCCGGAAGTACAGGATTTTCAACTACTCCGCTACGAAGAGGTTTTAAAGAATTATGATGTAGACGGCGTAGTTATGGACAGGTGTCGCTACGACAATCTGTATGCCGACTTCAGTGATGTATCTAAGAATAAATTCGCCGAATACCTGCAAAAAGAAGGCAAGCAACTGACCGCTTTTCCGGACGATGCTTTCCTGATCGACGACAACGGAAAAATGATTGAAGGAAAATACTTCAGGGAATGGATCACTTTCAGGTCTTCCGTTATCAAAGGATTTACCGACAGGGTAAGAAACCTGGTAAACCAATACAAAAAAAGTAAAAATCCTGATCTGGCATTAGCGGCCTATGTAGGTTCCTGGTTTGAAGTCTACTGGCAGAACGGCGTAAACTGGTCGTCTGAAAATTTCAAATACAACGATCATCTCGGTTTTCCCGAAAGCCGTTTCTACACACCTCGATATGCTCAAACCAGCTATACGGGAAATATCGATTTCCTGATGATCGGTACTTATTATAAAACAGGCCGGGAAGTAAACAAATATATCACCTTAGGAAATATTCTCACCGGAGGAGAATTGCCGTTGTACGGTTCTATGAGCCTGCCAGATCTTCGACCGGAAGAACAGGCAGACGTTTTCGCCACTTCCCTCACAAATTCATCCGGTTTGATGTTGTTCGACTATTGCTATGTAGACTGGAGCCATTTTTCGGACAATATGCAACAGGCAATCAAAAAATCAAATAAAAATAAAACTAACAATTTACCTAAAAAATAACAACCATGAAAAGAAATGTGTATATCCTGTCATGTTTATTAATGATATTTTCAATAATATCTTTACAAGCTTGTAAAGATGAAGATGAAACAGTTGCAGAGCCAACAGTTCAGGCTACAGTTTCCGGGTATGCTCCGGCAGATGTAGAGGTTATATCCGAAGGAACTTCTATGCGGATACGTATTCCTTCCCTTGACGCCAACGGATCAGCTACCGATGTCGGTAAACTGGCCATTACTTTTTCCATACTCAATGGATCTTTAGTCAATTATGACAACGGAGATGTCAACAATTTTACAAATCCCGTAAATATTCAGATTGAAGATAATAACGGAAAAGTTATTTCTTATACAGTAAAGGTAGAAGTATATGAATATGTTTCTCCTGTTATAAAAATAAAAAACGTACGGGTAGAAGGTGTTACGCTGGCAGCCGATGCATTGACCCTGGCTGGTCATAAAGTTTTCATAAAAATTCCAACACTTACCGATGCATTCCAGGCAACAGACTACACCAAGCTGAAAATCTATTACCTGGTAGACGACGGAACAGCCGGAGGCCGGGAATTAGGCGATGGTACAGTCACAAATTATTCTCCCACAGACGGAATTTCTGTTAAACTGACATTAGACGACAAAATAGAAACATTTCAGGTAAAAGTATTGCAGGTTTACGAAGACAGGGGTCCGAATAAAGACGTCGTACTTCCATTTTCTCCCATCAATCTTACGTGGAAAGAGGTAACAGGTGAAAACCTGGGCGAAGGACTGAAACTGTTCCATGTCGACCAATTGAAACCGGGAGATGCAACAAACAAAGCTTCCGGTTATTATGCAGAATTAACCCTTTCCTCTGCATCTCAATCCAAATTAGACTTAGGATTTACTTCTGGAACGGTCCAAAACATTAAAACCTGGTATACCGGAGCCAGTGCTACCGAGAAACCAATGATTATTACAAACGCAGGATTTTTCTCCGGAACTACAAGTCTGAGCCTGGTCATATCCAATTCCATTCTGAGAACTCCGAATATCGCCAGTTTCAGCCGACCGTTGAATGGTGTAAATACCGCATATACACCCACTCGGAGTGCATTCGGTATCATGAGCGATGGAAGTGTGGAAGTCAACTGGGTATATTCTTCCGAGGGAAAAACCTATGCTTTCGAAACTCCTGTACGGAACGCCATGGACTACGCTCCGCTTCCAAGTCCGATGCACAACGCCTTCGCTCCCATCCGCAAACTCTGGAAACCGGTATTAGCCATAGGAGGCGCTCCTTTGCTGATCAAAAACGGAAATATTGTCTGTACTGAGAAAGCAGAAATATGTAATCAATTCGAAGGGAACCGGGCAAGAACAGCTATCGGTGTAACCGCCGACAAAAAAATTATCCTGATAACATTAGATGAAAAACCGGCTCCGGTACAAGGATGGACGATGGCAGAAGTGGCCCAGATTATGAAAACACTGGGTTGTGTACAAGCCATCAATCTCGACGGAGGTGGCTCTACTGCCATGGTAGTAAACGGAACCATACGGAATACACCTTCGGATACAGCTTCCGACGGGGATTCCCGTGCTATACCCACGGCCTTGATGATCAAAAAGAAATAAATAATAGCATCAAAATATCATGAAGGGTTTATTTCATTTGCTTATTATTGGGATTCTGGCTGTATCACTCGGAAGTTGTTCTTCCGGAGACGATATCGTAAAGGAGGAAATTCCGGAGAATCCTTCACCGGAAGAGGAAAATCCGGAAAACCCGTATCCGGAAGTGAGGAATTTATTGTGGGTAGATGCTACTTCCAATATGCCCAGATTGTCGAACAGCAAAGATTCTATCGCCAAATACGTGCTTATGGCTAAAAATGCCGGAATTACGGATCTGGTAGTAGATGTTCGTCCGATTTGCAGTGAGGTATTGTATAAGAGCGCAATCGCTCCACAGCTGAAAGAATGGAAAGGATTCAACCGGACCGCAACTTTCGACTATCTCCAGGCGTTTATCGATGAAGCCAAAAAAAATGGAATATATGTCTATGCCTCGATCAATACTTTTACCGGAGGACACCTGTATTCTCCTTTCTGGAATCAGGCAGTATCCGGAGAAAGGAAAGCCCTGGCCATTGAGCATCCGGAATGGATCTCACAGAGTTATGTATGGGACGGCACTAAGGGGAAAATAGAATCGATGTGGACGTATTATAAAAATGGCTTCGGCAGCAAGCCTTGTGCTTTTCTGAATCCGGTAAACCCGGAAGTACAGAAGTATTTATTGTCTATTATTAAAGAGATCTGTACAAATTACGAGGTTCGTGGCATCATCCTGGATAGAGGCCGTTTTGACAGTCTGGAGTCCGAATTCAGCGATCTTACCAGAAAAGCGTTCGAAGAATATATCGGACAAACAATAACCAATTGGCCGGAAGATGTATTCAAATGGACCGGCAAAGGAGTAAAGACAGACGGGCCTTATTACAAGAAATGGCTCGAATTCAGGGTATCAATTATTTACAAATTCTTCCAGGCAACCAAAAATGTAGTTAAGCCGACGGGCAAAGAACTCGGCGCTTATGTAGGCGCCTGGTATGCGTCTTATTACAATGAAGGAGTGAACTGGGGAAGTAAAACATCCGATTATTGTCTGTCGTTCGATTGGGCAACTCCCCAATACAAAAATTACGGATATGCAGAAGAACTGGACTTCATTACAACAGGATGTTATTCGGGAACAAAAGCGGGTGTGGAAAATTATATCCGCCAGTCACAAAAAGCGATCAACGGAGCAATTCCTATTGCTGCGGGATTATATGTAGACGACTACATCTCTCTCGAAAAAAAAACCGCCGGTCAGGGAAAAACCGCTTTTGCGGAATGTATCGACGCAGCCCGGAACGGAACGGAAAATGTAATGATCTTCGATATAGTGCATATGAACAATGAACTGAACGAAAAACCTGTAAGTCCCACTTATTGGGAAGTATTGAGCAAGGAATTGAATAAAAAGTAATCATGGTATTTTGAATTCAAAATTTTCAACCATTATTTTATGAAAAGCGAAAACAGAAGAGATTTTCTCAAAACATTATCCGTAGCAGGCGCAGCAGCAGCTACCGGAAGTCTGGTTACTGCATGTACGGAAAAAAACGAAAAGGAAAATACATCCTCTTCTTTTATATCCGGAGCAGAGAGCAAACTAATTATACCTCCGGCACAGGGACTTCAGTTGAGTGGAACTTTTCTCGACGAAATATCCCATGATATCCCGCACCAGAACTGGGGAGAAAAAGAATGGGACCAGGATTTTGCCTACATGAAAGCCATCGGTATCGATACGGTAATCATGATCCGGAGCGGCTATCGTAAATTTATCACTTATCCCTCAGAATATCTGATTAAAAAACACGGGTGCTATATGCCTTCGGTAGATACCCTGGATATGTTCCTGCGGTTGGCAGATAAACATGGACTGAAATTTTATTTCGGCTTATACGATTCCGGGAAATACTGGGATACAGGCGATTTAAGCTGGGAAATCGAAGATAACAAATATGTAATCGACGAAGTATGGAAAAAATACGGTCATTATAAGAGTTTTGCCGGATGGTATATCAGCGGTGAAATCAGCAGGAAAACCAAAGGAGCCATCGATGCGTTCCGTACCATGGGACAACAATGCAAAGATGTTTCCGGCGGACTTCCTACATTTATCTCTCCCTGGATAGATGGGAAAAAAGCAGTGATGGCCTCCTCCTCTACCCTGAGTAAAACCGATGTGGTGTCTGTTCAGGAACATGAACGGGAATGGGGCGAAATCTTCGACGGAATCAAAGGTACTGTGGATGCCTGTGCTTTCCAGGACGGACAAATCGATTACGACGAACTGGATGCATTTTTTGAAGTCAACAAAAAAATGGCAGATAAATACGGCATGCAGTGTTGGACCAATGCAGAAACATTGGACCGGGATATGCCGATCAAATTTTTCCCCATCAAATTCGATAAACTTCGTATGAAACTGGAAGCCGCCGCCCGGGCCGGTTACAACAAAGCCATCACTTTTGAGTTTTCTCATTTCATGAGTCCCCAATCGGCCTACCTGCAAGCAGGACATTTATACGACAGATATAAAGAATACTTCAACATCAAATAACTATTCGCAGACAAATATTTTCAATTTTCAATTGTCCTCATATGAAAAATAAAACAGAAAACATCTCCTACGTCCTGTTTCTCGCTTTCATCTCCGCGCTGGGAGGATTCCTCTTCGGATATGATACTGCCGTTATTTCCGGTACCACAGAAGATGTAAAGATCCATTTCGGACTATCGGATATCCAACAAGGCTGGTATGTAGGTTGTGCCATTCTCGGTTCTATCATCGGAGTATTATGCGCCGGTAAATTGAGCGATACATACGGAAGGAAACCGGTACTGCTATTTTCCGCAGTATTATTCTCTCTTTCCGGCATCGGGTGCGCCCTTTATTCCACATTCGACCAATTAGTCATATACCGGATTATCGGAGGAGTAGGAATTGGCGTCGCTTCAATTATTTCCCCTCTGTACATTTCGGAAATTTCCATCCCGCGTTTCCGGGGCACCATGGTATCTTTATATCAATTAGCGGTAACAATAGGGATCCTGGGATCTTATCTTTCGAATTCCGCAGTGCTGAAATGGTCTCATTCGGTAACATACGACGAAGGATTTATGAAACTGATCATCAACGACGAAGTATGGCGTGGCATGTTGGGAATGGAAGCTATTCCGGCTATATTATTTTTCCTCGTCATCTTTTTCATTCCGGAAAGTCCCCGTTGGCTGGTATTGAAACACAAAGACGCTGCAGCGATGAAGACCCTGGATAAGATCTATTCAACAGAAAAAGCACAACAGGAAGTAGATGCGATCCGGTCGGTGATCAATCAGGAAGAAAAATCCGACTGGAAAATGCTGTTTCGTCCGGGGTTTCGCACGGCATTGATCATCGGAGTCTGTTTAGCTATTTTAGGTCAGTTTATGGGAGTAAATGCTGTTTTTTATTATGGACCGAAATTCCTGGGAGAAGCCGGACTGGATCAGACAGCCTCGCTGGATTTACAGATATGGATCGGTTTGGTAAATGTACTTTCTACCATCCTCGCTATGTTCGTAATCGATAGGATAGGCCGGAAAAAACTGGTATATATCGGAGTAACGGGAATGATCGTCATGCTCCTGTGTATCGGAATGTTTTTCTATGCATACGCCCACGGACAGGAAGTTTCAACGACCCTACTTTTAGTCCTGATGATGGGCTATGTTTTCTTCTGTGCAATTTCCATTTGCGTGGTAATATGGGTATTATTATCAGAAATGTACCCGGTAAAAGTACGTGGTTCCGCAATGTCGATTGCCGGATTTTCCCTTTGGATCGGCACTTACCTCATCGGACAATTAACGCCCTGGCTTACAACCACTTTATCTCCGTATGGCGTTTTCTGGTTGTTCGGTCTGATGTGTATCCCTTATCTCCTGATTACCTATTTCCTGGTACCGGAAACTACAGGAAAATCATTGGAAGAAATTGAAAAAATGTGGGAAGATAAAGCCAAAAAATAAAAAGATATGCGTCGCACCATACAAATATACATGATAACCTGCTGGATGTTATATATGCTCCAGCCGGCTACGGCACAACAGATTCCCGTCTTCAAAGAAGGCGAACGGGTGGTTTTTCTCGGTAATAGTATAACCGACAGAGGGCATTATCATTCATATATATGGTTATATTATATGACTCGTTTCCCCAATCTCCGGCTGGAAGTTTTTAATGCCGGGATCGGAGGTGACCGGGTATCGCACATGGACAAGCGTTTTGAAACAGATGTGCTACCGAAACGCCCTACTTACCTGGTTGTAACTTTCGGGATGAACGACAGCGGATACGAATACAACAAACCCAATTCAGTAGCTTTTGCAGAAAATGAAGTCAAAAAATCTGAGGCAGCCTATCTGTTGCTCGAAGAAAAATTAAAGAAACTTTCGGGTACTAAAATTATATTGGCCGGAAGTACTCCCTATGAAGAAAATGCAAAACTGGCGTCCGTCCCGCTAAAAAACAAAAACAAAACGATACAGGAAATTATCTGTTTCCAACAAGAAGCGGGTAAGCGGAACAACTGGGGATTTATCGATTTCAATGCTCCTATCCTCTCTATCAATAATAAGTATCAACAACAGGACTCTACATTTACACTTTGTGGCATTGACCGGATCCATCCGGATAACGACGGAAACATGGTCATGGCTTATCTATTCCTGAAAGATCAGGGATTCCGGAATCTTCCTGTTGCCATCGTGGAGATCGATGCTTCCGGGAAAAAGCTTGTTCAATCGGAAAATTGTAAAATATCCGGTTTAAAATCCGGAAAAGAGACAATTTCTTTCGATTATTTATCCAACGCCCTGCCCTATCCGCTCGATACGGTTCCCCGCGCGCGAAAAGCTGTAAAAAGTCAGGCAAGTGCCATGCAGGTCATTCCATTTATGGAAGAAATGAACCAGGAAATCTTCCGGGTAAAAGGACTGAAAGGCCGTTATGAACTGATAATCGACAAACAGCATATCGGCATCTGGGACGCCTCTGCCTTCGAAAAAGGGATTAATCTGGCAGAACTATCCAATACCCCGCAATATCAACAGGCTTTATGCATCATGCACCTGAATGAAGAGCGTTGGGAAATAGAACGTCAACTCAGGCAATACGCCCTGATCCAATATGCCTACTTTCAAAAGAAAGGACTATTATTTGCCGATAACAGGGAAGCTTTGGATGCCATGCAAAAAGATATCGCTACCAACTATCTGTTACAGGAACTGAAAGAAAATTATACCAAGTCTATGTTCCCCGAAATCAGGGAAAGCTGGCAGCAGGAAATGGATTTACTGACCGACCGGATTTATCGGATCAACAAACCGGTGAAGAGGGAGGTGGTGATTAGGAGGATTGATGATAGCAACTAAAAACTAAAAACTAAAAATTTTAGTTTGATTGATGAGAAAAAGATTTTATATATAGAAGTCATTTAGACTTTTTTGAATTTTAAATACTAAAAAGGAGAAGGGAACGTTTTGTTATCAGCAAAATAAACAAAACAAATCCCCTTCCCATGTACCAAGTACTCAGCAAAGATACTATAAATCGGGAAATCATTCCCTATTTATCAACGGC
>JAVBLA010000019.1:0-85477 GCA_031553775.1 Bacteroidales bacterium
TTACATTCACATCCACATTGGAACGCAAGTTAAACCGGTTTAGATTGATAGAAGAATCCCAGTCTTTAGAAGAATCGGAGGTTGTTATTCCTGTCTCGTGATAGTACGCTCCTACAAATGAGTAACGCAGTGTTTCAGAACCTCCATTCAGGTCAAAGGAAGCACGGGTATTATTTGCTGTATTATTCGTGATGGCATCTATCCAGTTTATATCCGGATACAATTCCCAGTCATAATCAGATCTGTAAAGTCTTATGACTTCATCAGAAACAGGCGTATATCCGTCATTATAGTATGGCAGATCCTGATAATGAATGTTGTTTAACAGAGTCAGATAATCTGCCGAGTGCAGGAATTCGGGAAGTTGATGAGGTTTAGTGATGGAATGTTCTACTGAAACCTGTATGTTTGTTTTTCCTGATTTTCCTTTTTTTGTAGTGATCAGGACAACACCATTTGCTCCGCGTACACCATATACCGCGCTTGCAGAAGCATCTTTCAATACAGAGAAAGATTCTATTTCGGCAATATCAATGTCGTTTAATGAGCGTTCTATCCCATCAATGAGTACCAAAGGTGTCCGTGTACCCGCAAAGGTACTGATACCTCGTATCCAGAATTCCGAGTTGTCATAGCCCGGTTCTCCGGATCGCTGCACACCGATGACACCACCGATATTCCCTGCTAAATCGTTGCTTAGAGAACGGGTGGTTGAAACACTTAATTTACTAGGTTCAATAGCAGAAATAGCTCCTACAACCGATGCCCTTTTCTGGGTCCCATATGCTACTACCACTACTTCTTTGATCTGTTGGGAAAAAATATCCATTTTAATTTCCGAGCCCTGTCCCAAAACAGTAGCCGGATATTCCTTAGTATTGTATCCTACATAAGATATTTGGATGATATCTTCAGGATTCACTTCAAGTGTGTATTTTCCATCTAAATCTGTAGAAGTTCCCACAGATTTCCCTTTTACCGAAACAATTACTCCGGGTAAGGTTTCTCCGGCTTCGTCGACAACAGTTCCCGATATGGTCTTAACTGCTCCTTTTTTTTCAGGCTTGTCCGATTTAGGATAAAGAATGAATTGTACATTTGCCATTTCAAACCGTACATTAGATTTCGCAAGCATTTGATTGACAGCTTCCTTTACGGGTGTGTTCTTTACATTGAGACTGACTTTTTGTTTCACGTCTACTTTGGCGGCATCATAGAAGAATGTGTATTCACTCGATCCTTCTATCAACTTGATAGCTTCGGATAAGGGTTTATCCTTAAATGAAATTGTAATTGTGTTCTCTTTGGCCTGTTGTGCTACTATATTCAAGGTGAATACAAGTGACAAGAAAAGAGTAATTTTCCTTTTTAGATTCATATTAGTTGTATAATTTAGATTAACTGTACATAAAATCGCATTTCTTGCATGATGGAATTAGATACAATCATGTTTTTTCTGGTATTCCTTTTCATTTTACATAGGCTGTCTTATTTTTTTGTTTTAAGATTAGTTCATTTTCGCTGGTAAAGTAGTAGTCAAAGGAATTGATGCTTGCCATGATCTCAATGATCTCTGTTAGCGGTTGTCCCATGACTGTAAATGTATACGATTGATTTCCAATGATATTCGGGTCTATTTTGATGTGAACTCCATACCATTTGGATAAATACCTGCAAACTTCGTTCAGGCTTTTGTTTTCGAACCGGATTTTATCTCCTGTCCATATTTTGGCAAGTTCCATATCTCCTTCTGTTACGGATAATGTGCGGTCGGCCTTATTGTATAAAGCTTCTTCTCCCGGTTTAAGGAAAATATTTTTATCGGATGTACTCATCGAGATGGATCCTTCGACTAAACTTACCACTATTTTATCGGCAGAAGAGTAGGAGCATACATTGAATTCCGTGCCGTGAACTTTGATCGAAACTCCATTGGTATTGACTACAAACGGAATGTTGTCATTGTGCTTTACTTTGAAATAAGCTTCTCCGGTTATACTGACTTCCCGCTGCCCGGATTCTTCATTCATATTGTAGCTTAACACAGTATTGGCATGCAATATGATTTCGCTGTTGTCCGGTAAATATACAGTCGATCTGTTCTTTTGAGTTGAATAAGTTATTGACTGTTGAACGGAATTGTGTTCTTTGTAATAGTGTATAAATAGGAATGAAATGACAAATATAATAGAAGCTGCAGCTGCAATACGGGTAAAATATCTGAAAAATACTTTTTTCGGTGATTTCTTTTCCGGATTGCCCAGCTTGATTTTAGAGACAAGCTTTTGCCAGTTATACTCTACATCGGGTTCGTAACCGGCAGATTTTTTCTGTACGTTTTCCCAAACGATTTCAAATTGCAGGAACAACTGGAGGTTATTTCCGGTGTCCAGCCATTCATTAAAAAGTATTTCATCACCTTCCGACATGTTTTGCCGGAGTTTGGACAGGATTAGATCCAAGGGGATGTTTTTTCTCATTTATGGTAATTTAGAGGGGTTCTATTTGTTAGACACAAAAAGCATGAGTAACCCTTATGTGGGGGTGAAAAAAATAACGTAAGCTGAGAATAGTTTTTTTTCAGAGTGGTTGATTGTGTCTTTAATCACGCAAATTTTAGCGATATCGTCTTTTTTATGTGAAATAGAATGAAAAAATCACCACAAATAAGAATAAGCATCTCCCAAGAAGTCTTTAATCCTTTTTAAGGCCTTGGTAATCTGTGCTTCAACGGTTTTGATGGAAATATTTAATCTTGTAGCAATTTCCTGGTTGGATAAGTTTTCATTCCGGCTGAGGTGGAAAATTTCCTTGCATTTTTCCGGCAAAGCGAAAACCGCTTCCTGTATAAGCAGGAATAATTCTTCTTCTTCAAGGGAGTTGATGTCAGTATCGAGTATGTCTGTGTCGACTTCGTTTAGATAAACATTTCTTTTTTCCTGGCGTAGTATATTTAGGGCTTTGTTTTTGGCCGCTTGGAATAAATAGGCTTTAAAGGAAAGATGGATTTGCAGTTTTTCCCTGTTTTCCCAGATATAAACGAAAATATCGAGTACCAGTTCCTCGATTATTTCTTTTTCGGAAAGATATAAACGCATAAAGCGGCATAAAGGAGTGAAATAGATTTCAAACAGATGTTTGAAAGCCCATTCTTTTCCTTCTTTAATGAGGTTTAATAGCAATATGTCGTCAATTTTTTCTTTCACAGGCATATAATCTTATGCAAATTTACATATAAAATTTAAAATATAATAATAGGTGTATAATAAAGTTTTAGCCTTTTACAGACCTAAAGAAGCATAAAAATTATAATCTTTCACCACCCGTTTAAGCAAGTCCCGTTCCTGCATCCGGTTATCGATATTCAGTACGCGCCTTACTTTTCCTGCTAACTCATTTATACGGTCCTCGTTCCCTTTTTCAGGCAGGTCGAGGAAACTGCGGATCAGGCGTACCTGCCCTTCCGACAGGTTCTCTACTTGTGGAAATGTGGGATTGTATGTTTCGTCGAAATCGTAATATTCGGCGCCAATATCAATTTTAGCAGAAGTTTTTACCACGATGGTATTGGCGGCCAGATCGCCGATCCGTTGCTGTTTTTTAGTGAAAAGGATAAAGAGTAATCCTAATCCTCCCATGGTAGGGAAAAAATCTACCGGACGGAGCAGCCATCGAAGGAAATGGTGGCCGATAGATACGGCCGATCCGTCGGCATGGGTTACTTTGATCTTCATAATCATTTTTCCCGGTGTCTGTCCTGACATGAATGCTTCGAACAGGAAATTATAAAAAGCAATGGGAGCAATGGTGATAAGAATTATGGTGATATATATGTTGTGAGATACATTATACTCTAATTCTCCCCAGATTACTGCAAGAAACAAATAGTAAAAAAACTGGAAGATCCAATCCAGGATAGTAGCAAACCCCCTTTCGAATGCGCTGGCGGGTTTGTAAGCAATGGTTACATGCTGTCCGGTTAGTATATCGATGGATTCCATAAGATTTTTTTGCAAAAGTAATAAATCTTCTGTATTTTTGCATCTTTTCAAGATCCAACTTCATGAAAGAAGCTCTGTTTATCCGTCAGAATCACAGGAAGTGGAAGGAGTGCGAAACGAAATTGAAAAATATTTCCCGTTGCACGCCCGATGAGCTGGCGGATATCTATATCGATATCACCAATGATCTTTCTTTCGCCCGGACGCATTATCCGATGTCGAAGGTGTCACTTTACCTGAACGATCTTTCCACTAAATTGCATCAGTATCTGCATGGGCGGAGACGTGAGAGTTTTTCGGCTTTCGTTACTTTCTGGACAACCAAGGTGCCGCAGGTGATGTATGATTCCCGGAAGGAATTGCTGTATTCTTTCCTGATTTTTTTTGTCAGCTTTTTGATCGGTGCGTTTTCAACGGTCAACGACAGTGAATTTTCCCGGGTAATACTCAGTGACAGGTATGTGGAAATGACTCTGGAAAATATCAAAGAAGGTGATCCGATGGCGGTTTATAAGGATGAAAACAGTTATGGAATGTTCCTGGGAATCACACTCAATAATATCTGGGTTTCCTTTGTCGTATTCATTATGGGTGTTTTTACCTCGATCGCAACCGGTTTTCAATTGTTGAGGAATGGAGTAATGGTAGGTAGTTTCCAATGGTTTTTTGAGGAGCATGGCTTGATGTGGGAGTCTTTCCTGACGATATGGATACATGGCACACTGGAAATTTCAGCGATTATTATCGCCGGTGCGGCGGGAATTACCATGGGGAACGGCTGGCTGTTCCCGGGAACTTATTCCCGGATAGAATCGTTCCGCAGGAGTGCTCTCCGGGGATTGAAGATTGTTGTGGGACTTGTCCCTATATTTATTATGGCGGGTTTTCTGGAATCGTATGTGACGCGGCAGACGGATTTGCCTGATTTTGTGCGGTTGGGGATTATTTTGGTGTCGTTGGGGTTTGTTTTATTTTATTTTGTGATATGGCCGGGTAAATTAAAAACTAAAAGTTAAAAACTAAAAACTAAAAACTAAAAATTAAAAATTGGGGGTATGAGGGTGATTGAGTTGTATAAGAAGAGGAATTTGAATGGGATTTTGTCCGATTCTATGAGCTTTATTCAGCAGAATGCACGGGTTTTGTTTACTAATCTGGCTTTGCTGTTGTTGCCTTTGGCGTTGATCGGGGCTTATTTTGCCTTGCGTACGATGAATGTGGGCACTGAAATTGTGAATGCGTTTACTACGGGAGATTATCAGCCATTGATGGAAATCGGGGTCTATTACATTGTCAATATGTTTATAACCTTAGTAACTTCTTCAGTTGTTTTTACTGTTTGTTCCATTATTATGCTGAAATATGCTTCGGGTGAATTGATGCCGAAAGCCGGACTCGGTTCGCTGCAACCGCTTCTGGTTCCATATACCCTGAAGACGATCCTTACCTTTTTGCTGCTTCTTCTGATTACAGGGGCTGTGGGCGCTATATTTGGTCTTTTGTGTATTATCAGTCCGTGGTTTCTGATTCTTGTGTTTTTTGTATTAATCCTTTTATCCATAACGCTTTCCCTGTCATTTTTTCCTATTTATTTCAAAAATGCAGGTATTGTACAGGCTATCTCGGAAGGATGGAAGATCGGATGGCAGAAAAAAGGCACTACATTTGTGATTATCCTGATTGCTTCACTGATGGTTTCCATAATCAGCAGTTTCTTTTCCATTCCGTTTTATATTTATTATTTTTCAAAACTCATGCTATTCAGCAATCCGGCGGCAGGCATGGAAGGAGTGGTACCGGTCGATGCAATTTCATATATTACATATTGCTTTGCTACATTCGGAAGTTACCTGATGACTCCTTTTTATGTGATCCCGCTGGCATTTCATTACTGCAGTGCCCGCGAAGAGTCGGAAGGACTTTCAATGAACAGTGAAGTAGACCAATTTGAAACCATGGAATAAAATGAGGGTATTGCTTGTTCTGGTTTGTACGGTTTTTTCTTTTTTGCTGCAGGCAGCGCCGGCCGACAGTACTTTGTCGCGTCTTTACGATACGCAGGAAGTTGTTCCCGTACAACCCGATTCAAGCCTTTTCCAGAAGTTCCGCAGTGATTCGCAATACGACTATTACAGTCACCGGGTAAAAGACGAACGTTCTATCTGGAACTATCTGGTGGAAAAATTTTTTCGTTGGCTGACGGAAAATATGAATATGGATGTAAAGCAGGAGCAGGTCAACCATACACTTTTGATTATCGGAATCGTATTGGTGATAGGTTTTCTGATTTTGCTATACATCTACCGGCCTTCTATCTTTTTCCGGGACAAGAAAAGAAAACACGATTACCGGTTGGAAGAAGAAACCATTTACGGACTGGATTTTGAACAGCTGATTGACGCTGCCTTGCGTGATAAAGCTTATAACCATGCCATCCGATGGAAATATCTGCAAACGCTTAAATATTTACAGGATAAGGAATTGATTGATTGGAATCCTACGAAAACGATCAATGAATATGTCTACGAAATGAAAAATGCCGGACTCCGGACTCTTTTTAAAGATATGTCCACCTACTTCCTGTATTTCCATTATGGAAATTTTGAAGCGACAGAAGTCCATTACCTTGATACATTCCGCTTGTCGGACGAAATCAAAAAAACTACAGGAGAATGAAAGGAAAGATTGTCTATATCATCGGTATTCTTCTACTGTTCCTGGTTTTGTTCCTGTTTAACGAGAACAGCGACCGGAAGAGGTATTTCGACTGGAATCCTACTTACCGGCAATGGGATAAAAATCCTTTCGGCGGATCTGTGTTCGACGGTATGTTGGAAGCTTCGTGGAAAGGTGAGTACATTCATTCCTATAAAAATATTTCCCGGTTGATAGAAGAAGGGAAACTGACGGACCAGAATGTCCTGGTCATAGCCGAAGGATTTTCTACCTGGGATTCCGAACTGGAAACTTTCCTGGATTATGTGGCGGAAGGCCATAAAATAATGATTGTTTCTTCCTGGTTTGACGATTTGCTGCAAGATACCCTTTGTTTCCAGACATCATCCGACGGATGGTTTGCTCCCTGGATGGTAGAGATGAATACTGATACTTTGAAAGAAAAAAGAAATTTATCCCTTTGTGTTCCGGGGGTGGATGAGATAAAATATGCTTTCCCCCGGTTAACCTGTAGCAGCTATTTTGACTCTATTCCGGATATAGATGCCCGGATTATTTCATTGAACGACAGTAACCAGATAGTGGCTTTCCGTACTTTTGTAGGTAAAGGCGAGATAATACTCTGTTCTACGCCCATGCTTTTTACCAATTACGGTATTTTATCGGATAATAATGAATATATCTGGACTTTATTGTCTTACCTGAAAGGAGCCGATCTGCTCCGTACGGAGTATTACCAGGTAGGCAACGAAGAAGAAAGCCAATCGCCGTTCCGTTACCTGTTACAACACCGTTCTTTGCGGTGGGCATTGTATCTCAGTTTATTGACTATTCTTCTGTTTATAATCTTTACGGCCAAAAGAAAACAACGGGTAATCCCGGTTGTTAAGGACCCGGAAAATCATTTATTGCACTTTGTCCGCTCGATTGCCGCATTATACCTGAAGAAAAGCGACAATACGGATATCCTGCAGAAAAAATATCTTATTTTTGCCGAACAGTTATTGAAAGATTATCATGTTGATATCATCAATAAACCGCATGATTTACAATTGTTCGACGCGGTCGCCCTGAAAACAGGGAATGAGTTGCGAACAATACGTGCGTTATTCAACGGATTGGATAAGATCGACTCCGATTTTGAGATTACCGATAAAGAACTGATGGAACTGGTAGTGCAGATGGACAGGATTGTAAGAAAAACATCAAAATAAACATCAAATGGAAAATGTAGAAAACAGGATCGATTTAAGTGATTTTTCAGCGAAAGTGGAACAGCTGAAAAACTGTATTTCATCGGTGATAGTTGGCCAGGAACAGGCGGTAGACTTAATACTGACTGCTATTTTAGCCGATGGGCATGTCCTGATAGAAGGTGTTCCGGGTGTAGCTAAAACCCTGATAGCAAGGTTGACTGCCAAGCTGATCCATACGGATTTTTCCAGGATCCAGTTTACGCCCGACCTGATGCCTTCCGATGTGTTGGGAACGACGGTTTTTAACTTGCAAACCAGCGCTTTTGAATTTCATAAAGGACCGATTTTCTCGGAAATCGTACTGATCGACGAGGTAAACCGTTCTCCGGCCAAAACGCAGGCTGCCTTGTTCGAAGTGATGGAAGAACGCCAGGTTACGGTCGACGGGCAAACCCATCCAATGAGCGATATTTATACAATCATTGCCACGCAAAACCCCATCGAGCAGGAGGGTACTTACCGCTTACCCGAAGCGCAGTTAGACCGTTTCCTGATGAAGATCGTCGTAGGCTATCCGAATGCGGAGGAAGAATTGGAAATTTTAACCCGTCACCACGAAAATATCAATCTGAGTAAGCTGAAAGAAATCACGCCGGTATTAACGAAAAAAGAAATCAAAACATTCAGGTCTTTGGTTTCAAAGGTATTTGTAGAGCCTGGTTTGCTAAAATATATTTCCCAGATTATTATTTCCACCCGGAACAGTCCGGCGATATACCTGGGTGCCTCACCACGTGCGTCTATTGCTTTGCTGAATGCGTCCAAAGCCTATGCTTTGTTACAGGGAAGAGATTTTATTACACCGGATGATATCAAATTCCTGGCTCCTTCTGTTTTACAACATCGTTTGGTACTGTCTGCTGAGACCGAAATGGAAGGCCATTCGGCAGGATTGATCTGCAGAAAACTGGTGGAAAAAATTGAAGTGCCGAAATAAAGACGGACTTTCAGTCTGAGAAGACTATATCATTCTATTGAGAAAGCTCACTTTGTGTGCGAATGCCGATTAAAATCGCATAGCAGAACAAAGTGAGCTTTTCATTTAATTGGCGATCTTTTCTTTAAAAATTCAGGAAATCAGCTTGTTCTGATTATTTGTGCTAATAATCTGATTATTTGTGAATGTTGTTTCTACCCTTTGAACCTTACTTTTGTTTCCGAAAATACTTTATGAAATTTATGAAAAGAAAAACACAACTGTCGATCTTCCTGATTGTTCTTCTTATGGGCCGGATCAACGCCTGGGCTTCCGAACAAGATGATACTAAGATCTTATACTCTGTAGCCGACTGGCAGATTACCCATTTCTCTTCTGTAAAACATCATTCTTTGGATTGGACAAACGGAGCTTTTTATAAGGGCTTACTTGCATGGGCCGACTGTACAAACGAACAAAGATATTATCAGTTTTTATTGGATATAGGAAATAAAAATCAATGGTCTTTATTGAAGAGAACTTATCATGCCGATGATATCTGCGTAGGACAGATGTATATCGGTATGTATAAAAAATATAAACAACCGGAAATGCTTCGTGCTCTCAGGGAACGTGCGGATACCATTGTAGAACATCCCTCGCAGGCGAAGCTCTATTACGGTGCGCCCAACTGGTCGCAACGCTGGAGCTGGTGTGATGCCCTTTTTATGGCTCCCCCTGTATTTGCCGAATTGTATAATATACAAAATGATGAGAAATATCTCAGGTTTATGGACAAGGAATTCCGGGAATGTACGGATTCTTTGTATGATCAGGACGATAATTTGTTTTTCCGGGACCGGAGATATATTATGCAAAGAGGAGAAAAGGGAGAAAAAGTATTCTGGGGAAGGGGAAACGGCTGGGTTTTTGCCGGTTTGACTTTTCTGTTGGAAACTCTTCCCCGGCAACATGATACCTATAACTATTATTTGAAAATCTATCGGGATCTGGCTGCCTCCGTTGTAAAATACCAGGGAAAAACCGGTTCATGGTCTGCCAGCCTGTTGAACGAAGATGCTTTTCCTGGACCGGAGAACAGTTGTTCCGGTTTTTTTGTATATGGCCTGGCCTGGGGTGTTAATCGGGGGATATTAACCGATAAATTATATAAAGACGCTGCCGTAAAAGGATGGAATACATTAAAGTCGTTTGTAGATACCGATGGAAAACTGGGTTATGTACAACCCGTGAGTGCAGCTCCCGGTAAAGTGAAAGACACATCTACCGAAGTTTATGGAGTGGGAGCTTTTTTGTTAGCCGGAGTGGAAATGTTGAAAATGAAGAAATAGCAAAATAAATTTATCAAATGTCAAACTAACCTGAATAGAGTATTATGAATGTAAACAAATGGAAAAGTGTATTTCCCTGTTCATGGAAAATCTTACTGGTATCGGTATGTATATCCCTTCCGGTATATTCCATGGCATCTGTTACGCCGGATGCGGGAAATAAAGACGTGCAGCAAAAAGCAGGGCTTACCATTACCGGAAAGGTTCTGGAAACATCCGGAGAACCTATTACCGGGGCCACCGTAAAAGTGAAAGATACCGGAAACGGTGTTATTACAGGGATTAACGGAGACTATACCCTGCACAATATACCCAAGGGAAGTATCCTGGAGTTCAGTTTTATGGGATATGTAATGGTTACTAAAAAAGTGGAATCGGAAACCTCCATCAATGCTATATTGTACGAAGACTCCAAAATGCTCGATGAAGTAACCGTAGTAGCTTTCGGAACACAGAAAAAAGAAAGTGTGATCGGAGCTATTTCTACAGTGGAGATTAAAGACCTGAAAGCACCCAGCAGTAACCTTACCAATGCTTTGGCGGGACGGGTGGCCGGACTTATTTCTTATCAGCGAAGCGGAGAGCCGGGAGCGGATGATGCTTCCTTTTTCGTGCGTGGCGTCACTACTTTCGGATACAAAAAAGATCCTTTGATCCTGATCGATAATATTGAACTGACCACTAAAGACCTGGCTCGCCTGCAACCGGATGATATCGAAAGCTTTTCTATCATGAAGGATGCAACGGCAACAGCATTGTATGGCGCCCGTGGAGCGAATGGAGTTATTTTTGTTAAAACCAAAGAAGGGAAAAAAGGAAAAGCAAAGGTCAATTTCCGTTTTGAGAATTCAATCTCTCAACCTACACAGGAAATTGAACTGTCAGATCCGGTTACTTACATGAAATTGCATAATGAAGCCATTGTGACGAGAAATCCTGAAAAAGCACTGATGTATACTCAGGATAAAATAGAAAATACGGTTCCGGGGTCTGGATCCATGATTTATCCGGCTACCGACTGGAGAGAAGAACTTTTGAAAAATTACGCAATGAACCAGCGGTTCAATCTCAGTATTAACGGAGGAGGCGATGTGGCCCGGTACTATGTCGCTGCTTCGTATAGCCAGGATAACGGTATATTGAAAGTAGACAAAAACAGCGACTTCAATAATAATATTAAATTATCGACCTATACCCTTCGCTCGAATATTAATATCGATGTTACCAAGTCTACAGAGCTATTGGTCAGATTAAACGGCTCTTTTGAAGATTACAACGGTCCCATCGATAGCGGAGAAACCATGTATAACCGGATCATGCAGAGTAATCCTGTCCTTTTTCCTCCCAAATACCCGAAAGAAGCTTTGGCTGCATATGCCAACCACACCTTATTCGGAAATGCCAAAGACGGGGAATACCTGAATCCATATGCATTGATGGTAAGGGGATACAGGGAATCCGGAAGAGCCAATATGGGAGCCCAGTTCGAGATCAATCAGAAACTGAATTTTATTACGGAAGGTTTATCTGTCAGGGGACTTTTCAACACTTCAAGAGTATCTTTTTATGAAATGTCCCGGCAATACAATCCTTTTTATTATAAAATGACGAACTATGATTATCTCACCGGTAAATATTCTATTATGAAAATAAACCCGGAAGACGGTACCGATTATCTGGATTACAATGAAAGCGGGAAAAGTATTGCAGCCAATATGTATTTTGAAGGAGCGGCCAATTATAACCGTACCTTCTCTAAAATTCATGGAGTGAGCGGTTTATTGGTCTTTCAGTTCAGAAATAATTATCAACCGAATGCCTCTACACTTCTGGCTTCATTGCCTTATAGGAATCTGGGACTATCCGGACGTGCAACTTATTCGTTCAAAGATAAGTATTTTGCTGAGGTCAATTTCGGATATAACGGATCCGAACGTTTTGAAAGGCAGCACCGCTATGGTTTTTTCCCTTCGGCAGGTTTGGCATGGCTGATTTCCAACGAGAAATTTTTTGAGCCTTTGGCACACCAGATCACAAAATTAAAACTGAGAACTTCTTATGGACTGGTGGGGAATGATGCAATCGGACAAGGCCGTTTCTTATATTTGTCGGTCATTAATATGAACGATCCGGCTTATGCCTCTTATTTCGGTTCGGAACTTACTTATAAGAAAAACGGAATTTCCATTGAAAGATATTCCGATCCGGATATTACCTGGGAAACCTCCGAAAAAACAAATGTGGCATTGGAGTTCAGCTTCCGGAATGAGTTGAATGTAATTGCGGAGTATTATACGGAACACCGGAAAAATATTCTTCAACCACGGACTTCCGTTCCCGCTACAATGGGATTATGGGTAACTCCGGAAGCCAACATGGGAGAAGCGAAGGGACACGGGATAGATATTTCTGCCGATTATAATAAAAAATTCGGAAAAGATACCTGGTTGCAGGTTCGTGGCAACTTTACGTATGCCACCAGCGAATATCTGGTTTATGAAGATTATCAATATCCCGGAGCTCCATGGAAACAAAAAGTAGGTTACTCTACTAACCAACGTTGGGGATATATTGCCGAGGGTCTTTTCGTAGACGATAATGAAGTGCAGAATTCTCCCAAACAATTCGGAGAAACCATGGCCGGTGATATCAAGTACCGGGATGTGAATGGGGATGGAAAGATTACTGACCTGGACCAGGTTCCCATCGGATATCCTACAGAGCCTGAGATTGTTTATGGTTTCGGCGCTTCGTTCGGATATAAGAATATTGATATTTCAGCCTTTTTCCAGGGTTTGGCCAACGAATCTTTCTGGATAGATTACAATGCCGTATCGCCTTTCTTTGATAACGTATCGATCAAAACACCGGTATTGGCCAATAGTGGAAGTACTTCTGTAGATGTAATAGGGAACAATGCCCTGGCCAAATTTATTGCAGATAGTTACTGGTCGGAAGAAAACAGGAACAGTACAGCCGTATGGCCCCGGCTGAGTGAAACGTCGATTGAAAACAACCGGCAGATAAACACCTGGTTTATGCGGGAAGGTTCATTTTTGAGGCTTAAGCAATTAGAAGTAGGTTATTCCCTTCCTAAGAGAGTAGTGGATAAAGCCGGCCTGGATACATTCAGGGTATATCTGAACGCGACCAATCTGCTTTGTTTCAGTAAATTTAAGTTGTGGGATCCGGAAATGGCAGGAAAAGGCCTGGGATATCCTGTGCAAAGAGTAGTTAATATCGGATTGAACCTGACATTCTAAAATGATGAAAATATGAAAACCAACTATATTCTATTAATTTTGATTTCGTTCTGCTTCATGGCATGCGACGATTTACTGGATATTATCCCGGATAATATTGCTACCATTGACAATGCTTTTACAGAGCGGGCTTCTGCGGAGAGATTTCTCTTTACCTGCTATAACTATATGCCTCAGCACGGATTGATCGAATCCAATCCTGCCATAACAGGCGGAGATGAATTTTTCATTACTACCGATTTCCGGAGTTCTGCCCATGCTCATTCCTGGTATATTGCCCATGGACAACAAAACTCATCAGACCCGACCGGTCCCCGTTGCGATTTCTGGAGAGGAGCCAATGGCGCATCAGACCTTTATCAGGGGATCAGTGACTGTAATATCTTCCTGGAAAATATCCATAAGGTTCCCGATATGACACAAACTGAAAAAGACCGCTGGAGCGCTGAAGTGAAATTCCTGAAGGCATATTATCATTACTGGCTGGTAAGAATGTACGGACCAATTCCCATTAAAAGCTACAATATACCGGCTAATGGAAGTAAGGAATCTTTTAAAGTATACCGGGATCCGCTTGACGATTGTTTCCAATATATTGTGAATTTGTTAGATACTATTATCAATAGCCATGCTCTTCCGGATAAAATAATGAATGAAGCCCAGGAACTGGGACGGATCACTCAGGGCATTGCTATGGCTACAAAAGCAGAGGTTCTGGTAACTGCAGCCAGTCCCTTGTTCAATGGAAATACCGATTACAGGAACCTCAGGGATAACCGGGGAATAGAAATCTTTTGTCCCGAAAAAACCGAAGCGGAAAAATTAAAAAGATGGGAAGATGCAGTTACTGCCTGCCAGGAAGCAATTGATTTTTTACATACGGTGTCCGGAAATAAGTTATACCGGTTTAACTCGTTGGCTCTGACCGTTTCCGACCAGACTCGTGCCAAGCTTACGATCAGGAATGCGGTTACGGAAAGATGGAATAGCGAACTGGTATGGGGGAATTCCAACAGCCGTATCGGCCAACTTCAGGCGCAAAGTATTCCGAGAGCGCTTGAACCCGGGAAAGAAGCAAATAGCAGTGTGGGAGGAAACCTGGCAGTGCCGATCAAGGTAGCCAATCAGTTTTATACCAAAAACGGAGTTCCTATCACAGAAGATAAAACATGGAATTACAGTAAACGTTACAATCTGCGCAAAGCGGTAGCTGCCGATAAATATCTTATAAAAGAGGGATATACCACTGCAGAACTTAATTTCGACCGGGAAATCAGATATTATGCCAGCATGGGATTTGATGGTTGTGTGTGGTTCGGACAGGGTGGAACAGATGAAAGTAATCCGTATTATGTGCAGGCAAAAGCCGGACAAGCTGCTTATAGGCAGGGGACTGCGGCCAGGAACCTGACCGGGATATGGCCCAAAAAACTGGTGAATTATGGTAGTGTTGTCGGTGCTTCCAGTGGCTTTACTCAGGTTCAGTATCCATTTCCTGTAATGCGTTTGGCCAATTTATATCTGTTGTATGCGGAAGCATTGAATGAAACGGATAACAGGGAAGAGGCTATCCAGTGGACAGACTCCATCCGGTTTCGTGCCGGTTTGAAAGGGGTCAAGGAATCCTGGACCAACTATTCCAATAATCCTGGTAAATTTGCAACAAAAACCGGATTAAGGGAAATTATTCAACAGGAACGCCTGATAGAACTGGCTTTTGAAGCACAACGTTTCTGGGATCTCAGACGCTGGAAAAAAGCGTATGCCGAACAAAATAAAATGTTGACAGGCTGGAATACGGAATTTTCGGATGAAACCGACTATTACACAGAAGTACCGGTCTATTATCAAACCTTCTCGGTACGGGATTATTTCTGGCCGATCTATGATAAGGAAATATATGCGAATAATAATATTGTCCAGAATTACGGCTGGTAATGGAAACAAACAAAACAAACAGGTATGAAAAATAAAATAATGATTTTCTGGATGATTTTTTGCATCACTCTTATTTTGGGATCATGCAATGAATCGGACGTAAATTACCTGACCGGCAGTACTGCTGTACCTGCCCAGGTTAGTAATGTAAGGGTGGATAATTTTCCGGGAAGTGCGGTTATCCGCTATGAACTTCCTGATGATATCAACATGAAATATGTAAGGGCTACTTATGTTGTAGATGGTGTTACAAGAGATATCAATGCTTCTTTTTATACGGATTCCCTATTGGTGGAAGGTTTTCCATCGGCAGGCGAGTATACTGTCAGCCTGTATTCGGTAAGCTATGGTGGAACCCAGTCGGAACCGGTAATCGTAAACGTACATCCCGGCACTCCGCCTTACCTGTTGGCGACAAAAAAAATGGGACCGTCTTTCGGTGGATTGTGGACTGTTTATGAATATGCCGGCAAGGGAAACCTGTCGGTAGGTGTCGTCAAGAAAATGGATAACGGTCAATGGGTACAGATCCATATGGAGTATAGTATCACCTCTAAGTATAAATTGATTCCGGTACGGGGGCAGGCATCTGTTCCTTCGGAGTTCGGGGTATTTGTGAGAGACCGCTGGGGACATGTGTCGGATACCGTATTCGGCAGTTTTACTCCCTGGTATGAAGAGATCTGTGATAAAAAGCTGTTCTCCAATGCCGCCTTACCTACCGACGAGTATATTTGTCATACCTGGGGAGGTTTGTCTAATGGGAACCATATCACAAAATTATGGGATGAAGTAACCGACCAGGATCCTACTTTCCAGACTAGGACCACCACTTATATGCCGCAGCAGTTTACCGTCAATCTGGGTAAAAAATACCAGTTAAGCCGGTTTATCATGAACTCGAGATATTACAAAGGGCCTCCTGAAAAATTCGGAAATGTTTACGATATGGGTCATCCCCGTTATTTCGAGATCTGGGGTAGCGTGAATCCGAATCCGGATGGATCGTATGACGATACCTGGTTCAAAATAGCCGATTATGAATCGATCAGGCCTTCCGGATTGACTACCAAAGGAGTTCCGTATTCCGAAGAAGATAAAGCGATGGCAAGATCCGGAGAAGAATTCATGATTCCGGAAGGAACTCCCGCAGTACAATATATCCGCTTCAAAACGATTGAAACATGGGGTAAAACAAGGTATATGCACTTGCATGAACTGACTCCTTATGGATCACCCTTAGAGTAACGTCAATTATCAACTATCAATTATTCATATATGAAAAATATACTATATATCGCATGTTTTGCCGTGCTCTGTCTATTTTATGCTTGCGAAGGGATGGATGCCCCATATAAGGAATTCATAGAAGACGGGCCGATTATCTACATCGGAAAGGCAGATTCCGTGAAAGTATACGGAGGAAGAAACAGGGTGGAGGTTTACTGGAACAAGCAGTCTGACCCCCGCGCCAAAACAGCAACGGTTTTCTGGGAAAACAAGACCAAACACCAGGATGTAACTTTAGACAGAACCAAACCCACATCTGTTATTGTGGATAATCTTTTACAGGGCTCCTGTGTGTTTGAAATCTATACATACGATTCTTATGGAAATAAGTCGATTGTAGTGGAAGCGCTGGGAAATGTTTACGGAGAAGTATACGAGCTTTCTCTTGCCAACCGGAAGATAGACAATGTAAAAAAAGCATCGGGTAAACTGACGGTTACTTTTGAAAAATCTGTAGACTCCACATTGGTTGCGACGCAAATCGTTGCTCCTCTTTCCGGTGGAGGAGAACAAGCGTATACCGTATCTTCTTCCGAAGAGGTGGTTGTTATTGAAAATTATTCTGCTGCATCGTTCAAATATCGTTCGGTTTACCGGCCGGAACCCAAGGCAATCGACCTGTTTTATTCCAAATACGAAGATTATCTTACTCCCTAAATAACAACAGGGTATGAAATTGTTCAATTCATTTGCGATTTTATTCTCGGTTTCGGCGGCTTCATCCGGTTTAGCCGCTGACAAACCGAACATCCTCCTGATCATTGCCGACGACATGCGTCCGGAACTCGGATGTTACGGGGTGGAAGACATACTCACTCCCAATATCGACAAGCTGGCGACTAAAGGAACCGTTTTCCGGAATGCTTATTGCAATATACCGGTCAGCGGAGCCTCCCGTGCCAGTCTCCTGACAGGTGTGTATCCGCGGTACCCGGATCGCTTCATGGCATTCGATGCCAGTGCGGCGAAAGACGATCCACAAGCAGTTCCTCTTCCCCGTTTGTTGAAAGATAACGGCTATTATTGCCTGTCTAATGGAAAAGTATTCCACCAGATTACAGACCATGCTTCTGCCTGGTCGGAATCGCCCTGGCGGCTACATCCGAATGGCTATGGGGCCGATTGGGCGGAATATAACAAATGGGAATTGTGGCAAAACGGTGTGTCTGCCGATTATGTCAATGCAAATACTAAGAGAGGGCCTTTCTGCGAATCGGCCGATGTGCCGGATACGGCTTACGATGATGGCAGGGTCACCCTGCAAACCATTGCGGATTTACGCAAGCTGAAAGATATGGATCAGCCTTTTTTCCTGGCCTGCGGTTTCTGGCGTCCTCATCTTCCTTTCAATGCACCTAAAAAATACTGGGATCTGTATGACCGGAATCAGATAAAACTGGCTACGAATCAATATCGCCCGCAGAATTTACCTTCACAGGTAAAAACATCGACCGAGATAAAAGGCTACGGACGTATTCCTTCCAGTTTACAGGATGTGGCTTTCCAGCGGGAAGCTAAACATGGCTATTATGCCTGTGTAAGTTATATCGATGCACAGATTGGAATGGTCTTAAGTGAATTGGAAAGTCTGGGTATGGCGGAGAACACAATTGTGATTATCCTGGGCGACCATGGCTGGCACCTGGGAGAGCATGCCTTCTGGGGTAAGCATAACCTGATGAATCATTCCACCCATGCACCGTTGATTATCCGTGTTCCCGGAGGAACTCCCGGAAATGCGCCCGGTATTGTGGAGTTCGTTGATATTTATCCTACACTTTGCGAGCTTTGTGGTATTATACCTCCGAGACAGCAGTTACAGGGGAAAAGTATGCTTCCCATCCTGCAGGATCCTTCCCGCAGAATCAAGGAAGGAGCGTTTGTTCAATGGTCGAACGGATGTAATATGGTGACGGAAGAATACAGCTATGCCGTTTGGTATAAAGACGGAGTGGAAGTGGCCGATATGTTATTCGACCGGGTAGCGGATGCGGCCGAAAATATGAATATTTCCGGACAGGAAAACGGGAAAAAAATCTGCCGGAAAATTTCCTGCCAGATGAAGGTGTGGAAAAAAGAGATCGGATATTAATAATAGAATCTATGAAAATGAAATATCCATGTATATTCCGATTCACCAAAGAACCTGGAAATAACATACCATTTTCAATTTGTAATTTTCAATTGTCAATCATTTACGTATGAAAAACTTACTGCTGATAGTATGCTCACTGTTTCTACTGACAGCCTGTGCAAAAGATGCAAAACTGACGGCACAGGATATTGATAAAGCCCTGGCTATTGCCCGGAAGCAATCGGTATTTATGGCCGGAAGCCTCTTGGACCAGGAAGGAAAACTTCCTAAAACCATCGGGAAAAAAGGAGAGTTTGTTACTTGTACTTCCAAATGGTGGACCAGTGGCTTTTTTCCGGGAGTATTATGGTATCTCTATGAAGATTCGGGAGATGAAGAACTCCGGAAATATGCAGAAAATTTTACGCAGAGAATAGAAAAAGAGAAGTTCACCACTTCCAACCATGATGTGGGTTTCATGTTGTATTGCAGTTTCGGGAACGGCCTGAGGATTGCCGGCATCAAATCTTATGAAGATGTACTGATGCAGGGATCGGAGTCTTTATGTACCCGCTACCGTAAAAAACCTGCCTGTATCCGCTCGTGGGACTGGAATGAAAAAGTCTGGGAATATCCGGTGATTATCGATAATATGATGAATCTGGAAATGTTGATGTGGGCCGGAAAACATTCCGGGAACAAACGTTTTGAAGATATTGCCCGCTCGCATGCGGATGTTACTCTGAAAAATCATTTCCGTCCGGATTACAGTTCCTATCATGTGGTTTCTTATGATACGCTTACGGGTGTGCCCGAAAAGAGAGTTACCTGTCAGGGGCTGAGCGATGAATCTTCCTGGGCCAGGGGACAAGCCTGGGCGCTGTATGGCTATACCATGATGTTCAGGGAAACCAACGACCGGAAATACCTGGATCATGCTATGCATATCGCCCGTTTTATTATGGATCATCCCCGTTTACCGGAAGATAAAATTCCTTATTGGGACTTCGACGATCCGGAAATTCCGAATACACTGAGGGATGCTTCGGCAGGTGCTATTATGGCATCGGCATTCATCGAGTTGAGCAGGCTGACACAAGACGAATTTTCTGCCGATTGTCTCCGAACGGCTACAATCCAGCTGAAAACCTTGTGCTCTCCGGAGTATCTGGCGGAACCGGGAAGCAATTATCATTTTATACTGAAACATTCGGTAGGAAATAAACCCGGTAATGCTGAAGTGGATGTACCGCTTACCTATACCGATTATTATTTCGTGGAAGCACTGGTGCGCTATAAAAAATGGATTTTAAACAGTTAACAGATCATAGCAGATGGAAAATAAATGGAAAATAGTTCTGACAAGCCTGTTCGTATTGATTAGTATCTCTTGCTTTTCTAAAGGAAAAACCGACAGGGAATACTGGGTGGAAACCATGGTAAAAATTATAGATCCTGTCTATACAAATCTGAGCCAGAATAAACTAAGGGAAAATATGCCGGTCGAAACCAATGGAGAACCAGATACCCAGAACCGGAAACTGGTCTCTCACCTGGAAGCGTTGGGTCGTTCTTTTGCCGGGATTGCTCCCTGGCTGAACCTGGGACCGGACAATACCCCGGAAGGAAAACTGAGGGCTAAGTATATCGATCTTTGTGTCAAGTCTATTGCCAATGCTGTCGATCCTGCATCTCCCGATTATATGCGGTTCGATGGACCGGGCGGACAGCCTCTTGTAGATGCAGCATTCTTTGCACATGGCTTGATCCGTTCGAAAGACCAGATCTGGCCACGCCTGGATGAGGTAACCCGGGAAAGAATTATAAAGGAATTACAAGCTTCCAGGAAGATCAAGGCATCGGAGTCCAATTGGCTGCTGTTTGCTGCTATGACGGAAGCCGCTCTTCTTCAGTTTACAGGAGAGTGTAAAATGGAGCCGGTTGCTTATGCCGTTAAAAGGCATAAGGAATGGTATAAAGGGGATGGTTGGTATGGAGATGGACAAAAATTTCATCTGGATTATTATAATAGTTATGTGATTCAACCGATGTTGTTGGATATTGTCGCCTTATTGAAAGAAAAGGGACTCCCCGACGGTGATTTTTATGATACGGAACTCCCTCGTTTTGTTCGCTATGCTGAACAGCAGGAAAAATTGATCTCGCCGGAAGGTACTTATCCCGTATTGGGCCGTTCTATGGCTTATCGTTTCGGCGCTTTTCAGGTACTGGCACAAACGGCCCTGATGGAAAAACTACCGGAACACACTACTCCGGCTCAGGTGCGTTGTGCGCTTACAACTGTGATCAAACGCCAGTTGGTGCCGGAAACTTTTGATAAAAAAGGTTGGCTTACATTGGGATTTTGCGGCCATCAGCCGGAAATAGCAGACCGTTATGTCTCTACCGGGAGTCTTTATCTCTGTACTTTCGTATACCTTCCGCTCGGATTACAACCGGACAATGAGTTTTGGACGGGGAAACCGGAGGAGTGGTCGTCGAAGAGGGTCTGGAGTGGAAAGACTATTGTTAGGGATGGGGCTATTAGGAATTGAGAATCGACGATAAACCGAATGCCATCAGGCTTGCTTGTATGGCTGAGGTGCGAAGGACGGGATTAATTAAAAATTAAAAAAATGTAAATTATAGTTGTTTAATCATTTAATATTTAGGATCATGAAACATTTTTTCTTTACAGTGATTTTGCTCGCAAATATGTTTGCAGTGATTGCTCAGCAGGCTTTTATCGAATTAAAAGATGCTAACGGATTGAATCAGGGTGCCATATCGGTAGTGGATATCGATGGCGATGGGAATGCTGATATTATTTTTGCAGGAAAAAAGGGCACTGCTGCTTCTACTGAAAGTACCGCCTATATCTATGAAGGACATGGCGATGGAACATTTTCTTATTTGACTGATAACAGTGGATTGGCCGGTGGTTATATGTTGAATTTTTATTGGGAAGATTTTAACGGTGATGGTAAACTGGATCTTTATAACACAGGATATCTGACTGCCAGAGACAAAGCTTATATCAAACAGTACATAGCTACAGATGATTTTTGCCTGACTGAAGAAAATCCATTTCCTGCGAAGCCGACCAGAATATATGGAAACGGCTCTGCCGTAGCCGATTTTGATAATGACGGATTATATGATTATGTCCATGTGTACGAGGCCGGAACTATTTCTCACATCGTTAGATTCCAGGATGCGGAAAATGATTCTGTTTCTTTTAAACTGAATATAACTAAACAGGATGGAAGTACGCTTGCCACACAAATTAATGGAGCCCAGATTACATTAGTAGATTTTAATCATGATGGTTTTATTGATATCTTTATTACCGGCCATATTGCCAATCCGACTCCGGGAGAAAAATATACCGGATTGTTTATCAATAATGGCGACCGTACCTTTACCGAAAAGAAATTCCCGAATCTTACGGCGGGAAACCAGGCATCTTCTCTTTTTGCAGATACCAATGGTGATGGAGAATGGGATTTGATTTATTCCTGCTATATTTCGGCTACCTCTTATCCGCTGACTTATTTCAAAAATGAAGGTGGCGATCTTATTGTGGCTAAAGCTTTTGATGAGGCTTACCAATCGAGCGCAGCTTCAAGTTTCGGTGTTATTGCCGATGTTAATAACGATGGTTATTATGATTTTGTTATTGCCGGAAATAATAATGGGAGTCCCAGAGCTAAAAAAACAGCTTTTTATATCTATAATCCTGCCAATGGCAATTTTGAATTGAATGAGGCATTGACCGGTGTTATTCCGGGCGTAGATTATTCCGTTCTCTCCGCAATAGATGCAGATAACGACGGTATCCTCGACCTGGCTTTGATGGGAGTGGATTCAAACGCTAAAAACCTGACGGCAATTTACAAGAATACTGCATTTACGGCCTCTAACGAGGCTCCGACAGCTCCTGCCAACTTACAAAATACGATAACCGGCTCTAAAGTGAAATTGAACTGGGGGGCTGCCACCGATGATAAAACTCCCGCAAACAGCTTGACTTACAACATATCTCTGAAAAATAAAACGACCGGTAAGTATGTTATCCATCCTAAGGCAAATATTGCCACCGGGAAACGTCAGGTTTATGCTCATGGAAATGCTTTCATGGCTAAAACGAAAACCATGACTTTGCCCGACGGGGAATATGAATGGTCGGTACAGGCTATCGATGCTGCTTATGCCGGCGGACAGTTCGCAGCGATCAAGACTTTCAAAATCGGTGAAGGTAATAGTATTAAAAATGCTGAAAAAACAAACCTGCAGGTTATTACCGGCAATGGGATAATCAAAGTAGAGGGAGAAGAAAATATTTCCGGAATGAAGTTATTCAATATAACCGGCTCCTGTGTTTCTACCAGTTCAAATTCCAATCAATTGAATTACGGACAGGCTTCCGGTATCTATATCCTGAAAATTAAAACAGGACAGGAAGAAATTTCCCGGAAAGTTGTTTTGTAATTATTTATCCATAGAAGTCGAATGATTATTCTTGATAATCATTCGACTTCTATGGAACCGTAAAACTCCATGAAAATTCCGTGAATTCCGTGTTTAAAACAAATCACAATGAGAAATCAAACACAATCATTTTTTCTCCTTTTCATATCTATGCTCTTCCTCCTTCCGGAACTGCATGCCGCAGATGTACGTATCGGCTGGGACTTCAGGTCGTATAAAAATTTTAAATATTATAATATCAGCAATAAACCGGGTGTTACAGGCGACAATTCTCATTATCCCCGGACCAAGCGATTGAATAATGGCGATCTGTTAATGGTTTTTATGGATGGGCAACTGGGGTGGACCATTTATTCCCGGAAAAGTACGGACGACGGGCTTACCTGGAGCGATGCATATTGCGTAAGGGAACCTTATAAAGATGCTGCTAAAGGCAATGATGACGTGTGTTTTGCGTGTCCCGATTTTCTGGAATTACCCGACGGAACCATTTTGCTGGTTTACCATTGGCGGTACAATAACGGGTTTAACGATTACCCCAATACCAATAAAAACTGTGGAATAGAAATGATCAAAAGTGTCGATCATGGCGCTACTTTTGATCTTTCTACGGCCAGGCGTATTTATTCTGGAAGAAACTGGGAACCATCGTTGTTGCAGCTTCCTACAGGAGAAATACAGATGTTTTTCACCGATTCGCATACACAAGTCCAGAAAACAGCGGGGATACGCCCCATTCCGGCCGTTGGCATGCTGCGTTCGTTCGATAATGGAAATACCTGGCAGCCGGAGTATAATCCGGAGAGTCCTTCTACGGTACATATTTCCCGCTCGCTGGAAGGAACGGAAGATTATAAAGACGGAATGCCGGTGGGTCAGTATTTACACAACGACAAAGGCATTGCTGTAGCACTCGAACGCGACGGAGGTACACAAACGCCCTGGATCGTGTGGAGCTCGAAAGATGCCAACTGGAATTATACCGATTTTACCGGCCTGCAACAGTTAGGCCCCGGATTGGACAGAAAATGGCCGGTTCATAAAGATTTAAGAGGATTTGCTCCTTATATGGCAAAACTGCCTACCGGAGAAATTCTGGTGCAATCGAACGGAAAATATAAAAGTGAAGACGGACTCTGGCTGTTGATCGGCGATGAAGAAGCAAAAAACTTCGACCATGCCTCCAAAGTGTTCCGGAATGTGAATGCCTGGTGGGGATCGGTTGCCTACATCGGTAAAAATCAGATATTCAGTTCAGGAAATGTGGGATATGACACCGGAGATAAGAAGCGTGAAATTCTTGTAACGAAGGGATATATTAACCGGAAAATGGTATTAGACAAGAAAGAACTACCCGAAGCTTCCCTGGCCGGTTTCGATAAAACCGATGGAACTTCCTGGTTTGTGGGAAACCTCTGCCAACAACAGTATTTTCTTCAAATGGCCTATACTGATAACTATCTGCATATCAAAGCCTATGTATACGACAGAAAGGTCAATGCTTACACCATAAAAGATGCTGTACAATTACTCTTGTTCCGTGCAAAAAAAACCTACCGGATGACTTTCGATGTGCAGGGAAAGATTACTCTGGAAGCTCAAAGCGGACCTTCTTCTTTTACGGAAATTGCTTTGACAGGTGCAAGCCTGGCTGTTTCGATAGACGGTACCCTGAATAATAATGCCGATACGGATAACGGTTTTATTCTCGATGCCAGGATCCCCTGGACCCTGATCGGAAATCCCCCTACAGCCGGTGAAATATGCCGGATGCATCCCAAAATGTTTATCAACGATGCCGGAAGCTCCGATCCCGGAGCTGTGATCGATGAAATGTGCGGACAGCAGGAAAGTACTCCTAATTCCTGGTTGTCTTTTGAATTGGGAACCGGTACGGGAATCCCTTCCATGAAAATTCCTTCCTTTGATTATTCTATTGCAGGAGGAATACTGCGGGTGACGTCTTCGACCGTTATTTCCCGGTTGGCTGTATATGATATGATGGGAAAACCGGTTTTTCCGGAGCGTATCTGTAATGCATCATCCTGCAATATAAATATTTCAGGTGTTTCCAGAGGGATTTACCTGATCCGGTTGATTGATGGGGAAGGGAGGGGCTGTATCCGAAAAGTATGGATCGGTTAAATAATCACATAGAAAAGAGTTAGTTTGATATACAAATTTTCCTCGCGATCATTTTTTTATCTGAAGTACTGAATGTAACAATGTACATTCCTCTGTTTAATCGCGATACATCTACCTGTTTTTCATGCATTGTCATGTCTGTCTGTTGAACTGATCGTCCTGTCATGTCCATAATATCCACCCGGTCGATTAATTCGTTTGTTTCAAAATATAAGGTATTTATAACAGGATTGGGATAAAGCGATATAGAAATTTCATTTTCTAAGTTAGGTATAAGAATACTGGTCTGTGATCCGCTACTCCTCAGGTCTATTTTCCGAAGAGGCAGTCCGGGAGCATATTTGATCAACCCGTCTTTTCGTGTTCCGATCCAGATATTTCCGTCATTATCGGGTTCTATGCAAAAGATATAATTGAGATTTCCCTGGTTTATCACCGGAATTTCGTATGAAATAAAGTTTTCTCCGTCGAATTTTACCAGGTTCCATCCGCAGATCATCCATAGGTTTCCGGAAAGATCACGGCTGATACAGTACACTGAATCGGAAGGCAGGCTGGAGTTCTCTGTATTGTAGCTTACAAATGTATTCCCGTCATAACGAACCAGTCCCTGGTTGGTTGCCAGCCATTTATGGTTGTTTTCATCGATTTCGATGGCATTGACAGTGCTTCTCATTTCTTTTACCGGCTGGATTTCTCCTCCGGAGAATGAAGCGAGATACTGTCCCGGGGCATAGAGCCCTATCCACAGGACTCCGTCTTTATCTATTTTTAAATCGTTGAAAAAATAATAGGCGGCAATTTCACTTCCCGGAGTGGTCCAGAATTGCCAGTTTTTTCCATCGAATTTGTTCAGGTATAACAAGGAACCGATCCATAAGTTCCCTGACTCGTCGGTAACGATCGAACGGCAATGCTGATCGGAAATTAAACCGGAGTTGTTGGAATCGTAGGATTCAAAAGTGCTTCCAATAAATTTATTTATTCCTTTGAATTGGGTTCCTATCCAGAGATTGCCTTCTTTGTCTTTGGAAATTGTCCGGAGATGATTGTCGGACAATCCTGAGTTTTCAGCGGTATAATAAATTGTTTTTTCGGTTTGCTTGTCAAATTTTACAAGCCCCTCGTTGGTGGCGATCCAGAGAATATTCCCATCGGCCAGGATATGAAATATTGATTCCTGCTCCAGGTATTCCGACCAGTCGGATCCTGCTCCGGCTAAACTTACCAGAGAAAACTCCCCGTAAGCAAGGATCTCATTTTCATTTTTAATAAAAAGACTATATGCCCCTTCATTATAAGCGTCCATATCAATATATTCCTTCCGGGGTGTTTGATCGGAGAAAGTAGTTTGATAAATTGTTTTTCCATCATTATCATTGATGATAAGCGTGCGATTATCTGATGCCTGAAAGAAGTCTATCATCATCCGGCGACCTTCAATCGTAACAGTGATTTGATTATCGGGAACAGGAGTTAGATTTTCATTGCTATTGCCAGGCCCTTTGATCAAAACTACTTTTCCATTGGTTTTTGTGGCATCACCTGCTAGATTAGAGACTAGAAAAACCGGCAGAGAAATCAGTATAGAAAATAAAGTTAGCTTTTTCATATTATTTTCATTTTATTCGTTAGATTTTTTGTTTTGTCTTCTGCAAAGTTATATTTGTTTGCTCCGGAATGCAAGAAAAATAGAAGACAATATGTGGACAAAGAACAATGTGTTGAAATATTTAATTTGTTGATTTTCAGTTTCTAATGTAGATTTCATACTTAAAATAATGGACATTCCTTCTCCAATACGAAAAAAACAGGAATTTTCTGTTAAAAAACGACCTCCTGTTTTAAAACCTGCGAAGAAATTCTTCCAGACTCATATCATCATCTTTCAAGCCGATTTTTTCTTTTTTGATCCGATACTTCCTCTTTATCAGTGCACTATCCGATGTGTTCAGCAGGATAGCGATATCACCCGAAGAAACTTCCATCTTTAACAGGCAGCAGATATGTATATCTCCCACAGTCAGTTTTTCATATTTATCCTGTAGCCTTTTGGTAAAATGTTCGTAATAAGCATCGATAGAGTGTACCAGGTTATTCAGTTCGTCAAAAGATAAAACGATCTGTTCTTTGGTTTTAATTTTCTGTACGATCGACATTTTTCGGATCTGGTCGATTTTTTGAATGATCTCTTCCATTTTCAATAATTTTTCTTTCAGATCCTTCCTTTCCTGACCATATTTCTTCAGTAATTCCCGTTGTTGCTCCAGCGATTCTTCATATAATTCCTGCTCGAAGCAAAGAATCCCCCAGTGATTGTAAATCAGTTTGATTAGTTTGTAGTCGTCTGTTTTTTCGGCTGTTTCCGCTGCCTGGTTATAATATTTCCAGGCCTCTTCCGGATTTTTGTTCTTTTGATTGATTCTTCCCAGGTAATAACAGGTGTATGCTTTGTTCCGGAAATCATTCCCCGGCAAGAAGTAAGCGGCTGCAATACGGATGAGAGAATCTGTTTCTACGGGTATCCGGTTTTTATAATATGCTTTAGTGAGCAGCAGGGCATACATGGCTTCTTCTCCGGAAGCAAGCTTTTCAGGAGAGTGTATGGATTGCAGTATCTCCAAAGAACTGTCCGGGCGGATATCCATCAGCTCGTCGGCCAGTAATAATTCCGGAGAGATATTTGTTTGTTGCCGGCAGGATACCATTATACAAAGGAATAAAACGTAAATGACCAGGTAGACCGTTTTCATTATCATTCGTTGTTTATATTTCATAAAAATCTGTAGAGCAATCTGTGTGGAAAATCTGGCATAAAGATAAATAAATTCGTTAAAGATCAAAAAAGCAATCTCATTTATGTTTTATCCGGTTAACATATGAGTTTATGAAAAAATGCATTACATTTGCGAGGTGAGAAAAAGAGTTATTTATTGAATGATTTATATATGAAAAAGTTTTTTATTCTGTTGTCAGTATTATTCTTTTGTAATTATTTGTCCGCACAGAATACCGGAAAAGCCATTGATCACCTGAGTTTTAAAAGCAATATTTTAGGCAAGGAAGTGAAATATTCCGTTTATCTGCCTGCCGGTTATAGCGAATCTGAGATGAGTTACCCGGTTCTGTATCTTTTACATGGTTATTCCGACGATCATACCGGATGGCTACAGTTCGGGCAGGCCAATGTAATTGCCGATCGCTGTATTGCCGATGGAAGCGCTCCTGCTATGATTATCATTATGCCCGATGCGGAAGTTACCTGGTATATCAACAATGCATCGGGAAAAACCCGATATGAAGACATGTTCTTCGAAGAGCTGATCCCTTGTATGGAGAAAAACTACCGCATCCGGCCGAAAAAAGAATTCCGGGCTATTGCCGGGCTGTCGATGGGTGGGTATGGCTCTTTATTGTATGCCCTAAAACATCCGGATACATTTGCTGCCTGCTGTCCTTTGAGCGCTGCTGTTTATACCGATCAGAATCTGCTGAATATGCCTGAAGACCGTTACAAAGGCTTTTATGCACCTTTCGATGGAAAGAAAGACACCCGGTTAACATCTCATTGGTATCAGAATAGTCCGTTGGAACTCATTGCCAAAATGCCGGATAATCAAAAAAAATCGGTCCGTTTTTATATCGATTGCGGCGACGATGATTTCCTATATGAAGGAAATGCTGCTTTACATGTTGCCCTCAGAAAGCAAAATATCCCGCACGAGTTCAGGGTGCGCGATGGCGGGCACACCTGGGAATACTGGCGTTCGGCTCTACCCGAAGTATTGAAGTTTGTGGGTACGAGTTTCCGCCGATAACATTCAGATTTTTCCTGCATATTCTGCCGGTGAAACTCCGAAATGCTTTTTGAAACACCTGGAATAATAATTGGGAGACGAGAATCCCACGGCATAGGCTGCCTCCGAAACATTTCCACCTGCCAGTAATATTTTCAGCGATTCTTTCAACCGGGTATTATTGATGAACTCGGTGGCCGACAAGCCGGTGATGTTTTTGAGTTTCATATACAATAATGTACGGCTGATCCCGATCTCCCTGACGATGTGCTCGATGGAAAGATTCTCGTCCTGAAGATTCTTCAGAATATATTCCCGGACACTGTCGATGAGTTGCCGGTCTCTGTCGTTGTTGGTAATTTCTTCCACACCTATCTGGTTCTTCAGGAACATTTTCTTCTGGTTTTCTTTCGTGGCAATCAGATTGGCAATTTGTTTCTGCAATAAAACAGGATGGAAAGGTTTTTCAATAAACAGATCGGCTCCGTATCCGTATCCCTCATTCTGGGCTTCGTTGCCGGTCTTTGCGGTGAGCAGGATAAATGGAATATGGCAGGTTTTGACCTCAGATTTGATCTTTTCGCAAAATTCATACCCATTCATTCCGGGCATCATCACGTCGCTGATAATGATATCCGGTAGCTTTTCCTGTGCGATCTGAGATGCTTCATCGCCGTTATTGGTAATAATTACGGAATAATCTTCGATAAACAATTCCTGATAGAATTGCAATAGTTCCGGATTATCTTCGGCAATCAGCAGGGTGTATTTTGACGCTTTGGAATCCGCCTGTTCTATTGTGAAATATTGCGCTACCGAATCTACCGGGATGAATTTATAATCTTCCATAAACTGCAGGTCCGCATCTTTATCCGATATCTCTTCCGGGGAAAATGCTTCTTTGGAAACATTCAGGCAGATGGAGAAGCAACTGCCTTCTCCCAGTTTACTTTCTACTTTGATGCTGCCTTTGTGCAACAATACTAATTTTCTGGTCAGTGCCAGTCCGATACCGAATCCTACCTTTTTCCCTCTGACGAAGTCGTTTACCTGGTAATAGTTTTCAAAAATACTTTCCTGCTGATTTTCCGGAATGCCTACGCCGGTATCGCTTACCGACAGATGGAAGACCTCTTCGCCGGCTTCTTTTTCTATTCCGAATTCTACGCAAATACTTCCTGCCTCGGTGTACTTGAAGGCATTCGACAGGAGGTTATATAATATTTTCTCGACTTTCACCGGAGCGAACCATACATCTTCGTGCGGAGAAAGGCAGGTAATGCTGTATTCCAGGTTTTTTTCTTCAGCCAATACCTGGAACCCGTTGCATATCTCCTGGATAAATCCGAGCATATCTCCTTTTTTTATCCTGATTTTTTCCTGTTCGGTTTCAATTTTGGTGAACATCATCAATTCGTCGATCAGCACATTCATTTTCAATGCGCTTTTCAGTACCCGTTTAATTTTCGATTCGGCTTCCGGATTGACCTGGCGCTTCTCCAAAAGCGATTGTAGTGGAGAAATGATCAAGCTTAAAGGGGTGCGCAATTCATGTGAGATATTGGTAAAGAAATTCAGTTTCAGGATGTTGATTTCTTTGATCTTTTCCTTTTCCATGCGTTCGGAAAGAATCGCATTTTTTTCCGTTTGTCTCCGTTGGATGAATTTGAACAGGAAGTACAATAAAGCAATCAAAGCGATCCCATAGAGGAAGAAAGCAATGCTTGACAGCCAGAATGGAGGGGAGATGATGATTTTCATTGTTTTCACCGGCTCATTTCCTTCCCATTTGTTATTAAAGGCCGCCTTTACCATAAAAAGATATTCTCCCGGGGGCAGATTGGCAAATGTGATGTGGTTTTGCGATCCGATATAACTCCAGTCTTTATCTGTATTGAGCTTGATGGCAAATCCCGTACTGAAAGAATGGCTGATGGTGGTGACCATGAAATCGAAAGTGAACGATTTTCCCTGTTCGTGATCCAGGTGTATCTCTTCGATTTCCCCGATACTTTTAGTCAGTGGAGATCCCGGTTCTTCGGGTTTGACACTTTTTCCCAATATCTTGAAATCCGTGAATTCCACGTGTGCGGTGGTATGGCTTTGCTGCAGGGTTTGCGGATAAAAAGCAATCATACCGTTAATGGTGCCGAAATACAACATGCCGGTAACATCTTTGTAAACCGAATTGTAATTAAACTGCTTGTTGGTCAGGCCTTCACTCACCGAATAATTGGTAAAATAAGATCCTTTCAGGTTAAAGCAGCTTAGCCCGTTGTCTGTACTGATCCACAGATTACCGTCGTTGCCTTCGATAATTCCGTAAACCGTATTAGACGGTAATCCGTCTTTTTTCATATAGGAGCTGAACCTGCCTGTTTTTTTGTCGTATTTACAGAGTCCGCCTTCGTGCAATCCGAACCAGATGTTTTTTCCGGAATCTTCGTAGAGGTAATTGATAAAATTGTCGATGATTCCGGGTTCCCCATGCTGTGAGATAAAATTTTTCAGTTCTTTGGTTTGTTTGTTGTAACAGAATGCGCCTTTGGTACGGGTAGCGATCCAGATGTTTTTATCGGAATCTTCCATTAAATTATCGATTCCCACATATTTGAAAATATCCACTTCGAACAAAGAGAACTCATCTTTCCGAGGATCCAGGAGGGAGATACCACTGGTAGTTCCGATCCAGATGGTGCCGTCGCTGTCTTCGATCAATGAAAAAATATTATCGATGGCTAATCCGGGATAATCCTTTTTCAGGTAATGACTGAATTTCCGGCTTTTGAAATTGAATTTATTCAGGCCGCCGAGATAGGTGCCCACCCAAAGATTATCCTGGCTGTCGAGTAATACGGAATGTACATTGTGGTAAGAAATGCTGTTCTTCCCGGTTTCGGGGCGGAAATGCTCGAACTGCCCTTTCCTGAAATCATAAAAATTCAATCCGCCGTCTTCCGTGGCGATCCATAGATTCCTGTTTTTATCCCCGATAATTTGTCTGACCGCTTTTCCGGAGAGATGGTTATTCGTGTATCCTGAATCGAAATACAAAAACTGCCGGAATGAGTTCGGATAAATATTGATTCCCCCGAAATAGGTTCCTACCAGCATATTGCCTTCCCGGTCTTTGTAGAGGGTATGAATGGAATTATCGTTGAGGGAATAGATATCGCCATAGTTTTGTTTATAACAATCGAAACTTTTCTTTTCCGGCGAATAGATAAACAAACCATTTTCCGTACCGATCCAGATATTACCGTCTACATCTTCCGAGAAGCAATGCACGCAAACTTCGGGAAAGTGGTCGGGTGCAACAAAACTATTGGCGTTTTCGTCGAAATAACAAACACCTTTGTCTTCCGTGCCGATCCAGATCCTCCCTTCGCTGTCGTTGTACAGGGAAAGAATCTTGTCGGAGATCAGAGAGTTTTTGTTTTCTTTATTGTGTCTGAATCTTCGCTGTGTCCCGCTTTTGGTATCTACACATAACAGTCCGTTAGCCATTGTGCCAAACCATAAGCGGTCGTGAATGTCAGATGCGATAGAATTGGTTTTCCCTATCTGGGTGGGCTGACTGAAAGAAAAAGGTTCAAAGCATTTTTTTTCTTCGTTATAAACTCCCACTCCATTATTCCCACAGATGTAGATCTTATCGTCTGTTCCCTGGTGGATGAATTGCGTGTAATTGGTCATTTTTTCTCCTTCCACAATGGAAAAATTCTCCATATCCCTGTTGTAGAGGCATACTCCTTTCATGGTGGCCACCCACAATCTTTTCTGACGGTCTTCATATACACACCGGATCTGGTTATGTGGGATACCGTCTTCATCACCTATCAGATGCTGGTAAGAAGCAATATTTTTTCCGTCGAATTTACACAATCCTCCTTTTGTTCCTATCCAGAAAAAGCCTTTATAGTCTTGCGAAATAGAATAAATGGCGTTATTGAGTAAGCCGATGTCATTTGTCAGGTGGGTAAACCGGATGTTACGGTTCAGACCGTACGAAAGAGAAAAAAAAGAAAAATACAGGAAACAGATAAATACAATCTGCTTCCATGGAATACGTATGCGTAAAGGGTCGTGATTCATGGTATTTTGACAGATATTTGCATGGCAAAAGTAATATAAAAATTCCAAGAATAACCGTACACCGTTTTAGAATATGGTAAAAGTGTTTACCTTTGTCTTCGGATAGCGGTAAAAAGTTCACTGATAATCTAATAACTAAAAAAAATGTTTGAATCTCTGAAATTTTTTTGTTTGTGTGTTCTGATGGGGATTTCCGGCCTGTCGTTGAAAGGTCAGCAGGTAAATGTACATCATCCTCAAATACCTGTGATGTTGGAAAGAGAGAATAATATTGTTACGGAAATCTGTATTGACAATAAGGAAAGTATTTCCGGAAAATTAGACGGAATCGTTTGCCGGATAGAGGCAGAATTTCCTTTGACAGCTATCCGTAGCATCCGGCTGTTCTATACAGGGACCAACTCCATGCTGCTCGACCGGACAGGGAACTGGGCTTTGAAAGAAGCTTTCAAACAAATCGGCTCCAGCCAACAACTTTTTGCTTCTCCGGATTATGCTATATTGAGGGGAGAAATTAAACAACCTCAATCCCGGATGATGACTTTGCCTGCCAACCAATCGTTGGTCGATGGGAAAAATTATTTTCTGGTATGCATGGAAATGGGGACTGTGGAAAATATTGCACAGACTTTCCGGATGTCTGTAGAACAGATCATGATCGATCACCGGAAAGCTGATTTCGAACAGCCGGTTATCCCTGTCAGAAGGTTGGGAATCGGTTTGAGAAATCATGGGGACGATGGAGTATACTCTTATCGTATTCCCGGGTTGGTTACTACGAAGAAGGGAACATTACTTGCGGTATACGATGTTCGTTATCATACCACTCTCGATTTGCAGGAAGATATAGATGTGGGCCTGAGCCGGAGTACGGATGGTGGCAAGACCTGGGAAAAGATGCGTATTATCATGGATATGGGGGAGTGGGGAGGTTTGCCCCAGTCACAGAACGGCATCGGAGACCCTTGCATACTGGCAGACGAACAGACCGGGGATATTTTTGTGGCGGCCGTCTGGACACACGGGATGCCCGGAAGGATGTGGAGTAGTACAGGACCGGGGATGGATCCGAAAGAAACATCTCAACTGATGTTGGTAAGAAGTACGGATGATGGGCTTACCTGGTCTTCTCCCGTAAACATTACCCCGCAGGTAAAAAATCCTTCGTGGCGCTTGCTGATGCAGGGACCCGGAAGAGGAATTACCATGCACGACGGTACCCTGGTTTTCCCAATCCAATATATCGATTCGACAAACGTACCGAATGCCGGGATCATGTATAGTAAAAATCAGGGAATTCAATGGCACATTCACCAAATGGCACACAAAAATACTACGGAATCGCAGGTGGCAGAAATACAAAACGGTGTTTTGATGCTTAACATGCGGAATAACGAGGGAACCGGAAGAGCCGTGGCTGTTACCGAAGACCTGGGGAGAACATGGAAAGCTCATCCGACTTCAGAGAAAGACCTGCAGGAACCGGTCTGTATGGCGTCTTTGCTGAAAGTAGATGCTGCACAGAACGTCACAGGAAAAGAACTGTTGCTTTTCTCCAATCCCAACGAATCCCAACGTACCCGGCGGAAAAATATGACAATCAAAACCAGCCTGGATCAGGGGATGACCTGGGAAGAAAAAAACAGTTTGCTGATAGATGAAGAACATGGCTGGGGCTATTCCTGTCTGACTTTGATCAATCCGGAAATGCTGGGCATTCTGTATGAAGGAAGTACGGGTCAACTGGTATTTCAGACAATCCGTCTGAAAGATATTATTGCGGGAAAATGATTAAATTCTTACTAAGATGATGCTTCAAAAGAAACAAATTTTAATCTTTATTTTTATTTCCGGTATGTTTATGTCTTGTCAGATCCAGCAAGAACCGGAAATATCTTTGAAATGGACTAAAATTCCATCTGCCGGGGAAGCAAACAGCCCGTATGCTTGTGGTGTTGCAGCCGCTTTTGCCGGTATTTATAACAATTACCTGCTGTTTGGAGGAGGTTGCAATTTTCCTGATATTCCCTTGGTTCTGGGAGGAAGTAAACAATTTTATGATGATCTGTTTATCCGGCAGATAGATGATACCCTTTCCGGGTGGACCCGCGCAGGAAAATTGCCGCAACCAACTGCTTATGGAGTTTCTGTTTCCACTCCTGCCGGCATTGTTTGTGTGGGAGGTTGTAATTCGGAGGAAAAACTGAGTAGTGCATATCTGATTACTATAGATCCCGGAAAAGATTCGGTAACGTTCGTTGGTCTGCCTTCTTTCCCTGAAACGGTAGATAATGCAACCGGTACATACATAGATGATAGAATTTATATCGTTTGTGGAAATATGTCGGGCAAGCCTTCTTCAAAAATGTATGTCCTGTCTCTGAAAAATATACAGGATGGCTGGGAGGAAAGTGTGATGTTCCCGGGTGGTGCAAGAGTTCAACCAACAGCCTGCCGCCTGCAGCAGGATAATGAAACCGGCCTGTTTCTTGCCGGAGGATTCCGGGGCGCTTTTGATACTTTTCAACCGGAAGTTTTTACCGATGCTTATTATTTTTCTCCCCGGGAGAAAAGTTGGATTAAACTCTCTGATCCGTTGGCCGATTCTCAGTTAGTTTCCCTGGGTGGCGGAGTATCGGTTCCCGTGGGGGATAGCCTGGCTCTTTGTATGGGCGGCGTCAACAAGGATAAATTCCTGGGAGCCTTGCGAAGGGAGCAAAAAGCATCGGAAGCCAAATTGTCTGGTCAACAGGAGGTTTGGAATGAATATGAAAAACAAAGGATCGAATATATTTCCCGTCCGTCCGAATGGCATCAATTCAACCGGAAACTGATGCTTTATCATATGAAAACCAACACATGGACGGTAGAAGACAGTTGCCTGCATACCGCCCTGGCAGGAGCTGTGGCAGCGTATTCGGGAAATATCTTCTTTGTACTGAATGGGGAGATCAGGGCTGGGGTGCGGACGCCGGATATTTGGGAAGGAACGTTTTTAGTTAAGAATTAAAAAGAAAAGGACTTACACCCGCATTTGTTTTGTGTAAGCCCTTTCCGGAAAACTGTTATCTTTTTACTTTATTTTACTATAAATTTGGATACTTTTGAGCTTCCGTCTGTGTATACGATTTTTTTGGTGTAAATACCCGGATAGTTACTGTTCTTCACTTGTACTCCCGTAAGGGTGTAGACCGTTTCCGATGCAATTTCTTTATCTGCATTCATGCCATTGATAGCTGTTACACTGACTATGAAAGAACCACTGTCTGTAATTTTTGTACCGGCTGCATTTTCGGCCGTGATTGTGTAGTTATAAGTGGCATTGGGCAAATCGTTGATAGTAGCAGTCGTACCTGTTAATGTTGCCGGATAATCTGTTTGCGCAGCATCGGATAAAGTTACCGTATATTTTGTTGCACAGGGAATAGCATCCCATGTAATAATCGTTTCCACCTTGTTCGGAGTGATGGTCACATTGGCAAATTTGATATCTTTGAACAATTTACCTGCATTGGCATCCGTACCGAATGTTTCGGTTTTCATCAGATATTCACATGCATTTTTGATTACATTCTTACCATTGGCATTCAGATTACTATATACCTGGTTGAAGATTCCGATCAGCAGATATTTACTTGTTGTGGCAGAACTTCCGATTGTGCTTCCCACAGGAACTTCATGGATACAAATGGCATCTCCGTTTTTGGCATTGTCCAGGGCTGGGATCTGACCGATATTACTACCGAAACTAACTGTTGAAACCAGTGCTCCCTGTAATGTTTTGCCGTCGGTAGTACTGAGTGTCCCTTCCAGCATATCCAGTTGATTGCCTATAGAGCTAAAGTCGATTCCTTTGAAAACAGGGTGGAACGGTTCGTTTACCGTCAGGGTCAGATTATCTTTCTTTCCATTGTCGCCTGTTCCCCATACCCAACGGCCTGTGTTGTAGAAGAAGGGTTTCAGGTTCAGAAACGGTTTGGTAAAAGCAGCCCGGACAACCGGATAACACGTTGCTCCGTCTAAAATTTCATCGGCAACTACGAGATTGTAGTCGTCTGCCGCTAATATTCCTGTCAATACACTTTCACTCATCCCGGAAACCAGTGTTTTGCCGTCAGATCCGCTTACAACAGGTATTTTCACTACATCATAGCTTTCTTTGAGCAGGGATACAATGGCATCGTCGGCAGTCTTAGCCGAAGTTGTCAGGTATGCTACGGTTTTAGTGGCAGGATCTTTTACCGTAATGGTTCCTGTGGCGGTAAATGTTTCCGGTCCGGAATAGCCGTCTAAAGGAGTGGCAGTTACCGTATACGTATATACAGCCGGATAGGAAGTTTCTGTTTCCGTAGTTCCGCTGATGCTGATCGATTGATTTTCTGAATCGTATGTTCCTGCTGTTACTCCATTGGGTAATATACCGGTAACGGTAGCATTTTTAGCATTGGTAAAAGTAAATACAATATTACCGATGGCCTTTCCGGCTTTAACTGCCTGGCTGGCATTGGAAGGAGTGGTAATTTCCGGTCCCAATACCTGATGTTCGGTAACTGTAATTGTTCCTGATACAGCGGTACCTGCAGCGCTTCCGCTGGATGGAGTGACGGTGTAAGTGTAATCGCCTGGATTAGTAGTCGCTGTAGTGGTTCCGGAAATGGAGATAGTCTCATTTTCGTTGGTTACCGTAATCCAATCCGGCTGGTTGGTATTTGCTCCGGGGCATAACCACGTAATAACGGTAGCTGCATTGGTAGCTCCTCCTTCCAGTGTATATTTGATGGGAACGATAGATTCGGTTTGCATAATTGATTGAATAGCTTCTCCATCGCCTTGAGCAGTGGAGATAATTGCTGATGGGGTAGCAGCCTGGGTATATACTTCAATCCGGGATATTCTGAATGTAGCTGTGCTGGCAGCTGTTTCTCCGCATCCCCGGCCTCTGGCAAGAATGATGAATTTGGTGTTTGCGGGTGGTGTAAATGTTTGTTGCGAATAGGCTGTTCCGGTAACACTCGGTCCTATTTCACAAGCACTTACAGTTGCATTGGCACTACCCATGGCTGTGGACGAGGTATGATAACCTATGTAAGGATTTGCCGTATTGCTTCCTCCATTGGCGCTATATGAAATTTTTATCGAAGAAATTGTAGCTGACGATGAAGTGATGGTAACTGCATCATTTGATGTACTGTTTAAAACCAGATTGGCATTGTTCCCATTTACATCGATGTATGCATTACTTCCCGTAACACCGGCGGTTCCTATTTGTTCTAATTTAATTCCTCCGGTTTCTTTAATAACACTGGCCGCCGTTTTGTCAGCCCAGGCGGTGGTCAGTTCCGACCGGTCCCAAGTAAATGTCTGTGCACTCACATTCCATACGCTGAATAAACAAATAACAGCGATCATCCACAAATTAGTACTTCTTTTCATGATAAATTTTGTATTATGCCACTTCCGGATTATAGTTAACATCAAAGCAGCGGGTAAATAATTTTCTTGCCGGCAAATATAAATACCATTTAAAAGGAGTTATGTGGAATTTTTGTTTTTTTAGTTGGATTATTTGACTAACTGCAAAATTCTCTAAAAAACAACCTTTATTTTTCCGATTCACAGGGGAAAGTCATATCTTTGCGCACGTTAAGCAAATCCGTTACGACAGACGGATAGACGCAAACATGCTGATGTGTATATCAAAAAATAAACATGGAAAGTGTCCGGTTTACCTAAATTCAAATTGATTCGCATGAAAAAAATAATTTTCACATGTTATCTGCTGGTTCTTATGGCGTGTATGGCTACGGCTCAGAAGTCGGCTTCTTACAATTCCATTAACCGGCTTTTCCAGGAAGCGCAGGAAATGTATAACGATGCCAATTATGCCGGCTGCCTGCATAAACTGTCCGAATCCACGAAAATAACCACAGATCCGGATATTAACCGGGAAACGGAATGGCTTACGGCTGCCTGTTACTATAAACAGGGGCTTCCCGGTGCGGCCCTGCAACTCAAGGAATACCTGGAAAACTATCCGGATAACAACCATAAAGACCAGGCATACCTGTATATCGGATCTTCTCATTTCGGTGAAGGCGATTATGCCAAAGCTATTTTCTGGCTGGAGAAAGCAGAACTGGATCATTTGGCGGTGAAGGAACAGGAAGACCTGGCATATCGCATGGCTTATTCCTGCATGCAGCAGAAAAAGAACAACGAAGCGTACCGGCTTTTCGGCCTTCTGAAGGGAAATAGTGTCAGATATCGCGATGCCGCTACTTATTATACCGGTTATATGGATTATACGGAACACCGGTATGAATCGGCCGCTTCTGTTTTTTCTTCTTTGAAAAATCATCCGGAATACCGGATGTCTGCTTTGTACTATTTGACACAAATCCATTATATTCAGGGAAATTACCTGCAGGCCATTGCTGAAGGAGAAGCTTTGCTGACAAACTATCCGCATGATTCGAACAATACCGAGATTCACAGGGTGTTGGGAAATGCCTATTACCAGGAAGGAGACAGGCTGAAGGCTATCGATCATCTGAGCCGCTATTCGGCAGTGACCCCCAATGCTTCCCGTAACGATTTATACATCCTGGGTTTGGCTTATTTTGAAACACAGAATTATCCGGCGGCTATCCTGTACCTTAGCCGCAGTATAGATGTTAATGATGAGATCGGGCAGAATGCTTATCTGTATCTCGGACAGGCATACCTGCATAATGGAGACAAGAAAAGCGCCATCATGGCTTTTGAATCGGCTTCGCGGACGGATTTTAACAGGCAGGTCAAGGAAGCGGCTACCTACAATTATGCCATGTTGTTGCATGAAACGTCTGTTTCCGCTTTCGGAGAATCAGTCACCATCCTGGAAAATTTTCTGAATGAGTTTCCTCAATCCATGTATGCGGATAAAGTGAACGATTGCCTGGTAGATGTTTATCTTACCACTAAAAACTATGACGCTGCCCTGGCTTCTATCGATAAGATCAAACAGCCGGGTGCCAAAATACTGGAAGCCAAACAAAAAATATATTTCCATCTGGGAACAGTAGAATATGCCAATAACCGGTTTGAAACGGCCATTGGCTGGTTTTCTAAAGCTATACTGGCCGGGGAGTATGCTCCTGAGGAGAAAGCCAATGCCCAGTATTGGAGAGGAGATGCTAATTTCCGTCTGGGAAATTATCCTCTTGCTATCACCGATTTTAAAATCTTCGCCCAGTCGGCAGGTAAAGGAGACGCCCATTTGAGGGTCCTTTCAAATTACAACCTGGGTTATTGCTATTTTAATCAGAAAGAGTATAATACGGCAAGTATCTGGTTCGATAATTATATTTCTTTGGAGAAAGACAGGCAGCAACCTTCTCTGGCCGATGCTTACAACCGGAAAGGAGATTGTCTTTTCTATAAAAGGCAGTTTAAGGAAGCAGAAAATGCTTACCAGCAGGCTGCCAATCTGCAACCTTCGCAGGGCGATTATTCGGTTTTCCAGAGTGGATTTGTTCTGGGACTCCAGAAAGATTATAAAGGAAAGATCATCCAGATGGATAAGTTGATCTCTAAGTATCCCGATTCCCGCTATCTTCCCGATGCCTTGTACGAAAAGGGAAGGGCGTATGTGTTGCTGAATAACTCTGTGGAAGCCATTGCAACATATAAAGAGTTGATAAACTCCTATCCGCAAAGTTCATATGCCCGGAAAGCAGGAACTCAGATAGGACTCCTGTATTTCAACCAGAATAAATTACAACAATCGGCAGAAGCTTATAAAAAAGTAATCAAAGAATATCCCGGAAGCGATGAGGCCCGTGTAGCCATGCAGGATTTGAAATCGGTCTATATGGAAATGAACGATGTCAATGCATATGTTCAGTATGTCAATTCTGTGGGTGGCGTTAAAATGGAACTCAGTGAACAGGATTCCATTACTTACCTGGCTGCAGAGAAATTCTTCCTGAAAGGGGATGAGAAAACAGCGCAGAGTGCGATGCGGACCTATCTGCAGAGTTTCCCTTCAGGTGCATTTTCCATTAAAGCCCATTACTATCTCGGCTGCATCTATTACAACCAGAAAGAGTATGATAATGCCCAAAAAGAGCTATTGCAGGTGGTTGATGCGGGTGATACCGAATTTGCTGAGGAATCACTCCTGAGGCTCGGACATATGGAGTTTACACAAAAAGATTATAAAGCGGCAATGGTGACTTACAACAGACTATCTTCCATTGCCGAAAGAAAGGAAAACAAAATCACGGCATTACTTGGATTGATGCGTTGCGGACTTCCTCTGGGCAAAAATGCGGATGTGATCAATGCTGTTAATAATCTGTTGAAGGAAACAAATCTCAGTCCCGAACAGGTATCTGAGGCCAAATACAGCCGGGCTGTATCCTATCTTGCAGTTAAAGAAGGAAATAAAGCCGTGGCCGACCTCAAAGATCTCGGAAAAGATACCCGTACAACTTATGGTGCGGAGGCTAAATACCTTCTGGCTCAATACTATTTCGATACGAAACAGCCGGATCGGGCGGAAACAGAAATCAACGACTTTATTAAATCGGGAACTCCCCATGCTTATTGGCTGGCACGCGGATTTATTCTGCTGTCTGACCTGTATGCGGCCAAAGGAGATAACTTCCAGGCCCGCCAATATCTGGAGAGCCTGACATACAACTATAAAGGAGACGATGATATTAAAGGAATGATTGAGGAAAGAATGCTTAAACTGAAGAAATAAGATGAAACTGAAAACAATCATATGGACTGCTGCAGTTTGCAGTACTTTATCAATACAGGCACAGACAATCTCTAAAGATACATTGCTGAGAAGAGAAATGCTGTTGGAAAAAGAGTATAATCCTACCATTATGGATGCTTCCCGGATTAACTACCTGCCGGAGATCAAAGATCCGCAGACCCGTAAAGCGATCATCGAATATTCCAATTATGCCCTTCCTTTTCCGGTACAGCCTCACTTGATGCCGATCCGTGCCAACGAGTTGTATACGGATGTGGTCGAATCGAAGAAAAAAGGCTATGCTACTTTAGGAGTCGGCACCAACCTGGAAGTCGATGCCGACCTGGGTTACCGGATCCTGCATACGGAAAAAGACCAATTGGATATTTTTGCTTCCCATCATTCTGTTAACGGAAAAGTGAAGTACCTTCAAAACAAAGATGAAAAACAACAGGTGAAGATGAATGATACCTGGGCAGCTCTGGCTTATACACATCATTTCGATCTCTTCCGTCTGTTTACCGATATGAAGTACACCAATTCAGGATTTAATTACTACGGATATCAAATGATTCCGGAAAATAAGCCGGCCGGATATATTCTGCCTCCATTGGATAAAGATGTCAGGCAGATCAATAACCTGTTTAACCTGAATGTAGGTATGGTTTCCCAGGATAAACAGGACCTGAACTACCTGGTAAAATTCAATTATATCCTTTTTAACCAGGCATATGCTACGTCCAAAGAGTTGGATGGACCGGAAGAATCTCAGGGAAAATTCGACTGGGATGTCAACTGGCGATTTTCCGGAGATAATAAACTGGGACTTGGAGGTTATATCCAGGGTATTTCCTATGGTTATTCCCAACCGGAAAACCAACGGTATTATTATGGGTATAAAGGTTACGGATCGCTTTCCCTGAATCCGTATGTCACCCTGGAAGATGTTTCCTGGAAAGCCCGGATCGGGGCCAAAGCTCATTTTTATTTTGATCACGGAGATGTGTTCAGCATCGCACCCGATCTGGCCCTGTCTGTTTATCCTACAGCCGATGCGGAAATCTACCTGAGTGCAACCGGTGGGATAACCACGAATACCAACTATAACCTGTTTTATGAAAACCGCTATATGAATCCGCAGGTTCGTGTGGCCGATACCCGGACCGTGATCGATGCGGTTTTCGGCTATAGAATGAATATCCAGAGGAACTTCTGGTTCGATCTTTTTGCCGGATACAGGATTGATAAAGACGCTCATTTCTTCCGGCCGGTTTATCCGGATAATTATCCTTTCCGCACTGCTATTGCCGGGAATGTCGCTTTGTCTGATACAATGGATGCCAATCTTTTCAAAATAGGCTTTCAAACCAAATATCGTGTGTTGGAGCAATTTGAATTCGGATTAAGGGCACAATATAATATATGGGATGTGGATGATTTCAATAATCCGGACGAAGTTGCCCGGAAAGATGCCCGTGCTTGGAGCAAGCCGGCATTCGAATCCGATTTTTCAGCGGCTTATACGTTTGGTCTTCCTCTCCGTTTGGATTTAACTTATCACCTGGAAACAGGCCGGAAAACACTGGTTAATCAAATAGATTACGGAGTTACACCCAATGTTGAGGAAAAACAAATCGTCAAAATGAAAAATATAAACGATCTGGCACTGACGGCAACTTATACTTTTAATCCTTCATTTTCAGCCTACCTGAAACTGAATAATATCCTTTCCCAACATTACGACCTCTGGTATGGTTATCCCGCTCAACAGGCCGGTTTGGTTGTGGGGGGAAGTTTTAAATTTTAACCGGAACTTTTAATAACATTATCTGAAAACAGATGATAATTCGTCGGCGTAGTAACAAATTTATGTTTTACTTATAAACTCTAATTTCTTAGTGTGTAATTGTGACGGGACGCTTCTTATTGTTCCTGTCCCTGAAAGAGAGAGATGTTCTCCTGCCACGGACTACGTTCGCGGTTATTCAAATTTGCCCGCTTCGCGCACATGTTATAAATACAATATATGATGTTCTATTTTTAAAAAGTTTCTAAACAACTGAAAATAAAACAGTTATTTTTTGTTTGAAATGTATTTTGGCATTATCTTTGTAATCTGATACTATATGAGATAGATATTTAAATCATAAGTGCGGTTGTTATTTGCGGCCCTTACTTTAATGGCATACATAATTAATACAACACAAAAAAGTATTTTTTTTGTGGATTTTATAACGATTACGACCCTAAATGTTAGAGGAGCGGACTATCCTTATTACATTTCTAATTTCTGTATAAAACAAGATACAGGTTCTTCCTTGTTAGAGTTGGCTGTTGCTTTAGTTCCGGTGGAACGGGGGAACGGATACACATTTTTTTGCTAATAGTTGAACATAGAGTAATATGAAAAAAAATATATTTGTACTATCGCTTTTACTGCTGGTGACAGTGAGTGGCTGGTGTGAAGTTACTTATCGTCCTTATAATCTCCGAATCAAGCAAAATTCCGGACACCCTATTCCAAATTTATCTCCAAGCTGGATGGTAGATGGGGGAACTGCGGTAGCACTTGGAGCCAGCGCAAACCCTACGGGTAAAAGTGATGACTGGTATTTTATTCCGGTAGGCGGCAGCGAGCCGGGATGGTATTATATCCAGAATAGGGGAACCGGTAAGTACATGACTTCTACAGGAGCAGGTAATCTGACACTTGTTGATATCTCAACACCTTCAGGCGATGCAATGAAATGGCGTTTGGTGAAAACTCAGGCTTATGATGTTAACTCTTCTCCGGGAACTAATCCGACAAATAATCCTGGGGTAGCCCGGCATTTTCGTTTGGTATCAAAAAATAATGTTGTAATATTGAAAAATGGAGGAAATGCTTCTACTGTGATTCCTGGAAATAGTATAGCTGCCGGAACATACGCAACGGTGGAAATTTTAATGGCTTCTTCGAATAAGAATTATGAACAAGCTACAGTGTATAACCAGGATATGGAATTGGTATCCAACTATTGGGCGATATCAAATACGGAGACAAATTATCCGGTAATGCCGGCTTATACAACGAACATAGACTTTTCTCTCAATGCAGTTCCTGCTAATCATATAAAAGAGCAGGATTATTTTCCGGTAGGCTATAGCCGAACGATAGCTGATCTCTTCAATGTCCGTCTTTGTTACAGCGCCTCTTCTTCCGGTACGGATAAAGGGTATTATTTTGTTCGTATCAAAAATGGTGGTAAGTTATATGCCGGAATTCGTACTACAGGGGTTCCAAACACTACCTCCACTTATGAAGTAAAATATCGGACCCGGGTCAGTACTTCGGATGGACAGGCTCCCGTTTATTTGCCATACGTGTTCAAGCAGGATGGTACTACTCCGTCTTCAGCAACGGCTGTGGGTCAACTCACGGCGCTTTCCGTACAAAACAATATTGCACCCACGCAGTTAATTCCATATAGTTCGCCTCCCACTCCGATTACTGTTTCTTCTTATGCAACTACAGGATCAGAAGATCCGGTGAAATGGAATGATGTATCTTTTTCGTATCAAAACTCAGACGGCTTGACTCAATCTGTTTTTTGCACTTTTGATAATCTGTTCAAAAATACGATAGACTCGGATGTTTACATGGATATTGATAATTTTATTGTTAGCCTGACCGAAAATTGGTCTTCAAACTACGACTATAGAAACTATACACTGCGTTTTAAGCAAAATGGAGGAGCCCCGATTACTGCTGGCAATAACTACATTCGTTCCTATGGAAAGTATGGTATTGAAATGGGAGCAGCCAATGATTTGCAAGGTATGACCGACGCATGGAACTTTGTTTCTGTAGGCGCCGATGAGCCCGGATGGTATTATATCCGCAATGCACAGCAAGGTACTTACCTGAAAGAAATGACTTCTCTTGAAATTAATCTGGATTTGGGTGAGTTGCCTTCCAGTCCGGAATTGAAGAATAAATACAAATGGAGAATTATTAAAACAAAGGCTTATGATGCCAGTCTGACGCCGGGATCTGATCCGACAAATAATCCCGGAGTAGCCCGACATTTTAAAATAGTATCGTATAGCGGAAATATTTTGCATAAGCAAGGTACTGGCGGTCTGCGGATTTCTGCCCCGGCTACTGTCAACTCGAATTCCCTGTCCAATATGGTGGAAATCATGACTAAAGTTACTTCTAATATCAAAGAAATATCCACGATTTACAATGAAGACATGGAGTTGGTTTCCAACTATACTCCACTTGCTATAGACGTAACCACTTTTCCTGCATTACCCAAAACTACGGAAGGTGATTTTTCCGAAGTACAGGTTGGTGGGGTGGCTACCGAATATTTCCCCATCGGATTTGACCGGAGTAGCAAGGCAAATGTGAGGTTGATTCATAATTACAAATCTTCTAATTCTCCGGGAATTCAGTTGTCTTACGGATTCTACTTCTTACGCGTGTTGAACCAGGGGCGTATTTTTGCCGGAGCCCGAACCCCGACAGCACCCGGTGCCAATGCCATTTTTGAAGTTTCGTATTGGGGTAGGACGACTTATAAAAATGAAGCAGAGGCAACAGATTTAAAAAACAAGCGACAGTTGGCGAATGGCACGGTAGCTGCGGATGGCACAACCGGAGCCACCTATGCCGTAGGACAGATAACATCTAAAGATGTTCCCACCGGTTCCTCTATTCCTCAAATACCTCCTATCCCACCTGCAGTGAACAGCAGTGGGTATACTTATTCGGTGGCTCCGGTTCCATATAACCCTACATTTTGGGCTGATCTGTCGAGCCCAGATGAAACTAAAAATATAAAGGACGACCCCTGGCAATGGGAATTTCAGAAGTTTAGCTATAAAAGCTCCACGGCTTCCGCTCAAAACAAGTTTATCACGGTGGATAACCTGTTTAGCCCAGCCGTGAATCCGGGTGATACCGTTTTTATGGATATTGACAACCTGAAAATTACTTTGGTGGAAAGTTGGCAGCGAGCTTATCCTTTCCATAATTATAATATCAGGATGAAGGCTAATACGGGTGCCCTAACAGGAAATGCTAGTTGGTTGAATGCAAACGGCAACGCACTAAGTTTAGTTGCATCAACTACCAATGGAGTTGGCACTGATGATTGGCAATTTGTTCCTGTGGGTGGTGACGAACCAGGTTGGTATTATATTCGAAGTGCAAATAATACCGCCAGTTATCTTAGAGATAATGGTAGTGCTAATGCTGCTACTCTTGCTAATTTGATTGTTGGTAACGACGCATTCAAATGGAGATTATTCAAAACAACTGCCTATCAGGCTGCAAGTACGCAGCCGGCTGCACAGATAGACCCAACATCAAATCCGGCTGCTGCAAGACATTTTCGCTTGATATCAAAGCTTAATAATGCATTGTATGCAACTAATGGGGGAAATGGGGTCAATACTTCAAACTCAACAAACAGGTCGAGAAGTACTGTTGAAATTCAAATGAATGCCGTTGCGGCGACTACTACTATTACTACGATATTCAATGAAGACATGGAATTGGTTTCCAATTATTGGCCTGTAAATAATATTACCAATAACCCATTTGAAGGCCTCCCTTCTTTACCAGTTCCCGAGTACGGTTTGGAAGAAGATTTTTCTCCCAGTGTAAAAAATCAAACCACTGGTGTCTGGGAGCATACAGACGCGACCGACTACTTCCCGGTAGGCTATGCCCGTTCAGGAACAGAAGATGCCCGTTTGTATCACGATTACTATTCTTCCGGAAATGCCGACGAATTTGGTTTTTACTTTGTTCGTCTTAACAATGGAGGCCGGTTGTATACCTATTCCCGTACTGCTACAGCACCTGCTGCTAATTCCCTTTATCAAGTCACTTACTGGTCAAGATCCAGTACTTATACGGGCTTGGAACCCGATCCGATACCTTATTTGCAAACGCAAACAAAAGGAACTTCAGAGATCGGTGCTATTGGGCAGTTAACTGCGACTAATATAGGAACAGGGGTTCCTCCCTTGACCTCCTTGACTCCTAATTCCTGGACTGCTTACTCTTCTCCTCCTACCCGAATACCACAAACTTTGTTTAATCCTTTGGAACAACAGAACAATCCGGATCGTTGGGAATTTATGGGATTCAATTTCGTGAATGGAGGCACCTTGCAACAAAGTGTATTTATAACTGTCGATAACTTAGTTAAAGATGGGAAAGATATCAATCAATGGGACCAGGTTCAGTATTTGGATATAGATAACCTGAATATTACCATGTTGGGAGCGGAAAATGGCCGTGCTTTCAATTACAAAGAAAACAATACTCCGCAACAAGTACATGAGTCTACTCAGGTGATATACACCAAGATGAATGAATCCAATGAATTGCAGGCTATGACAACCGGCTATAATTACTATCGTTGGCATGTGGATGAATTAGATTTTAATGGCTTGAGTTTTGCAAATACCACCGGTTTGAACCGTTCTTTCCGGGGACTCTTCAAATATGGAGGCGATGCCGCCGGAGCCCGAAAAATAACATTTATTCCTTCTGAAGTCTTGCAACATCAATACAGTGAAGGTCAGCGGATCACAATTACCTGTGATGCATCCAATTATACGGATTATACTACAACAAGCACTCAGTTTACGGAGCCTACCCTGTCTTTCCGGAATCATTTTGAAATGCGTCCTGCTTGGGAAAGCGCCCAAAACATAAATAATGCATTGGCTAATAATGGGGTACTCGAGTATGTGGAATTGGAAGCGCCGATTGGAGCTGCAAATAATGGTACCCGTTTGCGTCTCACTCCTCAGTACTATATTGATAATTATTATATAGCAACCGCAGGGAATGAAAAAGATGAGGCTAATCTAAATCGGGCAACTCGCTTTTATTGGGTAAGATACAGGGATGGATCTCAGTACCCATTAAATAACGAAAGTTGGAAAAATGCATTACCTGCTAACGTTGGTACTGGAGCTAATAGGACCGTTTTACGTATTGCGGATGGAGGTACTGCGCCATTTACCTATGCTACGAGTGATGCGGCAGGTTCTTCATACAAATACCTGCAAATTGACAATTCTAATAGAACTGCAACTAATTATTCCATTCAAGCCGGTCAAACCGAATATTTTGATTGTTATGTAAGAGCTGGTAGTACAGGTGATTATAAGAGAATTGCCCGCTTCAAAGTAACATACGTCGATAAAAGCCTGGCAGGTCCCTTACCTGAAAACCGTGGAGGTTATACCCCTGATGCGGACCTTTGGTCAGTCCGGACCAATAAGAAAATGATTGCCCAGTTAACTTTTGATCAGACAGAAAACAGGTACAATATGGGAGTTAAACCCTTGGGTTTGAAAGAAACGTCGTACGGTTTTACAGATCCCACTAAGTTTGCAACCGGAGAAACCGCTAATGGAACTCACGACCATCACCGGGCTCCCTACTGGAGTGAATATGGATTTCCGAGAATGATCGGTAATGGTTCCAATACGGCTGCGGATAATACCAACGGAGGAGGAACTAATTCCTATGGTTGGTCAGCTTTCAATACTACCACTCCTGGTATTATGGACAGGACATTCATTCAAACCGGGAAAACGGGGAATATGCTATATGTGGATGCTGCTGATTTGCCAGGTACTTTTGCAGCCCTCGATATCAATGAAGCGCTTTGTCCGGGTACGGAATTGTATTTCTCCGCTTGGATTGTCAACCTGAATAACGGCTCTGAAACAAGTGCCGATAATGTTCAGTCGACTGCCTCTCGCCCTAATTTAGTGTTTTTGTTGAAAGATAAAGCTACGGATACTCCTATCAAGTATTTTTATACAGGGGATATCGGATACCTTGGAACTTCTACGTCCGATCCTTTAAGAAGTCGTTGGAATCAGGTGGCCTTTAGCTTCAAGGTGCCGGAATATTATGTGAACCAACAAGCGAATCTGACACTCGAAATCCGAAACAACGGTTTGACAACTACCGGTAATGATTTCGCTATTGACGAGGTATGTATTTACCGTTCCAATCCGGGGGTGGAAGCTAAACGAACTGTTCAAACATTCTGTAAGCCGGATGGAAATATTGAAAATGCCTCTCCTTTGGAAATGTTAGTTGATGTGGACTTGTCACAATTGGCATTAACAGGATCGGAAGGTAAAACAACGAAACTTTATTTCCGCTTCTTAGATGATATGGGTGTTACTTTTCCGGATAAAAAAAACGGAGAGGTTTATCCGGATAACGAATTTAATGCAAGCGATACGGAAAATCATATTTATCTCAATGAAGGACTTTATCAGGACGATACGAATGTTGAAAATAGATATGCTTATGGCACAATAATATTGAATGGACAGAATAATATTCAGGGAACCGATACCATTGTTGCTTTTGATAAGTTGATAGGTTTTGATAAGGCCAACACTGCTATTACCGGTCACGTTTATTTCAAACAATCCATTCCGGCTAATTTGGTGAATTCCCATGGACAAGGTATATTCCGTGTGTATGTAGCCGAATCGGGAGCCGCTCTGTTGAGTCCGAAATGTGCCGGAGAAGCTTCTTTTGAGGTGCGTTATGACAGCGCCCATTTTAAGGTCATGATTGAAGGTACTACAGAGGCGATTAATCTGGAAGATCTGCTGGTTTGTACAAATAGTACGGTAAATATCAGTGCGCAGACTTTCGATCCTATAAATCCAGGCCGGAAGTTGTATACTGTGTACGATTGGTATTACGGACCGATAGATACAAAGGATACGGAAGCCGTTGAATACAACGATGATGCGGATTTTGACCCGACTCTTAATTTTGTGGGCTTAAACGAGATGGAAGTTAATGAATACTTTATTCGGGAGGACCTGAAAAACTTCAGGTCAAAATACCCGGAGGGAGGACTTCCTGTTACCATTCCTCAGCAGGAGGATGCAGATCTGCTTGCGCGGATTGGATATTATGTTGATAATGGATTGGTTGTTTTATATCAACCCGGTCTGCCTCTTTATCTTAGTTCTATGGCGCCTTATTATATAACGGCTATTCCAATTGAACAGGCTTATGAAATGAAGTCTGATGGTTCCGGACCTGATCTGTCTAAACCGCTCAGGATTTGCACCAGTCCGGCAGAGGTTCGCATTCAAGCGACTTCCTGGGGGTCTGTTCTGAAGTATGGAGAGGTGACTGACAATGGACTTCCTGTCAAAAACTATCCGGATTTTGAAAGCAATCTGGATTATGAATACACTGTTCGTTTGCCGGAGAAAATAGATAATGTAAATGTGAATGACGTATTTGTAGTGCCTTTCTTGTATTTTGATGAGGTAAGCAAGGCTGCAGTCGATCTGGTCAGGGTGGACGGTAATTATGTCAATGCAGTAGATAATGCAGAAGGAATTAAATTGGCAGGAGTTCATATAGGAGTGATTGACAAGAACAAGCCCAATCAATTGGATTCATTGCATACAGTCAAAAATACAAGAAGACCGGAAGTGAAAGTAGACGATAATAATAATGTTATTAGCATTGAAATAGTAGAGATTGAGCCTGTTGATAAAAGAACCTATTGGGACCTGGATTTTGAAAAAGCCAAAATGCTCTTCTTTAAATCTTATCCTCTGATATGGAATTCTTACAATTACTATCATGCAACACCGGCACATCCGCTAAATCCTGATTATGAGCATACGCTGGAAGATGAAGGTAATCCTTATCCGATAGGGACTCTTTTAGGTGGTGTTCCTTTGGATAATAATAAAATTGCTTTGGAAGTGAAAGCAAGTAGTGTACTTTCGTTAAATGACAATGTGCAATTAAACCCAAATCTAAAGAATAAGTTGACAACTACGGATGGCAAATTCAAACCGGGCAGTATTTATGAATTCCGTTTGAGGGTAACTGCCGACGAGGATTTTGCCAATGGAGGTATTGTGGAGTGTGACAAAGAATTTTTCTTCAAACTCAAAGTAGTTCCAAATACAGTATACTGGGCTGGAACCGGAGCTCTTAACTCTGATTCGTGGCATGATGACAAGAACTGGAAATCTACACCGGATGGTACGGGCTCTGCTTTTGCTCCGCTTCGCCCCACAAGTGTGGTACTTTTGAATGGGATGGATAAATATCCGATGTTGAAAGCGATAGAATATTATGAGAATGACGCGCCGCCTTCTGCTGTTGACGAAATTATGCATACAGTTAAACTGACTGTTACAATAGATGAAAACGGTAAAGCTACACCGATACCAGGTGCTCCCGAGACCAAATACATCGAATTTGATAAAAACTGGGAACCGAATACTGTTTCTGAAATTTATTTCCAGAAGGGTAGCGAATTAGGACGTCCCGATTTATTGACTTACGATGGAGCAAAAGTAGATTTAGAAGTAAATACTGCTCAATGGTATGGCTTATCTGCTCCTTTGCGCGATATGTATTCCGGCGATTATATGTTCCCTTATGCAAATCCTTTGACGGAAATGCGTTTGTATAATACTTCAAGCCCTCAATCCGGGGCAACCTATACAGAATGGACCCTGCCATTCAATAAAACGATAGAGCCTTTAACACCCGGTATGGGGTATAGTGCCAAAGTAGGCGCTCTTTATTATAATGAAGTTTCCGATGCAGGGGCTGTAGCAGCCTCCAGAGATTCCAGAGACAAAGCACAATGGATGTTTCCACAAACAAAAATGACGTTTAATTTCTATCATGAGCTTACCAAGAAGTTACAGCCAAAAACGGAAACGATACTTCCCGGAGGACGTGATTATGGAAGCCGTTTTGCTTATGAGGAAACTATGACGGACGAATATCTGGTAGAACTTCCTACAGGTAGAACAACAAAAGGGGAAGAAGTGGTTGTAGGAAACCCGTTGATGTCTCATATTGATTTCGAAAAGTTCTATGATGTAAACAAAGATGTAATAATTCAGTCATTTAAGATATTGACAAACGGTGACGATTTCCCGACTTACTCTGAAACTGATGATGTAGTCGCAACAGGTGGTTTAACTGCTAAGTCTATTCCCCCGATGCAAACATTTATTGTAACTACAAAGGATGGATATTCGGGAGTTGGAAAACTGAAGATTACTAAGGAAATGAGTGTGACATACCCAACATCCAAACTTCGTTCGTTCGAACAGGTAAGTAATATATTGCGTATAACTACTCATAAAGATACTTACTCGAGTGAAGCCGTTGTCGCTTTTTCCAATCAGTCGGATAATGGTTATGTATTGGGTGAAGATACCCGGCGGATGTTGGTTTCTGATTTGCAGGTATCACCCAGTGTCTTTACAATTGCAGATGGCATGTATTTGGATATCAACCGGATGAAAGAAGTCGCCGGAAGCATTCCAATCGGTATCATGACCAGCAACAAAGGTTTTACTCAGCTTCGTATTACAGGGTTCAATTCGATATCAGGATCTTACGACTGGTTCTTTAAAGATACGGAAAAATCGAGTATGGTTCCGGTAGGCGATAGCGATTCTTTCGAATATTCTTTCGACAATACGGAAGGTGATCTGATTGGTCGTTTTTATTTGATTGCGCAGCAGAATACATCCATAGACGTCATTTCAAAAGAAAAAATATCAGTCTACATACAAAATCATGTGATTCATGCTCTTTCCTCCGATGGAAGCGAAATAACGGAGTTGATGCTTTACCGGCCGGATGGACAGCAAGTATATCATGCTAAAGATACGGGTAAGTCGCATTGTGAAATCCCTGTATCCGATGTTCATCAGGTGTTAATTGTCAAAGCGAAGACTATGAATGCCTCCAGTATAACTAAAGTTTCAAATCAATAACCCGAGGAAAGTCAATGAAGAATAAAATTATAATATGGATGTTCCTGTTTGTGATGGGAACTTCACGGGTTGCATATCCTCAGGACTTCCCATCATTATTGATTGATATTCCAACCAACAATGGGGATTCCCATGATGGGCATGATGATTGTTGCAATCACAGCCATACGGAAGAGTCCTTTATTTTGCGAAGCTATATCCCGGATGATTATATGCCCTTTGCTTATTGCCCATATCATACGAATCAACAATTGGATCAACTAACAGGAAAGTGTCCGGTTTTGGGTTGTAATTATGTTTATGATGTTGATAATGGTGCGGTAGGTACAGATGATATTCCTGCCGGTGATGCGCTGTGGATATCCTACCTCTGCATTCTTTCGTATTTGTTATTAAACAATAAAAAACACCTGAAAAACCGCTTAACTAAGTCTTTTTTTGTACTTTTGCGGCTTGAAAACCAAAAGGATAAATAAGAGATGCAAAAAAATCTGGTTATTGTAGAATCTCCGGCTAAGGCCAAAACAATAGAGAAATTCCTGGGTGACGATTTTAAAGTACTTTCAAGTTACGGACACATCCGGGACTTGAAAGCCAAAGAATTCGGTATCGATACTGCCAATAACTATAAACCGGCTTATGTAATTCCATCCGATAAAAAAGAACTGGTTTCTAAATTGAAGAAGGAAGCCAAAGATGCGTCTATGGTGTGGCTTGCATCCGATGAAGACCGGGAAGGAGAAGCTATTTCATGGCATCTTTTTGAGGCTTTGCAGTTGGATAAAGACAAAACCAAACGCATCGTTTTTCACGAGATTACAAAAAATGCCATTTTGCACGCCATAGAGAATCCCCGCGATATAGATTTTAATTTAGTCGATGCGCAACAGGCGCGGCGGGTACTGGACCGGATCGTGGGATTTGAGTTATCTCCTATTTTGTGGCGGAAAATCAAACCGGCGTTGTCGGCAGGAAGGGTGCAATCGGTAGCCGTACGGCTCATCGTGGAAAGGGAACGGGAAATCAATCAGTTCCAGTCCGAAGCGTCTTACCGGATAACAGCCGTTTTTGAAATCCCCGGAGAAACGGCAGTCCTGAATGCAGAACTGGCACGCCGGATCAAAACAAAAGAAGAGGCAATGGCGCTGTTTGAGCAATTGAAAAATGCAGTTTTTACCATCAATGATATTACTACCAAACCGGTGAAGAAATCACCGGCAGCACCGTTTACCACTTCTACACTGCAACAGGAAGCTGCCCGGAAACTCGGGTTTTCGGTTTCGCAGACGATGATTGTCGCACAAAAACTGTATGAATCCGGGCATATCACATATATGCGTACCGACTCGGTCAATCTCTCGTCGCTGGCAATCAATACATCCAAATCGGAGATCACTACGGCATACGGCGAAAAATATCTCAAAACCAGACAGTTCCAGACGAAAACAAAAGGGGCACAGGAAGCGCACGAAGCGATCCGGCCGACCTACATGAGCAATCATACTATCAAAGGAACCGCTCAGGAACAAAGATTGTACGAGTTGATCTGGAAGCGGACCATTGCTTCACAGATGGCAGATGCCGAACTGGAACGGACTACGGTGACCATCGGTATCAGCAGTAACCGGGAAGAAAAATTCCAGGCAGTGGGAGAAGTGATCAAATTCGACGGATTCCTGCATGTATACCTGGAAAGTAATGATGAAGATAGTACAGAGGAAGAAAGTGTAATCTTGCCTCCCCTGAAAATAGATATGCAATTGCCTTTGAAAGAAGCAATAGCTACAGAACGGTTTACCCAACGTCCCCCGCGATACAGCGAAGCCAGCCTGGTACGCCGGATGGAAGAACTGGGAATCGGCCGGCCGTCGACTTATGCGCCTACAATTTCTACGATTCAGAACCGGGAATATGTTGTTAAAGGAGATAAACCGGGTGAGGAACGGCAGTATAACGTACTTTCGTTATCCAATGGAAAAATACAGGACAAGACCTTGAAAGAAACGGTGGGCTCCGACAAAAGCAAACTGCTGCCTACCGATATAGGTATTGTGGTCAATGACTTCCTGGCTGAACATTTTCCTTCTATCCTGGATTATGGTTTTACCGCTAATGTGGAAAAAGAATTCGATAATATAGCGGAAGGAAAAGAAGAGTGGACCAAAGCCATCGATGATTTTTACAAAGAATTTCATCCGATAGTGGAACAAACTTCTGCTACCAAAACAGAATATAAAGTAGGAGAGAGGGTGCTGGGCAAAGACCCGAAAACAGGTCGCCCGGTTTCGGTAAAGATCGGCCGCTTCGGTCCCCTGGTACAAATCGGGCATGCCGACGAGGAAGAAAAACCCTTGTTCGCCTCCCTGATGAAAGGGCAATCGATCGAAACGATCTCTCTGGAAGAAGCCTTGAAATTGTTCGAACTGCCCCGATTGGTAGGGGAATTGAATGGCAAACCGGTAACTGCCGGTATTGGTCGCTTCGGCCCGTTTGTTAAATATGAAAATACATTTGTATCTATCCCCAAAAGCTTGAATCCATTTACCGTTACCGTTGAGGATGCTGATCTTTTGCTGAAAGAAAAGAAAGCAAAAGAAGAACAGAAGTTTATCAAAACTTTCGATAACGATCCGGAAACACAAGTTCTTAACGGCCGTTATGGTCCTTACATCGTTAGTAAAGGTGCAAACTATAAAATACCAAAAGGGAAAATACCGGCAGAATTAACATACGACGATTGCATGGAAATTGTCCGGAATACACCGGAAAAAGAAGGGAAGAAGAAATCGAAGAAATAAAAGAATGAGGGGGCACTTCAAAATGCTCCCTCATTTTTTTAAACATACATACTCTAGAATATATTATTTTGTTGTCTATTGGCCTAAAAACGTGTTATTTGGGCTTTTTTCAGTAGTGCTTATAAATTTTAAAGTTCTTATATTCGTATTCTATTTCAAAACGAAATAGCCGCCACATCATTACATGTTTAAAATTATGAAAAAAGAACCGGCTATAGACCTTTCAAAAAAAAGCATATTGAAGGAATCTTCCCCCAGTCAACCGGGTAAGAAAAACTATTTAAATGAACAACTTTCCTGTCCCAATTACAAATTAGGTAGGAGGGCTTCTTTTCATGTTTTTAATTTGTTTCAGGGGGAAGAACGTGAAAATATGCAAGTGGGAGAAACCACTATTATTTTCCTGTTAGCCGGAGAGTTGACATTAACCTACAATAAACACCTCAATAAACGATTACTGGCAAAAGAATTTTTACTTCTTCCTCCCGCCAGTGTACTAAAGGTCAAGGCGCTGGACGATAGCAAAATCGTATCTTGCCGCTTTAATACGCAAATGCAACTTTGCGATTATTTCAGATTAGATTATTTACTGCCTCTTTGTCAGGATTTAGAAGATGATTTTCAACCACTTCCATTTAACGGATGGATTGTGAAATATTTAGAGTTGCTTGAAAGTTATCTTGAAGGTGGTTTTGTGTGCTCTTGCCTGCATCGGTATAAACAACAGGAATTATTTCATTTATTACGAGCACTTTACGGAAAAAAAGAATTAGCCGCTTTTTTTTCTCCCGTTATGAATAAAGATATGTTCTTCAAAGATGCGGTATTGAAAAATTATCTCCAGGTGCATAATGTTCCGGAACTTGCAGAGATGATGCATTACTCGTTATCAGGATTTAAGAAAAAATTTGAACGCAATTTCGGACAGACTCCTTTTTCTTGGATGCAACAGCAACGTTCAGGGATGATCCTGAAAGATCTGAAAGAAAATCAATTGTCCAATAAAGAAATAATAATCCAATACCAGTTCTCTTCCGAAGCCAGATTTTACGAGTTTTGTAAGCGTCATTACGGAAGTTCTCCAAGCGAAATTCGCAAACAAAAATAGGCTTTTCACTCCTCTCTTTTTGTATCGTTAATTGAAAAAATAGTATAAAAACGTAGTTTTTAGGCTTTTTTTAGTGCAATTTATCTTTTTATGATAATTTACTTTTGCACTGTGGCTGGAACGGGTATGTTTTCCCGTTTCAGGTAAATTATTTATAACCCTTTTGAGAAGACTTACACATATAAATACATAATTATGAAAACTGATTTTAATTTTTTGAAAAGCAAGACTTTATGTCTATTCCTGTTTTTGTGCCAAGTGGCATCCCCGACCATTTATTTAAGCAATCAAGGCTTGAATCCTGCTTCTTTTGCAAGAGGAAATGTAGGCTATACTGTATATGCGGTAAAATCACCGGATCTTTCGTGTTCAACTATTTTTCCTTCGGGAGAATTTTCCATGCCTTGGAGTGAATCATTGCCCATGCCGTTAGGCGGATTACCTTCGGAAGAATCTCCTATATTAAGAACTCCCCCTCCGGATGAATATGAAGAATGGGATAATCAACGGGAAATGGTTCCGGTAGGAGATATTCCTCTGTTATTATTCGTTTTTCTTACATGCATGTATGGCTTATATGCCCGTAAGCAGCTTTCAACAAAAAATAATTCTTCCTTAAAAAGTAATCGGATGAAATCTTTTATTCTTCAGCTTTTATTTAAAAAGCAGGCATTGTGTACGGTTCTTTTCCTGTCATTGGGAATCTCATCATTTGCGCAGTCAGATGCTAACGTAACGATAGAACCGGGATCTAATCCGGCGGTTATTGTTCCCAATGGAGAGCCGGTTGTGTTTTCTGTTACGGTAAAAAACAGCGGAGCCGCTACCTATAATGGTGCAGAATTAGCATTTACCATCCCTTCCAACTATACCTATAATACCGTATCTTCCCCAACCGCTTCTGTTACCAAAGTGAGCGGACAAAACCGGATCAGATTCAACCTGTCGGGAGGAAATGCTTCCGTAACAGTGAATATTACATTAGATCCACTCTGTGTTACTTCCGATAGTGAGGTTATATCTTATGCTTTATATAACGGAATGTCGACTTCTAATCCTATAGCAACCGGAATAACTCCTTTGATCAGTAACCTGAAAAAACCGTCTTTGGAGTTTACGGCTCCGGTAACACCTTCAACTGCCTTGAAATGGTGGGAGCAAGGGATTACACAAACATGGACATTGGAACAAAAGGCGGCTCAATCTTATGTCAGGGCAGAAAAGCTGGCAATTCAGTTTAGTACCGATAAAATACTGGACATAACAAGCCTGACTATTAAATATGGATCGCTGACGCGAATAATACCCTCTTCCCAAATAATAAGAGTGGGAAGTGGTAATTACTTTACTTATACTTATACAATTACAAAAGGTGATTTTCAGGCGATTGGTTTAGCGGATGGACTATTGAATGCTGCTCAAAAAATTGAATTTATAGAAATGATCAGTATTGATTGCTGCACCGGGGGATACCTGGGGCAGACTTCATCTACCCGGAATTATACGATCAATTATGGCTGTGGAACAGAAATTACAAACAAACAGGTTGTAATACCACTGGAAAGAATGAATATTTACCTCCTGTCAACCATCAACAGTTTGCAATGGCCAGTAGCTCCCGGTACAAAAGGAACATTAGACTTTTCCGTGAATAATGCTTCTTTAGAAGAGTATTTTCAGGCAAAAGACTTCCATTTTACCATTTTCAATGAGACTAATAAACTCAAAGTTACCAGCATGAAACTGCTGGCGTACAACAATGTATCGTACAATATAGATGTTACGTCATTGTTAGTTGCATCTGCCTCTGGAACATGGTTCCCAACTTATCTGGATGTAAGCAATATTTCACAAATTGGACATAGCCTGCTGGAAAAAGGTAAATCCTGCCGGTTTTTATTGGAATTCGAATGCGAATTGCAGCCGGCTGGAAATTGTCCCGTACAGTTATTATTACCGGGAGATAATGTGATAGAGACAAGAGTCCGGAATCAATGTAGCGGATCAACCGAAGACCCTTATCTGATACCGATGGCCGAGGTATGGTTTGGATCCATAAGTTTGGGATTTAACCCGAATATCAATGCGATAGTTGAACCGTTAATGGTGCATGTTACCGATAATGTAGACAACTATGCAGTACTGACCATTTCGGAAAATGGCGGTCAGGACGGAGAAAAAAACCAGAATTATTTGACAGGTGCAACTTATAATCACCGGACGATTATTACCCTTCCCGACGGAATGACTTATGACAATGGAGATGCCTCCTGTTGGGTCAAAGTAAATATGAGCGGATCCGGATCTGTAACCATACCGGCATCTAACTTAAGTTATAATACCACAACAAAAGAGCTTGCCATCAAACTGGGAGGAGGTATTGATGCTTCTACAGGGATCGTTTATGAAATCAAAGTAAAAGGAGTGGATGAGACGATCGATTCTAAAAAAATGCTTTTGAGACATTCGCTGGATACCGATGGTGTGGGACCGGATGCTAATACTATTTATTATGCCTGTACAGAAAAAAATCTATCTTATGAAACCGACCGGAAAGATGTTTGTACCTTGATAGAAACCCGGGATTTTGTTGTGGAACGTACTACTTTCGGGTACCTGAATGAGCAGATGAGTGCATTGGCCGGTAAGACTACTTCGGGAGTTAATCTGAAGGCGGCAGGGCCATACGACAACGTCGAAATACGGGTAGATGCGATATTTGGAAGCGGGGTTTCCTATCAGGGACTTCAGGCCGGAGATAAGCTGATTACAGAGATATCTTATTTAGGCACGGAGAAAATTCTCGATGTAGTCAATCCGGTTGCCGCAGTTTTGCAATACTGTCCTCCCGGTGGAGAATTCGGAGCGAAATACAATATTCCTCTCAATTCTAAAATAGAATCGGAAACAGGATATATTAAAGTGGATCTGACCGATTATGTGGGAATAGGTAAAGCAATACCGGCTTTAGCGGCAGGGGCACAGATCCGCTTATTGATCAATGCCCAGGTTACGGAAAACCTGCCTGCATTACCACAGAATATTAATGAGTTTTCCGCCCATGTTTACCGTAGGGTTTCTGAAAGGGTTTATTCCTGCAGTAAAAGGATGAATAACTTTACCGTATGGAATTATAAATTGAGAAAACTTGGAGAAAGTAGTCCGGCTGTAGTAATTAATAGCAGGGTATTCAATCAATACAGAGATAAAGACTCCAGGTCTCTTTTGAGGCTATCGTTGAATAATGAGGCAAACGGACAAAGCGAGATATTTACCAATGAATATCGTCCTAACGGAATTATTAAGAAAGGAACGATTATACGTATAGATGGTTTGTACAAGGTTGATGAACTTATCACGGCGACTTCACCTGTAAATGCCGGAGATAATTACGCAAAATTGAAATCATTGGTGAAAGATGTGGATTATATGGTAGAGTACCGTGACTGTAAGTCTTATGTAACCCTTCTTAAAGATATCATAAGCAATGAGCTTTTTTCAAATACGAATGACTTTTTTGAAATCAGGGCGGAACTAACGTATGTGCCGGTTATTTTTTCCTCGTGGACTTCTGCTAAGGACATACATGTTTCTGCCGATGCAGGAACAGGTTCGGTATTGCAAAACTATCCGACTTCGGCTGTTCCGAATATCTTATCTGATATTACCGAAGGGCAAGCAAAATTACATTCTATCATATCTAAATATGACGTATCTACTTCTGTTATAGTGGATTCTCCTGCTTCATCTTTGTCCCCGGATACAAAGTCCCTGGATTTTAAGCTGAAGATAATCAATAATGTGCCATTGACAGGTTCCATATTACCTAATGTATGGATAGCTGTGGTGCTTGAATCGGGTGATATGACTAATCTGGAACTTTGGGATGGAAGTGGTGCCACACGCATTGGAAGCTTGATTCCTTATGCCGATCGTTCGTATTGGATAAAATTAGGTGATCTGGTGTTTGAAAGTGGGTTTAAAGAATTTAAAATAAGAGGACAATATACTTGTACTACAACATTGGTGCCTGCTTTCTATGTGGGATATTCTCAGGTAACTTATCCTGATGATCCTTCAACAGGTTGGTTTACAAGTTATAATTCAGGGATGTGTTTAGGCCTTCCTGTAGCTCAGCGGGTGCTATTTACTGTTCCTCAAGCAAGCTATACTCCCACGCTGATCAATCCTCAGTATGCAAGTACAGGAGATGGAGGCCGGTATTATTACAACTTCTGTAAACCGATGACGTTCAAAGTGACATTCAATAATAATACTGAAACCAAATTAGGATCGCTGAAATTAGATATCAAACGGATCGATGGACTGAATATGGTGGAAAGCAGCGGTATAACAATTCAAAAGGGAAATAACACTCCTGTTACACTCCCGATAAGTATGCTTAAAACAACGTCGACGTATTATACTATATCTATCCCTGAAGAGTATTATATCGATAGCTATCAGACAGGAGATACCAATCCGGACGCTAAATTGAGTGTGACATTCCAGATGAAAACAGCCTGTGGATTTACACCCGGCCAGCCGGTCAGGATAGAAACATCTGCCAAAGACCCCTGTGGAAATGAAACATCCAACTCTGTAACCTCCAATTCCATTTTATTGGAAGAGTTGAAAAATAATACGCAGCCCCAGGTGGAGATCGTGGATCTTAAATTAAATGGATCAACTAATACTTCTGTTGCTTATGCTTCGGTAACAGACAATGGTATTTTAGAATTGACCGGAACCATTAAATGCACCGGAAATCCTGTTACCGGGATGAAAGTTTATATCGATATCCCGAAAAATATGGAAATTGTTTCTTCTGCCGATAATTATCTGAAAAAAGAAAATACCGTAATAAGCTCGTTCATAAAAAATGAGTATGTAGTGAACGATCGTTTGTCGGCCAATCTGGATCTCAATCAAAGTAGTTCAGTTCCGGTTACTTATACTTTTAAGGTGTCGCTTAAATGCATTAACCCGGAAGAGTGGGATTGTCTTCCGAATGCAATCGTTTTAGGTTGTGCGGTGGTCTCTATCCTCAATTGCGACGGAAGTGATTGTGAAATTTTCAATCCGACCGAAGGAGTGAAATCGGGAACTTTTACTCTTAACAAAATTGATTTATCGATGGATGCGGATAAAATAAGCCTGACGGGAAGATTTAACTCTGCCACAACGGAAACCGTAACTGTCTCCGGATATATTACCAATGATTCTCCTGTAATGGCCTATAAAGTGGAAATAGATCTTTATGCTGGAGAAACACAGCTGCCGTCTTATATCTCGATTCCTTCCATACCCGGAAATTCGGGAGTTTCTTTCACTCAAGATTTTCAAGTGAATGTTGCAGATATCTGTTTCCTGAAATTAGTGTTGCCTAAAAAACCCAGAATAAATCCTTACATCTGTAATGCAATCGAAATTGTCAAACCGGTTGAATACGAACTGGCTAATAATCTGTACAACGAATGTGAAGGAAACGGAGTGAACCTGCTAATTGGAGATGAAGCTTTGGTAAATTATACTTACCAATGGGTAGGATCGTATCTTTCCGGCATGGATCAGGCCCAGGCAAGCTATACATTTCCTAAAGGAAATTCCCTGAAGGATGAGAACCAGATTCAGGAAAAGTACCTTTACATTACCCGTTCGGGCGGTTGTATGGTAAAAGATACGGTTACAGTCCGTATTGCACCTAATGCCTCTACCTGGGAGGGAAATGACACGAATATCGCTAATGTCCGCGAATGGAATTCTGTATATAACTGGTCGAACGGTATTCCTGCCAAGTGTACGGATGTGCTTATTCCCGGAGGATTAACAGATTATCCGGTGCTGCAGGATCCCGTTCAGATCTATGAGTGTAACAAGATCACCTTTATGCATGGAGGCCAATTGGCTAAACCTTTCCAATTGGACTATGAAGAGGCAGAGGTGCATCTTACCATCCGGGAAGGAAAATGGATCAAGCTGGCTCCTCCACTCCGGAATGTTTATTCGGGAGATTACTTTGAAAGCAGTATCGATCCGATGCTGACCAGCCGGCCGAGGGTATATACCATGTTGTATCAAACCGTTAACCCTCAAAAAGAAGCTCAGGGAAAACCGTACGAAGTAAATTCCGGTAAATGGTCGATGCCGTTTGCTACTGCAGATGTAGAACTGTTATTGGGTACCGGAATGGTTGTCTGGCTCGATCTTCCGCAGGCAGGCGCCAACGGAAACTTTAAATTCCCCAGTCCTTATACAAAATACCCGTATTTTGATAAGCAAGACGGGGTAACACCCTTGGGAGTTTATACTAAAGATCTGGATAGAACGTATAGCCACCGGTTTATTTATGAAGAAAAAGCCAATCAGATGCCGGACAACGGATTGATTAAAAACCGCTACTCGGGTTTCTTCAGTCTTCCTGTAACTTGTGGAATCACAAAAACAGATGAAACAACAGCGTTGGTTGCCAATCCCTTCATGTCATATCTGGACATCAACAGTTTTTTGACTCAAAATTCGGGTAAGTTAGAGACCAGCTATTATTATATGTGGACGGGAACTGCTTTCAATCCGGTAATTTCAGGAGAAAATATTGCCCCGATGCAATCTTTTGTCATTGCCAAAAAAACAAGTTGTCCCAATTTTTCCACTTTGGAAATAACGCCGGCTATGTCCATTCACAAAAAAACGAGCGATACCGGATTGAGGTCGGCAGCATCTGCTACCGGACAAATGCAAATAAATGTATTGCGTGATGGTGATGTTCACAGTTCAGTCGTTTTGTTTTATGATGAAAATACCACTGCAGAAGACATTCCTACCTTGTTCAATGCGGTAGAGAAAAAGCCGGCAGTGTTGTTTGCCATGAATGACGGCAAAGCAATGAGTGTAAGGTATCTCAAAGACTTTAGCCAGCAAGTGGAATTGGGAATCCGGACTACGGTAACAGGCTTATTATCGTTCAGAATAAGTCAGATGGAAAATTTCCTGCCCGGTTATGATGTTTATTTGGAAGATGTGGAGAATCATATTTCATATAATCTTAGGGAGCAGGTAGAAATACCGTTCAATAATACGACAGGAGATGTTGTCGGCCGTTTTTATCTGCGTGTATCCAAGCAATCGACAGATATGGATAACCTGCAGCAGTTGTATGAAATTTTTGTGAGAGAGGAAACCGGTAAAATTAACGTTTCCTGTAGCGAAAACGATTTATTAAAAAGCATAGAAATCTTGAATATGCAGGGAATGTCGCTTTATCGTCATCCGGCTGTAAATTCTTCGGTTCATGATATTTATATGAATAAAACGGCAGGCCAGCTATTGATAGTAAAAGTTATTTCCGAAAAGGCACAAAAAACTGTAAAGATGCTACTACTGAAATAAAATAAATACATTGTCATCCGTAACCGCTTCTATTTCTTTTCATTATTTAATCTAACGCGTATTGTGAAATAGGCTGGATTTTCTCAAAATTATGTATGTGTGTATGTATGTGTACTGTGTAGAATAGAGGTTGGTTACGGGGGCAATCGTAATTGAAAATTGAGAATTGAAAATTGAAAATGAGGATACACTAGTGTAATTATAATTCTCAATTTTCAATTCAAAGAACTAAATCCCAAAGGCAACAATTCCTTAGCCGATTCTATGATCGTTATTTCTTTTTCTCCATATAAAAATATGCGAAGGGGATGAGCATAGCGGTTTTCTGTTTCCAGTAGCACCTGCCGGCAGGATCCGCAGGGAGATATAGACGTTTCTGTGAATTTTCCTTTGGTAAATGCCGCTACGGCTAATGCTACCGGTTTGAGTCCCGGATATTGTGCGTTGGCGTAAAATATGGCGGTACGCTCTGCGCACAAGCCGGAGGGATAAGCTACGTTTTCCTGGTTATTCCCGGTTACAACTGTTCCGTCTTCCAGCAGTATGGCTGCCCCTACCTGGAATTCGGAATAAGGAGCATAGGCTCTTTGAGTGGATTCTTTAGCTGCATCGATCAGTTTTTTTTCCTGAATTTGTAGCTCTTCATACGCGCAAATGTTTACCTTTGCAATAATTTTCAATTCTTTCATGACCTAAATAGTTTTCCCGGATTCCCAAAGAAGGATCCAGGGGTAAAATTAAACAAATTAAAAATATGAACGCACATATTGCGCGGTTTTTACTCGTATCTATCCTGTTTCTTTGTCCATTTTTTGCCCAGGCGCAGAAAAAAAACCAGAATTATGTCAATTATGTGGAAAAATACAGCGATCTGGCTGTTTCCCATATGAAACAATATAAAATACCGGCCAGTATTACACTAGCCCAGGGATTGCTCGAATCGGGGGCTGGAATGAGTTTGTTCGTCAGGAATTCCAATAACCACTTCGGCATTAAATGTCACAAAGAATGGAAGGGAGAAAAAGTATATCATGATGATGACAATCCGAACGATTGTTTCAGAAAATATAAAAAAGCAGAAGACTCTTTTGAAGATCACTCCCGTTTTCTGACGGAAAAACCGCGTTATGCCAAACTGTTTAAATTGGAGATTAAAGATTATAAGGGATGGGCCAGGGGGCTTCAGGAATGCGGATATGCTACCGATAAAGCCTATGCCAATAAGCTTATCAAAATCATTGAAGATTACGAGTTATACAAGTATGACAACCAGAAAGGATCGGGAAATCAGAAAAAACAGGAAGGGAAGCAGGACAAGACTTCTGTTAAAGATCGCCCGGTCTATAAAACTTTCGGGTTGATCTATGTAGTTGCCGGGGCAAATGATAGCTTTGACGGGATAGCATCCGATCTGGGTTTTAAAGTCAAGGACCTGATCAAATACAATGAAGTCCCCGAAGACTTTCCTCTCATGAAAGGAGATATTGTATACCTGGAAAAAAAGAAGAAGAAAGCCGATAAACCTTATTATGAACATGTGGTACAGGTAGGGGAATCCATGCACAGCATTTCCCAGAAGTACGGAATCCGTCTTTCCAACTTGTATAAAATGAATAAGAAAAAAGAAGAATATGTTCCGGAAGAAGGAGATGTATTAAAGCTCCGTTGATGCCGGTAGCCTGAATAAACGTTTCACGTTTCCGGTGGTTTGCCGGGCTATTTCTTCCACTCCGGTAGAGAAAATCGCAGCCAGTTTTTCAGCTGTATGTAGCATGTAGACAGGTTCGTTCCGTTTTCCCCGGAAAGGGACAGGAGATAAATACGGGGCATCGGTTTCCAGGACAATCTTTTCGATAGGACAATCTTTCAATACTTCGCTCAATCCGGAATTTTTGAAAGTTACCACTCCATTGATTCCTACTAAGAAATGCGGGAGGGCGAGAATTTCATCCAGTTCTTCCTTTGTTCCTCCGAAACTATGGAATATTCCCCGTAAACGGTTTGCACCGGTTTTCCGGATACTGTTCATTACATGGATAAATGCATCCCTGTTGTGGATTACTACCGGCAAATCCAGTTCGATGCTCCATTGAAGTTGTGTTTCGAAAGCTTCTATTTGTTCCCGGAGATGGGTCTTGTCCCAATAGAGATCCAGACCGATTTCTCCGACAGCAATATAAGGTTGTTTGGAAAACCAGGAATGGATGATATCGAGTTGTTTTTGATAGTCTTCTCCGACAGATGTGGGATGTAAACCCATCATGGGAAAGCAGGAATCCGGATATTCGGCCGACAGCCGGTTCATTTTCGGGATAGACTCCACGTCTATATTCGGCAACAGGATTTGCCGGATGCCTGCATGGGCTGCACGGGCAATTACATCGGTCCGGTCTTCATCGAAATCTTCCTGGTAGATGTGCGAATGTGTATCAATCAGATTCATTCCGGTGTTTCTCCTCTCCGGTAGTAATAGACAATTCCGTATTCCCTGCATTTATTCAGGCGGATTTCGCCTTCCAGTTCTTTGAACCTGTCTTCCACCTGGTTCCAGATGTCGGAAATAATCTTATCGATGGGCTCCCGGTGCTCGGATAGATTTTCCAGGCTTCGCGAGGTGTTTTTACGATAGATTCTTTGTGCCAGATAGGCTTCTCTGAACATATCGTAATGGACTTTCACCTTGGCGATGGTGGGGTTGTAGATAGGGGCTCCCCCTTGTTTGATCCGTTCGTGTTCGCCGGTAATTATTTTTTCTCCCCATTCCAGGACGGCTGTATCCGACAGGATGTCAGGAATGCTGAAATCGTCGGGATTCAACCCGTAGAGCACTTTTTGTTCTCCTTTGATCTCATTGCGGATAACGGATAAATTCAGTACCTGGATGAAGTGGGAGATATACAGTTTGGCATTTTTCACCAGATTCTGGTATTTGATATTCGAATGAGATTGGGTCTGAAGAGATTGTTTGTAAATTCCCTGGATTTCTTTAAAGCGATTAAGTAATACTCTGGCTTCTCCCAGTGTCTCAAAAGAAATTACCCGGTCCTGTATAGTATCGGAGTTCCCTTTTTCTATAGCTTTTTGCATTGCTCTGATCCTGGCTTCGTCCGTATTGGGTAAACGTCTGTACGGCATTAGTTTTCGTTTAAGATTAAAGAATCGTTATATATCTCGTTGCATCAGTTGTTCAGCCAGTGTGAATAAAATCCTGGTTTTTTCGGGAATGACACTGAGTGAATTCAAAGAAGCAACGGCTTGGTTAAAATGGTGTTGCATCTTTTCTTCTGTTAATTTTCGGATACCAAGTGTTTCAAAAATCCGGGTAACGGCTTTTATTTTGGCTTCGTTTTGCATAGGATCTGAAACATTCAGCCAATGTAAGAGTTCTTTTCGGGTTTCTCCCTGTGCATTCTTCAATGCATGGATAAGGAGGAAAGTTTTTTTATTACAAAGTATATCTCCACCGGTCTTTTTTCCAAAAACAGAGGAGTCGCCGAATACATCCAACAGGTCGTCTTTCAGCTGGAAAGCCAGACCGGTATTGATCCCGAACTGATATAACCGGTATGCGTCTTCGTTGTTCGCACCGGCCAGTATGGCTCCTGTTTTCAGGCAGGCTCCCAGCATCACTGCTGTTTTCAGGCGGATCATCTCCATGTATTCTTCTTCCGTGACATCTAAACGCGATTCAAAAAGCATGTCATATTCCTGTCCCCCGCAAATTTCTGCTGCAGTGGTAGAAAAGAGATCCAGCAGTGGCTTTAATTTTTCTGCGGGTGATTGGGCAATGTATTGATAAGCCAGAATTAACATGGCATCTCCGGAAAGAATAGCGGTGTTTTCATCCCATTTTTTGTGGACGGTTGCCTGGTTACGTCTGATATCCGCCTGGTCCATCAGGTCGTCGTGCAACAAAGTAAAATTATGGAAAATTTCCCATCCTAAAGCGGCAGGTAAAACAAGTTCCACATCCTCTTTATAAAGGTTGTAGGAAAGCAATACCAATACCGGCCTGATCTTTTTTCCTCCTAAAGAGAGGATGTAGCGGATAGGTTCGTATAATTCGGCCGGTTTATTCTCATAAGCCATCACCTCGATTTCCTTATTTACTCTTTTCAGCGCTTCTTCAAACGTAATCATTCTATACATTTATTGAACCCCAAAAATACTAAATTTTTTTTAATTATCAAAAGTTGGATTTACAGACAGTCTTCCGAAACACCTTACCTTCCGTCCGGGGAAGTAGAAACATTCCGAAAAAAATAATTATATTTGCAGAATCTAATCAAGAAAAAATGGATTTTATATATAATGCAGGCAGTTGTAACATGGGTTCAAAGGGTTGTTGCAAGCGCCAGGTAAATAAACTCAATACATACGATTGGCTTTGCGACATACCGGAATCGGAACAGTCTACCGATTATGTGGAAGTACAATTCAAAAATACGCGCAAGGGATATTTTCTTAATAGTACAAAAATACCACTGGAAAAAGGAGATGTAGTTGCCGTCGAGTCCAGTCCCGGACATGATATCGGTACTGTTACGCTGACCGGGAAGCTGGTTATGCTCCAGATGAAAAAAAACCGCGTCCGTACGGAAGGGGTGGAAGTGAAGCGGATATACAGAAAGGCCAAACCTTCCGATCTGGAAAAATACGAAGAAGCCAAGGCGAAAGAACATGATACGATGATCCGTTCCCGGAAAATTGCGGAAGACCTGAAACTGCAAATGAAAATCGGAGATGTGGAATACCAGGGAGATGGGAATAAAGCTATTTTCTACTATATAGCAGACGATCGTGTAGATTTCCGTGAATTGATTAAATTGCTTGCAGAAGCGTTCAGGGTGCGTATCGAGATGAAACAGATCGGGGCCAGACAGGAAGCCGGACGTATCGGCGGAATAGGTCCTTGCGGACGAGAACTGTGTTGTTCCAGTTGGATGTCTTCTTTTGTTTCCGTATCGACAGGCGCTGCCCGTTACCAGGATATTTCCCTGAATCCGCAGAAACTGGCCGGCCAGTGTGCCAAACTGAAATGCTGTCTTAACTATGAAGTGGATGCCTATATGGAGGCCCAGAAAAAATTTCCGTCCAAAGAAATCCAACTGGAAACCAAAGATGCTACTTATTACCATTTCAAAACGGAAGTATTCAAAGGACTGATATCTTATTCTACCAGTCAGAATTTTGCAGCTAACCTGGTAACCATTACTTCCGAGCGGGCGTTCGAAGTTATCAATATGAATAGAAAGGGTAATAAACCGTTGGCATTGCTTCAGGAAGAAAAACAGGTTGCTCCGCCGAAAGAATACCAGGATATTCTCGGACAGGATAGTCTTACCCGTTTTGATCATTTGAAACGGAAGAAGAAAAAGAAACAGAAGAATGAAAATATTGCTCCCAACGAACAGGGCAATGGGCAGGTCAAGGCAAATGTCAACCCTAATCCCAATTCCAATGTTCGCCGGGAGAATAACCATAATTCCAATAATCAGCCGGATAATAATAACCGGCGGAACGATAACAGACGCCATCATCAGGGTACTCCCAGAAAAACCGGTAAACCGAATGAAACTCCCCAGGCGGAATAAGATATTGCAAACACACCTGTATGTATGGTTGTGTTTGTTCTTCCTGTTGCATGCGGCTTGTTCGGACCGGGAGGCATATTACTCTTTTTATTCTGTGCACCGGTCTATCTGGCATACAGATTCTGTTGCCCGCTTTGAAGTTGCCGTAACAGATACGCTTTCTATGCATGATGTTTTTGTTGAAATCCGGAACAACGATAAATATCCCTACCAGAACCTCTGGCTGTTTGTTTCTTTTCAATATCCTACAGGAGAAACCCGTCAGGATACCCTTGAATGTACTTTGGCCGATGATTTTGGTAAATGGTACGGGAAGGGCTTTTCTCTATATGAATTATCTGTTCCATATGAGACCAAACTGTGTTTTCCGGCTTCAGGAACTTATACCTATACGATCAGGCAGGGAATGAGAGATGATTTTCTTCCCGGGATCAGTGATGTGGGGTTGAAGATTGTTCGTGTAGAGGAATAAGTGCAGAAATATGCGGCAATTAATTTTGAGTTCATTACCGATTTTTATAATCTCTCCCTCTTTGCCGCATCTAATTTTAAAAAGATAAACAATAAAATAGTAAATCCCCACAAGGAAGAACCTCCATAGCTGAAAAACGGCAAAGGAATCCCGATTACCGGTGTGAGACCCAGGACCATCCCGATGTTGATCATCAGGTGAAAGAATAAGATAGATGCTACGCTATATCCATACACCCGGTTGAATATTTCTCTTTGTCGCTCCGCCAGTATAATCAGGCGGGCAATCAATATGGTAAATAGCAACAGGACTAAGGTCGACCCGATAAAACCCTGTTCTTCTCCAACCGTACAGAAAATAAAATCGGTATCCTGTTCGGGAACATATTTCAATTTGGTTTGTGTACCGTTCAGAAAGCCTTTTCCTGCAAATCCGCCGGATCCGATGGCTATTTTCGACTGGTTGACATTATATCCGGCGCCACTGGGGTCGTCTTCCATACCTAAGGCCACTTTGATCCTGACTTGCTGGTGTGGTTCCAGGACATCGTCAAAAACGTAATCCACCGAATAAAGGAAACCTACGGAAGCCACCATGAAAATACCGGTCAGCAAATATACCTTCGACCAGTCTTTGAACGACAGGAATAATAAATAGCCAACTGTTAAGGCAATACCCGCATAAGTGGCATATACTAAGTTAAACGGGTAGAAAATAGAAACGATAATGGTAGAAACGGTCAATACTAAATAGCCTGCTGAGATGATACGGATTACTTTTCTATCTCTTTTGTAACTGTATATCATTCCAAGGGCAACTACCAATACCAATAATAAGACGACAAATTCGCCGACGGGTGTTTGTCCCCAGAGCATATCCGAATATTTGAGCCCTATGATGAAAAAAATGATCGCACAGAATCCGCAGAAAAGAATGGAACCCGACATGCCTTCCCGGTACAAGACGATCAGGAAAGCCAGGTAAACCAAAGCCGATCCGGTTTCCTTCTGCATCAGTATCAATAACATGGGAACGACAATCAACAAAGCTACCGAAAAGAAATTCTTGAGGTCCAGTAATTTGAAGTTGTACGAGCTGAATCTTTTGGCAACCGCTAAGGCCACTGCGAATTTGGCAAATTCAGCCGGTTGCAGGCGCACAGGTCCCAATACAAGCCAGGACCGGGAACCCTTGATTTCCGGCGCCAGGAAAATGGTGGCAATCAGCAATAGAATAACCAATGCATAAATCAGGTAGGCTAATATTCCGTAAATATCGCTGTCCAGCATCAGTATAACAAATGCGAGTGCCAGCGATGTACCTATCCATACCATCTGCATCCCGGCCCGTCCGGAAAGGTCGAACATACTGGTATTGTCGTACTCGTAACTGGCTCCGTAAATACTGAACCAACCGGCTATGACCAGAATCAGGTAGATGAACACAATCCACCAGTCGACCGATTCCCAAATATTAATTTTTCTGTAGGGCATTGGGCAAAATTACTGTATTTCTTTGTAGGGCATTAGGTGTTATCACCGTGTTTTTCATATTTGTTTCGATCCATTTGTCAGATTCGGGAATATGTCCTTTCAGGTATTTCTGAACCATCAAACGGGCCATAGGAACTGCATATGTGGCTCCGAAGCCGGCATTTTCGACATATACGCAGATGGCTACTTTGGGGTTTTCCCGAGGGGCAAATCCCATAAATGCAGAGTGATCCTTCCCATGGGGGTTTTCTGCTGTACCTGTTTTACCGCAAACAATAATATCGGGTCCCAGATTGATTCCCCGGCAGGTACCTCCGGTTACTGCATTGGCCATTCCTTCAACAATTACATCATAATGTTTCTTTGCTATTCTGGTATAACGTGGAACCGAATAAATAGAATCCAATGATCCTCCTTCTATTTTTTTTACTACATGGGGTGTGTAGAAGAACCCGCGGTTTGCAATTGTAGCACCCAAATTGGCAATCTGTAAAGGAGTCGCCGTAATTTCCCCTTGCCCGATGGCTATAGAAATAACGGTAGAAGAACTCCACCGTCGACCGAACACTTTATCGTATACATTACTGTTTGGGATATAACCCCGGCTTTCTCCCGGCAAGTCTATGCCTAGACGATAGCCATATCCTTCGCTGACAATATCTTCTTTCCATACCTCAAAAGCGTCCTGTACACTCGGATATTTAGTTTTATCCCGGTAGTCGAGCATCGATCGCAAACCATAACAAAAATAAGCATTGCAGGAAGTAGCAATGGCAGGTATCAGAGCCAGGGGAGAGGCATGCGCATGGCATCCGGGTCTTCCTCCCAATACAGGATAACCATGGTGGCAGGCAAAGGAAGACGATGGTACGATGGCTCCTTCCTGAAGGAATATCAGTGCCTGGGCTGGTTTAAAAGTGGATCCCGGAGGGTAGGTTCCCTGAATAGACCTGTGAAATAAAGGTATACTGGGGTCTTTGTGGAGTCGGGTGTAATTTTCCTGGAACTGGCGACCTATCAGGATGGATGGGTCGTAGGTAGGGGCGGCTACCAGGCAAAGTACGTCGCCGGTAGAAGGTTCAATCATGACAATCGCTCCACGCTTGTTTTGCATCAAGGACTCTCCGTAAGCCTGTAAGTCCATGTCGATGGCCAGGGTCAGGTTTTTCCCGGAAACCGGCGCTTTGTCGTATTGGCCGTCTTCATACTTGCCTTTGATGCGTCCATGTGCATCCCGCAATAAAATTTCTACTCCTTTTTCTCCCCGCAGATATTTTTCATAAGAACTTTCTACCCCTGATTTTCCGATGTAATCTCCCCGGAAATAGTAGGGATCTTCTTCTATTTTTTTCTTATCCACTTCGGCGATATATCCTAATACATGTGCCCCGTTTGGGTAGTCGTAGTCACGAATGGTACGGTGCTGCACATAGAATCCCGGAAATTTATATAGTTTTTCCTGTAGAATTCCATATTCCTTATTCCCTAACTGATTCATGAAAGTCTGGGGAGTATAGGAAGAATAGCCGGGGTTGATCGATCTGTTCTTGATATCGGCCATCCTTTTATGGAATTGTTCTTTTGTAATATTCAGTGTGTTGCAAAAGTCTAAAGTATCGAAAGCTTCTACTTCACGCATCACAAACATTACATCATAAGTGGGCTGGTTGTATACCAGTAGTTTGCCGTTTCTGTCGTATATTACTCCACGGGAAGGAAACAAAGTCTTGTTAAGGAAAGCATTACTGTCGGCAAAACTTTTATAATCACTATTAATTATCTGTAATACAAATAATTGTACGATATAAATGAATATCACTAAAAGGATAAAACCGATGATATTCTTTTCTCTTCCTTCCAGGTCAAAATTCCGCCGGCTCATGTTTCCAGAGGTTCAAAATTGAATGCTTCCATAGCAAAGATCAGGAGCAGGGTCAGCAGGGAACTTCCTGCTATTTTCAGGAGCAGGATAAAGGGAGAATAGACCGAAAAAGCTTCGGCTATAAAGAGGATTGTACTATGCAGAAGAATGATAATTACGGAATAACGCATAAAAACAGAAGTTCCCATCCGGCGGATGGAAGGGATAAAAGTGTCTTCATCCCGGGGAACCATCAGGTGTAACAGGTAATAACGGAAAAAACCGGCGATAGTAGTCGCCAGCGCATTCAATCCGGGAGTATTATTGAAAATATCTATGCTTAGGCCTAAAAGGAAGGCCCAGATTACCACTGCGTTGCGATTCATTCCGGACGATAACTTCAGAATGAAATAAATATACAGTAAAGGGGTGGCAAAGCCCAAAAGATGGATTTTGTTGAGCACCCAGACCTGCAAAAGGACCAGTATTACAAAAAGCAGTATGTTTTTCAACCAACTGATTTTCATTTTTTAAGTTTCCCTTCCAATTGTCGTTGTTCTTTTTGTTTTTTATTCCCGATTACCAGTACATCTTTCAATGCCTGGAAATCGGTTGATAATTCGATATTCAGGGAATTGAAATTGTCGTCGCTTTCTTTTTTTGTATCGATTACTGTTCCCACCATGATTCCCGGAGGAAAGATAGCCGAAAAACCACTCGTAACAATGGTGTCTCCGGGAGTGAACTCGATATGTCTCGGCTGGTTTTTCAACCAGGCATACCGGGGATTGATTCCATCCCATACCAAAGGACCGAAATAATTGGTTCTCTGTAGTTTGCAATTCAGCTGGAATTTGGGATTCAATATCGGAATAACTACAGAAAAATTTTCGGAAACCAACCGGACGGCACCAACCACTCCGGTAGCCGAAATAACGGCCATATCGCGGTTGATCCCTTGTGCGCTTCCCTTATCGAGTGTAATGAAATTTTCCAGTTGAGACACAGAGTTATTAACAACCTGAGCCGTAATGAATGTATAATCGGAAACGTTCATCGAATCTTTAAGGATCGCGCTGCTGGAAAGAGAATCCCGGGATTTCGCGATTGTTGCTTCCAGATACCGGATCCGGGCTTCCATTTCCGCTACCCGTTCATTCAGGTCTTCATTTACGGTTTTCAGGCCGATGTATGAAGTGAGGGCGGCAGAGGTCTGATACACCCGCCCGCTTACTTCATTGGCAGAAGAGAGGTAAATGCTTCGCGGATAGGCGGCATCGTTAACGATCAACCCAACAGAAATAAATATCAGCAGCAAAAAAAGCCACCAATGAGCATTCCTGATTAAAAAGTTGATGAGGTTACGCACTTCGTGCCGATATTATCTGATTAAGAAATTAAACTTATCGATATTTTTTAAAGCGATACCGGTTCCTTTAGCTACAGCGTGCAAGGGATCTTCTGCGATGTGGAAAGGAATATTGATCTTGTCGGTGAGACGTTTGTCTAAACCTCTCAACAATGCACCACCTCCGGCCAGATAAATTCCGTTGCGAACGATGTCGGCATACAACTCGGGAGGAGTTTGTTCCAATGCATTCAGAACCGCGGTTTCTATTTTGGAAATGGATTTTTCCAGACAGTGGGCGACTTCCTGGTAGGAAACAGGCACCTCCATTGGCAGGGCTGTCATCCTGTTCGGCCCAAATACGATGTAATCTTCGGGAGGATCGGCCAGGGTAGTAATGGCGGCCCCTACGTTGATTTTAATCATTTCGGCTGTTCGTTCCCCAACTTTCATATTGTGTTGGCGTCCCATATATTCCATGATATCAGCCGTCAGGTCATCCCCGGCAATACGGATGGATTTATTGGAAACGATACCTCCCAGAGAGATAATGGCGATTTCGGTAGTTCCCCCACCTATGTCTACGATCATATTTCCTTCGGGAGCTTCCACGTCGATACCGATACCGATGGCGGCAGCCATAGGCTCATAAATCATATATACGTCACGTCCTCCGGCATGTTCGGCAGAGTCGCGTACCGCACGTATTTCAACTTCCGTACTACCGGAAGGAATACAAACCACGATCCTTAGGGAAGGGGCGAATAATTGCCTTTTAGGGTTGATCATTTTGATCATTCCCCTGATCATTTGCTCTGCAGCATAGAAGTCGGCAATCACGCCATCCCTCAACGGACGGATGGTTTTGATATTTTCATGTGTTTTACCGTGCATCTGGCGGGCCTTTTCCCCGATGGCCAGTAATTTGTCTGTACGCCTGTCTAATGCCACCACAGATGGTTCGTCGACCACGATCTTACCATTCGAAATGATAATGGTATTGGCCGTTCCGAGGTCCATCGCTATTTCTTGTGTGAATGAAAATAATCCCATTTTAAATTAAGAATTGAAAATTGTAAATTGTAATTTGAAAATTGCGGTTAGATGATAGCAGTTAGTGTTTGAAGTGGCGGATGCCGGTTGTAACCATAGCTATATTATGACTGTCGCAATATTCGATTGAAAGTTTATCGTTGATCGAACCTCCCGGTTGGATTACAGCGGTAATTCCTGCTTTATCTGCAATTTCCACGCAATCGGGGAAAGGAAAGAACGCATCGGAAGCCATCACTGCTCCGTGTAAGTCGAAATGAAAAGTTCCGGCTTTTTCGATGGCTTGTTTCAGTGCATCCACGCGGGATGTTTGGCCTACACCACTGGCACACAACTGTTTGTTCTTTACCAGGATGATGGCATTGGATTTGGTGTTTTTTACCAGTTTATTAGCAAATAACAAATCTTCGATTTCTCCTTGTCCGGGAGTTTTTAATGTGGCCACGCTCAGGTCGGCTTCTGTTTGTATGCTCAGGTCTTTGTCCTGTGCCAATACTCCGTTCAGTAGTGAGCGGAACTGGAGTGTTCCTTTTACAGTTGTTTTCTGGATCAGGATAATCCTGTTCTTCTTTTGCATCAACACCTCTAAAGCATCCGTATCGTAATCGGGAGCAATGATTACTTCAAAGAATATTTTGTTGATTTCTTCTGCCGTAGCTTTATCTACTACTCCGTTAGTGATCAGGATACCTCCGAATGCAGATACCGGGTCTCCGGCTAAAGCATCTTTCCATGATTCCAGAACTGTGGGGCGGGAAGCGATACCGCAGGCATTGTTATGTTTGAGGATAGCAAATGTGATATCTTCAAACTCAGAAATCAGCGTAACGGCTGCATCAATGTCCAACAGGTTGTTGTAGGAGATCTCCTTGCCTTGCAGTTGTTCAAAAATTTCCTCGAAATTTCCGTAGAAGAGTCCTCTTTGATGAGGATTTTCTCCATAACGGAGATTTTTGGCGTCGTTTACCGCACAGCGGAATGCGGAGCCTTTGTCTTCATCAAAGTAATTGAAAATGGCGCTATCGTATCCGGAAGAAACGGCAAAGGCTTCTTTGGCAAACCAACGGCGGTCTTCCAGGGAGCTTTCTCCGTTTTTTTCCTGCAGTAAATCCAGTAAGGGGGCGTATTGTGCTTTGGAGGCAACAATCACAACATCTTTATAATTTTTGGCTGCCGCCCGGATCAGGGAGATACCTCCTATATCGATTTTTTCGATGATGGCAGCATCGTCTGCACCCGAAGCGACTGTTTCTTCGAAAGGATATAAATCTACGATAACCAGGTCTATTTCAGGTATTTCATATTGAGCAATTTGTTGGATGTCGGAATTATTTTCCCTGCGACACAGAATTCCTCCGAATACTTTCGGATGCAGGGTTTTGACTCTTCCTCCCAGGATGGAAGGATATCCGGTCAGATCTTCTACTGCCTGACACGGCATTCCCAAAGATTCTATAAACTCTTGCGTACCTCCTGTAGAGAGAAAAGACACGCCTTCTTCATGCAGTTTGCGAAGGATTTCATCCAATCCGTCTTTGTGAAAAACAGAAACAAGCGCTGTTTTTATTTTTTTTGTTCCGGACATTTTATCAAAGATTTTATTAGGAGCGCAAAGTTACGTAAATATCTTCATATTTCAGGCGATTACGAACAAAAAAAGAATTAAGAGTTAAGATTCTTCGAATCCCTGGATGACCCCGTTTTTTATACCCTTTTATAACTATAAAAAGAACTACTCTACCGGATTTCAGAAATAAGCTCTTAACTCTTAACTCTTAACTCTTAACTCTTAATTTTATTTGAATTCCCATCCCAGAGCACTAGCTCCCAGGATAGCCGCTTCAGCATCTTTCAATTCGGAGAACAGTAGTTTGGTTTTGCATTTATCTTCTCCTCTTAGTTTGTATACTTTCAGCATATTCCGCGTCATGGATGCTTCTATGGGTTTCATGATGAGATCGCCTGCTTTGGCCAGTCCTCCGAACAGCACGATGGCTTCCGGGCTTGAAAATGCCACGGCATCGGCCAAAGCTTCACCCAGGATATTTCCGGTGTATTCGAAGATTTCTTTGGCTACCTGGTCTCCGGCCACAGCTGCTTCATATACATCTTTAGATTCGATTTTTTCGGACGCTATATTTCTCAGTGAAGAGGCTCTCTGGGGATTCAATGCTAAAATTTCTCTGGCGGTACGTGCTACTCCGGTGGCAGATGCGTAGGTTTCCAGGCATCCGTGGCGACCGCATCCACAAAGGCGTCCGTCGGTACGGCGCATGATCACGTGCCCCAATTCTCCGGCATAGCCATCAGATCCATACAACACTTCTCCATTGATAACGATACCGCTTCCTACTCCTGTGCCTAAAGTGATCATAATGAAATTTTTCATTCCTTTGGCTACACCGTATGCCATTTCACCGATAGCGGCGGCATTGGCATCGTTGGTCAGGGCGCAGGGTAAACCGGTTGCCTCGCTGATCATTTTTGCCAGGGGTACGGCTCCGTCACGGGCCCAGGATACATTTGGTGCAAATTCCATGGCTCCGGAATAATAGTTTCCATTAGGTGCTCCGACTCCTATACCGTTGAATAATTCTTTTCCTCCGGCTTCGGCGATCAGTTTATTCAGAGCCGGCGCCAATGCAGCTACATATTCTTCTCCCGTAGGATGGTTGGCGGTAGGGATTTTTCCTTTATATTTAATCGTTCCCCTTGCATCTACAACTCCGAACTCTGTATTGGTACCACCAATATCTATTCCCATTACATATGGTTTCTCCATGGTAATTTTATTTTAAATGATTAAACTTGAATTTTGATCGAACAAATGTAGGGGAAAATATTGAAATTACCATTTTTCTGTGTTCCTTTTTTTGTTGCACCGGAAAAAGCGATTTTTTTTATTTTCAAAATAAAAAATAAGGCCTGTTTGAAACTAAGCAATTCGTATATTTGTTTCTAAAACATACATTTTTGAGTCTATGAAAACAACTATTCGAATTAAATTGAGGGCATTGAAAAGTGTTGAAAACGAAGGTGTACTGGTTCTTTCTGTAACACATTCCAGGAAAACCAGTACTGCAACATTACCCTATCGCCTTTTCCGGTCGGAATGGGACGAAAAACAAGAATGCGTGAATCTCCCGGGAGAATTTCCCGGGTATCGTGTGAAAGAGCTGGAGGTTATCCAGCGAAAACTCTCAAAAGACCGGCGTAGCATTGCAAAGTTGATTTTGCAGATGAAAGACTCCGGTAGTTTTTCCGCACAGGAACTGGTCGATCATTTCAGAAAGAAAGATGCTCAGAAAAGTTTGTTATCTTTCGTTACTAAAAAAGCAGCATTTTTGAAGTCTATTGGAAAATTCGGTACCTCCCGGGCCTATCTCAGTGCATTGAAAAGTTTTATGAGATTCCGCTGTGGACAGGATATATATATGAATCATTTAGATTCAGGCCTCCTTCTCGCTTTTGAGCGTTACCTGAGGCAGCGGGGCAATAGCATGAATACGATTTCCTGTTATATGCGTTCATTGAGGGCGGCCTACAATGATGCAATATCTGAGCGGATTATAGCTCCCAGGATTAAAAACCCTTTTTCGGGGGTATTTACAGGTAATTTCCGTACACAGAAGCGTGCTATTTCAAAGGAGTTCATACAAAAAATAAACCTGTTGGAACTGCAGGAAAATCAGAATCTGACTCTTTCAAGGGACTTGTTTATGTTCAGCTTTTTTGCGCAGGGGATGTCTTTTATCGATATAATTTTCTTAAAAAAGAGAGATTTGCAGGATGGTTGCATTTATTATTCCAGAAAGAAAACAGGGCAGGAGCTACAGGTTGAACTACAGGAATGTATGTTGCAGATTATCAATCGCTATAAAAGTCAGACACGGGATTCTGTCTATGTTTTTCCGGTGTTGAAAGGCGAAGAAAACGAGGAAACGAACTGGAATAGGTATCAGACGGCACTTTTCCGCCATAATTATTGTCTGAAAAAAATAGCTGCTTTAAGCGGCTTGAATACACGCCTTACAAGTTATGTAGCACGTCATTCCTGGGCGACAATAGCATCGAGGGAAGGCATACCTCTGTCTGTTATCAGTCGTGGAATGGGGCACGAAACCCAAAAAACGACAGAAATTTATATTTCACATTTGGATTATTCGGATGTAAACCGGGCGAACAAACTATTGTTGTCTGCATTTAATAATTCATTGTTTTCCAGAGGTATCATATAGAAAGTATGATGAATTGATTTTAATGAGTTACTGTAAATAGAAAGTTAAAATTGTTGCTTAGGAAGCAACAATTGTGCCAAATTATCAAATTTCAGAATTAACCTTTAATTTTTTAATCTGAAATATCCCGGTGTTTTTATCTGTCTTTCCTGTAACGGAATTTTTTTTAATGCGGAAAAATTATAAAATTGCACCTTATATGCTGAATATTAGTTATTTGCTTTTAATTGTCTATGGAATATCGCTGGTTATTTGATGGCCGTTTACCAGAACATTTTGAGTATAGCATAATCAACCATTAATATTGATAATATTTTGCTTTTCCCTTTTTAAGAATTGTGGAAATGTGTTGAAATTTGTGTTTTTTCAATTTCTACACATTTGATAAAGGGTATAAGAATGTCTGTTTACTGGCTTTTGACCGGTAAATAAGGATTTTTTTTGCTTTTTTATTCAGATTTTAATGATCAAAGATCAATCCATTTCAACTTCTCACTAAAAGAAAATACAAAAAAATTACAAGCACTACATTATTTATATAAATATTTATTTTTATCTGTTCTATAGATTCTTTTCTTCAAATCCTGAAAGTAAAATTCATTATTTTATGCTTTTGATTTTCAGCATTTTTACAAAAAGTTTGTCGCTTGTAAAACAAATTCTTTATTCTGACCTGAAATGTGTTTCTTAATCTTTTGATTTCTAGTAATTTGAAAATAATCCTGTCATTTCAATTGTTGCTTCCTAAGCAATTGTAAGATGAATGTGAAATTAATTTCTTGCACCTTATCTTTTGTTTCTCTGTTGGCCCCGAGCTTGTGAAAGTTCGCTCTAACATTCTTTAATCAATTATGTATGTGTGTGTTATCTAAAGATAAGGTGCTTGATTTTTATGTTTTGCGGATATAGAAATGATGAAAATTATCAATTAAATAAAGAAATATGAATGTGTTTTTGAAAAAAATGTTGTTTGTTATTTGTATGAGTTGTGGATTCATCTGTGGAAATGCGGCGCCTTTCCAATCTCAATATCTCCCGCTAATAGATAAAAAAGATTTTCAAATCCTGCCGTTACTGGAAAATAATAACTATTACAAATCCATGACCGGATATATTTCCCCGGATACAGAATTATATTTGTTTGAAGCCGGAAATGTAGTCCCGCAAAACTTATTTCCGATTTTTCCGCAATCGAATGATGAAACCAGCATTATCCTGTATGATTTTGGTGAAGAAGAATTAGGTGTGGAAGCTTCTGTAGAAAATGCATATTGGATTGTAATCCTCTTAGTAACGATGTATGGCATTTATGCCAGAATACAATGCAGGAGAAAGGAATAAGCACGATTTCTTATTAAATTTTCAATTCTCAATTATTTGCACATGAAACGATCTTATAAGTCACCCAAATTATTCAGTATAGCCATAATGTTGTTGTTCCTGAATTTTAACTGTTCCGTTTTCGGTCAGGCATTGAACCTTTATACGGTTACTGTAAATTATTATTTTGAAAACACAACTGTTATGATTGCAGAACCTTATGCCGCACAGATACCCGGAGGTATGAATTATTCGGTAATCTCTCCGGCTATCGACAAGTTTGTTTTGAAAGATCATTTGCAAAATACGATCTCCGGAACTGCAGATGGAAATAAAACAGTGAATGTTTTCTATAAATATGCGGCAGATGTTGTTAACTACTACGTAGAGTATTATCAACGGAACCCTGTTTCGGATACTTTTGATAGGGTGGAGCGTAGCACTCATCAGGGTAAAATAGGGACTGTTGTTACAGTGGACAATAAATATTACGATGATTATTATATCATTACAAATGATTTGACACTTGAAGTTACAGGAGATTCTCCTACGAAAAAATTGTATTATGAATTGAAGGATAAGCAATTCGTTGTTTTTAAGACAGGGGGAAGCTATGTGGAGCCCATTACAGCCAGGGCAACTTCAGATATCTCGTCGGAACGTGTCGAACGCCTGAGTATCATTCCTTCGAAAGCGGGGTATATTTTTAACGGATGGGATAAGGCCATACCTTCTGCGATGCCGGAAGAAACATTGCTTGTAAATGCCCTGTGGATTCCCGGAACGTCTCAATACCATGTTATTCACTGGCAACAAAATCTAACACGCGACGGTTATGTGATTGTAGAAAGTGATTTGAAGTCGGGAACAACCGAAGGAACCGCCACTTTTACTGCCAAAACGTACACTGGCTTTGATTATGCCCGTGCAGACCAGAATGTAACAATTACAGCCGATAATCAGGCGGTTTTGAATGTATATTATGACCGGCAATTGTGGACATATTATTTTTATGTGGAAACTTATCTGTTTAAAACGATTAAAGGCTATTACGGAACTCCGTGTATCAATTGGCCTACGGAAGCGGAAACAATCGCAGAGTCTAAAAGAAGGACCGGTGCCACAGGAGATTTTTTTGTGACCGGATATTATGATATTAACTCGATATACTGGCTTTATGGAGATGAGGATTTGCGTACGTTTGATATGGCGGATCAAAAGAAATTCTATGCAAAAACCGGTTCCGGAATTTATCCTTCAACAACAAAGAGATATACGCATACCATCACGAAATTTTACGAAACCTTCATCAATAATCAGTATGAGTCGGTATCTCCCAGAGTCTACTCATATATCAGGGCAGAACCGGCCCTGAATATCCAGGATCCTATAGGCTTTACCGTATACCAGCACAATGAGCAGTTATTATACCCGGAAGTTTATGGGGGTACTTACGGACAATGGGCCGGATGGGAGAGTGTGGATAGATATTCTTCTGCTGAAGGAGTTACATTGTCAAGGATGATTATGCGTGGAATAACTTACATCCGTCACAAAAGAAATTCTTATACTGTGAAATATGTGTCGAATGGAGTAAATTTTAAAACAACTACTTATAAATATCAACAACCGATCGACCTGACGGTTATTCCGGATGTTATCCCGTCTGATTATGAATTTCTTGGATGGTATGAATCGTCCGACGATTTTAAGCTCAGAGAGGCTTTAACTGCTAAAACGACTCCGGCATCCAATATTTCCTTATATGCAAAATTGCAACGGAAAAAGGTTACACTTACATTTAATTCGCAGGGTGGAACTCCGGTCCCTTCTCAGGAACTGATCGGGGGTACGAGTGCTGCCGAACCTGCAGATCCAACCAGGACAGGCTCCCATTTCCGGGGATGGTATCTGGAAGATGGTACCCGGTGGGTTTTTGACAGGACCGTTGAGTCAAACACAACCTTATATGCGCATTGGGATGAAGAGATAGCCACAAAATATACGATAAGGCACATCCGGGTCGAGACCGGCGAAACCCTGAAAACAACAGATTTTACAGGATTTGCCGGAGCCACAGTAACCGGGCGGGCCATGGAGTCTCTGGATGCCGGATATCCTGAAAATATTTACCTGGTGCCGGATTATACTACTAAAAGTTTGATGGTTAATGCTGACGAAACCCAGAATGTGATCACTTTTTATTACAGGGATTTCAGTATCCGGCAATATACTGTAAAATATTTATTCAGAGGAGACAATAGTGAAATTGCTAATACTGAAATACAGCAAACGAGCAATACAGTTGTTACGGAACTTGCGAAGGATATTGGCGGTTACCTTCCTGAAAGTACTTACCAGGTAGCTACCCTGGGGCATGATTCGGAAGAAAATGTGATTATATTTTATTACAACAGGAGTGCTTCCGGAGTTATCAGTGTGGTCGGGACTGTTTTCCCCTTTGTTTATAATGAAGGTTATCCTGAATTTGATGAGCAATTCCCTATAACCGCCTCCTTATATCCGGAAGGAACTTCTCTGGAGGATATTGTTTACGGAAATGTTGCGCCATCTTATACGGCATTATCGGTTCTTTATCAAAAAGAGCCCTGTATTCCCGAAGCTCCTTTGAAGCCCGGTGATATGGGCTGGTCCAACAATGCCGGACTTGCCGTTGACTGGTCTTCACTGAACAGGGTTTCTCCTAAAGAACCGGACAATACTCCTGTGGGCTGTTCTGCCCTTCCTGAAAAACCCATAGGTGTATTTACGTTTACAGGCGTTGTTCCGGGAACTTACCTCATGTTACTTGAACGCCCCGGATTTTTACTTCGTTTAGCCCGGATTTCTGCCGATGCAGACGATAAATACATCGGCCACCGTGAATTGCTGGCCGGGGATTTCAACAGAGACTTAGTGACGGAGTATTCAGAT
>JAVBLA010000033.1:0-21639 GCA_031553775.1 Bacteroidales bacterium
TGACGTATTTCTCGTCATTATCGAATTGTTCGATATTTTAATATAGTGGCTACTCGCAATGACGGAACTTCACAAATAATATTACCCTACAAAATCTACCAATTTCACCCGGGCGAAGCCCGGTCAATCCCCCGCTGGGGGTCAGGGGGACAATACCTTGTGGTCGAAAAGCTGTCCGAGGGAGAGAGCGCAGCGAGCGAACGAGTTCTTTTCGACGAAGCGCCTTTTTTTGGTACCTTTTTTTTGGCGCAGCAAAAAAAGATACAGAAAGCGTTTTTAATTCAAAATGTTTTTACACAAAAAAACATTTCAATCAGCCCCCGATTTGAAACAGATCACTCCTAAAAAACCACCTTAAGACTTACAGTCTCATCACTAACGGATAAACGGATAATACCAACAGTATTTACCAGACTGGGGTTTACAGGAATGGCCGCAGGCCCATTAAAAGACGATTGCTGGAGGCACTGTCCCGTAACAGAATAGACAGCAATCGTTCCGTTTTTTTCCGGCTGGCAATCTACAATCACAGAGTGGGAGCTCCTGTCATATTTTAAAAGAGAGCTTAATTCCGGAGTGGTAATTGCACTCTGATCAGAAATTTTCAGCAAAGGCTGAAGCGCCAATGCCGTAGTAACCGGCTGTCCGGTATATGCGGAAGCAGCAATCCAACCGTTCTGCGGATCTTTGATCCAGGCTGTGTTCGGTTTAGTTCCTCCAAAAAGAGTATTATAAACCAAAAATGAGTTATTAGAAGGGATCTGGTATCCTATGAAAAAGTTTCCGGTAATCTGCGGATTACCCGGAAAGCGGATAAATGATTCGGAAGCCTGTCCTGATGTTTTCTTATCCACCTCAGGGAAAGAATTGTTGCTATAATTGGTGTATTGAGGATGGAAAGAAGTAGTTGCAATAGTTTCTCCCGGCTTACCATTTACAGAAGAATAAAGATTGACCTGGATTCCGGAAGGGTAAGTCATCAGAGGATTCAGCACATAAGTACCATAAACAGAGGTAATCCGGTTATTCTCAAAAGCTTCGGCATATTCCATGACAGATTGAGAATCAGAGCCGAACAGATAATCAGAGCCCGTACTCTTTTTGGTGAGGACCAACTGGTCTCCATTGTTATAATCGGCATTGGCCATCCGGGTAAAGGGGGCCTGCGCATTCGGATCTAATCCCGGAATTTTTTTCAGGCCGGTATTATCTCTGTCGAGCCATTTTTTCAATTGCAGGGAATCTCCCTGATACTGCCATCCCAGGTACAATGCGGAAAAATAGTCGTATGCTCCATCCGGAGTCCCATCGCCATTACAAGTAGAACTCCCTCCGGTCAATGCACCGATCAGAAGATTTTCACTATCAAACAAAGGAGAACCGGAAGAGCCGAAATCCGTAGAACCGGTAGTCCATCCGGGAACCTCCCAAAACGATTTGAGCGCGAACAAAGGGTAGGAAGTCAAGCTGGCTATGGCTATGGATTTATTCGATTTCCCGTATTTTTTCAGATCGCCCATCGGGTGATGGATATTGGTATAAGGTTTGGAACCTCCTGTTGTATTAATGTTCCAGCCTGCATAATAGGCCCGGTAATGATCGGGAGGCGTATCATTCAGTTCAAGCAGGGCAATGTCCAGCGGTTCGATGATACAGCGGGCTTTTGCCCCTGCCACCGACATTTCTTCCACGCCTCTCATCTTCGTTCCGCAAACAGGCCTGTTATAGTTAAAAAAGGTGACGATTGTACCCGCCCTGTCAACATAATGTTGCATCGGATAATGGATGGGATTATTCAGGTTGAAACAATGCATCCCTGTAAGCAGGTAAGGAGTCCCGTCATTGGAAGTATTATTGATGAGCGATCCGGAGCAAAGCGTACTTCCATTGATAATCAACAGAACTGTACTGTTCTTTATATCGGAATCCTTGCCTTCCGAACATAAAATATCAGGCATGCAATTATAGTAAGAAGTATTATTATTGGAAGGTTCAGATCTCAATATTCCCCTGTAATCATGGTTTACTTCGGTGATTTTCAGTACACCTTCGAAAGCGGCATCAGCCGGCTCGCTATACTCCACTATAATTTCATCTGCTTTTACCGGTGCTGTCGGTAATAGCCTGTCTTCCGAATTATTTTCATGGGTGAATGAACCGATAATATGCGACTTGTCGGCGGCATAGAGGAATAATTTTCCTCCTTCGGGGATATGAAATTCCGAAAACAGCACATTGATTGAATAGGCTCCTGCGGAACGGATACCGGCCTGCCATACCCGCGTACCATCGGCCAACGTGAAATTATGCCCGGTTTTTCCTCTTTCGATGGATGTAAAAAATTTATTGGCAAAACGGATAGATCCCCGCATATTGGATTCGTTGAGGTGATCGTCGGCCAGCATGGAATCTACATTAAAAGGAGGCATTTCCACAAAAAAAGATTTATCTGAACTTATGGCATTCCGGAGTCCGCTTTTTTCTTCAGGCAACAAGAAGAGCGGTGTCCCTCCGTGGCTGATCTGAGCAACAAGAACACAGGGTAGAAAGCCAATAACGGCCAATAATATGATTAATTTCCTCATTATCAATTAAAATTGAGTACAAAACTATGCAAAATCTCACAAAATTCATGCCATACTCCTAAATATTATTACAAATTTATTCTGTTTTAGCTTATCACAGACAAGCCCAAAAGATAATTATTGCCGGAGTTATTATTTAAAACCCATTTTTTGCCTGTTTGTTTTTTGTTTGCAGAAAAATAGCAGATTATTCTGTTAAAATGAACAATAATTTTTTGATATCCGTTATAACCACGAACCATGATGCCTGTTATGACTAAGAAACTATTTAAAAATGATTTCATGTATAGTTATTAGTATCTTTTCATTGCTGATTGTTTTAAATTTACAAGTAACCACTAAAAAACGAGTATAAAATCAAAACACAGCTGTTTTTATACATAAACCAGAAAATCTTGATTTTTTTCACAGAAAAATGAACTTTAAAAAATCTAATATCAACGACGAATTATTGTGGAATCAATTCTTATCAGGAGATGATGAGGCATATGCTTATATATATAAATGCTACGTACAAAATCTTTTTTCATTCGGCCTGCAGTTTACATTGGATCGTGAATTATTGAAAGACTGCATTCAGGATGTTTTCATCAAAATATATAAAAACCGGAGGAATCTGGGTCGTACCGACAATATTAGATTATACCTATTTGTGGCATTGAAAAGTAATTTAATCAATGTCATGAGAAAAAAACAAAGTGTTTATCAAATGATGGAATCCCTGGATCCTTTGTCAACGGAAGAACAAAATATAGAAGATGCTTATATCTCCAGGGAAGAAGAAAATATCAAGCAGGAAATATTAAGCAGAATGCTTAATGAATTGTCTCCCCGCCAGAGAAAAGTAATCCATTACCGGTTTCAGGAAAATTTAAGTATCTCTGAAATCTCTCTTTTAATGGAGATTAATCCACAATCAGTACAGAACTTACTTCAACGTGCCATCGCTAAAATGAAAAAAACTACTCGCTCATAATTGAAAAGTGAGTATGAATCGGGACGATCAGTGTTTATATCATAAAAGGTTAATACAGAATGAAGAATATAAATAAGAATCCGGACAAGGAAAAAAAATCATTTTCTACTTATTCTTTTGAAGATTTTCTTCAAGATGACTTTTTTTTATTCTCCATTGAAAATATGACTGAGGAGACCCAGTCATTTTGGAAAAATTACTGGGAATCATCTGGAAGAACCAACCAGGATAACTTTGATCTGGCCTGTTCATATTTGAAATCTGTTCAAAATGAAAAAGATAAACTAACAGAGCAGGAAATCTTCGAAATGTGGAAAAATATTGAATTAGCCAATAAAAACAACCTGAAAAAGAAAGTAAAACGTTCGGTCTTGTTTTTCTCCATTGCAGCAAGTGTAGCGGCTATATTTATATTGGCAACTCTTTCTCCACTGTTTTTAACAAATTCTGAACCCGAAAAAGTAGACTTAGCTTCGTTTTCTACAAGAACAAAAAACAACCCGCAACTTCCAACAGAGACACAATTGATACTGTCTGAAAATGAATCAATCTCATTGAAAGAAAAAGAATCAACCATTGACTATGCCTCCCAACATATCGAAATCAACGGATCTGTACAGCAACGGATTCCGGAAGAGAGCAAACAATCGATCAATCAATTGGTAGTTCCTATTGGAAAAAGAGCGGTTCTCTCTTTTTCCGACGGATCGAAAATCTGGGTGAATTCAGGTACAAGAGTTACTTACCCGGCCGTTTTTGCGGACAATAAACGAGAAATATATGTAGATGGGGAAATATATACTGAAGTCGTAAAAGACACCAAACGTCCTTTTATTGTGAAAACAAATGTAATGGATATAGAAGTACTGGGTACCAGGTTCAATGTGAATGCATATGAATCAGACCCGTTAAAAAATGTAGTGCTGGTAAGCGGTTCGGTTAAAATTAAAAATAAAGATAAAAAAGATATTTTACTGTCTCCCAATAAAAAATTTGAAACCAATAACGGATACGAACGTATTCAGGAAGTAAATGCCACAGAATATATTTCATGGATCGATGGTTTTTACCAATACGATAGTGAACGGATGGATGTTATTTTGAAAAGGCTTTCCAGGTATTACGGACAGGAAATTGTTTGGGACAGTATAGCTGCCGATATGAGATTTTCCGGTAAGCTCGATTTGAAAGACGATTTAAATCTGGTTTTATTAAGTTTTACACATACGGCTCCCATCACTTATCGAAAAGAGAATGGTAAATATATTATCAATTACAAGTATTAAAAGAAGAACGCCTATGGAAAATTAGATAAAAAATACCATGATAAATCATATTATCATGAAGAATATTTAGAATTGAATAAAGAGAATAATATTTAACTTTAAATCATCTGCTAATGATGAAAAATGCACAAAAATATACCAAAAAATCTGTCAATAAAAGAATCTACAGAATGATGAAATCAATGATTTTATTTCTGATATTATGCACGGGAGTAAGTTATGCAGGAGAAAGCTACGCTCAAAATACACTTCTGTCTTTAGATATCGATCAGAAAACAGTCAAAGATGTTTTCAATGAAATAGAAAAGAAAAGTGAATATGTTTTTTTCTATTATGACAAGGTCCTGGATGTAAAAAGGAAAGTATCCATACATGTAAAAAACCAGCCTATCGATAAAATATTAAATGAGATTTTCCGGGAAACGGACAATACCTATGTTATTTCCGACAGGCAGATCCTAATTTCAAAAAAGGAGAAGGACGCGATTGTTAAGGAAATTCAGGAATCAACACAAAAACAAAAAGTAACCGGAATCGTCACCGACGAACAAGGTGTCCCTTTGGTCGGCCTCACGGTAATGGTAAAAGATGCTGCAACCGGAACGATCACCAATATCGACGGGATATTTGAATTGCAGGCTGGTGAAGGACAAACGCTGGTATTTTCTTATATCGGTTATTTAAGCCAGACTGTTAAAGTAAGCAAGGACAAATCTGATCTGAGAATTATTATGCACGAAGATGGCCGCATATTGAATGAGGTTGTGGTTACTGCTATGGGAATTGAGAAAAAATCAGAATCACTCGTGTATTCCACACAAGTAGTACCGGCCAAGGAGCTTGTCCGGATCAAGGAAACAAATGTTATAAACTCGCTACAGGGAAAAGTATCCGGAATGATCGTTACACCGAATGCGGGAGGGGCCGGATCCGCATCCAAAGTTTTATTGCGGGGAAATAAATCCATCCTGGGAGGAAATGGGGCATTAATCGTCTTAGATGGAATTCCTTTTATAAATGAGGTATCTAATCCATCTGATGCAAAGGCAGGTGGTTACAATATGGCTTACTCCGCGCGACAAGAAGGAATGGATCCATTATCGACAATCAGCCCGGACGATATTGAAAGTATGACTGTTTTGAAAGGGGCAAATGCAGCTGCATTGTACGGATCTGATGCAGGTAATGGAGTTGTTATTATTAACACTAAAAAAGGGAAGAAAGGGGCGCTTCGTATCGATGTTTCAAGTAATACAATGTTTGAAACGCCATTGCTGTTACCCGAACTTCAGAATACATTCGGGGCCAACATTGTTGATGGAAATTTATCTGCTTCATCCTGGGGAAAACGCATCGATCAGCAAACCCCGGAAGAAAATGCCATAACCGGGGTTTCCGCTAATGCAGGAAATAATATCCGGGATTTTTTTAATACAGGAGTTAACCTTAACAATTCTATTTCAATGAGTGGCGGATCTGATAGGATACAAACCTATTTTTCATATAACAATGTCTATTCGGAAGGAATGATTCCTAACAAAAAACTGAAGAGAAACGGTTTTTTTCTCAGACTGGCATCGAATTTCCTGGACAATAAACTAAGAACTGAAATAACAGGTAATTATATTTCTCAGGTAGCTAACAATTTAGGTTCCGGAGGGACTGTTTACAATCCTTTGTACAACTTGTATTTGGCTCCCCGCAATATCGATATGGATTATTACAAAAACAATTTCGAGGCGAACGGTACATGGGCTGCCAATCCCATTAAAATTGTTCCGGAATATAAAGGCGGAGTTGGACGTGTTCCTTATATGGTTACCAATTTGATGTTGTCGGGACCTAAGCAAGTTTGGTTTCAGGGAAAAGGCATCCATGCAGCTAATAATCCTTACTGGTTAACCAATCGCCTTTTATCGGAAGAAAATTATGATCGCATATACGGAGCTTTCAAATTTACTTACCTAATCAATGAATTCTTTGATGTACAGGGAAGATTCAATTATGTCCAAACGTTCAAAGAAGGAGATAATAAACGATATGCCACAACAGTCGACCCTTCGGGTATCTATATAGACAGAGGTGATTATAGCTACGGTCATTCTCGGGGGAAGGAATTGCTTGCAGATGGAATGATTAATTATAAACAGGATATTGCAAAAGATTTTAATGTTAAATTAACAGCAGGAGCTTATTTTAAAAAGCAAAATGCGAGCGACGTTTGGGAACAAGTCGGTGCTCCTTCTTCCGCTGCAGTCTATACAACAGAAGATAACCTGCCCACATTTATTAATTCATTTTATCCGAATGTATCTTATACCAGAGGTGCCAGTAGTTATAAAACACCCAGTTATTGGTCGAAAGCATTGTACACTACAGGACAAATATCTTATAGAGATTTCGTATATTTAGATGGTAGTTATCGTGCGGATTGGGACAGGTCTATGGAACAAGGTGTTGTTAGTGGAAAAAGAGGAAAAAAATGGTATGATTATTGGTCTGTCGGAGGAAATATTTTATTGAACGAGTTGATCCAATCAGATAAGATCAATCAGCTAAAATATCGCTTGTCTTTTGGGATTGTTGCCAATCCTTTGCCTAATATCATGTTTGACGGGCAAGCGTATGATCCTGCTACAGGAAGAATATCTCCGGCAAATTACACCAATTTTGAAAGACCGGAACCGGAAGAACTTCAAACCTGGGAAACCGGTATCGATCTGACGATGTTTGATAATAAAATCGTATTAGATTTAACGTTGTATAACTCTGTATTGTATAATCAGTACCTGGCAATTGGGAGTGTTTCAGGAATCAGTAAACCTATAAATACCGGACAATCACGCAATCGGGGTATTGAAACTTCTTTAACTTATTATGCAATTACCCACGCTGATTTTGCCTGGAAAACCGGAATAAATTTTGCCTATAACGAGAATAAATTAATAAAAACATATAAGAACCGGACAGATATTTATATCGGGATCGGCACAGCAGACAATTTGCGGGTAAAATTCTTAGAGGGAGGCTCATACGGAGATATTTATGCAAAAGATTTTACAAGAAAGAAAATATACGATATTGAAAAAGACCGGGAAAAAGGGATTACCGACAGTCAGGTAGGTGATATCAAATTGGGACCGGACGGGACTCCTACCCTGGATTCCAAAGGGGGCCACAGTTTATATCTCGGAAATATAAACGCAAAAATACACTTTGGTTGGAACAATACGCTTACCTACAAAAATGCCAGTTTATATTTTTTGATCGATGGTAAAATCGGAGGAAAAGCAATCTCCTTTACAGAAGCTTATCTGGACCAGTATGGAGTTTCCAAACGGACGGAAGAGGCTCGTTTATCCGGCTTGACAACAATTGTAAAAGGGAAAGAAGTCCCCGCAGTTATGATGCCCGACGGACATTTAGCCGGAGCCTATCAATATTATAACACGATCGGAGCACAGATTTTTCCGTCTCAATATGTATACGATGCTACGAACCTCCGCATGAGAGAAGTCTCTTTAGGTTATACTTTTAGGAGCCTGTTCGGTCCTGCAAAAGATTTGGAAGTTTCATTCATCGGCCGGAATCTTTTTTTCTTATATAAAGATTGCCCGGTAGACCCTGATATTTCTCTCTCTACGCAAAATGCTTTGAGCGGAGTCGATATTTTTGGTTATCCGACAGCCCGTTCTTATGGAGTCAATCTGAAAATGTCATTTTAATTCACTTATTTAATTCTCACATATGAATTTTTCTATTAAAAATCAGCTATTTACCGGAATAATTGCTTCTGTGTTTTGTATTACAGCTTGTACCGATCACATGGGAGATGCAGAAATCAATCTGTTTTCCGGTTCTGCCACATCTGTCGCAGATGTAGCAACCGCAGAAGGGATGCTGTATGATGTAATGTACAAGATACACGACAGCAGGGAACATCAATATCAATATCAAACCAACCTGCATATCGACAATTACGCCGGTTACTTTTGTGTAGCAAATTCGCTGCAGGGAAGGCTGCCTTCCACCTATTTTATGAATCCTAATTTTGAAGCCGGACCCACGGATAATATGCTTTGGGTAGCCCGGGCAACGGTTCCGGTGATGAATTCCGCCGATACCTTGCATATTCCGGAATTGGGTGCTATTGCCAGTATTATATTCAATTTTACAGCTTCTGAATATGTCGATTTACATGGCCCGATGCCTTATTTCGCGTACAGAAGTTTACAGGAAGATCCTCCGGTTGCTTATGATAAAGTGAGTGTTGTGTACAAAACTATCATTGAAGAGTTGAAGAAAGCCCAGCAAACATTGAAAGATATAGCGCCTTTAACCATAGAGCAGGAAGCTCGTCTGAAAAGAATAGACCGTATTGCCAAAGGCGGTGCTTCAAACTGGATTAAATTTGCCAATACACTCCGTCTTAGATTGGCTATGCGGATGGTAAAAATAGAGCCGGAATTGGCTAAAGCTGAGGCTGAGTCTGCTTATCAGGACGGAATACTGGAAGATGGAGATGTTAATATTGAACTGGATCTGGGAGGAGGGCGACATCCCTTGTATGTAATCAGTATCCAATGGTATGATACAAGGCTAAATGCCTCTTTGGAAACCCTCCTGAAAAGGTATGCTCATCCTTTTCTGGAACATTGGTTCAGTCCTCTTATCCCTCCCTTGAAAAATATTGATGGAACTGTAGTGGTTCCCGGTGACCGGAACGATATTTATGCCGGCATACGTTCAGGCACTTCTGTTCATCAGAAAGAAGAAAGAATGGATACCTACATCAAATACTCGACAGTCAACGGAAATTTATTCGGCTCTAAAAATGTGGATATCATGAAAGTAAGTGAAAGTTTTTTCCTTTGTTCGGAAGCACAGCTCAGAGGATGGAATGTCGGATCAGAAACAGCCATGCAATACTATTATAAAGGTATTACCCGCCACTTTGAAGACGAAGGAAAATCTGAAATGGATGCTAAAGAATATTACAAATTAGAAGCTCCCCTCAATGTTACTTACCATGACTGGTATGATCCGGAAAATGATTATGCCGACAACCTGGTACAAGTGGGAATTCGTTGGGACAGACCAGCCGGTTTAACAAATGAACAGCATCTGGAACAGATCATTACACAGAAATATATAGCCATTTTTCCTTTAGGAATGGAAGCTTGGTCTGAGCATCGCCGTACCGGTTATCCCAGGCTGATCCCGGTAGTATACGATGCCGGAGACAATTCGATTCCGACAGGAGGACATATCCGAAGGGTACCTTATCATGTATCTTCTTCCAATATAGATGATATTTCCGGCTCCGCCTTACCTGCCTTGAAAGCCGAAGACAGTAGCGGATATGCCGATGATGTGCAAGGTGCCCGTCTATGGTGGGATGTCAAAAATAAAGGAAATTTTTAACAATTTTATCAACCTATTTTAAATAATTATCATGAAAAAATTAATTTGTTGCATATTATGCACTTTTATTCTTTTCGGTGCGAATGTAAATGCCGAGTCGCCTACGGCTTCTAAAGAAATTTTTGACTGGACTCCTTTCTCCATAAAAGGAATGCTGGATTTATTCTATCAGGCTAAACAACAGGGAAGAAATTATCCTACTCAGGAACAAATGCAGGAAGCTTTTGGAATGGATATTGCATTTACCCGTTCACATGTGCGTTTGGCTCCAACTATCGTAGACCAAGCCACACAGGTAAATCCGAGCCTTAATCCGGCACGTAAATTATGGATGAATGTTCCTGTGGGAGATGCAAAAATGAGTGGAGGATATCCTTCTGCTTCATGGAATAATGATGTTTTTACCGGATGGAATTACACCTTCCTGATGGGAGCCTGGAACCATTCATTTTTTCAATGCCCGGCTGTAAGTATGAATGCTGCTCATAAACACGGTACTAATATGTTGAGTGGGATGATATTTTTTGACGGTCAAACTGCAAAAAACAATTTTTTAGCAGTTATCAGCCAAAAAGAGGGGAGTGAATATAAATATGCGGAACCATTGATAAACCTTCTAATGTATCTGGGACACGATGGTATCAATTATAACTGGGAACCTTCTACAGGGTATAATGGTGCCGATCTTATCGCTTTCCATAAGAGATTGCATGAAATAGCCAAAGAAAAAGGTTTTACCAATTTTTATACCGGTTTTTATACCAATATCAGTACATTATCTACTTCTTTTGCCGCTTCAAATTTTTACAGTGGAGGCAAGCCTATATTCAATGCTTTGATGTTGAACTATACCCGTACACAAGGTGATTTTGCAACTGCAGCTCAAAATGCAGGCTCTGTAAACGTCGCCAAAGGAGTTACTCCGAATGGAGATACGGAAGGCCTTTATGGCAGCGGATGGATTGTAACATTGAAAAAAGACTGGCCAGCCTTGCAAGGCAGTCCCCAGGACCAGATTAACATTTGTCTGTGGGGAGAACACGACCAATGCCGGTTATATTCTTACACCAAAGGAAATACTCCTTATACCTTCCAGGAGAACTATCAGGAACGGATCGACCGTTTTTTCAGTGGTGGGAATAAAAACCCGGCAAAGCTTCCTGCAATGACTTCCAATACCAATCCTGCCAGTTTTGAAGACGATGATGCGACCGGAGAGAAAGCGATGACTACTTTTCATGGATTGGCAACTTATCTGGCAGAACGTTCGGCAGTCATAGGAAAATTGCCTTTTGTAACTAACTTCAATGTAGGAAACGGTCCTGCTTATCATTACAAGGGAAAGAAAACATTCGATGCATGGTATAACATGGGAGACCAGGATATGCAACCCACTTACCGCTGGCTGGTTTATGATGCCAATACAAAAAATGTTTCCACAGCTATCAATCCTAAGTTCAATCATTACGACTCTTATATGGGAGGTTCCATGCTGGTACTGGAAGGACAGGTAAAAAATCCCGGTACGGATATCATATTATACCGTTCCGATCTGGAAGTTAACGATGCTAATGCGAAGGCTTCCATTGCATTTAAAATGCCGAATAAAGTATCCGGAACTCCAACAAACTTATACCTGATTCTGAAAACAGATAAATCGGCGGATAGCTGGTTGGAATACCCTATCGGAAATATTTCTCAATCGACCTGGAATACCATAACATTCCCATTGACCGGATTACAAGCCGGCGACAAAATAAAAAATATAGGCTTCCGGGTACAAGGAGAGGAAACTTCCAATTATCAGATCTTATTAGGAGAGCTCAAATTAATGGATGAACGGGCAGTTCCTGTAGAAAAACCGGTTAATTTTCTGGTTGAAATAAAAGAAGAAACAACTACTTCCATGTCTATGAAAATGTCCTGGGAAATGAATAAACTCGCAGGCTCTACTCCTACCCGTGAAGCATTTGGATTGGTTTATAATGATGAAGTCAATGTAAGCCATTTTGAAGTACTCTATAAGAATGGAGAAAACGGAAAAGTACGGTTAATCGCAAAAACAGACGCCTGGTCACATTTTCTGGGAACTTTCAGGTTTTATGAAGACGATGAAAGACAAGGAATATACGAATCTCCCTATGTTGGAATCCGTGCCGTTTCGATTGACAAAAAAACATACTCTGATGTGAACTGGATCCAGATCCAACGGGCAGACCCTTTAGATGTTCCAACTAAAAAAATCGATACTTATTGTGAATCAAAATTGGGTACCGGCGGAGATTATGAGAAAGCAATCGCTGTTCGCTGGTTAAAATCGGTAACAACCACCGGAGCTGATGTCAATCTGAACTACGCCGCATACGCCAAGGTTGCAGACGGATCAAACTATGTGGATTATACCAATAAGCCGATGAAGGCCAGACAAGGATCGACATTCGATTTCAAATTTGTCGGATTTGATTCAGGTAGTGCCGCTGCAGACGGACTAAGACATACTTTTGCTCATCTTTATGCCGACTGGAACAACGATGGAGAGTTCGATCCGGTGGATAATGAAGTGCTTTATTCCCTTGGAGTAATCAATGGACAAATGCCGGAATTTGAATCAGCAACCGGAGTAACAGAACCTATTACAGTTCCTGCTGGCGCCTATATTGGTAATGTACGTATGCGTCTGGTATTTCAGGATTCCTGGGTGCCAAGATTCTTCCCCTGCGGCTTGACCCATAAAGGATTTACTTTCGATTTTACCATTACAGTTACGGGAGACAATCCGGTTACTCCATCCAGAGATATCCGGGATAAAGGAGAAGCTGACGAACCGGAAAAGCTCAATACATCTATGAATCAAGTTGTTGTTCCCGGCAGTGTTTCCAGATTTTATCCGAATCCGGCTAAGAGCACCATTTACTTTGAAAATACAGAAAAAGTAATGATTTATACAATCAATGGCTCTTTAGTTTACTCCGGTAATGCAAACGGGCCTGTAAATGTTTCTACCTTTGAAAAAGGTGTATATGTTGTTAAAATGCAATCGGGTAATGTCATCCGGAATCAGAAAATGATTAAGGAATAAATTATCTGAATTAAAAAGAGAGGGTGTATCAAAAGTCTGACACACCCTCTCTTTTTATATATAGTCATTGTTTGATTTCAAAAACAATACCCAAGCTAACATCACCTCTTCATAAAATAAGCCCTTTCCTCCGGAGAAAAATGTTCGATAGCATAACGTAAAGCGGTCCGCGGCATCACTTTATGATGTTCTTCCAGGAACTCAACCAGGGTTTCCCGGTCTTTTTTGCCGACTTCCCTTAACATCCACCCTACTGCTTTATGCATCAGGTCGTGTTTATGATTCAGTAGCTTTTCGGAGAGAGCCAATGTATCGGTATAATCCCTGTGTTTGATAAACATCCAGGTGGAAACAATGGCGATACGCTGTTCCCATAAGTTTTCGCTTCCGGCCAGTTCATAAAGGACATCCCTGTCTTTATCGAGCAGATAAGTGCCGATTACATCCCGGCAGGTAACATCCACCAAATCCCAGTTATTGGCTCTCCGGGCATTGGCGAGATAAAAGTCGAAGATGATTTTCCGCTCTTCTTCTTTGGCTTTTTTGAATTGTTGCACGAGGAATAAAAATGCTGCCAGCCGGGCCTCGTGATATTCCGAATCCAGTAATATCTGGATTTCCGGTAAAGGGATGCCTTTGTTGGCTTTAACGATATCCCGTACTACAGGGACAACGATTCCTAAAAAAACATCTCCTTCGGCATATTGTCCTTTCCCTGTTTTAAAAAATCCCTGCAAGAACCTTGCTTTTTCAGGATTGGATACGGAATGAAGTTCACGGAGGATAAAACCGGCAGTCATGTAATCGGGAAATATATTTAGCGGTATAGTTTCTTTCTCAACTCTTTGATCTCATCAGAGGTCACATAATCATCGTAATCCATCAACTTATCAATGATACCGTTAGGAGTCAGTTCTATTACCCGGTTACAAACCGTTTGGATGAATTCGTGGTCATGACTGGACATCAGCACATTTCCCTTGAAATTTTTCAGGGTGTTATTAAATGCCTGGATAGATTCCAGGTCTAAATGGTTGGCAGGAGAATCGAGGACTAAACAATTTGCATCTTTCAGCATCATCCGGGAGATCATGCAACGCATTTTTTCTCCTCCGGAAAGAACGCTGGCTTTTTTCAGGACTTCTTCTCCCGAAAACAACATTTTACCGAGATAACCTTTCAGATAAACTTCGTGTGTATCTTCCGAAAATTGGGAGATCCATTCCACGAGGTTCATATCGGTATTGAAAAAGGAGGAATTATCCAGAGGGAGATAAGCCATTGTGATGGTTTGTCCCCATTCGAAAGTCCCTTCATCCGGATGGAGCTCGTTGTTGATGATCTGGAAGAAGACTGTCATGGCGCGGGGATCCCGGGAGAGAAAAATGATCTTATCGTCTTTTTCCACATTGAAAGATACACTTTTGAATAGTGTAGTTCCTTCTATACTGGCTGACAGTCCGTTTACTTCCAGGATCTTATTCCCGGTTTCCCTGGCCGGTGTAAAAATAATACCCGGATATTTGCGGGAAGAAGGCTGTATCTCTTCAACATTGAGTTTTTCCAGCATCTTTTTCCGGCTGGTGGTCTGTTTGGATTTAGCCACATTGGCACTAAACCGGCGGATAAATTCTTCCAGTTCCTTTTTCTTTTCTTCTGCCTTTTTATTTTGCTGTTGTTGCTGGCGGAGGGCTAACTGGCTGGATTCGTACCAAAAACTGTAGTTCCCGGAAAAGAGTTTAATATTGCCATAGTCGATATCGACGGTATGGGTACATACCGAGTCCAGGAAGTGCCTGTCGTGTGAAACCACCAATACGGTATTATCGAATTCCGACAGATAATTTTCCAGCCACATCACGGTTTCCAGGTCCAGGTCGTTGGTCGGCTCATCCAGCAGGAGATTATCGGGTTTTCCGAAAAGTGCCTGCGCCAGCAGTACACGTACTTTTTCTCTTCCGCCGAGGTCTTTCATCATCATATAATGCAGATCCTCTTTGATCCCTAATCCGCTGAGCAGGTTGGCAGCATCGCTTTCGGCATTCCAGCCTTCGAGTTCAGCGAATTTTTCTTCCAATTCAGCAGCCCGTACGCCGTCGGCATCCGAAAAATCTTCTTTGGCATAGAGAGCGTCTTTTTCCCGGGAGATATCCCACAAAACGGTATGTCCCCTCAGTACGGTATCCATCACCGTATATTCATCGAAGGCAAAGTGATCTTGTTTCAGAACCGAGAGACGTTCTCCCGAACCGAACGATATGGTTCCGCGGGTAGGATCCATATCTCCGCTCAAAGCTCTGAGGAAGGTAGATTTTCCGGCACCGTTTGCTCCGATGATGCCATAGCAGTTTCCCGGAGTAAATTTCAGGTTGACATCCTGGAACAATATTCTTTTACCGAATTGAATGGCTAAGTTGCTGACTGTTATCATTTTTCTTTTTTTACTGATTGAAGACCCGGACCAGGTCGTCCATTATTTCCTGTACGGAAGGAATCGTATCGATCAGGGAAGTTACTTGTCCTATTTCTAACTCTCCGTTGATCAGATCTCCTTCAAAAATGCCTTTCTTGGCGCGGCCACGGCCGAGTATCTCTTTTAATTCATCCACAGAAACGCCGGTATTTTCAGCTTTTTCCACCAATTGGAAAAAGTCGTTTTTGATCAGGCGGGTGGGAGCTATTTTTTTTAACGCGAGCATCGTATCTCCTTCTCCCGAAGAAAGGCAGATTTGCTTGAATGCATCGCTGGCGCTGCTCTCTTTTGTCAGGGCGAAACGGGTGCCCATCTGGACTCCGTCGGCGCCGAGTATCATGGCTGCCAGAATTTGTTGTCCGGTTGCTATCCCTCCGGCCGACAGCAAGGGCAGGGACGTTGCTTTCCTTACCTGGGGAACAAGTACCATAGTGGTCGTTTCCTCCCTTCCGTTATGTCCTCCGGCTTCAAAACCTTCGGCAACGATGGCGTCTACACCGGCTTCTTCGCATTTAGCGGCAAATCTGGAACTGGAAACCACATGAGCGACTGTTATCCCATTATCTTTCAGGTATTGGGTCCAGGATTTAGGATTTCCGGCGGAAGTAAATACGATTTTCACTCCCTCGGCTACAAGTAAACGCATGATGGCGTCTATTTCCGGGTATAATAAAGGAACATTTACCCCGAAAGGCTTGTCAGTTGCCTGTCTGCATTTCCGGATATGTTCCTGCAGAATTTCCGGGTGCATGGATCCGGCACCGATCAGTCCCAGTCCGCCGGCATTACTCACGGCAGAAGCCAGTCGCCATCCGCTGCACCACACCATACCTCCCTGTACGATAGGGTATTGAATTCCGAAAAGATCTGTTATCCTGTTATTGATCATTATCATTGATTGAAGGCTTCCTGCTTTTGAGTGAGAGGGCCACAATACCGAAAAGGCCACAGATCACCACCCAAATAGACTGGAAAGCAAAAACGGCTGTAGCAAAAGCTTTCGCCTGTTCGCTTTCTACCATGAACGAGCATAATCCGAATACCGTAGCAGCCTGCCAGGGACCTAATCCTCCGTTGGAAGGAATTCCCATACTGATACTGCTAATGGCAAAGATGAACAATCCGGCGGCAATTCCCAGTCCGGAAGTAAAATCAAAAGCAAAGAAAGTAATATATAAATATAAAAAATAGGAAATCCAGATACCGAAAGTGTACACGATGAACCTTCTTTTTTCTTTCATTCCCCAAACCATTTTCATATCGTTCCACATAGATGTGAGGAAATTCCGGATTTTTTTGACGATGAAATTCTCTTTGAAAAAAATAATAATTACAGCTATCAGAACCAATACTCCCAAACATCCCGCATAAAAAACCGGGGAGGTAAGAAATGCCGGAAGATTGAACAATTCCCGGTTCTTATAGAACATGGCAGCATTTGAGAAAAATGCCAGGCAAAAGATGAAAGCAACCATCAATGTATCGAACAAACGGTCGATAATCAATGTTCCGAGAAGTTTGGTAAATGGAATTTTTTCATTTTTGGCTATCACTCCACATCTCCATATTTCACCTGCCCGCGGCAAAGCAAAATTAACGGCATAGTTTCCCAGCACGGCATAAATCAAATTTGATTTTTTAGGTGCATATCCCAACGGTTTGATCAGCAACTCCCAACGAAGTCCCCGGATCACGTTTCCCGACAATCCGAAGAGCAGGGAGAATGATAAGATCGCCCAATTGGCGTTTTTAATATCGCCCCATAATGCCTTGAAATCGGTTCCTGCATACAGGAAATACAAAATCACAATCCCCAGGGCCAAAGGGAGTACTATTTGAAGGAACTTTGTAATAAACGTTTTCAATTTTGCCGACATTAACGAAGTATTGTGAAAAAAATATGTACTTTTGTCCTCGCAGCCTGCAAAGGTAATCATTTTTTCGATAATTTGGTTAAAAATTGTGTGAATGAAACAGGTACGTCCTAAAAAATCTCTCGGACAGCATTTTCTCAAAGACATGGAAATTGCCCGGAAAATAGCAGATACCCTGGATGATTTCAGCAACTATCCGGTATTGGAGGTCGGCCCCGGAACCGGTGTACTGACCCGGTTTTTATTGGAAAAAGAGATGAACCTGAAGGTTGTCGAGCTGGATTGGGAATCGGTAACATACCTGCACGGGCATTATCCGGAACTGGAAGGTAAAATCCTCGCTGAAGATTTTCTGCAGATGGATTTATCGAAAATATTCCCGGGTCCGTTCTGTGTTATCGGAAATTATCCGTATAACATTTCCAGCCAGATATTTTTTAAGGTACTGGAATATAAAGACCATATCCCCTGTTGTTCGGGAATGATCCAGAAAGAGGTAGCCGAACGTTTGGCTTCTCCTCCCGGGAAAAAATCGTACGGGATCATTACAGTGTTATTGCAATTATGGTATGATATAGAATACCTGTTTACAGTCGGGGAGCACGTTTTCGATCCTCCGCCCAAAGTAAAGTCGGCCGTTATCCGTATGAAACGGAATACCCGCACTACTTTGGATTGCGACGAAAATCTATTGAAAACAGTTGTAAAAACGGCATTCAATCAACGCCGCAAAACCATGAGAAATTCTCTCAAACCCCTGTTGGGAAAAGAATGTGAAATTTTTCCGCTGCCCATTTTCGACAAACGTCCGGAACAACTGTCGGTGGAGCAGTTTATTGAGTTGACTAATTTGATCAGAGAACATATGAATGAAGTTAAGAGTTAAGAGTTAAGAGTTAAGAGTTGATTTCCCAAATTCCGGTAATTTTAACTCTTAACTCTTAACTCTTAATTCTTAACTCTAAAAACGGAGTTTTTTATGTCAGGAATCAGACTATTTTATCACAAAGACGGAGTCATCAGGGTAAGCCGCAGCATCGACTTCCTGAAGAAGACGCCGACCGATCAGTTTCTTTGGATCGACCTGAACGATGTAGACGAAGAAATCGAAACCCAGTTGGAAGATTATCTGAAAATCTATATCCAGGAAGAAGAAGAAATGATCGAGATCGAGACATCTTCCCGTTACATAGAAACGTCGGATACCCTGGTGGTCAATACCAACTTCCTGCTGAATAATTTTGTCCGCGAGCCGGTCTCTTTTATTATCAAAAACGGGATCTTAGTGTCTGTCAGGGGTGAAGATCTTATTTCTTTCAACGAAACCATCAAGAAATTATCGGCGAACCCGCGCAGTTTCCCGACCGGATATCATGTTTTCCTCGGTCTTTTTGAGACACGGCTGGAATTCGATGCCGATATGATCGAGGACATTACCCTGGAAATTACAAACCTGAGTAACAGTATCCAGGATGCAGATGAAGACTCGCTGTTGCAAATCAAGAACTTACAGGAACGCACCATGTTGCTCCGGGAAAATATCATCGACAAGCAGCGGGCCATTTCCAATATGTTGAAAAGTGACCTGATCCCGGACGAATTACGTCCCAAACTGACTATTCTGATCAAAGACATCAACTCCCTGCTGGAACACATCCGCTTTGGTTTCGACCGCCTGGACTACCTGCAGGATACCTTCCTCGGTTTTGTTAATATCGAACAGAATAAGATCATCAAGATATTTACGGTGGTATCCGTAATCTTCATGCCACCTACCCTGATTGCCAGTATTTACGGAATGAACTTCAATATCATGCCCGAAATCAGCTGGAAATACGGTTACCTGTTCGCAATCGGGTTGATGCTGGTCTCATCCCTGTCTATTTTGTATTTCTTTAAGAAGAAAAAATGGCTGTAGAAATGATTTTCCGGTGGATTTAAGCGACTTACCAGAAGTATAAACATTCTAGATCTTTAATAAATAGTACTTTTAAAATTTGAGTTATGAGAAAAACAATTTGGTTGTGCGCGATGGCCGCTATTATGATGATTTCCTGCGGTGGCAGCAAAAAGCAAGAAGCTCCGGCTGAAACAAACGCAGCAGAAACTCCGACCTTGTCGGGTTTGTATGTTTCCAAGTTCAAAGGCACTGTTTCCGGAAAAGAAACAAGCCTGTATGTGATGAAAAATACCGCCGGAATGGAGGTATGTGTCACCAACTTCGGAGGAAGGATCGTATCTGTAATGGTTCCCGACAAAAACGGGGAAATGAAAGATGTGGTACTCGGATTCGATTCTATCGAAGCTTTCCTGAATAACGATTCCAATTTCGGCGCCCTGATCGGTCGTTACGGCAACCGTATCGCTTTGGGTAAATTCAAATTAGACGGTGTGGAATATTCTTTGCCTATCAACAATGGAAAGAATTCCCTGCATGGCGGACCGAACGGTTTTCATAACCAATATTTCGATATCCAACAACCGGACGACACTACACTGGTATGCTCTTATGTATCTGCCGACGGTGAAGCCGGATATCCGGGAGAACTGCAGGTAAAAGTAACTTACACGCTTACAGGCAATAACGCTATTGCTATCGCTTACGAAGCGGAAACTTCCAAACCGACCGTAGTGAATCTGACCAACCACTCATATTTCAACCTGTCGGGCGATCCGAACAACACGATCCTGGATCATGTATTATTTATCAACGCCGACCGGTATACTCCGGTGAAAAAAGACCTGATCCCGACCGGCAAGGTAGATCCGGTAAAAGGTACTCCGCTTGATTTCACAACAGCTACTGTTATAGGAGACCGCATTGACGATCCGTCCGAACAAATCAAATTCGGACGTGGATATGATCACAACTGGGTATTCAAAGCCGATAACAATCCTTCTACGGTTGCCTGCGAATTGTATTGCCCTGCTACCGGTATTTCCATGGAGGTGTATACCAGCGAACCGGCTGTTCAATTCTATTCCGGTAACTTCCTGAATGGTTCTCAGGCCGGTAAAAAAGGTATCGCTTATCAACAAAGGACTGCTTTGTGTCTGGAAACGCAACATTATCCCGATTCTCCGAATCAGCCGTCTTTCCCGAGTACGGTATTGAAACCGGGAGAAAAATATACGAGCCTTTGTATTTATAAATTTGGGGTGAAATAAACCGATCGGTTATTTTGAAAAATAGAAAACTGCTGCAGGGTGATTGATCTTGTGGCAGTTTTTTTATTTAATGAATATCCCTATTTAATTTGTTAATTTCATTCTTTTATTCCGTGAGCCTCTTTTTCTTCTTCATATTTATCATCAATAATCTTAAAGGGAAGATTAATCTTCTCTATTTTTATTATTCAAATGCATAAAGCCGGAATAACATAAATGTAAGAACAGGGACTATGAGAATAATTGTATATATTATCCAATTAATTAGTTTTTGATATCTTTCATCTAAAGATAAAAAATCTTTTTCAATAGATGAAATATCTTTATATTTATAATATCTGAAAGCCAATACAAAAGGGATTAATAAATGCAGTATAAACCAGCTATAGGGTAAATTTTTAACAAATAATATACTTATCCTATTTTTTATTATTAATCCCATTACTGAAATAATAATAATAAAAGTAACCCAAAGAGAAATAAATAAAAAGGCACTCCAACGGGCATCACTTTTTTCTCGATTTAAGATTTTATAGCTAAATCGATAAATAATGTACATGAAATAATCTAAAATATTCATTGGATGTAAGGTACAATTAAAATATTAATAATGAAATGGACTTACCATATAATCCAGGGCAAACGCATCTTAATTTGTTAGGATTTTCAATAAATAATCATTATTCCATCCCGCGTCAAGTCTTTTTCCCTTCACACTTCTTTTCTTAGAGTTTTCATTTTTAATCAAATTAAGCGCAATCCGATTGATCATTG
>JAVBLA010000071.1:0-11502 GCA_031553775.1 Bacteroidales bacterium
AACCGAAGGAGATGTATGTTCCTTCAGGACTTTGAGGGGTTGGCCGGTAAAGTTATAAAGGGTGTATTCTCTGTCGAAGCCCCCGAGGTGGTTGGTGGATATCTGCTGGATGACACGACCTTTGTCGTCATAGTAAAAAGCGGTGGTAACAATCTCTCCCGAACCATCCAGCAAATGGGTACGGGTGCCCGTTAAAAGGCCTTTGGCGGAACAGCCAAGACAGTTGGGGGTTTCGTAACGGGTGCCGTATCCTTCCCTGTGGCTGTAAGGGAAAGCGTTCCGGAAATATGTACCCTGTGAGAGCAGGAGCTCGTAGTCGTCGTAATAATTGACGGTGAGTACCTTGTCATAGGTAATCCGGGGAAGGACATTCCATGTATAGCCATAGTGGCCGGGCTGTACTTGCTCGACTACCAGCAAATCGTTGATTTCTTCACAGAGTCCGGCATGGGATTTGGGGTCAGTATATACTCCGGTTAGCAATACACGGCCGAAAGCATCATACTTGGTAAAGGACCATTCGTTTTTGTTGTTGAAGCGTTGCTCGCCATCTTGTGAAAGGATCAGGCGGTCGGCCTTGTCATAAACAAAATACTGCCAGTCGCAACCGGGAATTCTCTGGGCAATACAACGTTTACAACCGTCGTAGCGATAGAGATAGGCATATTTCTTCATGATATCATCCTCCTCATTCCAAGATCCAATTCCGGAGAGAGATTCAGAAGCTAACGGAGGAAGAACAAAAGTTTTATTTCCAAATCTATCATAAATATAATAAGTATCCAGAAACTCATCCCCGTTTACCCGTCGGGTAAGAACAAGCCGACCCAGCTTATCTTTAAACTCATAGGAAATATTTCCATCTTCATCTTTTAACGCTACAACATACAACTCCTTCGGGTTATAATCGCTTTCCCTCTTCAAACCCGGATTATCAGGATTACCGGTTACCTGATAAAGAGAACAACGTAGTTTTGCTTCTGTTGTATTGGTGAGATAATTTGTTCCGACAAATTTCCCATCAATGGAAGTCTGCCAGGCCTCACCCGGACCATACTGTTCCAATATCCGGTTCAGGGGAGAAGCTTCATAAACAGGTTGGGAATAAGGCCGGGAGTCTTCATATAATTTTGAAGAAAGATGATCACCTGTTATTTTTAGGATATAAGCACCCTCTCCATGGTTTGGAGTCGGCAAATATCTGGCAGATTCCCTCCCCAAAGGATCATATTCCACCCTGCTGACCAGATCCTGCCTGCCTGGTGTAATATCTTTATCCACAACCTGATCAAGGCGGCCTAAACCATCAAAATAACGAATAGATTCCTGGTAATCATCCGGATCCAAACCGGATAATGTTAGAGATGCTACCCTTGGAGCAGTTGTTTTGATATAATTATGATTCTGATTGATTCCCAAATCTGCATAAAAAGTATAGGTTTCTATAGTGGTATGTATCATGCCATTTTGAGAATTCCCTTCTACAACCGCATAATAGATTCCAGGGTCCAATTTTATATCAATACACGAATGAAGTACGGTTCCATTACAATTGTCCGAACCTGCCGATTCTTTATTCTCCGCAATTTTATTACCTGATTCATCCAATAAGTATAAGTAAGTATCCACATCTGAGTTACATGAAGATATTCTCACATCATAGGTACGAATCAATTTGAATTTATAAAATACATCGCTGGTTATTTTCCCATATTTTGTAGAATAATCTATCATGGTATTCAGGGAATCCGAATATGAATCCAATTGATCAAACGCACCGACATCAATGGGATTATCGATATTATCACCAACAGGTATTTTCCGTATTTCAATATTAGTTGTAATTACTCCATTTTCAAAAAATCCCTCTGAAACCACAAAATAGGTTCCGGGAGGCAAATATTTCATTTCAAAATAAGCCCGATCCGGACTGTTTGGATTACATTGATTTCCCCAATAAGGATGGTTCGGAGTAATAGCATTTCCTGATTCATCCAATAAATACGCCTGGGTATCGTTTAATTCTGAATTACAATTAGATACAATCAGGTTGAACTCACGAGTAATAGAAAATTTATAAAATACATCAAACGTAGCATTCCCTAAATCATCAAAAAGAGGCGTTGTATTCTGCGTATCCGAATAAACAAAAGGTTGATCAAAAGTACCTACATCAAATGCCGTAATCTTGCTATCTCCAGGAGGTATTTCCGTAGCTTCGATAGTAGTAGTGAGCATACCATCGCTTAACGCTTTCGAAACTACATAATAAGTTCCCGGCAACAAGCTTCCGATTTCCATATAAGCACGTTGAGTACTCCCTTGACAATGCCTTTCGCCCCTGTAATTATCATTCCCCAGAATCAATTCTCCCGACCCATCCAACAGGTATAATTCACTATTTTCAACAGCCGAACCGCAGTGGGATATGGTAATATTGTGAGGTTCTATGATGGTAATTCTATAAATAATGTCTTTGCCCCAATCTCCATATACAGCTGAACGGTATGCCATATTCTGTGTATAAGTAAAAATTTCCGGCTGATCAATCCAAAGGGGAACAGGAAAATCCCGGTAAAGATCATTGATAATTCCCGCAGTCCTGATTGTAGTGGTAATTATTCCATCTTCATAATATCCTTCGGAAACCACATAATAGGTTCCAGGTTGAAGCCGGATTTCAAGATGTGCCTGATCCGGATATCCCGGGCAACCCTCTTCTTCCGGATAATCATCACTTTGGGTGACTATATTACCGGATTCGTCCAGCAAGGATAAATATGTATCTGATATTTGAGAACCACAATGGCTGATTACGATGTCGAATGCATAAACCATTGTGAATTTATAAAACACGTCGTTGGTAGGACGTCCGGTATAATCATTGGTAAAATCATCTCTTGTATCCTGTGTATCATCATATTCGAATTGCATACTAATATTACCGATGTCCATTGCAGTCTGCATCGTATTAATAGTATATATCGGTAAAATTACAAACCAAATAAAAATTATAATGCTTAGAATACTCTTCATAATAAATTATTGTTTATGATTTTTAAAAGGACTGAATAAAAATCTAATTTATTAAGAAAAAAGATAGGATATTTTTCATGGTGAATAGCTTTAGTATAAATGATCGTAATTCTAAAACACAAATATACTATCATTCGCATATAAAATGCAAATCATTTTTTATGTTATATAACATATTTTAAAAAAAATAGACAACGAACTAAAAATACAGACTAAAGACTTTTTCTCCGATTCCGCCTCATCTAGAAACTCATACTATCGGTGAATCGTTATCTATCCCAGTGGACTTGCATCACAAGTCGATCAATCATGCGCGTACACACGATGATGCGATTTAATTGTAAAGGATTGAGTGGATTTGAGGATTAAACAAGCTACAAACCATTCAAATAGTACTCTCTTTAGATACGCCATTTTCCACAAGAACTTTCATAATTGCCGGCCCGATTTTCTCCAGAAACCTGTCAAACCCCAAGTCATTAGGATGTACACCATCCACACTCCCTTCATGGTCTGTACCCAAAAATTGATCTTCCCTGATCAGGTAAAGATTTTTCACTCCTCCTGCAATCAGTTTATCATATTCCTCCCTGATAGCAGCATTCTGCTCAGCAACCCGGCTGCCAACCTGCTCATTGAAATAGCCTCCTTCCCTGATAATTGTTTCCAGCAGGATAATCGGTGCCGACGGATGATGATTCCTTAAAGTTTTGACCAGATATGAAGTTCTTTCCCTGATCTCCGACGGAGAGGGATTAGGAATACAATCCAGGATAAATGCATCCACCTCTTTGATATCTGCCAGCATATCCGCTACCGGCGCTTCCATTTTCCCATTTCCACTCAGGCCCAGATTGATAAAATTCAGGCCTGTCTGGCGGGATAAACGGGAAGGATAAGCCATTCCCGGGCGACTGGCAGATGCTCCCTGAAGGATACTGGAACCATAGATAACTATTTTTTTCGTAAAAGGATCGGTCATAGGCGATATTTCAAAACCGGAAGGAACTCCAATTTCCAACGATTTCGTTTCATCATACAAAGGCAGATAGAGCAAGCATTCTTTTTCTCCGGAAGTCATATTGGCAACGATCTGAGATTCATTACAAACATTCGACGGTCTTCCTACTCCCGCAAATTGCCATTTTCCATCTTTCTTAATATATAAATCCAAGCCCTTTTCCATGATAGGAGTCATGTTATTCGATGCTTTTTTATCAGTCACACACCACCTGGCATGAATTTCCGTACTATGGGTCTTAAATGCAATGGCCAGACCGGCAGAATTCGTAAATAGTTTTTTAACGGCTTTAGGCATTGTATGATAATGAGCCGTATCCACCCGGTGATAATATTCTCCCCCTGGTTCTGCTTTCCCGATAAGAGTCAACCGGGATGCATCAGTATAAACAATATCCTTTTGGGAGTATGATACACCGGGAAACAGGAAAACTGAGATAAAGAATAGGATTTTAATTATTCGGACCATAAAAATTCATTTTAAAAGAGGGTTGTCAAAAGTAGATGCCAATCGTCATTGCGAGGAAGAATATATTACGTCATTGCGAGGAGGAACGACGAAGCAATCTCCTGCGGTTGTCAGGAGATTGCTTCGCTTCCGCTCGCAATGACGATCAATATCGAATTTAATACATGCTCCTTAGCATAAGCTATTATTTAATAATAACTTATGTAATTCCTATTTATTGTATTTAATCGATAAGTGTCCCAAACGACTTGCTTTGGTATTGTCAACGACTCCTCCTACATCGGAAGATGCTGTTCCTGCCTGGTTGTTCTTAGCCCTGAGACGAATATAAACCATAGACTGATCCAGCAGGACATCCGGCAGGTTGAAGTTTACTACCTTATGTCCCGGAACCTGTGTATACAAGGTATTGGCTCCCGCCTGCACCAGATCCTGCATGGTATATTCTCCCACCGTCTGCCAGGGACCGGACTCCAGCGACGTAGACCATTCAATCACATAATTCCTTGGGGCACCCAGGATCACATCTCCTTCAATTTGTATGGAAAGCGATTTACTGATACCCGTAGTCGAGAACTGGATGATCCAACTTTCTCCCTGGTTATTATTCCACCAATTGGAAGCGGCAAAACCGCCATCGGTAACAGTCGCAGTTGTCAGGGTCAGTCCATTGAAATCCGGACCCGACCCGACCGTAGATTTACTATGGGAAAGTTTAGCACCTCTTTCTGCTCCGGCATCCGGTGCGATCGGATCGGCTTCTCCTTTTTTATAGCGGCTCCACTCTGCCAATACCTGGGAGAATCCGTCCACTCTGTTTTCACTCAGGGCGATTTCTTCCCGGGTCAGTTGCCGGATGGCATAACGGCCGATGTCTCCACCGTAACGAAGCAGGTAATCATATACTATGATACCGGATATGCTACCGGATCCCTGAGGCACTTGTGCACCGTCCCTGCGATAAGGAACATCCACGTTTGTAAGCATATACATACTGTTGCCGTCGATATCCCTGATACAGGTAGGATATACCGAAGTCCTCTTGTTGTAACCTTCATTGATATTGCTAAAGCATCCTGAAGGCACTGCAATTTCAACATCCTTGAGTTTAATAAACGTGTACAGGTCGTTATCCGTCAGGTTTTTCATATACATTTCTTTAGGCATGACAATATCTCCTTCGTTTTTCTCCAGGATATGAACGGTTTCTATCCCCTTCAGGGTATATCGTTCCGGATTGGCTTCTTTAACGATTTGCAGATTTTTCAGCCACAATTTAATCCGGTCGTAGCGATCGAATATATTATCTCCCGGGGCTTTGGCTTTCAGCATAATTCCGGACGTTCCCTGTTCATTCTGAATATAGACAGTAATCTGATTCTCAATAGGGTCGATTTCCGTACGGCTCTTGTTTTGATTGGTTGCCAGATTCGGATTTCCTTTATCACTTACCACTACGGCCTCCAGGTATATATTTTCTGTGATCACTCCTGCAGGTAAAGACTTCAGATACTCAAACGTTTTGAGTACCGCATCTCCGCTTTCATTATCAAAACCGGGACTTTGTTTGATACGGATAGAGTCTTCCACAACAATTCCGAAAGCATCCGTGTATCGTAAGGACAAAAGACCTTCCCGCACAACTGTTTCCGTAGATCTTTCCAGCCTGAATTTCAGACTTCCGTCCTGGATATTCACTTCTGTGATCCAGGAATTCCCGCTACCTGCCGGGTAAGTTATTGTTGTTTGTATCAATTCAAACGGGATGTTGCAGGCAATCCCGCTTTTCATTCTGCCTCCACCGGCAATACCCATGATATCCGTATCTGTAATGGCAATGACAGGGGTGATCCCCTTTTGCTGCAGATCTACGGTGTCTGCTTTGGCATTGTTATGTATCAATATTTTAGTAGATCGGGGTAATTGATTTTCATTAGATTCAAAATCGACTAAAAACTCGCCATTGCCCGATCCCGTGGGGACTGCGACCGATGCCCAGGCAACTTCCGGATCCAGGAATCTGACGGACCAGTCTTTGTCGGAATAAACCAGTATTCTGGTCGTACCTGCCTTTTCAGGGACCCTGACAATAGTACTATTCAATGCCAGATCCGTTTTAAACTGGGTAGCCTCATCGTCCTGGCAGGCTATTAAACCCAGCAGAAAGAAAAAACAAAGCGGCAACAATTGCAAACCCATCCGGTTCAAATTATTTCTTTTCATAATCATCTTAATTTTTATCGTTAATTTTAAGGACAACAGGGTAATGATCCGAATATTTGCGCGTAAACTCATCAACCTGTATCTCTCCGGATGCAATCCGGTCTTTCAGATCTTTACTTACATATATAAAGTCAATCCTTGCCTTTCTGGGCAGGTCTAAAGAAGTATCATACACCCTGAGTGCATCCAGCAAACCGGCATTAAGGATTTTACTGTGCACCTGATAATCAATTTTATTTCCATCGATCAGGTTATCGTGATAGCTGTATTTCCGTGCCAGACCCTGCATATTCCTGATGTATCTTCCATCGGTATAATAAGCTGAATCTAACGGGGAGACCGAATTAAAATCTCCCATGACAATCCATTTACCTTCGTCTCCGGTTGCTTGTATGGTCTGTAATATCACCTCGGTTTCCACTCTTCTTTTTTCATAAGTGAAGGGACTGAAATGAAGGTTGATGATATTGTATCCATTGATCTTTGCAAGGATAAAACCATGATGCATGCTCTCGATCACATGATGTATGTCTACAATGGGATATCTGGATGTAATCGCTACCGGCGTACCTTTTTCCCGTTCCTTCAACAATACGGCATAAGGATGTCCGTAACGGGCAGCCAGGTCCTCGAGTCCTTTTTGGGTGAACTTATAAGCTTCCTGTATGGCAAAAATATCCACATCCTGAGCCTTTACCCAGTCCACAAAAACCTGCTTGTTTTGAGAGGTATCCTTTTCCATGCCCCTGTAAATATTGTAACAGATAATTTTCATCGGTTTTTCCTGCGCAGAAAGTCCGGAAATGTAAAGGAAACAGGAAACCGTCGATAAAACCATTATATAGATCCGTTTTTTCATGATTGCTCTTTTATTGTCCGGTATACGCATCATTGGTCAGTATGCCTCCCGATTTGAACACTTCGCTGTCCGGGATAGGATAATATTCATGGAACGGCCTTATATTCGTATTTACGGCCACCACTTCCTGAGCAATCGTAGCTTTGATGGATTCATAAAAGATCCCCCAACGTACCAGGTCCCATTTCCTTCCGTATTCACCCATCAGTTCCCGGGCCCTTTCATCTTTTAACTCTTCAAAAAAAGCTTCTTTTCCGGGATAAGTATCCATTTGAGAAATTTGTGCCCGGCCTTTTACTTCATTGATACATTCCAATGCCAACGATGGCTGATCGAGTTCATTGGCCGCCTCTGCCATCATCAGCAAGGCATCGGCAAAACGAAATACCTTCTGATTATTCCCATCGGCCAGGCCGTCCAGTCCCGGGCACCAGAACTTGGGACCCATCCAGGGTTTTCCGGTAAAATTATTCCTGGAAGGACGGGAGAACCAGGCTCCATTGTACGATCTGGCTATAATAATTTCCTGCCGGGGATCATCCGTATGCTTATCATATATTTCTACGAAATGATTCGAAGGGGTAATAGATGTATTGATGGTTCCGGTACTACCCAACTCAGGTATACTGACTCCATCATAAGTACTTGTTCCCGAAGCTCTCGATGGAGTTGTGATAGATGCTACGACCGAGGTCTTTTTCAAGCCGGTTACGGAATAAGTGAATTGAACTTCCAAGATAGACTCCGGTGTGTTCTTATACCTGAAATAAGTATCTGTCAATGAATATGAATCCAGGTTTCCATAGAGTTGCCTGACCGGCTTCAATGCTTCCAATGCCACATCATATTGCTTATTCCATAAGGCCATTTTAGCAATCAGGATACGGGCCAGAGGAGCAGAAACCCTGTTTCCTTCAATGTCGCCCGGCCTTTTTTGCGGAAGAGCTCCCGCATAAACTTTCAACTCTTCTATCAGCTTATTTCTTGTCTCTACAGCATCCATTCTGGGTAAGCGGTTGACTTTATTCAGGATTTCTATTGAAGTAATATCGTCTGTATAATAAGGAACATCCCCAAACATCGATGTCAATACATAATAGTACAATGCTCTCAAGGTTACCGCTTCTCCGATTAAAGCAGGCTTCTTTTCCTCCTCTACAGGCGATGATTTGATTCCTTCCACCGATGCATTACAATACATAATGCCCTTGTAGCAGGCTTCCCAGATGTTGGCTCCGCAACCGGGATTGGCCGGAGAAATCTCAAAACGGGCATTGACATCCGAAGAGGTCAGATAGGCCAGGTCGGTAGAGCCTTCATTCACTGTCAGTAGCTCATTTCTGAATATACTGTTCAAGGGAATATAACAACTGTTCAGGGATGCAATACACTGCGGCACATCCTGGAATGTTTGTTTTCGGTTGACAAAACTATCGGTTTCTTCTCTGAGCAAATCATCACATGAAGATAAGATCGACAGAAGCAATAGCAGCATTGCTAACGGGATATTGTATGTATATTTTTTCATGATTATTTACATTTTAAATTAGACAGGTCAAAAATTAAGTTGCATGCCAAACGACAAAGTACGGCTGTTCGGATAAGCGCCATAGTCCATCCGGCGGACAGTCGAGCCTTCGCTGTTGGTGGAAACTTCCGGATCGTAACCGTTATAATATTTCCATAGATAAAGATTATTTCCATTAGCCGAAAGTGTCAGGCTTCCCAGTGTGTTCTTTGTTGCCTTGGCTAAATCGAAGGTGTATGAAATCGAGACATTCTTGAGGCGCAGAAAACTGGCATCATGAACAAACCTGTCATTGGGGACATCATCTTTCGAATTGGCCCGGGGATAATCTGAATTCGGGTTTCGTACCGGATGCCAGGCATTGACCATGTATTTATACTGATTACTCAGATAGGTTCCTGTTCCCATAAACAATTCCGGTATGTTATAGATTTTACCTCCCCATGAATAGTTGAAATAAATTCCTACATTAACCCCATAAATACTGAATGTATTCTGGAGTCCTCCATACAACAGGGGATCTGCATTGCCAAGATATACCAGGTCGTCATTATTCAATACCCCGTCGTTTTTCTGGTCGATATAACGCTGTCTTCCCGGGGCATAATAAGCGACTGCCGAAGAAGCATATTTTTTATCGATTTTATTCTGGTCTATTTCTGCCTGGGATTTCCAAGTACCGGCATATTGCATACCCCACAAGGCATTCAGGGGTTTTCCTTTCTGATAGGCATACATCGGATATTCCGCACTTCCGTGTGGCGCCTGGAATACCACCACCCTGTCGTAGTTACCGATATCCTCAACCATTTGTTTGTTATGAGCCAGCGTCAGGGTCGTACTCCATGAAAACTGTTTGGTACGGATATTGCGGGTCTCCAAAGAAAATTCAATTCCTTTATTGGAGGTTTCACCTGTGTTTTCCATCCGTTCGGGATAACCGCCCTGATTAGGCAACTGTAAAGTTAACAAAAGGTCATGTGTGTTTGCCTGATAGGCGTCTACCGTTACACGAAACCGGTTCTGCAAAAAAGAAAGATCCAGTCCCACATTATAAGAAGTAGTCTTTTCCCATGAAAGTTCATCGTTCGGAATCCGGGACGGATAATATGCTACCGGGATCGAGCCTCCGAAAATATATCCGGAAGAAGTAGACTGCATGGCCTCGAGAGATTGGTAACGGGGTATTGCATCATTTCCGGAAATCCCGGCGCTCAGTCTGAATGCCAGTTCGTTAACGAGCCGCTGATCTTTCATGAAATCTTCTTTCGCCAGGTTCCATTTAAGGGCTGCCGAAGGGAAATATCCCCATTTATGATTTTCAGAAAAATTGGAAGATGCATCGGCACGGCCGGTAACCGTTACATAATATTTACTTTTATAATTGTAATCCAGACGCATCAGGTTAGATATTTTGGTCTGCTTCTGCCTGTAGGAAGAAATATTGATCGTTTCCTTGGAAGGTGCGGCACCCATATCATTGGTTCCCAATTCATCGAAAAAGTACCCGTCTCCGCTTTGAGACATATAGTTATTCCAGAAATTCTGATAAGTAAACCCATACAAAGCGGTAAAATGATGTGCATCTTTCCATATTTTCCGGTAGGAAACCGTATTTTCATTCAGGATATTATTGTTTTCAAAAGCACTCTTACTGGCAGCCCCTCCCCTGTTCACATTCTTACGGGTAGGCATCTCTCCCGGCGTATAATTATCCATGAACTGATTGTAATCGTAAAAGGAAATATAGCTTTTCAGTTTCAGGTCTTTCAGCGGCTCAATTTCGATATACGTCATCATATTGAGTGTCTTCCTGATCCGGTCCCGTTGCAGTAATTCCACATTCGCCAACGGTGAATCAAAAAGCCGGCCTTCATAAAACTGGGGATTCCAGTCGTTAAAACTTCCGTCTTCCTTGTAGACAGGAATAACGGGCGACAAAAACATGGTGGAACGATACCAGTAGGTATTACTTCCGATTTCAGCTTTATTGGCCGACTGATCTATATAAGTATAGTTAAGTTTCATTCCGGCAGTCACATACTTGCTCAGGGTCTTATCCAGGTTAAGCCTTGTTTGGTAACGTTTCATCCCGCTGTTTTTAATGATACCTTCCGTATCGTTATAGCTGGCAGAAAAATAATATTTTGTCGTTGGATTTCCACCCGACAAAGAAAGAATGGAGTTGATATACGGAGCTGAGCGGGTGATGGTTTCGGTCCAGTTCGTGCCTTCCCCCAATGCAAGCGGATCGGGAAAAGGGAATTCTTCCATCGGTTTGGTCCTGTTGGCTTCATTTTCAATATAATACCGGTCGTTTTGCAATTGTGCAAACTCTGAGGCATTCATTAAATCCAGGTAACGGGG
>JAVBLA010000032.1:0-24861 GCA_031553775.1 Bacteroidales bacterium
GGTACTGCGCACAAGTGGGAGAGTAGGTAGCTGCCGTTTTATTGAGAGAGCAGGTTGTTTGGCGGAAAGCCGGATGACCTGCTTTTTTTTTAGGCAAAAATGAAGAATGAAAAATGAAGAATGAAGAATTGGGGACTGGTGCTTTTAACCAGGAAAGAATCTCCCCTGCCATAACCCTTACCTCTAACCCTTACCTGCTCCGCCCTGAAATATTTCTTGATTCTTAACTCTTAACTCTTAACTTTTTCGTATGTTTGTTCTTTCAATAATTATATAAATGCGTTTTATGGTTCTTTTTTCCGAATCGAATATACAAGGGATGGCCCACCGGGGTAGGATTGAAGTGATTTGTGGATCGATGTTTTCTGGTAAAACGGAGGAGCTGATTCGTCGCCTGAACAGGGCGAAGTTTGCTAAGCAGCGGGTGGAGATCTTCAAACCGGCAATTGATGTAAGGTATGCGGTGGATGGAGTTGTTTCGCACGATCAGAATGCGATCATGTGTACTCCTGTTGAAAATTCGGCAAATATACTGTTGCTTTCTTCCGAAGTGGATGTGGTGGGTATCGATGAAGCACAGTTTTTTGATGAAGGACTCCTGGATATCTGTACTCAATTGGCTGATAATGGTATCCGGGTGATTGTGGCCGGATTGGATATGGATTTTAAACGGCAGCCTTTCGGACCCATGCCTGCATTATGTGCCATAGCAGACGAAGTTTCCAAAGTACATGCGATCTGCGTAAAATGTGGCCAACTGGCATCTTATTCCCATCGAACGGTACATAATGAAAAATTGGTATTACTGGGAGAAAAAGAAGAGTATGAACCACTTTGCAGAAAATGCTATATAGATGCTTCCAAAGAATAGAAAATAATTTTTCACTTTTCGTTTTTCGTTTTTCACTTCTTAATATTTTATTTCTTTGAGCTGTTTCAATGCTCCCGCGGATACTCCCACTTCGTATTTGGCAGAAGGAGTGAGGATTTGTATGGTGGAGTTACGGGCATTGATCCGGCGGACATACAATTTATTAACGATAATACTTTTTCCGGCGCGAATGAAGATATCTTTCGGTAAAGCCTGTTCTATTTCTCCGAGACGTTCGAAAATTTCCTCATATTCCCCGTTGGCCAAAGCCATTCTTGCATAATTACGGTCGCCTTCCACATAAGCAATATCTTCAGCTTTGACTAACAACAATCCGCTGAGATTTTTGAAACGGTACATCTTTTCCTGTTGGATAGTGTTTATCAGCCTGTGCACCTCGATGGAGTTATTACTTTTCTTTTTAAATCTTTCTATTGCTACAGAGAGATTTTCTATCAATATGGGTTTGATCAGGTAATCGATGGCAGATAAACGAATGGCATTCAGCAGGTATTCGGAATCGTTGTAGGCGGTTGTGAAGATAATACCCGGTGGAGTGAAGGTTTCGCAGGTGAGCTGGTCTAACTGGTCTGCCAGCCACAATCCGTTTTTATTGGGCAGATTGATGTCCAAAAACAGCAAATGCGGTTGATGTCTCAGTATTTCTACCAGGGCTGATTCTGCATTTTCACAGGCTTTGATCACCTCTACTTCGGGATGATATTCTTTTAATTTTTGCAGGAGGGTTTCACGGGGGTGAAACTCGTCTTCCACAATGATAGCCTTGATTACTTCTGCCATAGCTTTATTTTTTGGAAAGGGCTTACTGGCTGATTTGCTGATTTTACCGGTTTATCCCTTTGTTTTTATCAGCGATATACATAATTGTAGGGGATTTCGATAATGAAACAGGTGCCGCAAGGTGTATCCCCATCGTATAAGTCAACGGTATTCCGTATGATTTTCGTTTTATTCAGGCTGTTATAGATATCGATCTGCCTGTTAAGGATTTCCAATCCCTGCTTGGTACTGCGGGTATTCCGATCGGCAGCCGCTTTTCTTCCGATACCATTATCTTCCACCCGGATTTCTACTCTTTCTTCCTTTTGTCTGGCTGAAATATGCAGTTTGCATTCTGATGTACGACCTGAGAATCCATGCTTGATGGCGTTTTCGCAATAAGTGTGCAATACCATATTCGGTAGCTGGATTTGTTGCGGATTTACTTTCGGATCGATCTCGATGGTATATTCGAACTTATCCACATAACGGAGTTTTTCTAATTGGAGAAATAATTGCGTATATTCTAGTTCATCCTGGAGATTGCGAGATGCTTTGTCTACTTCCCGCAGGGTACGCCCGATAAATTCAGAATAAATATTCAGCAGGCGATTGGCTTCTTCCTTTGAGAAGTTCATGATGTAATATTCGATAGCCGAAAGCACATTGGCATTGAAATGCGGAATAGAGCGCAGGCGGATACTCCGGATACGTAGCTCGTTCAGTTCTTTTTCCGTTTCCAATTGTTGTAGCAGGCGTTTGTTCTTTTTTTGCTGGATATACAATGCCAGCCCGGTACTGATAAACATCAACGAAAGGACACTCACCGCGAGAAACCACCAGGTTTGCCAGAATGCAGGACGAATGGAAAAACGGATCGTTTGGACTTCACTACGGGAATCGTCGGATCCAGCATTGGCGCGGGCTTCGAATATATAATCTCCCGGAGGTAAATTATTGAAAGTAACTTCTTTGTTTGAAGAAGGTTGGCTCCATTCGTTTTGGAATCCGACCAGACGGAAAGTGTACCTGACACTTTCCGTTGCCGAATATTTCAATCCGATAAAGGAAAAACGAATATTTCGTTGCTTGTAAGAAAGTGCTCCCTTTTCGAGATCAGCTTTGTACCAGTGTACATTATCGGTCGATGCTTCACTATTCAGGATATGAAACAGGGGAGGAGCATTTTCCCGGATTAACTTTCTGGGATCGAAAGCAACTAAGCAATCGGTAAAAGGCACCCATAAGGTACCCTGGCTGTCCCTATACAAACCATGCGCCTGCGCTTCCTGTGCAGTTAACCCGTTCCGGTGATTATAGAATAGAAAGCCGGTTTTTCCTGAAGATGCATAGAGTTGCAGGTCCATAATGTAAATACCCTGGATAGTCGCGATCAGCAGGTGATCCGGATCGATTGCCAGAAGACTTTGTATAAAATCTCCTTTGAATTGGTGTACGGTAATGATACTGTCGTTCGCCAACAGATTCAGGCGGTTTTCACTTCCCGACCAGATCCTGTTCTGTTTATCCAGACAGATGGGCACGGTGAAATTAGTGTTTTTATTTTTTATCAGCCGCACGCTGTCACCGCTTACAATACTGATTCCGAAGCTTCCGCTGATGTACCAATGGCCTTTTGAGTCTATCAAAAGATCTTGCAAATCAGGCTGCTTGAAAAAATCTTCAGAGAAAAAACGGAGCGATTTTCCATATTTGTCACATTGATGCACCCCTTTGGGGGTCAGTACCAGAATTTCGTTATTTGCAGATGGGAGTACACGGCAATATCCTTCTGTGTCGGGAGGAAAACCAGCCCAGGAAAATCGTTTCTGATCGTAAATCAACAGGTCGTTATCCCTTGGAAAATAGAGTCGCCCATCGATGGCGGCTGCTCCGAAGAGGAAAGAACTGGATTTAGTCATGGGATAATGCATAAACTCTGCTTTACCTTTTGTTTCGCGGATCAATTTTCCATAATATGTTCCGAACCAGTAGGTTCCTACCGGATATTCCAGGATATTTTTGACTACATCATTTTCTATAGAATAATTTTTAAAATCAAATTGCAGGTAATTATATAATCCATTTTGCGACGCGATCCAGAGATTCCCTTCTCTGTCGTACAGCATATCCCAGTTTCCTCCTTTACAATCGGGAACCAGTGTTTCCAACTGTTGATTCCGGAACCGGTAAATAGAGAAGAAGTCTTTGATGATCAGGCTTCCGTCGGATGCTTCCACTGCCTGTTTATGACTGGCAAATTTGCAGGAAAATATTTTTTTGCACTGGTTGCCATTTAATTGGTATATGCCGTCGCTATTGAGTCCTAAGAGTCCGAGGGTGCTGTGTTTAACAAATGCTTCTATTGCCAGTTGCGGAATAAAAGTAGTTTGCTGTTTTTGAATATCATAGATGTTCAGACCTTTCAGGGAAGGCATATACATCATGTTGTTTGCAATATCGAGGTAAGGCTTACTTTCTCCGATCTGATCCAGTTCAGGCGATTCAAGGACGGTAATCAACGAATCTTCCTGCCAGTGCATTAAAAACTTGTGAGAGGCATCGGCATTCTCAAATATAAGATAACCTTCCGGTAGGTTTCTGGAATTGAAAGTGTTCAGGAAAATATCTTCAGGTACCAGCCGGACAGACCGGATGGAATCGTTCGCATACACTACAAAAGCATCATGGTAGGTATAGGCCCTGACGTGTCCTTCAGGATCCGTATCAAAGTACAGAATGTTGATGGCGGTTTCCGATAGGAAGGAAGTAAATGTAAATCCGTCGAAGCGGCAGAAGCCTTTGTAGGTTCCCAGCCAGATAAAGCCTTGCTTGTCCTGATACAGGGTTTCCAGTAACAGGTTCGGCATACCGTCGCGCAAATCATAGCGCCGGTTACTATATTCCATGCGGATGACTTCTTTTTCTCCGGCAAAAACGGGAGATCCGGCAAATAGCAGCAATAACAGTGAAAAAACAATAGCCTGTGTCTTCATGTGTTTTCAAAAATACGGCATGGACAAAAATACGATTTTTATCCATGCCGCAAATAATCATTTCAGAATAATTTTTCCGGTTTCTCTGAAACCTTCACCTATAATACGAATTAAATACATTCCTTTGGGTAACATAGAGATATTGAAATCTCCTTTCCCATTGGTTTCCATTACATTCCATTCGCGAACGAAGACGGTTTGCCCCATTGTATTGCTTAAACTGACGGTCAGTTTTTCTGTAATGGAGTTTTCCGTAGTGATATAGAAGATCCCGTTTGTCGGATTCGGATAGATAGAATAGCTGATATTCTGATTTCCGATAACAGGAATACCTGTCAGTGTTACTGATATTTCGTCCGATAAGCTGCTACAACCCCATGCGTTGGTGGCCGATACACTGTACAATCCGTCCTGATCGGCTATGTATGAAGCTCCGGTAGCTCCTTCGATGGAGGTTCCATTAAAATACCATTGGTTACCTGCACTGACACTGGAATATAGAGTGTCTTTTCGATTGCTGACAACCGGTTTTTCAAAAGAGACTACACTCCATTCTATGGAAGCTGATTTACCGGAACCTGCCAGTCCGCTGTTGTATTTATGCAATTGGCTCAGGTCTACACATAAATTATAGGAACCGGAAGCATTGGCTACCACATTCAATCCTGTAATGCTGTACTGGTTTCCGGAGATCTTATTAATCTGCAGATTGTCTGTCGCCATGCTCTTACCATTGTGTGTCAGAGACAGTGCATTTTTATTCCATCCAGTTGTCTCAACTGCATCCGAGAATGTCAGTTTTACCTCTTCAGGAGTTTCGCAGAAGCTCGAGCGCAGCAGGTTTTCCCAGGATGCTGTCAATGGAACATTGTCGATATAGACCTGCAGTTCGGAAGTATTAGAGAATCCCCGTTTGTCGATTGTTTTAGCTACCAGCGTTACATTACCGGTCGATTTCAATTCTACAGGAACCGAGAGTCGTTGCGGATTTTCCGAATAGATCTGTTTCAGCAGTATTTCTGTTCCCACGCTTTTTTCATAAATTTCGACAGAGATATCTGCTTGCGATATATCCATGGAGACCGTCAGGGATCGGGTAGAGGTGATACCGTCCGTGGAAGAGTGTCCCAGATCGGGGCTAATGGCTAAGTTCGTTGCTTTAGCCGGTAGCGAACGGTCTACTTTCCATGAAAATTCACTGGTTCCGGTACCTTTATTCCCATAGGTATCTTCAACTCCGGACAGGTCGAGTATCATCCGGTAGTTTTTCTCGATGTAGGTGATATCTTTCAATCCGCCAATGAAATATTTATCTCCGGTTATTTTTTTGATGGAGACGAAGGATATCGGTTCCTGCATATTGTTGGCAAAGCATTGGAGCTGTTCCAATGGCAGGTTTTTGATCTCTTCGTTGAATACCACATAGAATCCGGTGAGATGTTGTTCATCCAGGCCTCCGGTATAGTCGGGCGACCAGGAAAGCAGCGCCGGACCTGTCCGGTCTACCAACCAGTCGAAAGTTTGTACGGTCTGGCTGCTTTTTCCACCGGCAGATTGCACTCCGCTCAGATCTGCCTTTAAGGTATAATTGCCGTCGGGTTCATTCAGCGACTGGAGATTTTCTAATTTGAACCACATTTGTTCTTCTCCTAAAGGATAAATGGTGATGCCTGTGACTGGAGTAGAATTTTCGTTTCGTTCGATACTAAAGGCAGCTGCTGTAAACGTTTCCGGTTTAACGGGCATATTGAATTTCAGTCTCAGGGTATCGATCGGAGTGCCCAGTGTTTCATCGATTCCTTGTACTTCGGCAATGGCCGGAAAATCGAACATTTGTGTCCATGATGCTTGTTTCCCGCTTGTTCCGAAGTTGCCGAGCAGGTCGGAGATACCGGCAGCCTGTACGGTCATTACATAATATCCGCTGGCTTTTGTCAATGCTGAAATATCTACTAAATAAGAGGATGTACGTCCGGAGACTTTACCGATTTCTATCCTTTCATCAGCAATATTTTCACCACCCTGACAACGCAGAACGATATCTTCGTAGGTAAACGAATCCGGATCGATTTCCTTGTTGAAAGTGACCACCACATGTTGAACCGGCGTAGTGGTGAGTTTTACAGGTACATTCTCGAATTGGGTTACCGCCGGAGGATCCTGGTCGATGGCTTCGAATAATAAAGTATAGCCGGCAGTGCTCTGGATATTGTCTGTAAAATGCAGTTTATTTTCGTAGACAGGTTCTTTTCCATCTAACAAGGTACATCCGGTTTGCCAGAAATTGGTCAGTGGAATAGATTTTCCGTCATTTCGTGTTACGGAAGTCAGCCGGAAGCGGTTGCTGCCCGGATCGTCGATTATTCCGTAGTTCCAGCCGGGCTTGGAGGCTTGTACCGACAATTGTACCGAGAGTTTTCCTGCAATGGCATTTCCATCGGTTTCAGCTATCAATACCGGAGAAACATCGGTCATGGAGCCGTCGGAAAAATAAATTGCATCCGGTGTGTCGTTGGCATCTGTGATATCGTTTACTAAGAAATCGTTGACACCATCGTCATCGCTTGTAATACTTCGGATCAGTTCGTGTACCGATATGTCTTCCACCAGGCTCAGGTTCGCGTTGCCATAGCTGTTCAGGTGCGTTACTTTGGCTTCGTACGATACGAAGTGTCCGAGCAGGCTACTGGTGAACCACCATTGTCCGACACCTGTTTTTCCGGGATCGATATTTCCGAAATCGATATTGGTGATACCTAATTCTTTTGCTTTTCCATTGAAGCTGGTACCAATAATTTCAAAGTGAATGCTCAATCCTTTTTCATTGTCAATAATTTCCGGCTGGGCGGAGCTGATTTTAACGTTTTTAGCTATTCCGGCTCCTTTGTTGTGAATCAGAACGGCTAATTCTGCCGGCAAAGATGGCTCAACGATGTCCGGAGTCAAGGCATCATCTCCGAATACATTCCGTTGCAGGAAGTAGCGGAGATAGAGGTTTGGGCTCGGGTTGACCTGTAAGGTGATCGGCGCCAACGGTTTGCTGACCTTTTCGTTTTTAAATGGATCGATGTACGACAATGTTCCTGCAAAAGAGTAGCTTTGAGCAATTTCCGGAGCCGCATCTTTTGTCGGGATAAATAATATAGTTGCACTTCCTTTGGTTTTTGCATTTAATGTTCCGGTGCCGTCTATTCCTGTTAATATGCTCAATGCTTTCGTGTTAATCTGGAATAGGTTATTACAGATTTCTCCATTTTCGTTTTTAATGATCAGATCCAGATGAATGTCTTTCATGGCAATTGTTTCATGGCCATTATCTATGGTTAGTGTTCCTTCGAAAGCTTCACGGGTCATTGTCATTGTTTGCGAAAATTGAATAGTGACAGATGCGCAGACCGATTGTTGTCCTTCTTCTAAAGATTCATTCACAATTTCTACTTCTTGTGTGTGTAATTCAGCTACGGAAGAATATCCGTATTCAACTGCAGCTTCTTCACTGTCTACTATTTTAAGTAAAGCTTCACCCAGTTTTTCTGTACGAATCGTATCTCCGTCTGCAACACGTATTCCTCTGAGCGTATTATTCCATCGCTTGATGAATGCATGATAGGCATTGTCGGGTACATTTGAAGGTTTATACTTGTATAGATCCGAGCCTTCCGGAATACCTGTTTTACTGGTCATCTCCGTCAAATGATTCCAGAAATTTTTGAACTCCAATCCCGAACTCTCAAGCCACACATCGTTTCCGTAAATTTCTTTCCAGAAATCGATCATTGCCTGGTATTCCTGATCTGCAACTGCTATTTTTTCTCCGAATGCATCTATGGCACTGTTTCCGGATGTCCGGAGCGGAGGGGCGCTATAGGCGTTGACACAAGCTCTGGTAGCATCGACAAATACTTTCACACAGTTCACGGTTGCTACTATTTCACTTCCACCCGGTATATTTCCGGCTACGAAGCCTGCAGTAGTCATTGCCGTAGCATATAATTTGTCGTTATTGGACGCATTATCATCAAGGAGTACCGATGCTGTTGAAGCCGTGGCTACTACATCTCCTACAACCGGAATAAACGAAATAACGCAATCTAACATCGCTTTTTTGAAGGATTCTTTACAAGGATCGCAGTATTTTCCTTCTTTTGAAGAGGTCGACGGAGTACTGACTGATGGAGAGGAAGAACCTCCTCCGCCAAAGCCTGCCGGGTAGGGGACACCCCCGCCTCCTCCCATGGTATTACCCTCAGGAGTCCATGTCAGGCAATTCCGTGAATGGAATGTAAAGGGTCTTGAGACTTTTACCCATTTGAAATCAATGCATTCCCATCCAACGTAAGCATTGCAGGTACCACCACAAGGTTTCGTAGAAAATGCCCTTAGCGTCGTTTCTTTTTTTGTCATAATTACCGGTACCTGAATACTTTGTTGAGCCATAATATCGATCACTTCATACAGGCAACTGAAAGTGTATTCAGGATCTTCAGAGAAACTAATATCCAGGTCTTTACCGGTAATAAGTCCTTTGTTTGTGATAGTAAGCATAAAGGAGTAACTTTCTCCGGGCTGTAACTCCGGCATCTCTTCCGGCATTTCCATAACGATTACCGGAGCCGGAACATTGGTTTCGAATTCTGCAATGATCTGGATATCGTACTCATCTTCTATTTCCGTAGGCACTACATTCCAGGTATAGGTAATAGCCTGGAAGCTGAGAAATACATTATTGCGGTTAACCACGCCCGGATCTATCACAATCGTATTTTGGTATGATTCATGTTTCTCGGCTGTAACGAGTAAAGTATAGAGTCCTTCCGGAATATTTTCGGCAGAAAAATGTCCGAGGTTATCGGTATATCCTTCGGAAATAATTGCTCCTGAGAAAGGATGCCGTAAAATAACATGTGCATTTTCAAGATGTGCTCCTGATTCCGTATAATAGGTGTATTCGTCTGTGACATCTACCAAGAGGCTTCCGGTAGATTCGGAAACCGCTTCTATACGGAATGGAAGAGATAATCCGGTTCCGTTTTCACAGTTAACGGCAATTTTTCCGCTAATGGGTGTATTCAGAGGTATGTCGTCGGATGGAGTCAGTTCCAGGATAACTGTTGTAGATTCTGTTGCCGGCAATGAATTGATTTTTGCCGGTGTGACTAATCTCATCCAATTGGTTTGCGGAAGACTAACGGTAATATTTCCGGTTTCGCCCGAGCCTATATTCATCATGGAAAATTCGTACATGCGGGAACTTCCTTTGGTCATAGTCGTATTGATCGACGAAGGATAGCTTTTTAATGCTCCTTTGGGCCAACGGCAATAAAAATAAGCGTTAAATTCGTATTTTGCACCTTCATCGGAGGTGATCCGGATTCTAACCTCTTCGTATTTATCTACTGAGCTGACAGATAATCCCGTAATTTTACAATGGAGATGTGTTTTTTCATTTCCCGTCAATAAGGAGACCGGCTCAAAAACGATCTTACAATTATCGGGAGCAGAAATAACTTCTGCCCGGAGATTATTCAGGCCGAGAGATCCGGGATTGATGATTGCAATGGAATCGCTAACTTCATGTCCTTCAAGAATATCCCAGGTAATGGCTTTGGTATCGACTCTTTTTACTGAGGGAATATCAAATGTTGCCTGTTGTATATTTGATTTTTGTCCCGGATAACAAGCCCCTGCATAATAGTGTCCTCCTTCATTGGGAAGAGGAGTGAAAGTGATATTGAAATTACCTTCGGAATCACTGATGGCACTTAGTTCTCTTCTGAAATTATTGGTTACGACGTATATATCTACTTCTTTGTTTCCGGCAGGACGACCGGCTTCGTATTCTGCTTTTCCTCCAATTTGTATAGGAGTCTCTCCCGGGAAAGTGCTTCCGGACAGGCTGATATTCGCTGTATATTCCGGAGAAATATTTACTGTTTCGGATGCTTTGGTATTATTGATGTCTAATAATTCATGCACTTGTTTATCCGGGTTGATGCAGGCAATGATGTAATACGAACCTGTTACAGCCGGCATTTTTACTGTTTTTTGGACGGTGACCGGCTGGTTGATGATCAGTTCCTCACTGAAAGTATGTGTATCCAGCAGGATGTCCGAATTATCGAAAAGCATATCTTTCGACAGGTATGTTTTCATGTGTATTCCCGCCGGAGTGGATTGGATCCCCGTGTTATTGACTTTGATGCTCAGATCGATGTCGCCCAATGCTGCAATATGTGAGGAGATAATCTGTATTTCGCTTACCTCCAGGTCGGGTTTGTTCTGGTCGGTGACCACTACCCAGCAAACACCTTTAGTGAATCCGTCGGCCTCTGCAGTGATGGTCACGGTTTGGTCTCCATCGCTTACTCCGTCGTCCAGGGTATTGATGGGGATTTCTACCGATTTACTGCCCGAAGGAATGACGGCTGTAGCCGGAAGTTCGATTTCCAAAGGTTTGTTGTGTGATAGCCGGACGGTTACCGGATCGGTCGTTACCACTGTATTCCGGGAAACGGTTAGTGTGCCTGCTGCATGTTTTCCTTCCGGCAGGGTACCTTTATTAACGTTAGCCATCAATGTAGGTCCGTCATCGTCTAATATTGTCAGTTTCGCGGAAGCTTTTCCTATATCTGTTGCCGGACAGGAGCATGATGCAATATAAACGGCTGCTGTAAGTGTTATTTCCCGGTTACCGTCCACAATGTTGTTATCGATGGTACCGATATTGATTTTTTTTCCTGCTTCGTTGGATTTCAATGTGATTTCTGAAGTGAAGAAAATTTGTCCGGCTTCGGGTGTCGATAGTTTGATGCGGATTTCCTGCTTACCGGGTGTCACACGGGTCACTGTTGCCCAGGTCGCATTTGGACCCGCTCCTTCGGATACCGATGCCGGCTCTATGTTAATGGCAATTGCAGGCACGTCGTTATCGATAATCAGCATCTCGAGGATAGCTGCTTTGGTGCGGTCGGCCGTTGCTTTTAAGAAAGCGCTGCTATTGATTTCAGGAATGTCATCGTCAGTAATCTCTACATTGAATGTGACAGATGACTGGGCTGCTCCTATAATGACTTCTTCAGGGAATGTCCACTGTTTGGGTTGGGCAGATGATAGTTTGACGGTCAGCGGATAATCGGTTACCAGGTCGCGGCTGATGGTTACCGCAATACTTTCTCCTTCAGTAGCCTGGGCCTGTGTGGCTGAAATACTTAAACTGGCTTCCTGCGCATCTAAAATGGTGATGGGAGAGGAGATGCTTTCGTATCCGTTCCCGGAGACCTGTATATTTACGATGCGGTCGCCTTCGAGTATGTTATTATTGATGGTGGTGATATATACGGCAACGCCCGATTGTCCGGCCGGGATGGAAATTGTAGCCGGAACATTCAACTGATCGGTTTTATCAGCACTCAGGGTGAAATCGGCTTTGTCGGCAGTGTTTCCGCTGCGGGAAAGAATACAGCGTAACTGATAACTGATACTTTCCGAAACGGAAGCCGATGGAAATTGGAAATACAGTTTTTTCCCGATATCGACAGTTGTTTCCGAAACGGCTTTGTTGTTCAGATCTCTTCCCAATAACTCCTTGAATGTTGGGTTGATTTCGATCAGGATGTAGGTAGGTCCTTCTCTTCCGATGATTTTCGGCATAATAATATCCAGGTTTCGACTCTGAATACCCGAAGATGTCAGGTCTTCGGTAACCGATGCGGTACCGATCTGGAACTTATCGCTTCCGGAGGGTGTCGAAGCTAAGTATATTTTTTCACTCCAACCTCCCGGTGCGATGGAGTCGCCGATATTTTTCACTGTCCAGGACAGGGAAAGTATTCCTTCCGGCATAACGGATTCCTGATTGATAAGCACCTGGCTGACCATCAGGTCGGGACTCGGGGCATGCAGGATTGAGATCGACCCGTTTTGGTGCCCGGAGCCTACATCTTCCGCTTCCGGATTACTGAGAATGACATTAGATAATGTCAGCGGGTAACTTTTCCCAACGGTAAAGGTTACGGGGACTGTTACGGAAATATCCACGATCGATCCGTTATTTCCTTTGAATACCGCATTGGAAAAGGATAGTGCGATGAACTGGAAACGGTTGTTGCCCAGATCCTGGATAGAGAGGATATGGTCGCCTTTCCGTTCGCTGAGAAGCATTTTAGACTTATCCACCGGCAGTCCTTCCGGAAACTGGAGGATAAACTGAAAGGCGGAGATCTGTGCGGTATTATGTAATTCCACCGGAATCACAATACTTTTTCCCTGTCCGATCTGTATGTCGGGAATGCTCAGGTAGTTTTGTCCTGAGGCGATCGAACTACATCCGAGTAGGAGGAAAAGGATGATTTGGAGTTTTAGAAATGCTTTCATGTTATTTAATTGATAATTGATAATTGACAATTGAAAATGATTGTTTGTTGATGGTGTCGAAGTGGATACGGTTCATCTTCTTTACTCTTTTTTATTTTTACTTTACAATCATTAATTTGTTGGTCGTACAATATGTTTTTGAGGCCGAATTAGCTTCAAAAGTGTAGAAATAGATTCCGGCAGGCAGAGATTCCGGGGTGTATTCCACTTGGTTTCTTCCGCTGTTGCCGGGGATTTCCCGGATAATTTCCACTGTTGTTCCGGTTTGATTCCGGATGGTGATTTGTGCTCCGGTGACTGTTTCCGGTAAAGTATATACAAACGTGGTAGTATTCCGGAACGGATTGGGGTGGTTGTTTATCCGGAAGGCTTCCACCGGGACCTGTTCATTGGGAGTCTGGCTTTCCTGTATGCGGACGAGAATTTCATCTGCTTCTTTGTTGGCAAGTATGGCGTTTAGCAGGCAGGTATTTCCGGAGCAACCGAACAGTCTTGTTTTTCCTGCGGGGATGATATTTCCTTCGACCGAGAAAAGCATAATACTGTATTGATCTTCTCCGGTTTCTTTGATGTAACTGCTGAATCCGGACAGGCCGATGGCCGGCCTATCTTTGCCTGTAGATTGGATACGGATGTCAAATGCAGCCACCTCTTCCGGAGAATCTAAGTAAACAGCTCCATTTTCAACCGATAATATGGCGGGATGTCCTGCGGAACGCAGGCCTGCGCTTTGACTGAGCAGGGCGTTGGATTGTATGATATTGATAGTTCCTACCAAGTCGAGGATGTTGACGGATCCGTCTTTATTGACATCGGCGGTTCCTGCGTTGAATGGACAGGGATTGGATCCGAGTATGCGATTCAGGGCATGTTGTACATCCAGGATGTTGACTATATGATCTACATTCGTATCTCCGTATGGGGTATCGATGAGATACCGGACGACGCTTCCGGCTGCGTTTCCGCTCATCTGCCTGAACTGGAGGGTATCTCCAGGGTGGATACTCCAGGTTCCACAGGGAGGTGTCAGTGCGAATTCTCCATTAGAAGCAGTGCCGATGGATGTGATTGTTTTGCTGTTGACGGCGATCATCCAGGAAGGTTGTTGTACGAATGTCTGTGATTCATGGTTGTAGATGGATATTTTCGGCGCTTTTACCCGTGTGTTTTTGTGCAGGGAAATACTTCCCCGGTCGATCGTTTGGTTTCCGATTTTTAGGATTATTTTTGCCGGGAGTACGACATCGATGCTGTCTAAAGCATTTCCCGAAAGATTTAAACTTTCCAATTTGGATAAATTATTTAATTCTTTAGGAATCGATCCTTTTAATTCATTTCCGGAAAGGTTGACAGAGGTAAGTTCCGGGAGGTTACTTAGCGTTGCCGGGATTTTCCCTTTCAATCCGTTGCCCGGTAGATTGATGCCTGTAACGTGTCCCTCCCGGAAAGAAACTCCTGTCCATCGTCCCTCGTGTATGTTGTTATTAGCTGTATTCCAGGTTTTTTTCCACTGGCTTCCTGCTGTTGCATCGAATAAGGCTTTCAGTGCTTCATATTCGCTTTGCGGAATGGGAGTAGATGTGGTGTTGTATAGCATATAATAGCTGAAAACAGAGCCGTATCCGATACCGGAATATTGTATCAGGGAGATGGTATCGCCTTCCTGGAATTCCTCCAGATAGCTTCCCGGGAATGTCAATGTTCCGTTGACATTAGCCTGTGCCGTTCCCCGGACAGTGTTTTTCAGCCGGATGGTGAAATTGTTTCGGGCGTTGAACTGACGGGTTTCCGGGTTATAGGTTGCAATATTCGGTAGTGTTACCACTACTTCCGTACCATCGATCAGCAGGGATTCTCCCTCGTATTGCTGGTTGCTCAGGTTGATACTGGTTCCTGTTCCGTAATTGAAAGAAGCAGGCAGGGAGGTGATCCGGTTGAACGAGAGGTCTAATGAAATTAACAGGGAAAGTCCGGATAAAGATTGTGGTACATCTCCATAAAAATCGTTGTTAGAGAGGTTCAGTACCGTCAATTTGTTCAGGCTGCCTATGTATGCCGGGATATTTCCGCTTAACAGGTTATTATGCACCTGAAGGTCTTTTAATGCCGTAATTGTAGCAATTGCTTGCGGGATATTGCCTGTCAACCGGTTTTTATAAAGATAGAGCGCCGTCAATTTGCTCAGGTTTCCGAGATTTTCCGGTATACTTCCATCGAACCGGTTATTATGCAGATCGAGGGTTGTTAGATTTGTCAGATATCCCACTGTAGACGGAATATTTCCTGCCAGTTGGTTATCACTCAGGTTTAGTTCTTTCAGATAAGGAAGTTGTTGAATGTCCTCAGTTAAACTTCCTTGTAAATTATTTCCATTTAGTTTAATTTTTGTGATGTGTCCGTTTTCGGTAGTTACTCCGTACCAGAAAGATTCGTGCAGGTTGTTTTGGGAAATATTCCATTTGTTTTTCCATGTAGATCCTCCGGTGGCATTGTACAGGGCTATCAGCGCCTGGTATTCGGTATCGCTTACGGGAGTGCCGGTATCATAATCGGAGAAAGTAATGATGGAGCCTGTGGCTGTTCCGTTTTTTTGTGTGATGGAAATTTTATCCGTATGGGTGATGCCGGAGAAGTAACCGACCGGGATTGTCAACTGTCCGCCGGTCGAAGCCTGCAAGGTGCCTTTCAATGTTTCGTTGACTTTGATATCGAAATTATTTCTTGCTTTAAAGGTGAGTGCCGTATGGTCGTATAGACAGATGGCAGGCAGGCTATAGATGATCTCGTTTCCTGCGATAAAGATCAGTTCTTCCTGTATCTGCTGGTTATTCAGGTTGATCTGCACGCTGCTCCTATAAGGGAGAGCGGCGCTTATTCCGGAGAGCCGGTTCTCGTTCAGGTACAGGTAATCTACTTTATTCAGGGAGGTGAAAGAACCGGGGATATTTCCTGTCAGCTGATTATTTCTCAAATTTAGTGTGACTAATTTGCTCAGCCTGCCTATTCCGGCCGGGATTGTATCACTTAGTAACTGATAGGAAAGATTCAGGGTTTCCAATTCGACTAAGGTACCGATCTCTGCCGGGATGGAACCGGTAATATATTTGTTATAATAGGTTCCGGAGAGGTCGAGTACTTTCAGGAATGGCAACTGTTGTATTTCTGCCGGGATGGTTCCTCTCAGATTGTTATCGGGGAGTCTGATTTCTGTGATATGCCCGTTTTCCATGGCTATTCCGTACCAGTTACCTTCATGTATGTTATTCTTGCTTACATCCCATTTGTTTTTCCAGTTGAATCCGGCGGTTGCGTTGTAGAGGGCTTTCAGGGCTTCGTATTCGGATGCCGGGATTTGCGGCAGGCTGATATCGGTTGTCTGGTAGCTGATCGTTGTAAAATAGGCATTTCCGTTATAAATTTGGAAGATGCTGACTTTTTGTGTGTTTTTCAATGCTTTCAGGTAATTTGCCGGAATGGTTAGCGTGCCGTTGTCGGCCGCTTGTACATCTCCTACAGAAGTACCTGCAATTTGGATCTGGAAACTGAATTTTCCGCTGAAATCTCGTGTGTTGAAGTTGTATCTGCAGATTTCGGGCAAGCTGACAATTACATCGTTTCCTGTATGGCGGAATGTATCGCGGGAGAGGCTTTGCCTTTCTATGGAAAAGGAGGTGACGTTTCCGAATCCTCCGGCAGTCAGGTTTTCCAGTGCATTGTACGATGCATTGAATGTTTTCAGTTTGGGCAAAAGGTTCAATGTACCTGGAATGCTTCCGGAGAATTCGTTTTTGTGAATATTCAGGGTAAGCAATTCGCTCAGGTTTCCGAGTTCTGCCGGAATATTTTCTGTTAATTTATTGTTGTCCAGGCTCAGGATCTGCAGCTTATTCAGGTTTCCCAGGGCAGCGGGGATTTCTCCTGATAATTGACAGGCATGCAGGCTCAGGGTTTCCAGGTTTATCAATTCGCTTATACTGGCCGGAATGTTTCCTGCCAGGTTACTGTTGTTTGAAAGGATTAATTCTTTGAGGTAGACCAGGTCTTTTATTTGTGAAGGAATGCTTCCTCTCAGGTTGTTAGAAGACAGGTTAATGGAGGTAATATGTCCGTTTTCTGTAGATATGCCATACCAGTTTCCTTCTGACAGGTTGTTGGAGGTGATATCCCATTTGTTGTACCATCCGCTTCCTGTAGTGGCATTATAAAGGGCCATGAGGGCTTCGTATTCAGATTGAGGAACAGGGGTTTGCCTGATCTTTGTTTCCTGATAGTTGATGGTGGAGTAATTGGTTTTTCCTATTCCGTTTTGTTGGATAACGATTTTTTGTGTATTTCTTAAAGATTTCAGAAATGTGGCGGGAATGATGAGTGTCCCGTTGGCTTCGGCTTGTAGAGAGCCGACCGAATTACTACTGATCTGAATACCGAATGTATTTCTGGCACTGAAATCGCGTGTTTCAAAGTTATATCTGAAAATTTCGGGGAGGTTGATGGTTACATCGTTTCCTGTATAGCGGAATGTATCTCGGGAGATACTTTGTCTTTCGATAGAAAAGGTCGTGGTATTGGGAAATCCTCCGGGCGACAGATTTTCTAATGCGTTATACGGGGCATAAAATGATTTCAGTTTAGGCATCAGGTTCAGGGATGCCGGAATACTGCCTGACAGGGTGTTACTGCCGATATTAAGAGTGATTAGTTCACTCAGGTTTCCAATTTCGGCGGGAATGTTTCCTGTTAGTTTATTGCTGTGAAGGATGAGGGTTTGCAGTTTAAAGAGATTTCCCAGAGCAGCCGGAATTTCTCCTGTAAACTGGCAACTGTTCAGGGTCAGGTTTTCCAGGTTAGACAATTCTCCCAAGGCAGCTGGAATATTTCCGGTCAGGTAGTAGTTTCCAGCAAGATTGATCTCCTTCAGGTGAGTCAGATTTTTGATTTCCAAAGGGATATTTCCTCTCAGGTTATTATTTATCAGATTTAATGCTGTTATATGTCCGTTTTCGACCGATACTCCGTACCAGCTTCCTTCATGCAGGTTGTTGCTACCAACATTCCATTTGTTGTACCATCCGCTTCCTGTGGTAGCATTATAAAGGGCTATCAAAGCTTCGTATTCCGATTGGGGGACGGAAGGTAATTGGATTTTTGTTTCCCGGTAAGCAATTGTTGTCAGCAGTGCGCTTCCGGATCCGTTTTGCTGGATGGTGACTTTTTGTGTGTTTCTTAATGTCTTGAAAAATGCGGATGGAATGGTTAATGTTCCATTGGCTTCGGCTTGTACGGAGCCGGCGGAGTTACCATCTATCAGGATATTGAATGTGTTTCTGGCACTGAAATCCCGGGTGGTAAAATTGTACCGGCATATTTCCGGGATACTAATGGTCAGGTCAGTTCCTGTATAACGAAAAGTATCACGAGAGAGACTTTGCCGGTCGATGGAGAAGGCGGTAACGCTTCCGAATCCTCCGGGTGACAGGTTTTCTAATGCGTTATATGAAGCGTAGAATGTTTTCAGTTTAGTCATCAGATTCAGGGAGGCGGGAATGCTGCCCGACAGGGTGTTGCTACTGATATTCAGGGTGACCAGTTCATTGAGGTTTCCTAGTTCGGAAGGAATATTTCCTGCGAATTTATTATTACTCAGGTTCAGGGTTTGCAGTTTTGACAGGTTTCCGAGAGAGGTGGAAATGTTTCCCGACAGTTGGCAATTACTCAGGTTTAGGGTTTCCATGTTCGTCAATTCTCCTAATGTGGCCGGTATGTTTCCGGCCAGGCCGTTGTTGCCTGAGAAGTTGATTTCTTTCAGATAAATCAGATTTTTTATTTGTGAAGGGATATTTCCTTTCAGGGTATTGGACGTCAAGTTGATAGCGGTGATATGCCCGTTTTCGACCGACACTCCATACCAGCTTCCTTCATTGAAATTATTGTTGGAGGTGTCCCATTTGTAATACCACCCGCTTCCCGTTGTTGCTTCGTATAAGGCAAGCAGCGCATCGTATTCCGATTGTGGAATGGGAGGGAGACTGATATCTGTAGTTTGATAAATGATTGTGGTTGCGCTTGCGCTTCCGTCGCTTTGATAGATGGTTATTTTTTGTCCTTTTCTCAGGTTTTTAAAATAGGAAGCCGGGATGGTAAGGATTCCGTTGGCTGTGGCTTGAATCAGACTTTCTATGGTGTTCCCGTCTATTCGTATATAAAAGTTGTTAGTAGCGGAAAGATCTTTTTTACTTGCGTTATAACGGCAGATATTAGGAAGTTGAAGTTGTATATTGTTTCCTCTGTAATAAAAAGTATCCTGGTTGATTGTTTGCCTGATCAGATTAAAAGATGTGAGTGAGGCAAATCCGCCGGTCTGGATATCATCGAACTGATTATCTGTGAGCGACAGGTATTTGAGACCAGGAAGTGAATGAAGAAAGGCCGGGACTTTTCCTGCAAATTGGTTGTAACTCATATCCAGGGTTGCTAATTCCGTCAGGCTCAGCCATTCTTCCGGAACGTCTCCGGAGAGTTGGTTGCCTTGGAGGTATAGGGTTTTCAGTTGGGTCAGGTCTTTTATGTCTACGGGTAATGTTCCCCGGAGGTAGTTGTTTCTCAGGTCTAATGCGGTGATGTGCCCGTTCTCAACAGTTACGCCATTCCAGGTGACCAAGTGGAGGTTGTTGGTTGCGGTATTCCAAGGTTTGGTCCAGCCGGGACCGTTAGTAGAGTTATATAAGGCTACTAATGCCAGGTACTCGTTGTCGGGAACGGGAGTTTGGGCGGAGGATGCAGCGGAAGTTCCCAGGAGGAGGAATAGTAGAATTGAAAATTGAAAATTGAAAATTGAAAATTGTAGCCGGATTGCTTTTGAATATTGCTGTATTATTGTTTTCATAGGATTGAGAATTTAATGAACGGAAACATTATTACAGAACAAATATAGGGTTGCGAGAATGGTTAAAGAAATATTAATGATGGGTTTTTACGAACAGGGGTGTTTAGGTAACAAACGGGGGAAAATTGTACACAAATGGAATTTTTCTTTGTGTTTATTAAATGTTTTTTTGCGATAGGTTGAAAAAGTTTGGATTTATTTTGTTTTTTAAGAAATAGTTGTTAATATTGTGGCGTGTTTATATAGTCGCTGAGAGTGTGAGATTGATTTGTATGGTATCGATCAAGGAAATATTAAACGAAGAAAGTGTAAATAAAGTCTACTATACACTTAAAGAAAATGGTTGGTTGAAGTAGGTGGCATAAATAATTTCTTAAAAGCATAAATTTGGTAGATCACATAAAATTAAATTTGTTTCTTTGTCATGATGTAAGCCTTTGAGTTTTATATTTATAACAGAAAAGACTTCAAAACAAAACTGTCATGAATAAATTCCAGAATGAGATATAAAAAACTACTGATATTCATACTCATTTTCTTTTTTGCCATAAATACCAGTTACTTTTGGGCGGGAAATCTTGGTATTTGGACAATCCCTGTGTTTTTATTATTAGGGTTGCTTTATTTGATGTTTGTCGTATTTCTCCTCAGGCACATTTATTATGTAGTCAAGGAGCATTTCAGGGATAAGCAACGGGTTTTCACTGTTATATTTTCAATACTGGTTCTTCTGTCAATTCTTTTTTATCCGACAGGTCTTCTGGATTTTGAAGCATTCTCCGGAAAAGATATTTTAATCGCACAACAGGAAGGCGCGGCAAATTGTATGACTGTTTTGAAATTGAAAGAAAACGGTGAGTTTATAGAAAAGAGTTTTTGTTTTGGAATAAACGAGATTAAGGGGAGATATTCTATAAAAAACGATACGGTTTATTTTGAAGAGGTAGATTTCGGCCGGGATGATAAAAAATATTACCAATATGCTGTAATTAAAAAATCAGATGTTAAGAACTCGGAGTATATTGGAAATTTTGTGCGATATAAAAATGAAGCTGATTCAGTTGGAAATGAACTATTGATAGTAAAGTATGAGTTGAACGAAGGAAATTGTTTTATTGATAGTACAAAAATACCATATAACGGAATAGCTAATGATACATACAACCCGGTTGAACAGAAAAAACAAATAGTACTGGTGTTACCTCCATACGATATGATCGCCAATGCTGGTATTTCCCCAAATATACAGAAATATTTAGAAACTGAAATATCAAAAGATACTTTTCTATTGGTAATGAAGTTTCCATATAAACAACTGATAAATATCCCCTATAATAATGTATTTGATAAAAAATACTGTGAACCGATTTTGGAAAAAGTGAAGCCGGATTTTATTATCATGTCCAAATTGGATCATGTTCTGCGGACAGGAAGAATGCCGGATGATCAATGGAATTTGAGGATTCGGATTTATAACACACAGACCGGTGTACAGGTGAATTCAAAAATTGAAATTGATAATGCAACAGATCTTGTTATTAGAAATACATTAACAAAAAACAGCGCAATTTTGACGAATGAAATTATAACAGCATCTAACATGCATAACCATATTGAGTAAAATTTTTTTAAAAAAAGATCATGGCAACAATCCTAAAATCCACCCAAAGAGAATTTCAAGCAAACCCGGGGAAAATAGACCATTTCAGAATATTCTCCGATATTTCCAGAATAAAAAAAGGAGTAGAGCCTCAGTGCCTGAATTTTGATATCCGGCAACTGAATCCGGGTCAATATTCTGCTCCGTATCATTTTCACAGGTATGCGGAAGAATTGTTTATGATTGTTTCCGGATCTGCAACTCTGCGGACTCCTGATGGCCTGGAAGTTGTTAATTGCGGAGACCTGGTGTTTTTCGAAACTGGTGAGACCGGAGCGCACCAACTCTATAATCATACAGAGGAAGGCTGTATATACCTGGATGTAAGAACTTTCATCGGATTCGATGTCTGCGAGTATCCGGACTCTAATAAATTGCTGATTGCCCCTTCGTTTGAGGTCTTCAAACAGAAGGCTAATGTAGAGTATTTTGAAGGTGAGGAAAATATTTTGGAGAAATGGAAACAGATTAAAAATAAAGAAGAGTAATTACGAATATTTTCAGGTTCTGAAAAAAAATCATTAAACTTGCAGAATAATACCTGTATTTTAAATTTATTAAGTGATGATATCAGATAAAATGGATGAAGCGGACCTGAAATTGCATTGGAAAGTCCTTACGAGTGAATACCTTTTTACTGAACTCTGGCTTACCATCAGGCGGGATTTTGTGCAACTGCCCAATGGAAAACAAATTCCTTCTTATTATATAACGGAATATCCCGACTGGGTAAATGTGATTGCCATAACCAAAGAAAAACAGTTTGTTTTTGTGCGGCAATACCGGCATGGGATCCGAAGTGTAAATTTTGAGTTGTGCGCGGGAGTTTGTGAAAAGGAAGATTTTTCTCCCTTAGTGTCGGCGCAAAGGGAATTATTGGAAGAGACCGGATACGGTAACGGGATCTGGGAAGAATATATGATTATATCTGCCAATCCTTCGACTCTGAATAATATCACTCATTGTTATTTAGCCAGGGATGTGGAAAAAATAGAAGAGCAACACCTGGACGAAACAGAAGATCTTAGCGTACATTTATTATCTTTGGAAGATGTCAGAAATTTACTGGAGCACAATCTAATCAAACAATCGTTGATGGCGGCTCCTTTGTGGAAGTTTATGGCGGAAAATAAAACATGAAGTATGGACCTGCATTTATTCAAGAACATTGGCTATCTGAAGACCGGTAATGAAAAGCAAAAAAGAGTTTACCAACTACTGACGGATAATGATATTCTGAATATCCTGAAACCATACGATCCCATCCTTACCGGAACTATCCCTATCTGCATCGATATAGAAGGCAGCGATCTTGATATTATCTGTTGTGTGAAAAATTTCGAGGTATTCAGGAAAGCCCTGGCTGATAATTTTGGGAGCTACAATTCTTTCTCAATCCATGAAATAAAACCGAATGACATCGGCAGCATTGTTGCCAATTTTTCAATCGATGGTTTTGAGGTTGAGATTTTTGGACAAAATGTGCCGACAACCGATCAATGGGCCTACCGGCATATGCTTGCCGAATATAAGATATTGCTTGAAAAGGGGGAGGCATTCCGGCAGGAAATTATCCGCTTAAAACAAACCGGGATGAAAACAGAACCGGCTTTTGGTCTTTTACTAGGTATGGAGAATCCATACGAAGAATTACTTCAATGAAAACAATTACATCGATAAAAAATTTATACCGGTAAAACTTTGTTGGTTTTCCACATGTTATTTGAAAAGCAGGAAAATACTCACTATCTGCATTTTCCATCCTCCGCAAGCAGGGAAGAGATGCTTGCAAAAGTTGTATTAAAAATTTATAGCAATGAAAACTACAGTAAAATTCAAGTATCGCTCGTCGGCCAAACATCCGGATGAAGGTGTTTTGGTATTGCATGTAATTCATCGCAGGATGGGTTCTACTGCAACATCCTCTTACAAATTGAGAATTGACGAATGGGACGAAGCAAAACAGTTGCTTATCGTCAATGAAACAACATCTTCCTATCGGAAGAAGGAACTTGAAAGTATCGGAAGACAAATTACCCGGGAAAAAAAGGTGGTTCTCCAAATTGTTGAGCATTTAAAATCGAGGGGGGAATATTCTTCTTCGGATGTTATCTCCCTTTATCGCAACCGCGATAAATATTCCGGAATCAAAAGATTTATGGAAAAGAAAATCGGGGAACTTCATGAAAAAGGCCGTTTCGGCACAGAGCATTCTTATCGCAATTCCCTGAGCAGCCTGATGCGATTTACCGGAGGCAAGGATATCCGTTTGGATAAACTGGATACCCTGACTCTCCGGAAGTTTGAAACTTACCTGAAATCAAGAGGTAATGCGATGAATACGATTTCCTGTTATATGCGCAGTCTCCGGGCTGTTTATAACTATGCGGTTTCCGAACGGATCATCCGTCGTAAGCCGGAGAACCCTTTTTCAGAAGTTTTTACGGGTAATATGGTTACTGAAAAGCGGGCTATCTCCCGTGAAGAGATCCGGAAAATCAATCAAACCCATATCCCATCCGGAAATTCTCAGTTGGAGTTCAGTAAATCTCTTTTTTTGTTCAGCTTTTTTACCAGGGGGATGTCGTATAAAGATATTATATCCCTTAAAAAAGAAGATGTTACGAACCATACTATCCGCTATCACCGGCAAAAAACGGGTCAACCGATCGAGATTCAGATCCTTCCCTGTATACAATCGATCATCGATACATACAAGGATCAGACCCATGATTCGGACTACGTTTTTCCTGTGCTCTCCGGTGATGATCCGTACCAGCATTGGAAACAATATCAATCCGGTCTTTCGGAGTACAACCGGAACCTGAAACATCTTGCAATGTTAACCGGTCTTTCCCGTGTACTGAGTAGTTATGTGGCCCGTCACTCCTGGGCAACGATCGCCCGGCAGATGGGGATTCCGCTCTCTGTTATCAGCAGGGGGATGGGGCATGAGTCGGAAAAGACTACCCGGATTTATATCGGAAGATTGGATAATTCGGATGTTGATGAGGCCAATAAAAAAGTACTCAATGGCTTTTTTAGTGAAACAAATCGACAAAAACATTACAGTAAAGTTGCTCTATAACAGAATTTTATATGCTATTGGAAGAGAGGTTCTTGCAAAGCACCAAACCTCATATCTAAGTTTTACAAAAAATGTGCCAGAAAATCATTTTGCATTTGATTCTTATGTGTCAAAATGATTCTATTTCTAATTTTTTATTTTCGTTTTGTTATATCCAGATTAAGTTTTAGATTTTTTTGAGCGTTATTTGTAGAAAATCATTATCCCGTA
>JAVBLA010000068.1:0-37313 GCA_031553775.1 Bacteroidales bacterium
TCCGGAGGAGCTATCGACGCGATCGATTTTGAAACCACGCATAAGTTTGCCACCACATTAGGTTTTGACGAAAACGATGTGACCTACGATGTGAAGCTACTGAGCGGAACAGATGTGCTGGGCAATGCCACTCTGGATAAAAACGGCACCAATGCCGGCTTCAGTGCAACGAGTCATCAGAACAGAGGTTCAGCTCCTGTTAGCGGTACCTATATCGTGATTCCGTTCTGGCAGAACAACCAGGGAGTTCCGGTGACCTTTACGGTTACAGTCAATCCTCACCCTGTAGTAGATAAACTGGCAACGATTTATACTTTCAATGGAGGTATAGTACCTGCCATCACATTAAGTGGAGTGGGAACGAAATTCGCCTGGACAGCCGATAATACTGCTACCGGTATTGCCGCATCGGGAGTCAATACAATTCCGTCGTTTATGGCTTCAAATACCACAGGAGACACATTGACTACCATTGTAAATGCAACCGCCTATTACAACGATTGTGATAGCTTGTATGAAAAGGTAGTGATAATCAAAGTATTGCCTAATACGATTACAGATCTTGATTTCTCGGTAAATGCTATTGCCAGCCAGACTGTATGCTCTGTGAATGAAAATATTGCAGTGATTAATTTTGATGCAACTCATAAATTTGCAGGGAAAGTAGGTTTTGATGCGGATAAAGTAAGCTATAAGATAGAACTGGTAGCCGGTGTGGATGTGTTGAAAGACGGTTCGGTTGATTTGACAGGCAATGATGCCGGTTATACCAATAAGACCACGTACCTCAATAAAACGAATGCACCGGTAACAGGTACTTATATTGTAACTCCTACCTGGAATAATAATCAGGGAGTACCGGTGATCTTCTCGATTACAGTCAATCCTGAACCAGTGGCCAATCCTGTTGCCGATTTCATCACAGTGAACGGAGCCAGGGTGGATGCCATTACATTGACGGGAACCGCTACGGTATTCGAATGGGCCGCTACCGGAAATAAAATCGGTAACACCACCCCAGGTAAGAATATTATCGGTGCCTTTACGGCAATCAATACAGGAGCCCAGGACTCAATTGCTGTTTATACAATTACTCCGAAATGGGATGCATGTACCGGAACTGCCCAGACCTTCAGGGTTACAGTCAGACCCAATACGATCGAAGATATAGATTTATCGATGGTAGATGTAAAAGGTCAGACAGTTTGTAGCAAGGGATCTATTACAGCAGTTACATATGAGGCGATTCATCGGTTTGAGACTACTCTTGCCAATGTAACCTTCCGTACAGAATTAATCGGTGGTGTCGATGTATTAGGCTCAGCAGTGACGACTTCAGGTTATACGGCCACGAGCTACGAAAACAAGACATCAGCCCCTGTCAGCGGAACGTATATGGTAACACCGATCTGGCAGAACAACCAGGGTAATCCGGATATCTTCACGATTACCGTGAATCCGAATCCTGTAGCCAATCCCATCGTTGATTTCATTACATTGAATGGAGCAAGGGTAGATGCCATTACATTAACAGGTATTGCCACTCTTATTGAATGGACTGCATCAGGTGACAAGATCGGTAATACTGTGTCTGGTAATAATATTATTGGCGCTTTCACAGCTGTTAATACTACCAATACGGATTTGGTTGCTACTTATTCGATTACTCCGAAATGGGATGCCTGCTCAGGAACTGCCCAGACATTCAAGGTTACCGTCAAACCGAATACAATCGAAGATATCGATTTGTCGATGACCGATGTAAAAGGCCGGACCGTTTGTAGCAAGGGAGCTATTGCGGCAGTGAATTATGCAGCTACCCACAGGTTTGAAACGAGCCTGACTGGTGTGACTTTCCGTACGGAACTGATCGGAGGAATAGACGTATTGGGCTCTGCAGTAACCACTTCAGGTTATGCTGCTACAAGCTACGAAAACAAAACATCTGCCCCTGTTAGCGGAACATATATGGTTACTCCGATCTGGAATAATAACCAGGGTAATCCGGATATTTTCACCATTACTGTGAATCCGAATCCGAGAGTCGATGTAGTTGCCGATATGCTGTATTACAACGGAGATATTGTTCCTGCCATTGCATTGACAGGAGTAGCTACCGATTTTGGTTGGGGCGCTTCCGGTGAAAATGTAGGAAATGCTGCCAATGGTGTCAATACGATCCAGGCATTTATTGCAAAGAACCAAACGGAAGGTGCAAAAACAGCAATTTTCAAAGCGCTTCCCGAATACGATGGATGTAAGGCTGCCGATTCTACATTGGTGACTAAAATCACGGTGATGCCGAATACGGTAGAAGACATCGATCTGGTAATGAAAGGTATTGAAAACCAGACAGTATGTGCAGGAGGTAAAGTATCTGCCATCACTTTTGTGGCGGAACATCGCCTGAAGACTGCTTATGACTTCAAAGAAACTGATGTGATCTACGACTGGCAGTTGCTTGACGGAGTTGAAGTATTCAACCCTGCCAAGGGTACCGGTACGTTGGGAACTGTAGCGAAGAGGAATAATGAGTTTGCATTAAGTACAGATGTGACAGTCTCTACTAATAAAACGACTGTTTCCGCCACTTATCTGGTAACTCCGAGATGGAAAAACGGTGCGGGTAAATCCACAATCTTTACAATTACCGTAATCCCGGCTCCGGCCATCGATAAACCGATGGATATCCAGGTGTGCAACGGAACAGTAGTCCCTCCGTTTACTTTTACAGGTAATGTGGTTGGCGGAACTTATAGCTGGACTGCCGATAAATCGATTTCCGGTTTGGCAAAAGCCGGCGAAGGAGCTCAATTCCCGGGATTCACAGCGATCAATAACGGTACGGAATCTATTTCTGCTACTTATTCGGTATCTGCTCATTCCGGTGCCTGTTCGCCTGCAACAACCAGTTTCAAGATAACTATCGATCCGAAACCGGTGATCAATTCGGTGGACGATGTGGTGTATTGTGCTGATACAAAGACCAATGAAATCGTATTTACCGGGTCGGGGACTAATTATTCCTGGAGGAAACTGCATGGAGATAATATCGGACTAACAATGTCTTCACAGACCAAAGTCACCAAGTTCCCGTCGTTTACAACAACGAAAGACCGGAATACAGCAATCTCGGCTACATTTGAAGTAACACCTTACAATGCTGCAGGAGAAATCGGTACGACGATTACGTTTACCATCACTGTTCTTCCTACTCCGAATGTGAAACCGGTTGCCGATCAGATTATCTGTAATGAAAGCCTGATTAATGCTGTTTCGTTCGATGGAGATGTTCGTGAAACAACTTATGCGTGGGCAATTAAAGGTGGAACAAGTAAATTAGGTTTGCCGGTTGCCGGTGTAGGTAATATACAACCTGTTACACTCCGCCACAAGGAGAATACTCCTCAAACGGATGTGATTGTTATAACACCTCGCTATGCAATCAATGCAGCTGCCGGAGCTTGTGCCGGATCAACCATGGAATTCTCCATTACGGTTGCACCTACCCCGAAAGTAACGCCGCTTATTCAGAACAGAGTCTACAATAACGGTGAAGAGGTAACGGGAGGCATCGCAATTGCAGGTACTCCGAATGCTACGTTTACATGGTATAACGATCATCCGGGAATCGGACTGAAGGATCAGGGTACGGGTTCAATACCTCAGTTTATCGCTGAAAATACTTCTACGATACCATTGATCGCTAATATTACAGTAGTTCCTTCTTATACTATTAATGGTATTAAAGGAGAAGTGGTAGTATGTAACGGAGAAGCTTCCAAATTTACAATTACCGTAAATCCGAAACCGGAATTGCATCCGATTGCAGATCAGGTAATTTGCGAAGGACTGTGGACTAATCCGCTGGATCCGGCCATCAATGGAGGTGCAGGATCTTATATCACCTGGAGAGGTGGTGCAACTATCGGGCTGGAAAACGGGCTGGCAGCATCCAGGTACAAACACATCCCTTCTTTCAAGGCCTTGTGTCCGGATCCGAATAACCTGACTGAAGTAACCATTTATGTAACTCCTCACATAGAAAATGGAGGTAAAATAATTGCGGGCGATGAATTCCCGTTCAAATTTACCGTTAAGCCGTCTACCCGCCTGCTGGCGAACAGCGATCCTGCTGCAGGTATCCTGCCGGTCGGTCTCTGTGCGGAAGAAGCACTTTCTATGTCGGTCGAAGCTACCGGTTACAACCTGAAATACCAGTGGTATAAAAATCATCTGCCTATTCCGGGAGCAACTAACGCTACTTACCAGGTGGATGCGGATCAAGTAAACAGTGCGGTATCCGGCGTCTATTATGCTGCCATTCAAGGTGATTGCGGAGAAATAGTTACCAGCCGTACATTCGAAGTAACGGTGAAACTGAACGCAGTAACACAAACCTGGAACGATGTGCTTACGCTGAATTGCAACCCGCAGGAAAACGGCGGATTTACATTCACCGCTTTCAAATGGTACACGATCAAAAATGGAGTGACGAATCCTGCTCCGGGAGAAAACAATAAGTCTTATCTGTATGTACCTAATGGCTTGGATGTCAATACTGAGTATTATGTCGAAGCCTGGACTGCCGATGGATTGATTTATACTTCCTGTCCGGTATTCGGCTCTAAAGAGGCCCCGGCATCTATCACGATTAATCCGAATCCTGTCTATGCAGGCGGTGTGCTTCATGTCACGGCCAAACTGGAACAGGCAGCCCTGAAGAATATGCAACTCCAGTTGCTGAGTACTGCCGGCCGGATAGAACAAACGATCGTGAACAGTGGAGCTCAACAGAATATCGATATGACAATGCCTAATGTTCCCGGACTGTATATTCTCAGAATATTGTTGGGTACAGGAGATACGAAAGAGTTTAAAGTCGTTGTAAAATAAGAGGAAAACCCTGGCCGGCAGAATCTCTGCCGGCTGGATTTCTTCCCTAAAATTAAATATAGTATGAAAAAAATATTATTAACAATCACAATCGGACTTTTCGCCGTTTCAGCTTTCGCCCAGAAGCAACAAAACCGACATGAGTTTTCTCTTTGGGGTGCAGGCGGTATTTCCACCTTACAATATGACCTGAATACCGGCGAATCAAAAATAGGATACGGAGGTATGGCCGGATTAGGATATACTTATTTCTTCAATTATCATTGGGGATTGGGCACAGGTGCCGAATTTTCCATCCTGAACGGGAAATTGGAATATCCATTGATCTCAGATCGTTACTGGGCTGTAAACCAGACATCTTCGGTTGCCTTTATGTATGAAGTCGATGGACAGAACTACGAAGAATCGCAACAATTGTTTTATATCAACATCCCCTTGATGGCAAAATATCAAACGGATATTGCGAAAAATAAAAAGTTTTATGCTGCTATAGGTCCTAAGATCGGAATCCCGGTGAAAGCTACGGGAACTGCAAAAGGAAATCTGAGTACCAAAGGGCAGAACCCTTCTACGTTGGATCCGTATACGAACATGCCGCAGCATGGCTTTTTCAATAACTATCCTGTAGATAAAGAAACGGATCTGGAGCTGGAACTGAATTTTATCGCTTCTCTGGAGGCCGGTGTGAAATGGCAATTCAATAACAAATGCTCTCTTTACACCGGATTGTTCTGCGATTACGGACTCAATGATATCCGTAAAGGGAATGATCAGGAACTGGCGCTGAATTTCTTTGAATATAATAAAAACCAGACCTCGGTTCCGGTATCTAACAGTGTGCTTTTTTCCCACTATACTCCTGATAAGGGACAAAATGAAGCATTTGTCGACAGGCTGAGTACATTATCTGCCGGGTTGAAATTGCAGCTGACTTTCGGAATCAAGCCGTTCAATAAAAAAGAAGTTGTACCTGTTATACCCGTAGAAAAACCGTATGAAGGCCTGACAGCCGATCAGCTAAGGGATATTATGGGAGAGAATACGGGTGAAATATTAGAGGCTCAAAGGAAAAATCTGGAAGAACTTAAAAAGTTGATCATGAAAGAAGATCCCGATCTGACAGGTTCTATTACCGGATTTGACTTGGATAAATCAGACCTTCTGCCGGAAATGTTGCCCGAAATCGACAGAAAAGTGGATATTATGAAGAAGTACCCGAATGCAAAAATTATGCTGGTAGGACACACAGACTACACCGCTTCCAACGCATACAACAATAATTTGGGTATGGAAAGGGCTCTGTCGGTCAAAGCTTATATGGTTTCCAAAGGGATCGATAAAAACCGGATCTATATTTCCACTAAAGGAAAAACAGAACCGATGCTTCCTAACGATACCGAAAATAACCGCAGACTGAACCGGAGAGTGGAATTCTTTTTGCCGTAATAAACCGGTAAGCTGAATTGAAAGAAGATGCATCAAAGTTGACTTTGATGCATCTTCTTATTTCTTTAACTGATAATCATATTTCTTTATACATCATCTTCCTTTTATTATAATTTTTTTTTGATTCTCCCGTTATATAATACGTTATATAACAAATTCAGAAAATATGCTTGAATTTATCAGGGGAGAAATTGTCGAATTGAATCCCGCTTCTGTTGTTCTCGAAACCGGTGGACTGGGATATATCGCCCAGATTTCACTGTATACTTACAGTGCTTTGAATGGCAAAAAAGAAGCTAAAATATACGTATACGAAGCCATTCGTGAAGATGCTCATATATTATTCGGGTTCATAGACAAAAGAGAAAGAGATTTGTTTTTACTGCTGATCAGTGTATCGGGAGTCGGAGCCAATACGGCAAGGATGATCCTTTCCTCCCTGAGTCCTTCGGAATTGGAGTCGGTTATTTCATCGGGAAATTCCAATGTGCTGAAAACTGTTAAAGGTATTGGCGCCAAAACCGCAGAGAGAATCATCATAGACCTGAAAGATAAGGTTAAACTTACAGCTGGTTCAGGATCTCTATCCCTTTCTTCTACTTTCGATATTACCCATGAAGAGGCTGTGGCTGCTTTGGTGATGCTTGGTTTTAACCAGGCTGCATCGCAAAAAGTAGTAAACCGGGTGGCAAAAGAAAATCCTGCCGCTACAGTCGAGCAAATCATAAAAATAGCCTTAAAAATGCTTTGATGCGGAAGTTGTACCGATACATACTCATTTGTACCGTTACCGGTTTGTTTCTGGGCGCTTATGTCCTGAATGCAGGCCGTTCTGCTTTTAAAAATGCTTTTCCGGAACAGACGTTACAGGATGCCGTACAGGATACGGTCAGGAAAAGTGAGCCGAAACCCCGCTATCCGGTTGCTAAAACTACTCCGGAGACTTTTGATGATATTACGAAACAACATCCGGTAGATTTGAGAACCCCCGAAAATGTCAAATCGGAAATAGAATACGATCCGCTTACCAATACTTATCTGCTGAGGACTAAAGTGGGAGATATGGAAATTGCTACTCCTTTCTCCATGTCTTCCGGTGAGTATCAGGATTACACAATCAAACAAAGCCTGAATTCCTATTTCAAGGAAAAAAATGCCGAATTACAGAAAGAAGGAGACAAGGAAAAACAGTTTTCACCTTTCGATATGAATTTTGACCTGGGCCCCGCTGAAAAAATATTCGGTCCCGGAGGTGTGCGCCTCCAAACACAGGGAACAGCGGAAATTACACTGGGTATAAAAAATAACAAAACGGATAACCCGTCTTTGCCGGAACGTTCCCGTTCCCGTACCTTTTTTGATTTTGATTCGCAGATCAACCTGAATGCCAATGCAAAGGTGGGCGATAAGATCAATTTCGATATGAATTATAATACACAGGCAACATTTGATTATGATTCGAAGAAATTGAAATTGGCTTATCAGGGCAAGGAAGATGAAATTATCAAAGTGCTTGAGGCCGGGAATGTAAGCATGAGTACGTCGAATTCATTGATACGGGGAGGTGCTGCCCTTTTTGGCGTAAGAACGGAATTGCAATTCGGTAAATTGAAGGTGGGAGCACTTATATCTCAACAAAACTCAGAAGCTAAAACCGTTAACTCGCGCGGAGGTGTACAAACCACTCCTTTTGAAATATCTGTCGACCAATACGACGAAAACCGGCATTTTTTCTTTGCCCATTATTTCCGTGATAAGTATGATGATGCCATGAGCACATTGCCTTATATCAAATCGGGAGTGAAAATCAACCGGATAGAAGTGTGGGTGACCAATAAAAGAGGAAAAACGGAAGAATCCCGTAATATTGTTGCTTTTACCGACCTGGCAGAGCGTGACAGTATTTTTAACAAGAATAAGGTACAGCCTACTCCCGGAGCTTTGGATGTGTCATATAACGATGCCAATAACCTGTATACTATGTTGAAATCTTTTCCCGGTGCCCGGGATATCAATGCGGTAACGAAAACATTAGGAGATCAGGGCTTTGTAGGTGGAGAAGATTATGAAAAGGTTGAAAGTGCCCGGAAGCTGGAGGCTTCGGAATATATATTCCATTCCCAGCTAGGATACATCTCGCTGAGAACAATGTTACAACCGGACGAAGTATTGGCAGTCGCTTTCGAATATTCCTATAACGGGAAAAACTATCAGGTCGGAGAATTTTCTACCGATAATCCCCAGAGTACAACTGAAAATATATTCCTGAAACTTTTGAAGGGAACATCTTTGTCTCCCTCTGCTTATTACTGGGACCTGATGATGAAAAATATCTATACATTAAGGAATGCCTATTCCATACAACAGGAAAAATTTAAATTAGATATTTATTATCAGAGCGATACTACAGGAACTTATATGAACTACCTGACGGAAGGTGCTATCGCGAATAAAAACCTTCTCTGGGTGATGAATCTGGACCGGTTGGATTCACGACAGAATCCGCACTCGGACGGATTTTTCGATTATGTGGAAGGTAATACCGTAGTGTCTCAGTATGGCAGGATTATTTTCCCTGTAAAAGAGCCTTTCGGGTCTCATCTCCGGACAAAAATAGAAAACGATTCGATCGCTAAAAAATATGTTTTTCAGGAATTGTATGACTCTACAATGACTGTTGCCAAACAGATCGCAGAAAAGAATAAATTCAGGATCAAAGGAGAATACAAAGCCTCTTCCGGAACGGAAATCCAATTGGGGGCGATGAATGTGGCCCGGGGTTCCGTGCGTGTCATGGCGGGAGGGCAATTGTTAACAGAGGGAACAGATTATACGGTCGACTATGTTTCAGGAATAGTGACTATCCAGAAACCGGGACTTATGGAATCGAATACGCCGATCAGCGTTTCTCTCGAAAACCAATCGATGTTCGGACAACAACGAAAAACCGTATTAGGCGCCGACCTGAATTATGAGTTCAGTAAAGATTTCAATGTGGGATTGACTCTTATGCACTTGCGGGAGACTCCTCTTACCGCCAAGGCTAATATTGGGGATGAGTCTGTGAGAAATACACTCTGGGGATTAAATACCTCTTACCGTACAGAATCGCAATGGCTCACCAACTTGGTGGATAAAATTCCTTTCATAGAGTTGACAGCTCCCTCACAAATCAATTTCAGTGCTGAATTTGCCCAATTAATACCCGGACACTATGAAAGCCAGTATGGAGGGAAATATTCTTATATAGATGATTTCGAGCGGACAAAAGTCAGTTATAGCCTGGGGGATCCTTATTCCTGGGCTTTGTGTTCCACACCACAGGAAATACCGTATGCAAATGCGATTAATGATGTGAAATATGGAAACAACAGGGCCTTGCTGGCATGGTATTATATCGACGGACTTTTCACCCGTAGAAATTCCTCCCTTACTCCGGAGCATATTAAAAACGATAAAGACCAGTTGTCGAATCACTATGTGCGTGAAGTTACCGAGTATGAATTATTCCCGAACAAAGAACAGGCATACGGAGAACCCGTTACTATTTCGGTATTTAACATGGCTTTTTATCCTAAAGAAAGGGGACCCTACAATGTGGATACAGAAGTTAATTCCGATGGAACTTTACTGAATCCAACAGATCGTTGGGGAGGTATCTACCGCAAAATGCACGACCCGGATTTCGAAGCACAGAATTATGAGTATATCGAATTCTGGTTAATGGATCCATTTATTTACAATAAGAAATCTACTGCCGGAGGTGATTTATATATCAATCTGGGTGAAGTTTCGGAGGATATATTAAAAGATGAGCGCAAATTTGCCGAAAGCGCCATGCCGACAGATGGTGATATTTCTCAAATGGATACTACTGTTTGGGGTAGAGTGCCTAGAAGACAATCGCTTGTATATGCCTTTGAAACTGATCCTGAGAAGATGAAATTCCAGGATGTGGGTTTGAATGGTTTGAGAACTGAAGAGGAATTCACACATCCTACCTATCAGAAATTTTTAAAAGAACTGCAAGCAAAACTTACTCCTGATGCCACTACACAAATGGAGCAGGATCCATTCTCTCCCCTGAACGACCCGGCCAGCGATAATTATCATTATTTCAGGGGAAATGATTACGACAGGGATCAAAAAAGTATTCTGGAACGTTATAAACGCTATAACGGAATGGAAGGTAATTCCGTTGTTACCGGAAATAATCCAGAAGATAATTCTGCCAAAACAGTACCTGATGTGGAGGATATCAATCAGGACTTTACCATGAATGAAAACGAAAAATACTTCCAATATAAAATCGGGCTTAAACCGAATATGGAGGAAGGAAGGGACTATGTTACCAATATACACAAAGCCATGGTTACCCTGCGTAACGGAAATAAGGAAGAAGTTACCTGGTACCAGTTTAAGATACCCCTCCGGGATCAGGATAAAAAAGTAGTAGGTAACATCAAAGATTTCAAATCCATTCGCTTTATGCGGATGTTCCTGACCAATTTTGCGGACACGGTTATCTTGCGTTTCGGTACCCTGGAACTGGTACGGGGCGATTGGCGGAAATACGAGCAGGATCTGTCCGATCCCAACCGGGTGCCGGAAGTAAAGGCTTCCCTGGAAGTGGCCGCTGTTAATATAGAGGAGAATGCAGATCGCCAGCCGGTGAACTACATCATGCCTCCTACTGTTAACCGGGTAATCGATCCGGGACAACCGCAGGTACGCCAGGAAAACGAACAATCTCTTTCGATGAGGGTCGATAACCTGTCGCCGGGAGATGCACGTGCGGTATATAAAAATACCATGTACGACATGCGCCAATACCGCAGGATACAAATGTTTGTTCATGCGGAAAAACTGATTGATGATCCTACCGCCTTGCAAAATAACGAGATGTCGATTTTTCTCCGTTTAGGTTCCGATTATAAGAATAATTATTATGAATACGAGATTCCGTTGAAACTGACTCCTCCGGGACAATATAATACCTATAACAGTACCGATCAGCGCATTGTCTGGCCGGATGAAAATATGTTCGACTTTCCGTTTGAACTTTTAACCGGCCTGAAACTGGAAAGAAACAGGGAAAAACGGAAAGCAGGCTCGCCGGTTACCTTCATAACGCCGTATTCTTCATATGATCCTGATAAACCGATGAATAAAGTAACGGTAGTGGGAAATCCTTCTCTGGCGGAAGTGAAAACCATCATGATCGGAGTCAGGAATAATACTACCAATGTCAAATCGACCATAGTCTGGGTCAATGAGTTGAGACTGACCGATTTTAATGAAGATGGAGGTTGGGCAGCCAATGCCAATCTGAACATTGCTTTGTCCGATCTCGGGACGGTGAATTTCGGGGGACAGGTAGAAACCGCTGGATTCGGGGGAATCGATCAAAGTGTAACGGAGCGGAGTATTGAAGACTATTATCAGTACAATGTTTCGACTTCTGTAGAATTAGGGAAGCTTTTTCCGAAAGGAAAAGTCACGGCTCCAATGTATTATGCATATTCCGAGCAGGTTACAAACCCGAAGTACAATCCTCTGGATCAGGATATCCTGCTGAAAGAGGCATTGGATAATGCCGGTTCGTCAGCTGAAAAAGATTCGATAAAAGACAATGCCCAAACAAAAATAACGACCAGGAGCATCAATTTTACGAATCTCAGGGTCAATGTTACCAGCAAGAATCCGATGCCGTACGACCCGTCCAACTTCAGCTTATCGTATGCCTTTTCCGAAAGTCTCCTGCAAAATCCGACTACGGAATACGAGCGGACCAAGGACTATCGCGGCGGGTTGATGTATACCTATACCCCATATGCTAAACCCTGGCAGCCGTTTAAAGATATTAAAAGTAAATCGGGGGCCTCTAAGTTTGCCAAAGATTTCGGATTGAATTATTTGCCGGCTAATCTGTCCTTCCAGACCGATATGACAAGGAATTATTACGAAATGCAATTACGTGATCTGGCATCTTCAGGCGGAATAAATAATATAGACGTGTCTGTCCGGCAGGAGTTTTACTGGAACAGAGCCTTCTCCATGAATTGGAACCTGACCAAAAACCTGAATTTTTCTTTGAAAACCGGTACACAGGCTATTATTGAAGAACCGTATGGGCAGGTAAACCGTCAGTTGAATCCGGATCAATATGCAGTATGGAAAGATTCGGTATGGCAAAGTATCAAAGACCTCGGAACCCCCTTGAATTATGGGCAGGTTTTCAATGCTGCCTATAACGTGCCGACCAAGTTGATTCCTGTATTGGACTGGACTAGCCTGGGTGCTACTTACAATGCTACCTATAACTGGGATAAAGGCGCTGTTTTGGGAGATGTTACGGAAGAAATAGGAAATACCATCCGAAATCAACGCCAGGTAGATTTGAACGGAGGAATGCAGTTTACTACCTTGTATAATAAATCGGACTTCCTGAAAAAAACCAACCAAAAGTTCACCATGAAACGCCCGGCTTCAACCACTACGGGCAGGGCAGCAGCCCAACAGCCTAAGGCTGCCCCGGAGAAAAAAGAACCCCGGAAAATAGAAAAAGACGTCAAACTGAATCCGGATTCATTCACGGTATTTACCCATAGTCTGAAAAATAAACGGGTAATTGTCAGTGCGAAAGGGCCGGACGGAAAACGGTATGAAATAAAATTCAAGAGTCTGAATGAAAATAGTATCCGTATCAATAATAAAGATACGGTACAAATTAAACTGACAGTGATACAAGCCCCGAAGCTGGAAGACGAAACCTGGTATAAAGTTGCACAGGTTGCTGCCCGTGGTGCGATGATGTTCCGTACGATCAATGTCACTTATAGTCTTACGGACGGAACTACCTTGCCGGGTTTCAAACCCAATATCGGTCCGGCTTTCGGACAGGCTGCAACGAATGCGGGACGGGCTCCCGGACTTGCTTTTGCTTTCGGTTTAACGGGAAGCGATTATATTTATCAGGCGATGGACGACAGTCTGTTGGTGATGAATCCTACCGGAAATATTACTCCGGCTTATGTCAGTTATTCTGAAAACCTGACTATTAAAGCTACCCTGGAACCTTTTGTCGGCATGAAAATAGACCTGACGGCTAATCGCCTGAATACCCAGACAAAAAGTATCCAGTTCATGTACGATCCGGTAACGGAACAGTTGGGTGGAACATTTACCATGACCACTGTTGCACTGTCTTCCGCCATGGAATCGTCGGGGGCAGATAACGGATACCGTTCAGCTGCATTCAATAAGTTTTTAGCGAACAGGAGTATTATTGCAGCACGTTTACAGGCACAATACAATGGAACAACTTATCCTACCGGAGGATTTTTTGAAGATTTACCCGGTATTGCCGGAACAACCTACAATACATCTTATGGAACTGTCAATGCCAATTCGGCTGATGTGCTGATTCCCGCTTTCCTGGCGGCTTATACAGGAAAGGATCCGCATAAAATAGATATTACGGCATTTCCATCGCTGAAAAGTTTGCTTCCGAACTGGAAGATGACTTACGAGGGCCTGATCCAGTTAGATGTTATCAATAAACATTTCAAATCTTTTGTTCTGAATCACAATTATGTGTGCCGTTATACTGTCGGAAATTTTTCTTCTTTCCTGAACTGGGTTGCATCGCCGGAGGACGACGGACTGGGATTTGTCAGGAACGTACTTACTGAAAATCCATCCCCTTCTTCTCCGTATGATATTTCCATGGCCAGCATTACCGAACAACTTAGCCCCCTGATCGGATTGGACGCTACACTAAAGAATAACATGACTTTTAAAGCGGAAGTGAAAAATACCAGAAATGTTAATCTTAATATTTCATCCTATCAGATTGTAGAGGCAATTACTGATGAAATAGTGGTCGGAATCGGTTATAAACTGACAGAATTTAATAAAGTTTTGAAATTGAAATCTACCGGCAGCAAAAATTTTAGTAACGATCTTACTGTTAGAGCCGATTTTTCTTATCGGAAACAACAGGCCTTGATTCGTAAAATTGAAGATGGTTTTACGCAGCCCACCAGTGGATCCGTTGCGACTACTATCAAACTTTCGGCCGATTATAATCTTAGTAAAGCGTTGACTTTAAGGGCCTTTTTTGATAAGGATATCAATAAGCCCCTTATGTCTTCCAGTTCCTATCCGCGATCGGATTCCAATTTTGGCGTCAGCGTGCGCCTGAATTTGACTCGTTAAAATTTTCATTTTAACTTAAAAAAGCTTAAAACAACCTTTTTGCCCCAAATGTTAATTTTTTTTGAATGTTAAAGACTTTATTTTTTCATTTTTTGGGCAAATGTTAAACAAAAATATCCGTTATTTGTTGCTTTAATAAGAAGCTTGAAATTTTATGAAGAAGTCAGCCATTTGGTTATTGGGTTTGGTCATGGCTTTTGCCTTTGCAGGTCTCCTTTATTTACAGGTGACTTATGTGCAGATCATCCTGAAAACCGGAAATGACCAATTCAACGATGCAGTAAAGCGGAGTTTATACCAGGTTTCAAAAAATCTTGAATTGGATGAAACCAAAAAGTATCTTGCCGAAGATGTGTTGGGTATAAGCACAGATAAAGATTTTATGTCTTACAATAATAGGAAAGGCGTTTCCATTAACCGGCAAAATATAAAGAATGAACAGTCCGGACTGCCGATAACAGGTAGTGATGGTACCTCGATGACTATTACCATCACACCGGAAGTTACCTTTCCAAAGGCAAAAAACCTTACGAAAACTTCCAAAAGTCTGCAGGATGCCCTGAACGAACGATATATCTATCAGGACGGAGTTCTACGGGATGTGATTCTTAACATATTGTATAAGGCGAATCTGAAGACGATCGATGAGCGGATAGATTTCCGTAAATTGAATGTGTATATTAAATCCGAACTTCAGAACAATGGATTGTCGATACCGTATTATTTTTCGATTGTTGACAAAGATGGAAAAATAGCCTATACATCGCCCGAGTATGAGCATACAACCGGTGTGGGTGTAGAACCTTTTTCCCAGATTCTCTTTCCGAACGATCCGCCGTCACGGTTATATAGTCTGAAAGTCTATTTTCCTACCAAAAAAAGCTATTTGCTGGATTCCATTAAGTTTGTTGTTCCATCGGTAGGCTTTACTTTGGTTTTGTTGGTGACTTTCATTGTAACGATATGGATTATCTTCAGACAAAAGCGTTTGTCTGAAATGAAAAATGACTTTGTGAATAACATGACACATGAGCTTAAAACGCCTGTGTCTACCATTTCTTTGGCAGCGCAAATGTTGAAAGATTCCGGTCTGGCTAAATCTCCCCAGATGTTCGAACACATTTCGGGTGTGATCAACGACGAAACCAAGCGCTTGAGTTTCTTAGTGGAAAAAGTGCTGCAGATGTCTTTGTTTGAAAAACAGAAAACATCGCTTAACCGGAAAGAAATGGATGCGAACGACATGCTGGCCAATATTGCCCATACTTTTAAAATAAAGGTGGAAAAATACGGCGGCACGTTGGATGTGGAACTGAATGCCTTGGATTCTGCTATTTTAGTAGATGAAATGCATTTTACCAATGTCCTGTTTAATTTGATGGAAAACGCAGTGAAGTACAGAAGGGAAGACAGCCCTTTGATGCTGATTGCAAAAACCCAGAATGAAGGCGGCAAAATTCAGATAAGTATACAGGATAATGGTATTGGTATTAAGAAGGACGACCTGAAAAAGATTTTTGAACGTTTTTACCGGGTGCATACCGGTAACCGGCATGATGTAAAAGGTTTCGGTTTGGGATTGGCATACGTTAAGAAAATTGTAGAAGATCACGAAGGTACGATCAAGGCAGAGAGTGAATTAAATGTAGGTACGAAATTTATTATTACATTACCGTATATAAAGTGAAAATTATGGAAGACAAGATTAGAATCTTCATGTGTGAGGATGATGAGAACTTAGGAATGCTTCTCAGAGAGTATTTACAAGCGAAGGGTTATGCCGTGGATTTGTTTCCTGACGGAGAAACCGGGTATAAAGCTTTTGTAAAGGACCAATACGACATCTGCGTATTGGATGTAATGATGCCTAAAAAAGACGGTTTTACATTGGCTCAGGAAATTCGTTCCATCAATAGCGAAGTCCCCATCGTATTTCTGACGGCAAAAACGCTGAAAGAAGACATATTGGAAGGTTTCAAAATCGGTGCTGACGACTATCTTACCAAGCCTTTCAGCATGGAGGAACTCCTGCTTCGTATCGAAGCAATCCTTCGTCGTGTAAACGGAAAGAAGGCAAAAGATGTTCCTTCGTACAGATTAGGTACATTCTTCTTTGATACGCAAAAACAGACATTAACCAAGGACTCGGGTTCCGTATTGAAGCTTACTACCAAAGAAAGCGAATTATTGAGCCTTTTGTGTTCGCACTCCAATGAAATATTGGAACGCAACTATGCCTTGAAAGCCATCTGGGGGAACGATAATTATTTCAATGCCCGTAGTATGGATGTGTATATCACCAAATTGCGTAAACTATTGAAGGAAGATCCGACGATTGAAATTATCAATATCCATGGTAAAGGCTATAAACTGATAGCTCCGATGAATAATGAATAATTCATAGCGAAACTCTTCCGGAAAACCGGAATATAAAAGCCGGGATCAAATCTTTCAAAGACTGATCCCGGCTTTTTTTGAAATATCTGTAAGGGTTGACACATTACAGGGAGAACCTGTAAAAAATTATATTATTGATTAACCACTTTGATTTCTTTTCCGTTCCTTTGGTAATGGAATCGTTTGGTAAGATTTAGAATACTGATTATTTCGGAGATATTACTGTCCGTATTGAATTCACAGGTAAACTGCTCATTTTTCAGGTCTTCATTTTCATAAGAAAAGCGAACATCAAAATGCTTTTCCAGAAGGTCGGTAATTTCCAGAAGAGTGGCTTGCTTGAAAATCAGTCTTCCATTTATCCACAAAAGCACATCTTCCGGTTGTTTATATTCGGATAGTTTCGATTGATGGGTATGGGTGGAGATCTCTACAGTTTGGCCCGGGGTCAATAAAATAGGCATTTTAGCTGATTGTGGAAACATTTCTACCGAACCTTCGAACAATGTAGTGACAACTCTTTCTTCTGAGGTTCTGGAACGTACATTAAATTTCGTTCCCAGTACACGGGTTTCCACCTGGTTACATTTAACCGTAAAGGAAGAACTGTTGCGATGAGCTACCTCAAAATAAGCTTCTCCGGATAAATCCGCCTGTCTTTTCAATCCCAAAAAAGAAGACTGGTATGCGATGCGTGTAGCAGAGTTGAGCCATACTTTAGATCCGTCCGGAAGGATCACCTGTGCCCGGTCGCCCGGTTGAGTATATACAACATAATCGGGAGCGTGATCATTCAGAAACCACATAACAAGTGCTCCGGTTATAATAATTCCGGCAAAGAAGGCAGCAATGGATGCGGAGTGCCTTAACCACCTTCTAGAGGCGGAAATATGGCGGGTTTCGTTTCGCCTGATCCTTGATTTCAACTCAAGAAGCAATTGTTCCACATCAGGTTGCTCCATGGCAGCAGCCCTGTCCGCAATAAAAAGCGTGTAGTAGAGTTGCTCTAATGTCTTTTTATTTTCCGGAGAAGCCTGATACCAATCTTCAACCTGAAGACATTCTTCTTCAGTTGCATTTTCATTCAGGTATTTGAGCAAAACATTTTCGTCCATTGTATCGTTTTTTAGCATCATATCAGTTTTCGCTATTATTAATACAATTCATGTAGCAAATATACTAAATTCAACAGGAACAAAAGGTAATTATCTTAACTTTTTTTATATTTTATCCCTTTAGCACATATTTTTAAAATATATATTGTGAAATCAGTTGTTATTAACTAGAATTATCCCGGTGTCGTACCTTCAAATCTTAAATATCTGATCTTTTTAATTTTTAATATATGTTTTGTTTGCGAGGCAGTATTTTTTCCATTATTTTTGCTTGAAGAACGAATGTGAAAAAGGATGCACAAATCGGGTGATATATTTATCAAGGAAGATAACCATCTCATCATTAAATCATTAAAAGAAGGTGATGAAGGAGTGTTTGACAAAATTTACCGTCATTACTTTCCTGGCTTATATGCCTTTTGTACCCGTTATGTAAGTCAGCATGAGGCGGAAGAAATCGTGCAGGACACTATGATGTGGTTATGGGAAAACAAACATTCTCTGATCCCGTCCTTACCTTTGAAAACACTTCTTTTTACCATTGTCAAGAATAAAGCACTCAACCGGATTACTCACATTGAAATTAAACGCAGGGTACATCAGGAAATTATAGATAAATATGAAGAAGAATTTTCTTCTCCCGATTTTTATCTGGGAAATGAACTCTTTGAGCTTTACCAAAAGGCATTGAAAAAAATTCCTGCAGACTTCCTGGAAGTTTATCAGATGAACCGTTATCAGCAATTAACCCATAAAGAAATTGCGGAGAAACTGAATGTCTCTCCGCAAACTGTCAACTATCGGATAATTAAAGCGTTAAAGATCTTAAAAGAAGAGCTTAAGGATTATTTGCCTTTGATATTATTTATCCTTTTCCGTTTTTATAGATAGTTTATTTTACGGCTACCTTTACTATTTGATTACCTGCCTTTACAATATAAATTCCGGCAGGAAGAGTTTGATCTGCATGAACCGGGTATCCGGTAACAGTATAAACCTGATACTCGGAAACACCCTCCACTATAATAGATCCGTTTTGGGCAAATGCTTTGATGGAATTTACCGGGTCTGTATCAAGACCGCTTCCTCCACTGCTGACTGTGATTGTACCTGTAATACAAGTCACTTTGCTTGTACTTGTAACAGAAGGGTTACTCATTTCTACAGTATAAACTCCTGTATTCAAAAAACGGATAATTCCTTCTGAAATGGAATAATCCACATCTTTAGTCGCATCTGTACTTCCTTTTTTAACCAGGAAAACGGTAACATTTCCTCCTATGGATGCCTGGGAGCTTAAATCCAGGTTTTCTCCGGTTGTCATACTCTTTTCGTTGAATAACACCGATTGTTGTGTTCCGAAGTCACAAATATTTTTACTGATCTTTTGAGTGATCGCATATAAATCTGTCAGGAGAAACCGGTTCCCCTGAATTTCCAGCCATTCTAATTTGGTACTATTGCCGGGAAGTGTTATCGACGACAAGTTCCCGTCTTTACACATAATATATTTCAGGTTCGTATTGGTAGAAAGGTCCAGGGATGTCAGTTTGCCATACTCGCAATACAGTTGTTGTAAATTCAGGTTTTTGGAAAGGTCCACCGAAGTAAACGGATTTTCTGAAATAAAAGCCTCTGTTAAATTAGTATTTTTACTCAGGTCTATATTTCCTATGTTATTAGACGAACAATCAAGGAATGTCAGGCCGGTATTGGCCGACAGGTTCAATGATGTTATTTTGTTTTCGGAACAAGTAATAGACTTCAATCCGGTATGTCCGGAGGCATCTAAAGCTGTAAGGTTCTTATTGATGATTGTAAATCCGGTGATTCTGGAAGATACCGAACAATAGAATTTCACTGTACTTCCTTTCAAAGTGCCTTTTACGGTATTATTGATGCTATTGGCAAGATAACTTGATACCTGAGTCCCATCTCCCCAGTCGATGCTGATAGGATTGATATCGTAAGTACAGGACACATTAAATTCAAAATTGCCGGTATTGGAAGTGGTAAATTGGAATAATTGAGCACTTGATGTGAAAGATACAAATTGTATCGGGAACAAAATCAGTAACAGACAAACTGTTTTTTTTAGAAAGTAGAACTGTTTCATGATAATTAGAAATTAATGAATAAATAAAAAACCTTTACATATATAATACAATTCATCTGACAACCTTACTAAAGATAGTCGCGATGAATTTGTCTTTTCAAAAAAATAAAAAAAATCTGCTTTATTGTTTAGTAACAATTTATTCTCAATTGTATAACTATTGAAGAGAGAAATTAGAAAAACACGAATTACTAATAATTAAATATGAATAGCTTGATATGAAAAGCACAAAAAAGAAAAGTAGACAAGGGGCCTTTTGTTGCCTTAAATATTCTTTGTTCCTATTGGGAATTGTATTTTCCGGATATCTTCAGGCACAGAATGTAAGTCTTAACCTGAAAGATGCTCCTTTAGAAAATGTATTCAAGGAAATTAAAGCGCAAACCGATTTATCGGTAGTTTTTAACTCGAATGATGTAGATCCTAAAAAGAAAATTACTGTTAATGTGAGTAATAAACCGATAGAATCAGTATTGGACAATGTACTTTCTCAATCCAATCCGAATCTTACCTATGTAATACAGGGTAGTTATATTGTGCTGTCACTCAAAACTCCGGAACCGGAAACTCAAACCAAAACCTCTCAAGGAGGGCGGAAAATCCAGGGTACGGTTACCGATGTGAATGATGAGCCTTTAATCGGGGTTAGTATAAGGATAGGCGATACTACAACCGGAACAATCACGAATATAGATGGTGCGTTTAATCTGGATTTACCCGCAGGGAAAAGTGAACTGATTTTTTCTTATGTAGGGTATGTAACACAACATCTTAAAGTAGGGCCCAAATCAGATATGAAAGTCATCCTGAAAGAAGACGGACATGTGTTGAGTGAAGTGGTGGTGACGGCTATGGGTATCGAGAAAAAAGCAGAATCATTGGTGTATTCTACTCAGATTGTCGGTGCTCAGGATTTGGTACGGATCAAAGAAACCAATGTCGTAAATTCGTTACAAGGTAAAGTTTCCGGGATGACGGTTACCCCTAATGCAGGGGGAGCTGGCTCTGCTTCTAAAGTGTTATTGCGTGGAAATAGATCTATCATGGGAGAGAATGGGGCCTTGATTGTGTTGGATGGGATTCCATTGACAAATACAGTATCTGATCCTTTTAATCCGACAGGTGGAGGTGGATACAACATGGCTTATTCTGCAAGACGAGAAGGTTCAGATCCTTTATCTACAATTAGTCCGGACGATATTGAAAATATTACCGTGTTAAAGGGTGCTAATGCTGCAGCTTTGTATGGACATGAAGCCGGTCGAGGAGTAGTTATTATTAATACGAAAAAAGGAAGAAAAGGCTCCGTGCGGATTGATGTTTCCAGCAACTCTTTGTTTGAAACGCCATTAATGTTACCTAAACTTCAGAATACATTCGGAGCAAATATTATTGATGGTAATCTTTCCGGACAATCCTGGGGAAAGCGGATTGATCAACAAACTTCGGAAGAAAATGCAATTTTGGGAGTTTCCTCTGGAGTTGGAAATGATATCCGGGATTTTTTTAATACCGGAATGAATTATAATAATTCCATTGCATTGAGCGGAGGATCTGAAAAAGTACAATCTTACTTTTCATATAATAATGTGTATTCGGAAGGAATGATTCCTGAAAATAAATTGGAAAGAAGCAGTTTTTTCTTTAGACAGGCTTATAATCTTTTCAATGATAAGTTAAAATTGGATGTGTCGGGAAACTATATTTATCAGAAGTCACATAATCCGGGAAGTGGAGGAACTGTATATAATCCGTTGTATAATTTGTATCTGGCGCCCCGTAATATTGATATGGCTTATTACCAGAAGAATATAGAGGCTCCCGGAACATGGAAGTCAAATCTACAGAAAATCACTCCGCTTTATGATCCAAAAACCAGCATAACGCCACCTCCTAAAGATGATACAAATTGGTTGTCTGGTCCACAGCAAGTTTGGTTTCAAGGAAGGAATGTTCCGGCGGCCAATAATCCGTATTGGTTAGTGAACAGGGTGCAGTCAGATGAGTTATTTGCACGTGTGTATGGTGCATTTAAAGCAAACTACCAAATCAATGACTTGTTCGATATTCAAGGCCGTTTCAATTATCAACGGGTAGATGTTGATGGAGGAGCAAAAAAATACGCAACTACAGTAGGGGTCACCGGAGAGTATATAGACCGGGGTGATTATGGTGTTACCAATAATCATATAGATGAATTAGTCGCAGATGGAATGCTTAGCTATAAACAAACCTTTGCAAAAGATTTTGGTATCACAGCGAATGCTGGGGGGTATCTGAAGAAAAAAAATGAAGAGAGAGTATGGATGTATACCGGAGGTCCTTCTAATTCAACAGTATTTTCCAAAGTAGAAGATCTGCCAACATCTATCAATGTGTTTCAGACTAATGTATCTGCTTCAGCAACAACAGATTACAAGACTTATAGCCATTGGATAAAAGCTCTTTATGGAACAGCTCAGTTTAGTTATAGAAATTTTGCATACATAGATGGAAGTTATAGGATCGACTGGGATAGAGCAATGGATCAACCATCCATTACAGAGAAAAGAGGCAAATCGTGGTACGACTACTGGTCGATTGGAGGAAATGTATTGATTAATGAGCTGGTGAAAATCAATAATGTCAATCAGTTAAAATGGCGCTTATCTTTCGGGATAGTAGCTAATCCTCTTCCTAACCTTAAATATGATGCTCAGGAATACGATCCGGCTACCGGAAGAATTAAACCGGCTGCACGTTGGGAGTTTGATAATCCGCAGCCGGAAGAATTGCAAACCTGGGAAACCGGTATTGACTTGTCGATGTTTAATAACAAATTAGTGATGGATTTGACATTCTATAATTCAAATCTATACAATCAATATCTTGAGTTTCCAACTGTTGTCGGAATCCAAAAACCTATCAATACAGGACAATTGCGCAATCGAGGTGTGGAAGCGTCAATTACCTACTATGCAATAAATTTGGATAAGTTCGCATGGAAGACAGGAGTGAACTTTTCCTATAATGAAAATAAAATCATAAAAACTTATCAGGACAGAGACGATATCTATATTGGAATCGGTGTTTCTGATAACCTGCGTGTGAAGTTTATCCCCGGAGGTTCTTATGGAGATATCTATGCAAAAGACTTTTCAAGGAAAGCGATTTTTCATGTGGAAAAAGACAGGGAAAAAGGTATTATGGATAGTCAGGTAGGGGATATATTATTGGGAGAGGATGGTACGCCTACGTTAGATTCGAATGGCGGGCATAGTGTATTTCTTGGTAATGTTAACTCAAAAGTGCATTTTGGATGGAACAATACATTTTCTTACAAAGATCTTAGCCTGTATTTACTGATTGATGGAAAAATAGGAGGGAAGGTAATCTCTTTTACAGAAGCTCATCTTGATATGTATGGTGTTTCTCAGCGTTCTGCAGATGCCCGGTTGACAGGACTTACTACCATAGTTCAAGGAGAAGAAGTACCGGCAGTAGTGATGCCGGATGGTAAATTAGCAGGAGCTTATCAATACTATTATTCAATAGGTGCAGCTATTTTCCCCTCGGAATATACATATGATGCAACTAATTTGCGTATGCGGGAAATGTCATTGGGTTATACTTTCAGGAATCTGTTTGGAATGTCCAAAGACTTGAATGTGTCATTGATCGCACGTAATCTTTTCTTTATTTATAAAGACTGTCCGGTAGATCCGGATATCTCATTATCTACTCAAAATGGTCTGAGTGGAGTTGATATTTTCAGCTATCCTACTTCCCGCTCCTTCGGTGTAAATCTAAAAATGACTTTCTAAAACAATTATTATCTTATAATTATGAAATATACAGTAAAAAAATGGATTGCGACTTCTATAGGGGTGTGGATATTATTTGCACTGGGATGTACCGACCATGTGGGAGATGCTGAAATCAACCTGAAAACAGGATCTGCAACATCTGTTGCTGATGTGGAAACGGCAGAAGGGATGCTGAAAGATGCTATGTATAGAATACACGATAGTGGAGAACATCAGTATCAGTATCAGTTTAATCTGCATGTGGATAATTATGCCGGATATTTGTGTGTGGGGAATGCATTACAAGGTCGTCTACCATCTACTTATTTTCGAAACCCGGATTTTGAGGCTGGTCCCAAAAGTAGTATGTTGCTGCTTACCAGAGGAGTGGTTCCTGTGATGAATTCGGCTGATACTTTGGGAGTCCCTGAATTGGGAGCTATCGCCAGTATCATGTTCAATTTTGCCGCTTCGGAATGTGTAGATGCTTATGGTCCGTTGCCTTACTTTGCTTACCGGAATCTACAGGAAGATCCTCCGGTGGTATATGATAAGGTGAGTGTTGTATATAAAACTATCCTGAGTGAACTTGAGAAAGCACAAAAATTATTAGCCGATGTGTCTCAGGAGGTATTGTCTGATCCGGTCAGGAGTGAGAGATTAAAGCGTTTAGATAAAATATGTCAGGGAAATTTGGACAATTGGAGGCTATTTGCCAATTCTCTTCGAATGCGTTTAGCTATGAGATTGGTTAAAGTTGAACCTGAATTTGCAAGAACGGAATTTGAGAATGCATATTATGATGGAGTATTGGGAAATGCCAACGACCCGAATATCGAACTTGATTTAGGAGGAGGAAGACATCCATTGTATGTAATCAGTGTATTATGGTACGACAGCCGCTTGAATGCTTCCTTGGAAACCATTATGAAAAGATACGATCATCCTTTGTTGGAGTATTGGTTTACAAAGGTAGCTCCGGGATTTAAAAATAAAGAAAATGTAGTTGTTGTGCAGACTGATAACGTTTTTGCTGGAATCCGTTCGGGGACATCAGTGCCACATAAAGAAAACAGAATGGATACCTATCTGCAATATTCGGCGCTCAACTCGCTTGCTTTTGGATCAAGAAATATAGCAATATTCAAGGCTAGTGAGGCTCTTTTTCTGTGTGCAGAAGCTAAACTCAGGGGATGGAATATTGGAGCAACTACAGCACAAGACTATTATCAAAGGGCCATCAGGAGAGCTTTTACCGATGAAGGAAAAGCAGAATCGGATGCGAATGATTATATGAAGCTGGAAGCTCCTTTAGATATAACTTATCACGATCTGTACGATTCTGCAAACGATTATGATCAGAATATGGTTCAGGTAGGCGTTCGCTGGCTCGCTACTTTGACACAGGAAGAACATCTGGAGCAGATTATTACACAAAAATATATAGCAAACTTTCCTTTGGGGATGGAGGCTTGGTCTGAATTCCGCCGCACAGGTTATCCGCGTTTGATACCGGTGGTATATGATGCCGGAGATAACTCAGTACCTACTGGTGATCATATTCGCAGAATGCCTTTCCCAAAAGGAGGATCGGTGAAAATGGATGATATTACAAACTCTGCCATTCCTGCTTTGAGAGAAGAAGATAGCAGCGGTTATGGTATGGATGTGCAAGGAGCCCGCCTCTGGTGGGACAGAAAAGACAAAGGTAATTTCTAATAATTAATGAATAAGGTGTTTAATAATTTAATGTAACAAATCATGAAAAAGACAATTTACTATTTATTGGTAGTATTGATGTTTCTCGGAAGTAATGTGAAAGCAGAATCGCCAACGGCATCTACAAAAGTGTATGATTTTGATAATTTCGGTTTTATGGACATGCTTGAGCTATTCTATCAGGCTAAGCAAGAAGGCCGGAACTATCCAACCAAAGAACAGATCCGGAATAAATTCGGTTATGATATGGAATTTGCCCGTTCACACACTAAGCTGGCTCCAACAATTAAGAATCAGGCTACACAGGTGGATCCGAATATCAATCCGGAACGGAAATTATGGATGAATGTTCCTCTGGGAACCGGATCTCCTAATGGTGGTTATCCTTCTTCCAATTGGAACGATGATACCTATACCGGTTGGAACTATACGTATCTGATGGGGGCATGGAACCATACGTTCTTCCAGGTGCCCGGATGTAATGTGAGTGCGGCGCATAAACATGGTACAAGTATGCTGAGTGGAATGAAGTTTTTTGATACTGCAGCTGCAAAAACGGAGTGGTTAGCTAAAATCATGGTAAAGGAAGGATCGGAATATAAATATGCCGAACCCCTTATCAATCTGTTGATGTATATGGGAAGCGATGGAATTAACTATAACTGGGAACCTTCTTCCGGGTATAATGGGGCTGATCTTCTTGCTTTCCATAAAAGACTACATCAATTTGCACAAGAAAAAAACTTCACTAATTTTTATACGGGATTCTATACCAATATAAGTGAGTTAGGAACCTCTCTTAAAAACAATTATTATAGTACTGATGGAGTGCCTGTATTCAATGCCTTGATGCTGAACTATACCCGTACCCAGGGAGACTTTCCTACGTCGACATCAGTCGCTACCACAGTAAATAATGCAAAAACATACAATCCTAACGGTACTACGGATGGAGTTTATGTTAGTGGTTGGATTGTTACGCTGAAAAAAGACTGGCCGGCATTATCCGGAACCGTACAGAATCAAGCCAATATTTGTTTGTGGGGTGAGCATGGAAAATGCCGTTTATGGGATTTTGCCCGTGGTGAGTGGGACTATGGTGTACAGGAAGACTACCAGGAACGTACCGACCGTTTTTTTAGTGGTGGAAACAGGAATCCGGCCAATCGTCCGACTCCGATTACAGGAAATACAGCTCCTATTGCTAGTTGGGATCCGGATGGAACTACTCCGGCTATGCATAATTTCCATGGTTTGTCTACTTTCATTGCAGAACGTTCTGCCATTATCGGAAAACTTCCTTTTGTAACTAATTTTACTTTGGGTAATGGTCCCAGGTATCACTATAAAGGTAAAAAAACATTCAATGAATGGTATAATATGGGGAATCAGGATTATCAGCCTACTTACCGCTGGTTGGTTTATGAAGCCAATACGAAAACGGTTTCTACTGCCATTCAACCCAAATTTACACACATGGATGCCTATACGGGAGGTTCTGTTATTGAATTGAATGGACAGGTTACTCAGACAGGTACGGATATTATTCTATATCGTACGGAATTGGAAGTGAGTTCGTCTAATCCGACGGCAACCGTAGCCTTCAAAATGGTTGAAAAACCAGCTGGTACGCCGACTAATTTGTCTCTGATATTGAAAACAAATAAATCAGGTGACGGCTGGATGGAGTATTCTATCGGAAATATTCGCCAGTTTGCCTGGGATGCTGTATCATTCCCTATTTCAGGACTGAGTACCGGAGATACCATTAAGCAGATCGGTTTCCGGGTAAAAGGAGAAGAATCGGCTTATAGTATCTATTTGGGCGAATTGAAATTGATGGATGACCGCAAGGTATCGGTTGAAGCTCCGGTTAATGTGATGGCGGAAGTAAAAGAAGAAACCACTTCCTCTATGACAGTCAAAATGAACTGGGAAATGAATGCTATGGCGGGTGTAACGCCGGAACGCCAGGATTTCGGATTGATCTATAATCATGAAGTGAATGTGGATCATTTTGAAATATTCTATAAAAATGGAGAAAACGGAGACGTGAAACTGGTGGGCAAATCAAATACATGGTCTCATCTTATCGGAAAGATACGGTTTGCAGATGATGAAGTTGCCGGTACTTATGAAGATCCTTATGTAGGAGTGCGAGCTGTTTCTGTTGACTTGCAGACCTATTCTGAACCGGTATGGATCCAGGTGCATCGCGCCGATCCTTTGGATTTGCCAACTAAGGTTATCGATACATATTGTGAGTCTAATTGTCCGGGAGCTAGTTCCAATAATGTCCGCTGGTTGAAATCAGTAACCACTACAGGGGCTGAAGTTAACCTGAATTATTCAGCTTCTGCTCCGGTATCAGATGGTAGCAATTATGTTAATTATACCCACCGCCCGATGACGGCCAGACAAGGTTCTACCTTTGAGTTCAAGTTTGTTGGATATAATTCCGGAACCGGTGATGGTCTTCGTTATTGTTTTGCCAATGCTTATGTAGACTGGGATGGAAACGGCGCATTTATTCCGAGTACAGGCGAATTGGTGTTTAGCCTTGGAACTCCTTCTGCTGCAACGGCTGCTTTGGAAGCTCCCGCCGGAGTAACCCAAAGTTTTACAGTTCCTGAGAATGCAACTCCTGGCCCAACTCGTTTGCGTTTGGTATTCCAGGATGCCTGGGTATCCCAGTTCTCACCTTGTGGTGCAACTACCAAAGGATTTACCATCGACTTTACGGTTAATATCGTTGGCGATAATCCTGGAAATCCTGCGAAAGATTACCGAGACACAGGTGCACCGGAAGAACCCGAAAAAATACATACGGGAATGGATAAGTATATTTACACTCCTGGTGCTTCCCGCTTCTACCCGAATCCAGCAAAAGACATCATCTATTTTGACAATACGGATAAAGTAATGGTGTATTCAGTCAATGGATCATTGGTACACGTACAAGACGGAGGTGTGACTACTATGAACGTAGCTAATTTATCGAAAGGCGTTTATATTGTTAAAATGGTTTCAGGAAGTGTAATCCGTAATCAGAAATTGATCAAGGAATAATTAACTTTCACAGATCAAAAGAAGAACATAAAATAGTGATCAAAAGGGATCCGGAGCCTGATAAATCCGGGTCCCTTTTTTGTTTAATATTTATACATACATATATATCCGTTGGAATGAAATTCTAAAATTTTTAATATATGAAAAGGCTTGTTACTTTTATTTGCCTGTTTTTAATCACAGGCATGTACCTTTCGGCTACAGATTATTGTGTAACCACTAAAACGAGAAATAGAACCGACCGGAAAATACAGTCGTGTAAAATTGAAGGCGCTACTTTGTATGGAGAATCTCAGGCCTTTACCAAGGCATTGACAGTGCCGACTTCCGGTTCTGTATATTTTAATAAAACTACAGATATCCTGCAGTCAACTATTGGAGATGAATTGACGATCTCTATGGAGAAGACAACTGCAGCCTATACATGGACCTGTTTTTATATCTGGGTAGATTATAACCAAAATGGAGCTTTTGAAGAAACGGAAGGAGAGCTGGTTTCTTTTACTTATTATGATGATACGGACAATGGTATCGACGATGGAGTAGATAGCAACGGAGAAGCTGCGAATGCAGAGGCTCCGCCCTTTTCGAACGGAAGTAATGCGAAAAAGCATTTTCCCAAGTTTGTGATTCCCTCTACCTCACTTACCGGAGAAACCCGTTTGAGAATTGTAGCGCAATGGAATAGTAAAAATCCTTGCGGCATCGACGATATGGGAACAACCGGAGGCTTTATGCTGGACTATACCATCAATATCCATAGTGCCACCACTACATTCCCGATAACTCTGGCACAACCGGTAGAAGGTGGTTCTTTTGTCGTGAAGAAAGATGGAACTCCGATTACTAGCGGCGATGAAATTTTAGCAGGTACCTTACTTACTGTAGAGCCGACCTTAACTTCTGACGATTATTATTTAAAATCTGTTTTGGTCAACGGAGAGTCTGTTACAGGAATGGATGTGCGAGTTACTAAAGCCATGGAGATATCATTGGATATTATTAAGGGCCGGATTGTAACTTTTTCGAAAACCGGTAACGGAACTCTGAATGTTACAAGTGGAGGTAATGTACTCTCTACAGGTGATGTGGTACTTAAAGGCGAATCTATTACTGTAAAAGTTGTGCCGGATGCGTTACATGCCGTTCAGACTGTTTCTGTAAACAACCAGGATTATACAGCAGATGCAGTGCTGGAAAACGGCCATACTTTTGTGCTGACTGAAAATACGGATATCAAGGCCGTATTTAATTATTTGTATTGTACCACAGCTCTTACAAGAACCCGCTCGACGAACGACCATTATCTGAAATCCTGCACGATTGAAGGAGCTACACTGGATGGGGAGGCTCAGACTTTTTATAGCAATAATGACCTGAAAGTGGCAAGATACGGAGCAATGTATAAAAGCCGGATAGAAGAAATATTAAAAGCAACCCGGGGTGATACTCTTAAAGTATACATGGAGAAAGATCCTTCTTACGCTTATGCATGGATCAATTTTTATGTCTGGATCGATTATGATCAGAATGGTATTTTCGAGGAATCGAAGGGAGAACTGGTTTCGTATAATTATTTTGACATAGATAAGGATATGCCGAATGACAATGGCAAAGACGACGGGGTTGATATTAATGGCGTTGCTCCTGCAGATCCGGCTGTGCCCCCTCTTAAAAATGATGGAAAACATCTGCCGGAGTTTATTATTCCTTCCAATGCAGTTGCAGGAAAAACCGCCTTGCGGATTATTTCCCAATGGAATGGCAAAGATCCTTGCGGAGATCTGACTCGTCTTCCTGCCGAGGGGGGAGTAATTATTGACTATACAATCGATATACATGCTGCAGTCGCTGTAGCTACATTTCCCGTTGTTGTTACACAACCGGCAGAAGGAGGTTCTCTGGTTGTGAAAAAAGACGGAGTAGCAATCAATAGCGGAGATGAAGTCCCGGCAGGAACTTTACTTACCATAGAACCGACTCTTACTTCTGATGATTATTATTTGAAATCCGTTTTGGTAAATGGAGATCCGGTTACAGAAAACCAGGTAGTTGTAGATGAAAGTATTGAAATATCATTAGACATTATCAAAGGCCGGATTGTTACATTTGAATCTGTAGGTAACGGAACTTTCAGTATAACAAGTGAAGGCAGAAACCTTACATCCGGAGATGTTGTATTAAAAGGAAAATCAATCATACTGAAGGCTGTGCCGAATAAGATGCATATCCTTGAAAGTGCTTCTGTAAACAGTCAGGATCAGACAGCTGCTGTTGCTTCGGAAAATGGCTATACATTCCTGTTGGCAGAAAATGTGGATATTCAGGTCGTATTCGAATATTTATATTGTTCTACAACCCTTACAAGAACCCGGGAGGCAGACGATCGTTATCTGAAATCGTGTACTATAGAAGGAGCTACTCTAGATGGACAGAATCAGAACTTTTCCAGTAATAACAACCTGAAGGTGGCAATGAACGAAGCGATTTATAAAAATCGCCTCGCAGAAGTCCTGAATGCTTCCAGAGGAGATGTGTTGAAAATTTATATGGAGGCGGATGATCTTTATCCATATACGGGACTCAATTTTTATGTATGGATTGATTATGATCAGAATGGTATTTTCGAAGAATCGAAGGGAGAATTGGTTTCTTATAATTATTTTGATTCGGATTGGGGTACAGCTAATGACAATCAGATAAATGATGGCGTTGATATCAAAGGTATTGTACCTGTAGATCCAATGATTCCCCCTCTTAAAAATAATGGAAAATATCTTCCTGAATTTAAGATCCCGGCTGGTGCCCTTACCGGAGAAACGGCTCTTAGAATTATTAGCCAGTGGAATGGAAAGGATCCTTGTGGTAACTTATCTCATCTTTCTGCAGACGGGGGTGCTATTATCGATTATTTGATCGATATCCATAAAGGCCCGAATACAACGATGGCATCTGTAAAGGAAAATGAGGCTTTGGCTTTCATTGATGCAGAAAATAATCTGGTATTGAAAGGAGTTCCATCCGGATGCCAGGTGCAGATTTATACGTTCTTGGGACAATCGGTTGCTCAACTTGTTACTTCTTCGGAAAATGAAACAATTGACCATCTTCCGCTGGTTTCCGGATCTGCTTATCTTGTGAAGATTAATGGAAATGGCCTGAACCAGGTTTGCAAAGTAGTGAAAAATTAATAAAATAACAATCCGGGATATCAGTATCTATTGAATATCCCGGATTGAATATTTAAAAATAAAAAAGACTGCCGAGGCAGTCTTTTTTATTATGCAGGGTGTATTGCTTCTGTGGGACAAACATCCGCACAAGTGCCACAATCCGTGCAAACTTCAGGGTCAATTTTGTAAATATCTCCCTCTGATATTGCTGATACGGGACATTCGTCGATGCAAGTTCCGCATGCAATACAATCTTCACTGATAACGTAAGCCATTTTTAATGTAATTAAAATTAGTACTCATAATACTGAAACAAAAGTAGAGCAAAAAGGTTGAATACCCAAATGGATATCTATATTTAGAAAGGTTTTAAATAAGGGCATGCGGGTTTGAAATGGGATACAATAAGATACTTTGATTTACGTTTATAAAATATGATTCGTAAAACTGTTGTTATCATCCTGGGGCTTCTTTTGGTACCTGTAGCTTTCGGGCAAAAGCAAAAGCTTAAAAATCAGCCTTATGCAGATCAACGGATGCTTCATTTCGGATTTAGCATCGGTCTCAACGGGCAGGATATGCTTTTGACTAATTCCGGATATACGGGTGATAACGGGGAAACCTGGTTTTGTGAAATACCGGAGTATTCTGCCGGGTTTAGTGTGAGTTTGATCGCCGATCTTTACCTGAATCAGTATATGAATTTGCGGTTTGTTCCGACGATCAATTTCGGCGACAGGAATTTTTTTTTCAGGGAAGAAAATACCGGAGAAACTTACAGCTCGGTAGTCCGTTCCAACTATCTTACCTTTCCTTTAGATGTGAAGTTTTCTTCCATGAGGCTTAATAATTACCGTCCTTACTTTCTTGCCGGTGTATTCGGTGCTTTTGATGTTGGCCGTCAGAAAGATATGCCGGTTCTGCTGAAGCCGGTCGATTATGGTATAGAATTCGGCATCGGCTGTGATTTTTATCTTCCTATTATTAAGGTTTGCCCGGAAATTAAATTCTGTTTCGGTTTTGCCGATTTGATTGAAAAAGACCGGTCTGATTTGCGGGACAGGGAATTGTTGAAATATTCTCAGGCTCTTTCCAAGGGTATTTCGCGGATGGTGGTGATTTCATTTTCTTTCGAATAAGATATTTCCGGTTTTTTTATTTGGTAGTACAAATACGTATTACAGATTTATAGTTTGCCCGTTTATATATGCCGGTTAAAAAAAAGAATCAGAGATTAAACTTCGCAATCTCTGATTCTTAACTCATATTTTATATTATGTTGAAGATCCTTTATGAGGATACATGTATAATGGATTTGTTATTTCACAAATACTTTCTTAGTATGCTCACCAACTTTAACAATATAAAAACCCTGGGATAATTTGGCAGAAGCATGAATCGCAGCACCGGCAATCGTATAGACTTTTACCGGCTCATCCGATCCCGTTACCCGGATGTAACCGTCTTCGGCAAATACCCGGATTTGCTCATTGTTGATTTCTTCAACCGATGTGTTGGCATTTTTGTAAAATTCCATTTCTCCGCAACTAACTAATGCCGGTAAATTATTTGCATTGGTATGATAAGACGAAGTCACCACGATTTTTACAGATACGGGAGATGTAAACGTTTTTCCAAATTCTACCAAACGGGGAGCCTTGATTTGACCGGCATCCGTTTTATTCGTGATCGTGATGAGATAATCATCCACTTTTTCGTAATCGGCGGTGGAGGTTTTTACATATACGGTAAATTCACGGAAAGTACCATTAATATTGGAGTCGGCCGGACCTTTAGGGTAATAGACCATTTTATCTACCTTGCCGGAACTTGTATTCAATGTATACTCCAGAGTGACAGGCATTTTTGTTCTTCCGCCCCATTGTGAGGTGTACTCGTTCAGATAATTTCCGTCGAAAGTCAGATCGATGGAGTATTCCGCGCTTTCTAAAGCCGGGAGATTATCACTGCCGGTTGCCGTAGCTCCGGTTATCGTTAATTTTGTTCCTACCACATCACCGGCAACAGGAACGTCTGTTGCTGCCAGTGAAAATTGAGATGCACAACTGCCGGTTATAAAAATAAGACCCGCAAATAAAGACTTGAAGTTTGTAAAAGATTTCATACACATCATAATTTAAGTTAGAAAATAGTTATTTAATAATCACTTTACCTATATAATCACCTACTTTAACAATATAAACTCCCTCTTGGAGTTTCTCCGATACGTTTACAGGAGAACCCGTACTGGAAAATGCTTCGATTGGTTCACTTGAACCGACTACCTTAATATATCCATTTAAATGGTAGAGCTTTATTGGATTGTCTGTAGCTTGTTTATTGATAGAGCTTCCTCCGGTATTTTTGTAAAACTCCATTTCTCCGCAACTTACTAATTGCGGGGTATTATTTGCGTTGACATGATAAGTTGAGTTCACAACAATTTTGACGGATACCGGGTTCTTATATGATTTCTCAAATTCGAAAATTTGAGGTGCTTTTATTTGAGAAATATCATCCTTGTTTGTAATGTTAATAACATAATCGCCTGTTTTTTCATAATCGGAGGTCGCTGTTTTGACATAAACTGTAAATGTGCGGAAAGTCCCATTAACATTTGAATTGGCGGGCCCTTTCGGATAATACACCATTTTGTCGAGTTTGTCGCTGCCTGCATCCAGAAAATATTCCAGCGTTACCGGCATTTTTGTCAGCCCTTGCCATTGGGAAGAATATTCATTGTCATAGTTTCCGTCGAAGGTTAATCGGATTGAATATTCGCTGCTCTGTTCAGCCGTAAGTCCATCAGAGCCTTTAGCTGTTGCACTGATAATGGTTAACTTGGTTCCGGTGATCTCTTCTCTGGTGCGCGTGCCCGATACTACCTTGGAAAGTAAAGCAGATAATTCAGTCCTGACTTCCGGATACTGGCTGCCTTTGTTTGTTTTTTCTCCGATATCGCTTGTCAGATCGTATAGTGCACCGGACGCCTGGATATATTTCCAGCCGTCTTTTACAATTACAAGTCCCGGTTGGCCTACAAAGTAGGGACGTCCGGTATCGTTTTTACCTAACCAGGTTTCCATCTGGTCAAAACTATCCGGAGCGTCATCTTTAGACAAGCTTTCTCCGGTCAGGGCGGCTAAAGAGGCATATAAGTCAATTTGGGATACTAAGGCATCGGAGACTTTAGGACTGACTTCTGCCGGCCAATGAACTATAAACGGTATCCGGGTGCCTCCTTCATTATTAGAATATTTACCTCCACTTAAAATTCCTGCCGGTTTATGGCTGCCTGCCAATTCCACTGCTCCATCTATGTATCCGTCGTCCAAGACGGGCCCATTATCGCTGGTCACAATAAGAATCGTATTTTCCAGCAAGCCATTTCGTTCGAGAACATTGATTATTTCTCCCACAGACCAGTCAAATTCCGCAATAGCATTTCCTCTTGCTCCCATTTCCGTTGCATTACTGAAGCGAGGATGAGGGACCCGGGGTACATGGATGTCGTTGGTTGCAAAATACAGAAAGAAAGGTTTATCCTTGTTTGCTTCAATAAAGGAAACTGCTTTGGAAGTAATGGTGTCTGCTATATTTTCATCCCACCACAGGGCTTTGCCTCCACCTTTCATATACCCGATGCGGCTGATTCCATTTACAATAGCCTGGTCATGCCCGTTACTGGGTTTCATCACAGTAAGCATTTCCGGGTGATCTTTCCCCAGGGGTTCGCCTGGAAAAGGGGTATTATAACTAACGGCTATCGGATGCCCGGGATCGTAATTTGCTACTCGCTGGTTCTCAATAAAAACACAAGGAACCCGGTCTCCAGTGGCCGCCATAATATAGGAATAATCAAAACCTAGTTCTTTAGGACCGGGAGTAAGATATCCGTTCCAGTTTTGTCCGTTTTTATCTCCTATTCCCAAATGCCATTTTCCTACAGCAGCGGTTACATACCCGGCGCCCTGCATCATTTTAGCAACAGTTCCCTGCTCGGGTTTGATAATTGTATAGGCATCTCCTTGTGCGATTCCCGTATCATTTCTCCGGAATGCATAATGTCCTGTTAACATGGAATATCTTGACGGAGTACTGGTAGAGGCAACAGCGTGGGCATTGGTGAAACGAATGCCATTATTGGCTAATCTTTCCACATTAGGAGTACTTACACGAGTTGCTCCATAGGCACTTAAATCTCCATAACCGATATCATCGGCTAGAATAACAATTACATTGGGTTTTTGTGGCGATTCTGCTTTGATGTCCATGGCGCCTTTTCCCATTGTACAGGAAGCAATGCCGCAGAGAGAGATGAACCAGGGTTGAGAGAATGTGTTTTTCATAAAATAAATTTGTTATTAGTGTTAACATTTAATGTTCTATTAATGGTTGTTTTATTTGTTATCAGTGGTCAAAAAAAACAAAAAGTGTAACATGAAATAATACGAAAAATCTGAAAGTTTCGTTTTTGATCTTTCAAGTTAATCGGGTTTTACAATTTAAGAAGCAAATACATGCGTCTGATTCATACCTTATTTACACGAACACTATAATATAAACACAGATAACATCGGCTTATACTCACTACTAATACAATTTACACATTGATGTTATTAAATTGTTTTGTATTTTTAACAATATTATTTTGTCGATGCCTTAGAAACTGTTTAAAAATAAAGCCATCATATATTGCACTTATAACATACCCTCAGTTTTTCAAATGAAGTACTTTCGGGACACTGTGCTAAGAAATATCCGGTAAGAAACATCTGGCATCTTAAATTTAAAAATAGTTTTTTATATTCCTACTTGAAATCTGAAAGTCTAAATGACCTTAATATGGCTAATATTGAAGAGAGGTAGAATGATGTTTTGATTGTTTCTCCTGAAAATAATACCAATTCCAGGTCCTGACTCAGATCTTATTCATGATTATTTAGATGAATAGACTGCTTAATCTGAATTTTATTTACTTTGATATTCAATTGGTTATGTTTTTTCTAACAATAAAATAAAAAAAACTCTTCGAAATATTTGGAGTGTATAGCATAAGGTTGTACCTTTGCATCCGCTTTCCAAAAGAATGGAGTTCGCAAGAGTTACCAAAATGAATGGAAAGCAAGAACCAAGTTCTTTGAAATGATTCCATAAACGAAAGTGTAGTACAAGTTCCTGCTATATTAATGTATAGTATGGAAAAAGATTTATACAGCTAACGTCAATAATAATTATTATAGAAAAGGATATTCACTGACTAGGAAAACAAAACAAACAAACAACAAGGAAGAGTTTGATCCTGGCTCAGGATGAACGCTAGCGACAGGCTTAACACATGCAAGTCGAGGGGCAGCATAAAAGTAGCAATACTTTG
>JAVBLA010000036.1:0-72044 GCA_031553775.1 Bacteroidales bacterium
TAATCCCCCGCTGGGGGGCAGGGGGACAATACCTTGCTGTCGAAAAGCTGTCTGAGGGAGAGAGCGCAGCGAGCGAACGAGTTCTTTTCGACAAAGCGCCTTTTTTTGGTACCTTTTTTTGGCGCAGCAAAAAAAGATACAAAAAGTATTTTTATTCAAAATGTTTTTATACCACAAAAACATTCAATCAGCCCCCGATACGAAACAAAAAAACAACCACCAATTCCACAAATAACACGAAAGAAATTACCGTGATAGTTGTAGAATTGGTGGCTGAAATATCTTGTTTAATAAATATTCTTCCCCAGAAAGAAGAAAATGTTTTTATTTATTTTCCTGAGCAGGAGCCGGAGTAGCAGGTTGATCTGCCGGAGCTTCAGAAGGAGCTGCTGTTCCAAACGGAGACACTGTATTAGGATCTACCGGCATGGTAGCATTCTGAATTTGCTCTTTCATCATGGAATCTTGTGATGCTTTTGTTTGAGGACTGACAAATGCCGAAGTAACAATACTTAACAGCAAAACCGTACCGGCCAGTACCCATGTAGCCTTTTCCAGGAAATCGGTAGTTTTCCTTACACCCATCACCTGATTGGAAGAAGCAAAACCTGAAGCCAAACCTCCACCTTTTGAATTTTGAATCAATACAATAAAAACCAGAGCCAGGGCAGCTAATACAATCAATATAGAAAGAAATAAATACATTTGTTATATATTTTTTTTGTTAATAATCAATTCTTCCAAATTCCGAATTTGGTCTGCAAAGTAAACACTTTTTTCCGGATATAGCAAACTTAATTTACGAATAATTTCCAGTGCTTTATCATATTTTTCCTGTTTAATATATATTTTAGCCAGTGTTTCGGAAAAAAAAGAGGGAAACTCTCCGGCTTCTTCTGAGTTTTGATTTGCAGGAGATTCTATGGGTATATTTTCGTCTAATACAATCCGCACCGGATCGTTCAGGTCTGTCTTCAGAAAATCGTCTATAATATCCTGGTGTTTCATCGAAATCGGCTCCTCAGTAGCCACTTCCTGCAAGTCTTCTAAACGATAGGCACGGGAAGGAATATCACCTACAGGCTTTGTATATTCCAACAGAGCCTCATCAGGCACCCCTATTTCCTTTAAAAAAGAATCGATCAAACCGAATGTATCTTTAACAGAAAAATTATCTTCCTCTGCTAGCGGAAAGCGGATATGAGCAAAGCGATCGCCCACCAATCGATAAAACAATTGTTTCCGGTCGCCTGCATAAACCGCCATTTTTTTTAATTCAGCGGCAAAAACAGAATCTTTGACAACACTTAAATTCAGGACATACAGTAAACGGGCTGTTTGAAAATAAGGATACTCCTCCACCAGACGGGTAATAGCCGGCAGTGTTTTTTCATCCAGAGTATCCGGACGATCCATTAAAGAGATCAGTTCCTGCCCTGTCATATTTTTTACCAATTAGCTACTGTTGCATTAAATATCATATCGGAAATTTCCGTTGTAATCGACTCCGAAAGCTTGCGCTCCACGTCCGAAAGCAGCAAATTCGCATCAAATTCCTCATAAGAAGAAAATATTTGTTCAAAATCTTCTGCCGGATTAACCCGGTTGGTAAAACGACAACGAACCGTTATCGTCAGCTTGGTTTTCGAGGCATACCCATCGGCCTGCACAGCCATCGGGGCAATGGAAAATCCGGTTATTTCGCCCTCCAATTGGAGATCACCATTATTATCCACTAACTTCAGTCGGGTTTGCTGAATATAACGATTCCGTAGTTTCTCCATAAAAATAGATTCCAGCTCAGGATATATCAATTGAGCCTGGTTCGGGAAATTACGAATGGTTATTGTTTTAATTTTGTCATAATCGATCGATGCCCCGTTAAACTTGTATGAAATAGAACAATCTGTCAAAAACAGCAAGGGAATTATTAAAAGCAATATTTTTTTTAGACTTTTCACGTACAATTCTAATTTTATTTTTTTACTCTAAACCATATTCCTTAATCTTCCGGTATAAAGTCCGTTCGGAAATTTTCAGTTCTTGTGCAGCACTACGCCGTTTTCCGCTATTGCGCTCCAAAGCTTTACGGATCATTTCTTTTTCCACATCTTCCAGCGACATCGTTTCTTCTTCATATTCAGTTGTTTCCTGAAACAGGGTAGACTCTTCCGGTTCAACAGATACAGGGCTTACTGAAGGAACATGTACATCGTTGACTTCGAATGGAGTATAATGTCTCACTTTGGATATTTCTCCCGATAAGTTTTCATGCACCAGTTTTTTCAGGTCATTGATATCTTTCCTCATATCAAAAAGCACCTGATAAAGGATTTCACGTTCTGTTCCGAAATTCATTTGTTCTTTTTCATTCCGTAACAAGACCGGATAACGTTCCATCTCCTGTTCTGAAAGATAGTTCTTCAGTACATCGGCCGTTATTTCCCGGTTTTGTTCTATAACAGAAAGTCGCTCAGTGATATTCTTTAATTCCCGGATATTACCCGGCCAACGATAATTGACTAATATTCTTTTGGCATCTTCGGTCAGTTGTACAGGAGGCATGAAATATTTTTCAGCACAATCACCGGCAAATTTTCGAAACAACAAAGGAATATCCTCTTTTCTATCCCTCAGAGGTGGAATTTGTAAGGGCACCGTATTCAAACGGTAATATAAATCTTCCCTGAATTTCCCATTAGCTACAGCCTGTGCCAGATTTACATTAGTAGCCGCCACAATCCTCACATTCGTCTTTAATACTTTGGATGAGCCAACCTTGATAAATTCACCGTTTTCCAATATTCTCAACAAACGGGCCTGTGTGGGAATCGGCAACTCACCTACTTCATCCAAAAAAATAGTACCTCCGTTAGCAACCTCAAAATAACCTTTCCTGTCTGATAAGGCACCCGTAAAGGACCCTTTTTCATGACCGAATAATTCAGAATCTATTGTACCTTCCGGAATCGCACCACAGTTAACCGGGATATATTGTCCATGTTTCCGGAGACTGTTCTGATGAATAATTTGTGGAAAGCTTTCCTTCCCAACCCCACTTTCGCCGGTAATCAATACCGTCAGATCTGTCGGTGCTATTAACAACGCTTTTTCGATATTACGTTCCAGGACTGCATTATTCCCTATAATACCAAACCGTTGTTTGATTAATTGTATATCTGTTTTTGCCATAGAAATTTCTCAGGATGAGGATACAAATGTAGGTAATTTTTGGGGACTGACAAAATGACACACAAAACTTTCAAATTAAGAATTAAGAGTTGGGATTCTACGAATCCCTGATGGCTAAGCCATCTGCTGTTGATTAGGAAATTAATTCTTAATTCTTAATTCATAAGTTTTCCCTTTCAAAAACCTCCCGAACTCCATCGTATCCTGATATTGCTTTTGTTCTTCCGGCAGGATCGGATTGCCAAAGATCAGATCGATGGTTTTGCCTTTTTTATTGGTCAATTCATGACATAAGCGCACAGTACGCAAGCGCCAGTCGATCAGGTCCAGAAAATTAAAGAAACCTGAATTATGGCCGGACACAAACACAGGAACAACCGGCACTTTGGCTTTTTGAATAAGTTTCAATACAGGCACCTGCCAGTCCCGGTCTTCTATCCGGGTAATCTTATTTTTTGAAATTGCTCCTGCAGGAAAGAACCCAAGCGGATGTCCTTCCTTCAGATGTTGTATACACTCTTTCACTCCACCCAAGCTGGATCGGTCGGAAACGGTACCGGCGGCATAAGGATTGACACCAATGAAGTGTTCCTGCATGGTATCGATCTGTCCCAGCACCCAGTTGACCATTACCTTAAAATCGGGCCTTTTTTCTGCAATGGTACCGATCATCATAATACCGTCAATATGCCCGTAGGGATGATTCGATACCGTAATAAAAGGCTGTCCTTTCAACTGATCCAGGACTTCCGTGTGATGAGCCTTCCGTATAATTCCCAGGCCTTCAATCATCTTATTTTCAACATCCGGGCCAGTCATATATTTAGTCGAATCATATGCATCATTTGCCTTATACAAACCTGCAAAACGAATCACAAAATTCGCCAACTTATCTCCATACGACCGTTGAAAAATGGGATGCAATTTTTTAATATCTTCAACACTAATCAGCTTTTCTTTCATTCGATACAAATTAAGAAATCCAATAAACCGCTTATTATAAGCCGATTGAAAATTTCAACCAGCTTTAACCGGAAAATTTCCAAAATGGATTAAATAAAAAAGAGTTAAGAGTTATTCAAACAACTCTTAACTCTTTATGATTGACGATCAATTGATATTAATCCATGAAATCGATCGTTTCTTCTCCGATAATGGACCGAAGCGTATTTTTTAATTTCACATACTGGATAAATAAATCATGTTCTGCGATATGATCAAAATCATGCATCGGGCTCTTGAAGTAGAACGACAACCAAGTTTGGATACCGCTCATTCCTGCACGATGTGCCAAATCGGTAAATAATACCAGGTCAAGACACAAAGGAGCAGCCAGAATAGAGTCACGACAAAGGAAGTCCACCTTCAACTGCATCGGATAACCTAACCAACCGAAAATATCGATGTTATCCCAACCTTCTTTATTGTCTTTGCGAGGCGGATAGTAATTGATCCTTACTTTATGATAAACATCGCCATATAATTCCGGATACAAATCAGGTTGCAGGATGTTATCGATTACAGACAATTTAGATTCTTCTTTTGTTTTGAATGAACCCGGATCATCTAATACTTCGCCATCCCGGTTACCCAGAATATTGGTAGAAAACCAACCGCTCAATCCCAACATACGGGTTTTGATCATCGGGGAAAGAACTGTCTTCAACATGGTTTGACCTGTTTTAAAGTCTTTACCCAGGATAGGAACTTGGTGTTTAGCAGAAAATTCCCACATAGCCGGCATGTCGACTGTCAGGTTGGGAGCTCCATTGATGTATGAAACATTTTCAGCAAGACAGGCGTAAGCGTATAGCATAGAAGGAGCTATTTCGGAATTATTTTCCTTCATAGCTTTTTCCAAAGCAGGCAACGTCATATGCACATCGCTCATTTTTGTGAAAACTTCCGTACTACCACACCAGATACATACTACACGGTCGCAATTGTTTGACTGTTTAAAATTCCGGATATCTTCACGTACCTGCGTCATTAAATCCCATTTAGTAGGAGCCGATTTCACCCAGGTACCATGCAAACGTTTCACATAATCCTGATCAAAGACAGCTTTCATAGGTTTGATAGCCGACAGTTCGTCTTTTACCTTATCCAGATCTTCAACGGTCAATACTTCTGCATGACGGGCTGCTGCATAGCAATCATCTTCAAAAATATCCCAACCACCGAATACGATATCTTTAAGATCAGCCAAAGGAACTACATCCTTAATTTTCGGGAAACGGTTCTCTTCTCTTTTACCCAAACGGATAGTAGCCAGTTGAGTAATAGAACCTACGGGAATACCTTGTTCTTTACGAACAATTAAAGTTCCGGCTACAAAAGTAGTAGCCACTGCACCTCCCACACCGACAACAAGAACGCCAAGTTTACCTTTAGCTTCTTTTACCTGTTTCTTTTCCATAACACTAATGTTTTTATAATTGATTCTTAAAGTTTAATCCATTAAATACATCTTTCAATGCGGAAAAATCGGTAATAATGACATCTGATGAAGAAATATCTTCGTTTTCCGTATCATCCCATCCCGGTCCTTTCAGCCAGATGGTCCGGCAACCAAGCGAATGAGCCGGAACGATGTCTTTCGAATACGAATCTCCGATTACAACTATGTTTTCAGGAGCAAATCCTAAGGCCTCCACTCCTAACGCAAATATGGCCGGGTCGGGTTTCCGCACCCCTACCACTGCAGATTCTACAATATCATCAAAATACGGATATAATGCAAAGTCCTGCAGAATGGCCCGCACATTCCCATAAAAATTTGAAACCAATACCAAAGGATAGCGCTGTGACAGTTCTTCGATAATAGGTTTAGCTTTTTTTAAAATTGAAAGAACAAAGTTATAACATTGATTTGAAATATCAACAAAATAATCAGAAGTTTTATCGCTCCCGGTCAAAAAACCTTTTTCTTTCAGATATTCTATCTGTATACTCGTTTTTTTCAACAGTAAATCCAGGAAATTATCAGAAGGTTGTATTACCGGATGTGTTGCCAGATAGCGCTCTCCATATACATAAGCTTCGCGGAATTGCGATTTAGTGACTGGAACAGAATGGACCTCATAGGCCTCCCACAGCACTTCGGCCCAATGTTTACCATTACTGTCTATCGTTCCTCCGTAATCAAAAATTATTCCTTTAATATCTGTAATTTCAAGCATATTTTCCTTCTTCGATTTCTTTTGAAAACTGTGTACTAATAGACTCATGGCTGCATACCATATAAATCAACATGATATTCAGAACGGTCAATTCGAACACAAAATAAAGCCAGGGTTGTTTGATCAGCAATGCTACAAACAAAGCAATCGCCCGGGTATTGAACGAAAGCATATTGGTATATTTCATCAATGGCAGACTTTTCTTCCGGAACTCAGCACGAAAAGCATCAGGAACATATTCCCCATAAATACTCTGTAATTGTACCAGCATTTTTTGCAGGCGGGGAGTCCAGGATTCCTGTCCCCTGGTGTAACTCAGATAAAAAGTCTCGAACAGCTTTACCAGCGGTTCTTTTTTCCAGCTTAATGTGCGATATTTTTCTTTCAATGTCCTGGAATTATCCAGTTCACTACCGGCCTTACCTTTCAGGAACAGCAGGTGGACATTCCGGTAATAATCGGCCATTGCTGCCTGACGGGCATGAAAATATCCTGTAAATAGGCCTAAAGCCCAGATTTTCCACGTCCATTCCGGCTGTAACCGCAATATAATGGCAATATAAATAGATCCGAACCAAAAATCACCGCAAGCACCGTCCAAAATTCGTCCCAAGGCAGATTTTTGTCCGGTCATCCGCGCCAGTTGCCCATCGGCACTATCATACGAATTTGCCCAAATCAGCAGGAAAATTCCCAGAATAGTAATCCATATATTATCAAAATAAAAACAAATTCCAGCCGCTACTCCGATAAAAATGGATGCGATGGTTATCTGATTGGGGGTCACTCCCAATTTATGAAAAAACAATGCCCAACGATAACCTATCGGACGATAAAAATGGATATCAATAAATTCTTCCGTATCTGTTGATTTGAGTGTAGACTCCAGCGTAGGTATATTATCTTTCATTTTTCAGGATGCATATTTAACCTCCGGTTTTTTCAACTGGCTCTGTACTATAGATTCATAAATAGCATCGGCAATATGAGGGGCGGCTTCCTGCCTACAGGGAGCGAAACTCGGCCAATCGTTAAAATCAATAAGACGGATCGATCCATCCGGAGAAACGACACAGTCCCCACCGTAAATTTTCACATTGAGGACTTCACCTGCTATGGAACAAATTTCTTTCAAGCGAGCCAGATCAAAAGGTATCCCCTGCGATTTTCCGTTAATATTTTCCAAACCAAATTTACTATGATTCAAGTCATTCGGATAAAACCAATAAAAGAAACCGGTTCCTGCCACTCCATAAAATTTAATCAAATCGCCGGGTAGATGAACATTAACCACTGCAGTGGGAATGTTTCTCAAGGCATATTCTTTCAAGATAGCACTTGCTTCTTCCAATCCCCTTACAAATGTCACGTCCTCGCGGTGAATAGCATGAAAATCACCTCTTTTAATCCATAAATCAGTAGTACCCAAAGTCTCAAGTTCCCGCATATCCGCACCTGAAGTATTGATAATTACACTTTGCGGATGAGGTACATGATTGGCAATGAGGAGGCGGGTCATTTTTTCCCGGGTACAGTTCTCAATTCCGTATGCAGAATTGATCACTTGTGCACCCTCTTTTTCCAAAGCCTGTAATTTACGGATGCTTTGGGTATCCCTGACCATATTAAAAATGGAGATAACATCTAATTTTTCCGCATTCCGGAATTCTTCTTCGGAATATTCAACAACTTCGCAGCCTTTAGCCAGTAAATATTCTGCCGTCAGATTAAAGATGGCAGCATCATTTCCGATATGATTCGGCGAATACTGGCTTTCTCTGCGTATACCTGCAATTCTCATATTCATTGTTATTACTCTTTCAGAAAAGCTTCCGCCTTTCGGATATCCTCTGCATGATCCACATCCACAATTTTAGGAAATGGATATGCTTTCAACCTCAAGCCATCTGTAATTAATTGTCTCTGATAGTTCCTCATACGGGAAACTCCGGCTTCCATACAACGATCCAATGTAGCTATCGCTCTGGAAGAAAGACAATATACCCCGCCTGAGATATACTTTTGTTCGCCGGTAGAATCATCTAAAAAATCCCGGATCATCAATGCATCGTCTACATCCACATACAATGGCTTCTCATCATCGATATAATCTGTTACGGCCATCATTCCGTCATATGTCCGGTCGGCTTCAAAAGCATCGATAAACCCGGCAAACGCATCTTCTTTAAATATAGTATCGACTGTTGTGAGACAAAATTTTCCATCCCGCAAAAAACGGCTCAATTCAAAAAAACTATGCATGGAACTGGGTGTAGACTGTACTATCACATTGAAAGGCACATCCGGCTTCAGCCGTTTTATATGCTCCTGCACTTCTTTCATTTCATTATTAACAATGATACTGATGCTCTGTGCATGATTTTTTTCAAATATACCAATTAGTCGGTCGAGTAAAGGAATCCCCTGGAGACAGACCAAAGGTTTGGGTGTCCTGACCCCCTCTTCAGCCAGCCGTGAACCTTCTCCCGCTGCAATAATTGCGTAATTGATCATTAACAAAAATTTAAATTCAAACGTGCAAATTTGCAAAAAATCTTTGTATTGGGCAAGGATTTGACAAAAAAAATGGGCGAAGACCCTTTCTTCACCCATCCTTACCTATATTACATAATGATGAAATTTTCTATATTTTACCTGAAATCCTTCAAGGTAGATTGCAACTCCTGGCGGGCAAAAAATATACGGCTCTTTACAGTACCCAACGGTAATGAAAGGGTATCTGCAATTTCATTGTATTTATATCCGGCCAAAAACATGGAGAACGGTACTTTCAAATCATTATTCAATCCATTGATCGCTTTATTGATCTCTTTAATGGTGAATGCTTTATCCGGAGTATCGAAACCAGAATCCTGGGATAGATTCAAATGATACAAATCTTCTGTTTGATCAATGATCGTTTGACTGCGAACAATCTTCCGGTAGTTATTGATAAAAATGTTGCGCATAATTGTCAATACCCATCCCTTGAAATTTACATTGTCAATATATTTATCCTGATTATCAAGGGCCTTTAACGTCGTATCCTGAAGCAAATCCTGAGCATCATCTTTATTGGCGGTCAGCATCATTGCAAAATTAAACATGTTATCTTGCATGCCTAATATTTTATTTTGGAATTGAAGCTTGTTCATAATACACTAATTTTCTGTGAGACAATAACTTAATTTTTCATTTAACTCATTAAAATACTTTCAACCCTAATTTATGGGACAAAGATACGAATTAAGCATTTAATATTCAAAGCTACGCTGTTATTTTTAGTTTTCACTGGTAAAAATAATTTAAACCGCTTTTTTGATATCAGAACTATTAAGACTATCTTTGCAGCACATCATTGTGCATTTAAATATTATCGGACATGAAACGCTTCCTGCTTCTATTTTGTTTAGAGATTATATTTATTTTTAATTCATTTTCGGAAATTAACAATTTTGTGATTTATAAAATAAAGATACACAAGGAAATAGATCCAACTACCCGATTATACCTTTCCAAGGGAATGGAGGAAGCAAAAGCAATCGGAGCAGAAGCAATTATTATCGACCTGAATACATATGGAGGCACGGTAGTCGATGCCGACTCCATGCGTTCGGCCATTTTACGCAGTCCTATTCCTGTATATACCTTTATCAATGACAATGCAGCTTCGGCCGGAGCCCTGATCGCAATCGCCAGCAAAAAAATATATATGACAAAAGGTGCCAGCATCGGAGCTGCGACCGTAGTGGAACAAACAGGAAATGCCGCTCCGGATAAATACCAGTCGTACATGAGGGGCAGAATGCGCACTACAGCCGAATACCATGGAAAAGACACACTGGTTTCCGGAAAAGACACCATCTATAAATGGATACGGGACCCCCATATTGCAGAAGCCATGGTGGACCAGACCATCAGCATCCCCCATATCAGCGATAGCGGAAAAGTGCTCACCTTCACCACAGAAGAAGCCATTCTTCATGGCTATTGCGACGGAACTGCCCACGATGTAAAAGATATTATCGAGAATTATCTGAAAATAACCGATTATAAAATCACAAGTTATCATCCGTCCTGGCACGAAAACACCAAAGGTTTTCTACTAAATCCTATCTTACAGGGTTTTTTGATCATGATTATTATTGCCGGAATTTATTTCGAGCTCCAATCGCCGGGTATCGGCTTCCCCAGCATTGCAGCCATGACAGCGGCTATCCTGTATTTTACTCCGTTATGGATGGACGGTATCGCCCAATACTGGGAAATTATTCTTTTTGTTATCGGATTGGTTCTGATTGCTCTGGAAATATTCGTCATTACAGGATTCGGGATTGCCGGAATTTCCGGTATCATCTTATCGATTATCGGGTTAACACTGGCATTATTGAATAACGACAATCTGGATTTTCAGCCGGTAGAAGTTCCGGATGTCACCCGTTCAGTACTCACCGTGATGTGTGGCATCTTATCCGGCTTTATATCAATGTTATATTTTTCATCCCGCATAGGCAAACCCGGTATTTTTAATAAAATTGCCTTACACGCCGAAATTACATCTTCTATCAGTAGTGCTGAAGAAAAGAACGCACTCACCGGCAAAACAGGAACAAGCCTTACCGTTTTACGGCCATCCGGAAAAGTGATGATCGACGGGGAAGTATACGACGCCGTATCGGAAATCGGATTTATTGAAGAAAACAGAGCCGTTAAAATCATTAAGCAAGAGGCTGCACAGATCTATGTTTCGGAAGTTTTACCATAAACCCGTAAAGCATTTTATTTTCAATTTTAAAAAAAAATCCAAACATTTTTTCTTTTTGCTTGTTTTATGAAGTAAAGAAATCCAAAGTCACTCTTTTGGAACTTTACAATGAGAATTAGTTTAACATTCATATCAAATTAAAACAAGATGAAAGCAATTAGAAACTTATTTTTGGTAGCATTGGGGGCATTTATATTTGCTTCCTGTGAAAAAGATCCTAACATGAATGAGTTGGACGGTAAAAATACCGTAGTGACCAACTACAAGGAAAATGCAAAATTCAAACAAACGAATTATTACATTGCCGACAGTATTCTGGTAATTGGCGATCAATCAAGCACCTCCAGCACACAGAAAGTGCACTATTGGAAAAAAGGAGATCCCAAGGCTGATAAAATTTTCGCTCAGGTAGAAAGTAATATGAAAACCCGTGGTTATACCAGGGTGGATGATGGAACCCTGACAACCAGCGGACTCGCAATCCACCTCTCCTATGTTGAAGATTCTTATTACTATGCTGCTTATACTTATTGGTGGGATTACTGGTATGATTGGTACGACTGGTACTATCCATACTACCCCTATTATCCGTACCCTGTTGTGTATAGCTATACCACCGGTTCACTCATACTGGACATGATCGATTTGTCCGGACCTGTTGATATAGAAAAGCCTATTATCTGGAATGCTTACATGAGCGGTCTCTTAACCGGTAATCAACAATACGACGGAAGTCTGGCATTAGAAGCAATCGACCAGGCATTTGCTCAGTCTCCCTATGTAAGCAATAAGTAAGCTGAATTTACAGACAAAATTAGGTTATACACAAAAAAAATATTATTCAATATGAAAACAAAAATATCAAATATCATTAAAGCGAGTGTTGTTGCCATATGCATAGCACTTGTTCCCTTCCAAGCTAAGGCACAGGAAGTTAATACAGGGGGTTCTTTTTTCTCTGCTGACTGGATGTTCAATGCTCCGTTAGGAAATGACTTCAGCAGCACTGCTACCGGTTGGGGCGCCAACCTGGAAGGATTGCATTATTTTACTCCGAAACTGGCCGGAGGTGCATTCGTATCCTGGACTACCAGCAACGAATATATACCAAGGCAAACTTATACCAAAGGCACTACATCTGTCACCACAGATGCTTTGAATTCATTGTTTCAGTTGCCTTTCGGATTAGCAACAAGATATTCTCTGATAGATGGAGATATTGTTCCATACGTAGGTTTGAAAATCGGAGCCATGTATAGCGAACAATATGCATACTTCAACACCCTCACTTTGTCGGACAATAATTGGGGATTTTTCGTATCTCCTGAAATAGGAATTACTTTCTATCCTACCCCAAACCATATGTTCGGTATTAACGTAGCCGGTTACTACGGATATGCCACGAACAAGCAGGATGATTTCAATATCAACGGCCTGAACAACGCTGGTTTCAGATTGGGAATTATTGTAAGACTATAAGATATCAATACAAAGATGTGTCAAAAGCCAGCAATTGACTTTTGGCACATCTTTGTATTCTTCAGTTAGTGAATTCATTCAAAAATCTTTGTTATGAAAGCATTATTCATTAGTTTTGTATTTTTAACGACAGTTAGTTTTAATCAAATAAAAGCAGAAATCATGAAATTTGAGTTATTTCAATTACCCTATGCAACTAATGCATTGGAGCCGGTTATCAGTCAACAGACTGTTGAATTCCACTACGGAAAGCATGTACAGGCTTACATCAACAACCTGAACAATCTGATCCCGGGTACCCCATTTGAAAATGCGACACTGGAAGAGATTGTTAAAAAATCGGACGGAGCCATCTTTAACAACGGGGCACAGGTTCTTAATCATCAGATTTACTTCGAGTCGTTCACCGCTCCTTCCCAGAACGGAACTGCTCCTACGGGAGAATTAGCGAAAGCTATTAGCGCCACATTCGGAGATTTTGAAAACTTCAAAAAGGAATTCAGCGCAGCTTCCGTATCTATATTTGGTTCAGGTTGGTGCTGGTTAGCCAAAGACGATAGCGGAAAACTCAGTATAGTCAAAGAAGGAAATGCAGGAAATCCCCTCAGAAACGGATTAAAGCCATTGCTCGGATTTGATGTATGGGAACATTCCTATTATCTGGACTTCCAGAACAGGAGGGCTGACCATATCAATGCTTTATGGAGCATTATTAATTGGAAAGTGATCGAAAAACGATATTCGGAAAAATAAAATAGAGAAAAGCTGCCTGACGGGCAGTTTTTTTTTGGTCGGGGGAACAAGGATTAAATTCCCAGTCCGCCTATAAAAAGACTTTCCTGCGCTTTGGTCTGTAAAATCCTTGAATTAGGAGGAACGCTATGCGTAAGCCACACGTTACCTCCCACAACAGTTCCTGCCCCAATAGTTATCCTGCCCAGAATAGATGAATTGGAATAAACCGTTACATGGTCTTCCAGAATAGGATGCCGGGGAATATCAATCGGATTGCCGGATTCATCCAATGTAAAACTTTTAGCTCCCAGGGTTACACCCTGATACAAGCACACATGATTGCCGATAACCGAGGTCTGTCCGATCACGACACCGGTTCCATGATCAATACTGAAATACTCTCCGATCGTAGCTCCCGGATGAATATCTATTCCGGTTTCCTCATGAGCCATTTCTGTAATGATCCTTGGAATTAAAGGTACATTCAGCAAATATAGCTCATGGGCGACGCGCTGATTCAGCATAGCTTTGATGGCCGGATAACTAAAAATGATTTCTCCGTAGTGTTTAGCGGCAGGGTCGTTGTCATAAATTGCCTTCACATCTGTCGACAACAAACGTTTGATTTCCGGCATCTTATTAATAAAGTAGAGAGCCTTATCCATGCATTCTTTCTCAATCTCATGGTCGTCTGTTTCAAAAATACGGGCGTTGTATATCTGTTCCGAAAGCAAATCATACACCCTTTCCAGATTGACTCCCGTATGATACTTCAGAGATTGCCCTCTTGCCGGCGAATGTCCGAAATAGCCAGGAAAAATAACTTCCCGTATCACCTCCATCAATTCTTTCAATTTCTCCACGGAAGGCAATTGTTTACTGTATGCCGGTATATAACGGTAATCCGGATTCTGGATATCGGTAAGCTTGTCTACGTTTTTCTGAATCTCCTGATGCATCGTATCGATTGTTTATTCTTACACAGCAAATGTATATTTTTTTTATGAAGTATCCTGTATAAAGCTTTGATTTTTATTTGACTCATACAGAATTCATTCTTTTTTCATAAGTTTGTAGCCGGTTTTCAAACACAAATTTCCAAATCAAACAATTCATGATCATGAAATATCCCCATCCATTTCCTTTCATCAAAACAACAGAAAATGACATTATATTTTCAATTCTCAATTCTCAATTCTCTTCATATGAAAATCAACCTGTTAGTAATCGGAAAAACCGATGCCCGCTATATGATAGAAGCCATTGAAGAATATCGGAACCGGCTGGTTCATTATATACCATTCGAGCTGACAGTTATTCCGGATCTGAAGAATAGCAGGAATTTAAATGAAAATCAGCAAAAAGAAAGGGAAGGAGAATTGATACTAAAACAAATACTCCCTGGAGATTCCATCGTTTTATTAGATGAAAAAGGAAAAGAATTTTCTTCGCTTCAGTTTGCGAATTATATCGAAAAGAAAATGCATAGCGGATGCAAACGGCTTGTTTTTATTGTCGGAGGGCCTTATGGATTTTCCGAACCTGTTTACTCCTTCGCAAAAGAAAGAATCTCAATATCCCGGATGACATTCTCGCATCAGATGATCCGGTTGATTTTTACAGAACAATTATACCGCGCAATGACAATTCTGCACAATGAGCCTTATCACCACGAATAATCCCGGTTATTTCTTTCTGGATTTTTTTTCACCTTCGGCAGCCATTTGAGTATCTTCCATCTCATATTTCTGCATCAGAATTTGTATGGTTCTTTCTTTTTCCAGCAATAAATCTTTCAAATAATGTATTTCTTTGTCGCACTGTTCAACTTCCTGTTGCAACGATTTTTCTTTTTCATTAGAAGGAATCGACAAAGTATTGATCGTCATCATGTCATCGAACCAGAATGTAATAGGCACTCCCAGGGCAATCGAGATTCTTTCCAGGAATACTGCACTTACAGATTCTTTTTTCAGTGTTTTTGACAGATTGACATCCGACATACCGAGTTTTTTCGCAAAATCTTTTTTCTTAATCCTTCTGGACGACAGCAGGCTGTTCAATTCATTCCCTATGTGTTTCATATAAATATTTAATAAACCGGAAATTTTTTTATTTAAACTATTTGGTATTTAATTTCATTTACCATATATTTGTATTTTAAATTTACAAATAAAAAAAGAAATTGCAAAGAAAATAAAGAGGAAAATACCAAAATCATGTATGTGTGTGGATAGAACGCAAATAATACACAGGCAATTTTACATAAAGAAACGGTTTGGTTAACTGGAAAGCTTGTCCTGCCCGACACGGAATAATCCGCAAGGGCAGAGGCAAGTGTTTGACTTATCTATTTTGGAAACAAATATTCATATACTTTTTGTCAGATTATTTTATTTTTTCAGGCTCAACAGATAAAAATCCAGGAGTACCATCGCCGACATAGCTTCCACAATAGGTACTGCACGTGGCAGGACACAGGAATCATGACGACCTCGGGCTTTCAATGAAATTTCTTCTCCGGAACTGTTTACAGTAGATTGTTCTCTTAACAAAGTAGCAATCGGTTTAAATGCAATCCGGAAATAAATATCTTCACCATTGGAAATTCCACCCTGTATACCTCCGGAATGATTAGTACGGGTAGCCACTTTTCCTTCTGATGTCCGGTAAAATTCATCGTTCATTTCGGAACCTCTGTGACTTACACCGGCAAAACCCATTCCGTATTCAAAGCCTTTAGCCGAATTAATACTGAGCATGGCAGCAGCTAAGGCAGCATGCAATTTTCCAAAGACAGGTTCGCCCCATCCTGCGGGAACCCCCTTGCAGACACACGAAATCACACCACCGACAGTATCTCCCTGGGATTTAACCTCTCTGATCAGTTCTATCATCTGAGCGGCTATCCCTGGATCAGGACACCGAACCGGGGTTTGATCGATCGTCGTCAGGTCCAGATCTTTATAGTTTGTTTCCAAAACAACAGGGCCTACCTGCGATGTATATGCATGAATCCCAATTCCCAGGCCCCTGAGTACCAGCTTTGCCAAAGCACCGGCAACGCACCGGGCAATGGTTTCACGGGCTGAGGAACGGCCTCCTCCCCGATGATCCCGGTGACCATACTTAACCAGATAAGTATAATCGGCATGTGAAGGACGAAACACATCCTTCAGATTATCATAATCGGAAGAATGGTGGTTATTATTTTTTATATAAAAACCGATAGGCGTCCCCGTAGTTTTTCCCTCGTAAATTCCGGATAAAAACTCAACCCTGTCGTCTTCCTTACGGGGAGTTGTAATAGCCGACTGGCCTGGTTTCCGACGATCCAGTTCATGCTGTATAAAATCGAAATCAACAACTACCCCCGATGGGCAACCATCTATTACACCTCCGATAGCCATACCGTGCGATTCGCCAAAAGAAGTAAGCCTGAACAGATTACCGAATGTATTCATAAGATTATCTCAGATTTACGGATAAAAAAACAACGGAACGGGGTAAGTTTACTTACATCCGTCGCAACCGCAGGAGTGCTGATGATCATCATCACAATCATCACATCCGCATCCACCGCAACCTGCAGTAGTTATAGCAGCAATTTCTTCTACAGTAGCAGTCCGGACTTCCAATACCTCTCCGTCAAAATTCAATATTTCACCGGCCAAGGGATGATTAAAATCCATCACTACAACATTATCTTTCACTTCGATCACTGAACCGTTCATACGATTACCTTCGGAATCCATCATCGGAAGTGTACTGCCTTCAAAAACATGGTCGCCATCGAATTTTCCGTCCACTTCAAAGATAGACTTCGGAAGTTCAACCACGCGGTCTTCAAAAAATTCGCCGTAAGCTTCTTCCGGAGAAAGTGAAAAAGAGAATTTTGATCCTGTTTCAAGGCCTGTTAGCTTATCTTCGAAAGAAGGGAGCATGCTTCCTGTACCATAAATAAACGACAATGGATATTCCGGCGTAGCTTCTTCCATTAATTCCAGATCATCTCCTTCTCCTACATTCAACTTGTAGCTCAAGGATACAAATGTATTATCAGATATTTTCATATTAATAATATGTATGTTAGTTTGTTAGTTACTAATTTACTTAATCTCATCGACCGGCAAAGGTAAGCGAATAATTTCAGTTGAATATATAATTTGCTTTAAAAATGCTTTAATCACAATAAAGCCTCTTTCAATCGAGCCAGTGCTATTTCAAGAATCTTCCGTGAGCAACCGATATTCATTCTCATAAAACCTTCTCCACCGGGGCCGAATGTACTGCCATCATTTAATGCCAACCCGGCTTTATCAATAAATAATGCTACCAATTTCTCCTGTGTCAGATACAAATCCCGGCAATCCAGCCAAATCAAGAAAGATGCCTGCGGACGAATAGTCCGGATTCCCGGTATGTTTTCCCGGATATAGTTTTCTGCATAAAGTATATTTCCTTCCACATAAGCCAGCATTTCATGAAGCCACTCTTCTCCTTTCGAATATGCCGCCACACAAGATACTCCTGCGAAAGTATGCATTTGATTCAATTCACATGATTGCAGAAAAGAGAAAAATTTTTCCCTGAGCGAAATATCGGGAATAATGCAATACGAACAAACCACACCCGCCATATTAAAGGTTTTACTGGGTGCCATCAAAGTAATGCTGTTTTCAGCCGCCGTATCCGAAATGGAAGCATAAGGGACATGTCGGTGTCCGAACAATGCCATATCTGCATGTATCTCATCAGAAATTACCAATACATTATGACGTTTGCATATTTTTGCCAGATTTTGCAAAGTTTCCTTATCCCAGGTAATACCGACAGGATTATGAGGATTGCACAAAATAAGCATTTTGCAATTTTCATCCATCACACTTTCCAGATGTTCCAGATCCATCTGATAAAAACCGTCTACTTCCCGAAGCGGATTGTTGACAATTGTACGACCCAGATTCTCCGGAACCGTCCGGAACGGAGTATAAACCGGAGACTGAATAATAATTTTGTCACCGGGCCGGGTAAAACACATGGTACAGAAAGCAAGACCTTTTACTACTCCCGGAATGTACTCCAGCCACTCTTCACAGACGTCCCATTGATGGATTGTGTGCAACCACTGCCGGACTGCCGGATAAAATGAAGGAGGAGTAATCGAATAACCCAGGATCCCCTGATTACAGCGGTCTTTGACTGATTCCAGGATAAAATCGGGTGTACGAAAATCCATATCGGCTACCCACATGGGGAAAAGGTCGGCATTTCCGAAACGTTCTTTTAAAAGATCGGTTTTTACGGCCCCGGTACCCCGCCGGTCTATTATTTCATCGAAGTTATATTGTTTCATGGGCGCAAATGTACTAAAAATTCCCGTACATTTGCGGAAAAATATTTTTGGAATGATCCGTATAAAACAGGCTGTACCGCGCATGCCGGAATACCGGTTTCAATCTCCGGTAGACTGGGATTTATCCACCGGCAAACATTGGGCTGTTATCGGCCCGAACGGAGCAGGGAAAACAATCTTAACCGATATATTGACAGAAAAGATTCCTTTGAAAGAAGGACACATTGTTTTTTCCGGCAACATGGAGATCAGCGATATCAAATCTATGGCCTTCCGTGATATTTATGATCTGGCCGATTGCAAAAATGCCTATTATCAGCAACGCTGGAACAGCTCTGATACAGAAAACCTCCCTTTTGTCGGGGATCTTCTTAGCAATCCTGATGAAGAAAAGTATCTGCAGGATATTCTTCAACTTTTCAAACTGGAAGATTTATTAAGCAAGCGACTCATCAATCTTTCCAGCGGAGAATTAAGAAAGTTTTTAATTATCAGATCTTTACTGAAAAAACCAAAAATTTTAATACTTGACAACCCCTATATCGGACTGGACAGTATATCAAGACAATCCCTGAATACTTTTTTAAGCAACATGACTACCATCACACAGCTTCAATTGATTCTGGTACTTGCTGATCCGAACGACATACCCGACATGATAAGCCATATCCAACCCGTACTCGGCATGCGGTTAAAAACACCATTCCTTTGGAAAAGTATCCGGGAAAATCAAAGTATTCTTGAACAATTATTTCCGGGAAACCTGACAAAAACACAGATTCCCGTTCAGGAATACACAACAACAGCCTATCAACATGCAATAAAAATGGAACATATACATATTGCATATGGAGAAAAGACGATTCTGAATAACCTGTCGTGGACTGTTAGACGTGGTGAGAAATGGGCTTTACTGGGATCTAACGGATCCGGAAAATCTACTTTACTCAGTCTGGTTTGTGCAGATAATCCCCAATCATATGCCAATACTTTTTATCTTTTCGACCGGAAAAGAGGTACAGGAGAGAGTATCTGGGATATCAAAAAACGGATCGGATATATTTCTCCTGAAATGCACCTGTATTATCTGCAGGATGTTCCTGTAGCAGACATCGTAGGATCAGGCTTCTTCGATTCTATAGGATTGTACCGCAAATGCAGCGAGAAACAAAGAGAACAGGCGATTGAGTGGATGGAAATTTTCGGTATTGACAGGTTAAAAGACCGCTCTTTCTTGAAAATATCTCATGGGGAACAACGGATGGCTCTGTTAGCACGGGCATTTGTTAAACACCCAGAACTATTGATACTGGACGAGCCATTGCATGGATTGGATAAAACCAATAAAACAAACGCAAAAATGATTATCGATCAATACTGCAGCCTTCCGGACAAAACATTAATATATGTAACACATTACCCGGAAGAAATTCCATCTTGTGTATCTCATCATCTAACATTATCTGATAATTTATGACAAAAATCGATCTTTTTCTTTTGAATTGAAAATAAAATTCAAAAATAATTTGCATATTATAAAACAATGGTATACTTTTGCAGTCAAATTCAGCAAATATCCAAATGAAAGATCTTCATATATCAGTCATTATTCAAGTCGTCGTCCTACTAAAAGAGTAAGATGAGGAAGGTGTTGTATGGCAGAAGATTATCATTCAATTCAAGCATAAAGTGAGCCTTTCTCAATACGGGAAGGGCTTTTTTTATAAATAACGCTTACCTTTGTAAGCTCATAAATGCAAACAATGAAAATTCAATTACGCAGTCATACCAGTACGCAGGGCCGGAAAATGGCAGGTGCACGGTCGTTATGGAGGGCTAATGGTATGAAAGACGAACAAATGGGCAAACCCCTGATTGCAATTGCCAATTCTTTCACGCAATTTGTTCCCGGCCATGTGCATTTACATGAGATAGGACAATTTGTAAAAGCTGAAATTGAAAAACTAGGCTGTTTTGCTGCCGAATTCAATACAATTGCTATTGACGACGGGATCGCTATGGGGCACAATGGAATGTTATATTCTCTTCCCTCCCGCGATCTGATAGCTGATAGTGTAGAGTATATGGTCAATGCTCACCAGGCAGACGCACTGATTTGCATTAGCAACTGTGACAAAATTACTCCCGGTATGCTCATGGCTGCCATGCGACTGAATATCCCTACCATTTTTGTCTCCGGAGGTCCTATGGAAGCAGGAGAATTAAATGGCCACCACCTGGACCTGATCGATGCGATGATACAATCTGCTGATAGCAGTGTAAGTGATGAGCAGGTTCGCCAGATAGAATACGCCGCCTGTCCTACCTGTGGATCCTGTTCCGGAATGTTTACCGCCAATTCCATGAATTGTTTGAATGAAGCGATTGGAATGGCGCTTCCAGGTAACGGCACAGTCGTAGCCACCCATACCAACCGGAAGCAACTTTTCAAAGATGCTGCCCGGTTAATCGTAAAAAATGCTTTCCGGTATTATGAAGAAGGAGATAGCAGTGTATTACCCCGGAATATTGCAACACGTGCAGCATTCCTGAATGCCATGACATTGGACATTGCCATGGGTGGCTCTTCCAATACGGTTTTACACCTATTGGCTATTGCTCAGGAAGCGAATGTAAACTTTACAATGGACGATATAGACAGTTTGTCCCGGAAAACACCTTGTTTGTGCAAAGTGGCTCCGAATACGCAAAAATATCATATCCAGGATGTGAACCGCGCCGGAGGAATTCTCGGTATCATGTCGGAACTAGCTAAAGCTAAACTACTCGACACTTCCGTATACAGGGTTGACGGATTAACACTGGAAAAAGCAATCAAACAATACGATATAACATCTCCTGACGTTTCAGAAGATACCATATCAATTTATAAATCTGCTCCTGCCAACTTATTCAATCTGGTATTGGGCTCTCAGTCTCATTTTTATGAATCTCTCGATACGAACCGGTCCTCCGGTTGCATACGCAATATGGAAAATGCTTACAGCAAAGACGGTGGTTTAGCGGTTCTGAAAGGAAATATTGCAATCGACGGATGCATTGTAAAAACAGCCGGAGTAGACGAAAGTATTCTCCGTTTTCGGGGAAAAGCCAGGGTTTTCGACTCTCAGGAAGCTGCCGTGGAAGGAATCCTGAAAGGGAATGTCAATGCCGGTGATGTAGTAGTGATTATTTACGAAGGTCCTAAAGGCGGCCCGGGTATGCAGGAAATGCTTTACCCCACTTCCTACATCAAATCCCGTCACTTGGGAAAAGATTGTGCCCTGATTACCGACGGACGATTTTCAGGAGGCACATCGGGATTATCCATTGGTCATATTTCTCCGGAAGCAGCTGCCGGAGGTAATATTGCCTTGCTGAAAGATGGAGATCTAATAGACATCAATATTCCCGAACGATCCATACAGGCCTTACTCTCGGAAGAAGAGTTAAATAGCCGCAGGGAAGAAGAAATGAAAAGAGGAAATAAAGCATTTACCCCGCCTTACAGGGAAAGAGTTGTATCGAAAGCATTGCAGGCATATTCCTCCATGGTCAGCTCGGCCGATAAAGGCGCGGTAAGAATGATATAAAAAATCAGAAAATGGGACAAAAAATCACAGGCTCCGAAGCCTTTATCCGCTCATTGATCAACGAAGGTGTTGATACCATTTTCGGATACCCGGGCGGTGCTATCATGCCGGTATTCGACTGTTTGTACGACTTCAAAAAGGAAATCAACCATGTGCTGGTCCGACATGAACAAGGTGCCACGCATGCTGCTCAAGGATACGCCCGCGTATCAGGAAAAACAGGGGTAGCGTTACTGACTTCCGGTCCGGCAGCAACCAACGCCATTACAGGTATTGCCGATGCGATGATCGACAGTACACCCATGGTGGTAATCACCGGGCAGGTTGTTTCCAACCTGTTGGGATCCGATGCTTTTCAGGAAACAGACGTAGTAGGGATTTCCCAGCCAATCACCAAATGGGCATATCAGATCCGTTCGGCAGATGATGTTGCCTGGGCCATTGCAAGGGCATTTTATATTGCCTCAACAGGTCGTCCCGGACCCGTAGTACTGGACTTTGCCAAGGATGCACAAGTAAATATTGTGGATTATGTTCCACAAAAAATAACTCATATCCGCAGCTATATTCCCGTACCAGAAATGGAACCTGAAGCTATTGCTGAAGCTGCCGAAATCATCAACAACGCCCGGAAACCACTGGCATTGATCGGACAAGGTGTCATTCTCGGAAATGCAGAAAAAGAGTTATTGGCTTTTTTGCAAAAAGCAGATATTCCTGCCGCTTCTACCATTCTGGGGCTTTCGGCTATACCATCCAATCATCCTCTAAATGTAGGCATGTTAGGCATGCACGGAAACATAGCTCCCAACCTAAAAACCAATGAATGTGATGTACTGATAGCCATCGGCATGCGTTTCGACGACCGGGTAACGGGAGATTTGAATACCTACGCCAAACAAGCCAAAGTAATCCATTTCGATATAGATCCGGCGGAAATAGACAAGAATGTAATAACAACGGTAGCGGTCTTAGGCGACACAAAGCAGACTCTTCCGGTCATTACCGGTTTGTTGAAAGAAAATACCCATACTGCCTGGAGAGAAGAATTCAAAGCTCCCTATGAATTGGAAATGGAAAAAGTAATCCGGTTAGAGCTTTATCCGGAAGCAGGCCCGATCAAAATGGGCGAAGTCATTAATAAAGTATCGGAAGCAACCAGTAACGATGCCATACTGGTTACCGATGTCGGACAAAACCAGATGATGGGAGTCCGATATTTCAAATTCAACCACAGCCGGAGCGTGGTTACTTCCGGAGGATTGGGAACTATGGGTTTCGGACTTCCGGCTGCCATCGGTGCTAAATTCGGCGCACCCGACCGGACGGTATGTCTTTTTGTCGGAGACGGCGGGTTACAAATGACCGTCCAGGAACTGGGAACCATCATGCAATCGGATGTAAACATCAAAATCATTCTCCTGAACAATGAATTCTTAGGAATGGTACGCCAGTGGCAAGAACTTTTCTTCCAGGAAAGATATTCGGAAACCGTTATGGTAAATCCTGATTTTATCCGACTGGCATCTGCCTACAATATCCCGGGAAAATCAGTCAGCCTCCGGGAAGACTTAGATGCCGCCATTACCGAAATGCTCGAGACTCCGGGAGCCTACCTGTTGGAAGTGAAAGTAGAAAAAAAAGGAATGGTTTATCCGATGATACCTGCCGGAACCTGTGTTACAAACATTTTATTAGGAGAAGATTGATATGGAAAATAAGGAAAATAAAACGTTATATACCGTTACCATTTTTTCTGAAAATACGGTAGGGCTATTGAACCAGATTACCATTATATTCACACGGAGGCGGTTGAATATCGAAACGCTTTCGGTATCTCCTTCTGCGATAGAAGGTGTTCATAAATTCACCATTACCACTTTTTCCGACAAGGAAATCATCGAAAAAGTGGTCAAGCAAATCGATAAACGGGTGGATATCATCAAAGCATATTTCAATACAAACGACGATTTGGTTTACCAGGAAATTGCCCTATACAAAATTTCCACGAAGAAGATGCTCGCAATGGGCTCCATGGAAGATATTATCAGGCGTTACAATGCCCGTATTTTGGATATGACTGAAATCTGGACTGTACTGGAAAAGACAGGTCATTACGAAGAAACACAGGCTTTATTCAGAGAATTGAGCGAAAAAATTGGCGTACTGCAATTTATCCGATCAGGAAGGGTAGCCATTACTAAATCTAAAGTGGAAAAACTGAGTGATATGCTGGCCAGTATGGAAGAAAAATTAAAAATATAAACGAAATGTTACCTAAAGTAGGATCATTCAGATTTCACGTAGAATCGTACGTTTGTGATTTCAATGGAAATGCAACATTACCCGTTATCGGAAACTTTGTATTGCAGGCAGCTACCATGCATGCACAAGAACGGGGCTTCGGATATGAAGCAATCGTAAAAGACCATGTAGCCTGGGTTTTATCCCGACTGTCTCTTGAAATATACAAATACCCCCGGTATGATGAAGACTTCGTTGCAGAAACATGGATAGAAGATGTAACGCGCTTTTTCACCCAGCGTTGTTTCAAATTCATCAATAAGGATGGAGAAACAATCGGTTACGCCCGCACCATATGGGCTGCCATCGATATTGTTACTAGGAGACCTATCGATATTCCCGTCTGGAGACCTGATATCTCAGATTATGTAGACAATTCTCTGGAATGCCCAGTTGAAAAGCCAGGAAAAATCTCATCCGTATCCGGAGAACCCAACATGGGATATACCGTGAGATATAGTGACATCGATATTAACCGGCACATGAACAGCATCAAATATATGGAACATACTATCAACGTGTTTGATCTGGAGATGTTCAAACAAAAAAATATCCGTAAATTTGAAATGGTTTATCTGGCAGAAGGAGCTTTCGGAGATAAATTAAAGCTATATAAAGAAGAAATCAACCAGGGAGAGTTTCTAATAGATACACAGAAAGAAGGAGAATCTATATGTCGTTGCAGAATTCTGTGGAAATAATATATAAATGTGTATTTTTCCTGACGTCAGGAAATTTTGATGTACATATAATTAACTGATTACCAACAATGTAAAACAAAAATAACTCAATTTTAGAGTGAAACTCCAATGAAAATCGGGACGATTATGTTCTAATTTTAAAATAAAAAAATCTTAACTATTTGATAATCAATATATTATATTTTTTATTTTTTATTTTATTTTTATTTTTATTTTTTTATTAACTAAATTAAACTATGAAGACTACTGAAATTCTTGATTTATTGAAAAGATTTGAGGCTGTAGCAGAACAAGTTGATGGAGTAGAGTGCTGGAGAGCACGTAAGGTACAAGAACTCCTAGGCTATAGCAAGTGGGAAAATTTTGAAAAAGTATTGGACCGGGCAAAAATTGCCTGTGAACAAGCCGGAATTGAATTAAATTATCATTTCTTTGATATTATAAAAGATCCCGGAAACAAGAAACCCACTGTCACAAATCGGATAGTGGACATTGCATTAACCAGATATGCCTGTTATCTGATTGCACAAAACGGCGACAGCAGAAAACCTGAGATCGCCTTTGCTCAAACATACTTTGCCGTACAAACAAGACGGGCTGAAGTGATTGAGCAGCATTTATTGGATACGGAAAGGGTCAGGGCCAGAGAAAAGTTGAGTAGAACAGAAAAGCAATTATCAACAATTCTCTATGAAAGGGGAATTGACGACATGGGGTTTGCATTGATTCGTTCAAGAGGAGATCAGGCATTGTTTTTACTTTCAACCCAACAACTTAAGCGGAAGATGGGAATCCCCAAAAATCGTCCGGTTGCCGATTTTTTGCCGACCGTAAGTATCAAAGCGAAAGATTTGGCTGCAGAAATGACAAGTGTAAATGTAAACAGTAAGGATCTTTCCGGGTATCAGCCGATAGAAAAAGAGCATATAGATAATAATACTGCGGTAAGAAAAATGTTGCTCGACAGGGATATTAAACCAGAAGATCTTCCTGCTGCAGAAGATGTAAAAAAGATACAGCGCAAGCTGGAACGAAACAATAAAAATATATTGGAAAAATAACTGAGTGTATCAATTTAAATAAAAAAAAATGGCAATAATGAATTTTGGCGGGGTAGAAGAAAGTGTAGTTACCCGCGACGAGTTTCCTTTGGAAAAAGCAAGAGAAGTGATGAAAAACGAAACGATTGCAATTATCGGTTATGGCGTACAAGGGCCGGGTCAATCCCTGAACCTGCGTGATAACGGATTTAATGTAATCGTTGGTCAGAGAAAAGGTGGGAAAACCTGGGAAAAAGCAATTGCAGATGGCTGGGTGCCGGGTGAAACGCTTTTCGAAATAGAAGAGGCTTGTGAAAAAGCTACTGTTGTACAGTATTTGCTTTCGGATGCTGCGCAAATAGAAGTCTGGCCTCGTATTAAACCCTATCTTACTGCCGGAAAAGCTTTATATTTTTCTCATGGTTTCGGTATTACTTACAAGGAAAGGACCGGTATTATTCCCCCTACCGATGTAGATGTAATATTGGTGGCCCCAAAAGGCTCCGGCACATCTTTACGCCGGATGTTCCTGCAGGGACGCGGATTAAACTCCAGCTTTGCCGTTTTCCAGGATGCTACCGGCCATGCCCGCGAACGGGTGATCGCTTTGGGAATCGGTGTCGGATCCGGATACCTGTTCGAAACGGATTTCAAACGGGAGGTATATTCCGACCTGACCGGCGAACGCGGCACCCTGATGGGCGCTATCCAGGGAATATTACTGGCTCAGTACGAAGTATTACGTGAGAATGGACATACTCCTTCCGAAGCATTTAACGAAACAGTAGAAGAACTAACACAGTCTCTGATGCCGTTATTTGCAGAAAACGGAATGGACTGGATGTACGCCAACTGTTCCACTACCGCACAACGTGGTGCTTTAGACTGGATGGGACCTTTCCACGATGCAAGTAAACCGGTCTTTGAAAAGCTGTATAAAGAGGTAGCCTGCGGAAACGAGGCTCAACGTTCGATCGACTGTAACTCCAAACCGGATTACCGGGAAAAATTAGAGGAAGAACTGAAAGTATTGCGCGAAAGTGAGATGTGGAGAACAGGAGCGGTAGTACGAAAGTTACGGCCGGAAAATAACTGATTAAAATTAAGAATCAAAAATTGTCTTTGGGCAATTAAATATTAAGAGGCAGCTGGTGCATGAAGAAAACTTCATAAGCCAGCCGCCTCTGCTTTTTTAGTTTTTAATTTTTAATTATTTTATAAATTACCCCATCAACTTCCACCATATATACTCCATTTACAAAAGGAGTTAAATCCAGAATTTTCGCATAGTCCTGAATATCTTGTATCTCTTGGATCAATTGTCCGCTGATATCGAATATTTTAATTATTTTGACTGGTAAATTACCACTATCGATCAATAGCTTTCCAGAAGTCGGATTCGGGTATATACGAATACCTTTGGCAATAAGATGCTCCGATCCGGTATTACTTCCAACAGTCAAAACATAGGGATCTTTGTATGTACCCAGCATCATATCGGGAAAATATGTCAGTTTTTCATTAATATCGAGTACTTGATTTTGTTTATCATCATATAGCTTCAGAATCAAATCATTGCCCGATTCATCTCCTAATATAGTCAAATATAGATAATAACGGTTGCTATCTTCATCTTTGTAGAGGATTTCACGTCCCCGGCATTTTCCGTCTACATCGAAAACGCCTACTTCATAATTTTCGGCACATTCTGTCCCTGCAATTCTCACGACACCGGTCAATGTCATGTTGGATGAGAAATCCGCAACATTGTAAGACCATCTATAATTGTGGGCATTGACCCCATAAGAAGCTCTCAACGATTGGGTTATTGCCGGATAATAAAATAAATTTTCTTTTGCCGGAGAGTGATACAAGTAACCTTTTCCAGGTTGCAGATAAGTCAGTGTACCCATCCATCCATTATGTCCCGTATATACGGCAAAACTACTCTGCCCTTTGATAATATCACCCTCTGTGGCATTTAGGTTAGCCAGGGCTTCATTGAGCAATGCTGCTCTTTGCGGCAAGTATCCAATCCACGACCAACCTTTATTCAGGAATACGGGGGTTGACTTTGTATCGGCAACAGGGCCATTGATTTTCAGCTGAGCACTGTTTATCATGTTCATTTTATAGAGTTTACCCATACCGAAGTTCATTAACGATCCCCTCCATTTTCCGTCTGCATAATCGGAATAATTGTCGATGGATTTGATTTGTTTACCGTTATAAGTAATACTGGACAAGAATTGATCTGTGTTATCGAACTTATCGCTGTTTACATTGAACGAAATCCAGTTCCATCCTTTATTCAGATCGATGCTTTGTTCGATATTGGAAGCTGAAGTTTCGAACAAAACGGGTTGAATCATGTTTCCATACAATCTATCATTTTCGAACCGGATTATTTCAGAAGTGCTTACTTTCGGATATATACGTCCGGTACTTGCATCCCAAAAACTAAATGTAACCGTATTGGTCGGATTATCACTTCTCTTGTACACATCCATAAAGATATAATAAGCATCGAATTCTTTCAGGTAAACCGGAGAAGTAAGTCCGGCACATGTATCGTTGACAAATGCAGCAACGATATCCTCCTGATCTGTAGAATAATATCCATCTATTTTTACACGACCGATAATATTCATACTTTGGTCGAAATTCGCCGGATTTATTTTCCAGTCGGGTTTCTGAGCAGCCACTTTTACTCTCACTTTCAATGCATCGGAAAGCAATTTACCGTTTAGTAATATTTGTTGTTCGTAATCTCCGATAGGCACGTTTTTATTCAGTGTAAATGTCAGTTTGCTATTCGAACGTGGTTGTATTTTTCCTGATGCCGTATTGACGGTAAGCCACGAAGGCAAATTTCCGATTGTAAAATCGCAAACAGATCCGCTGGCATTATTTGCCGTAACAGAGAAAGTTAAACCTTCTCCTTCTGCAATCCGATTGGAATATTCCGATTCACTCCAACGCAATTGGTTTTTATCTATGTAAACAGGCCAGGAAACAGGCTCTGACGGATTTCCGTTTTTGTCACGTATTTCTTTTACTGAAACAGTAAGGATACAATTCTCCATTCGTTTGACATAATCACTATTTTCAGTCAGAGAGATGACTATTTTATCCCGGTTTGAAGCCCATGAAAATGGTATATTTTCCGGTATTTTAGCTATTTTGACAGCTGCACCTTCTCCGAAAGAGGAATTTCCCATTATTACCGCCGTTTCTGTCTGATTGGCCAGATTCCGAAGGTTTTCTTTCACAATAAAATTAGCTCCGAGCGTATCAAGCGGATAGTAAGCCGAAAGTCCTGGTTCATTACCGATGAGCTTCTGCAACCTGTACAGGTTAATTAATTCTTCGTTCCGGGACATTTGCCAATAGCGGAATTCATCTACCGATCCTTTGAAATAATTTTCTGCAATCAGGTTACTTTCCATAGAATATTCGCAGGCTCCCAAACTGAAATATCTCCCGGATAATCCGCCGATAGTACTTCCCGGACGGGACGCTTTGGCTAGACCATCAATATAAAATACAGCATTTCCGTTGTGATTGACAGACACAGCCAGGTGGTGCCACCGGCTGTCTAAATAACTGCTTGTGCTGATGATTGTAGAAATACCGTTGGCATCGTAGCACAATTGTTTATCAACATTGAAATAGATATTGAATTTACTTAAAGAATCTGCTTCATTGAAACCTTTACCTTTTCCATTGGACAGGATGCTGGAAGGGAATGATTGTTCGTTTCCTCCCTTGAACCACATCTCCAATGTATAATCCGTATCCGTATTAGTATTTTTCATCGGCACCCTCAAATATTGTGTGGTTCCGTTAAAACCCATACCTAATCCGATAGGATCTACAAACCAGGAAGCCATAACCTGCGCTTCCCTGTTACGCACTTTATCTTTTGCAACAGATCCGGTAGCTTCATCCAAATCCCAGCAGGCATAGAGGTTATTTTCTTTTCCGGTAAGTATATTATCACGATGCACAGCGTTATCTTCCACAGACAAAGGTGCACTCCAAACGCGCAATCCATGTATCTTCCCTTTGAAATACTCTCCGGTTCCTGCAGCATTCCTGCCTAAAGTCAAGACGGACATTTTTGAGTAAAGATTACTCTGTGTTATGTTTTTAATCGGTTCGTCACTGTTGATATAAACAGTTGCTTTCAATCCGTCTACTACAATTCCCACATGTGCCCAATCATCCTGAAGTATACTTTGTGCGATTGCCTTGGTAGAAGCATATTCTTTTCCTCCGAGTTTGATAAAGACTTTATTGTCAGCAGTGAAACCCATTTCCATTGTTTCTATTCCTTCTCCATGAGACAGGATAACTTCACGTGTATTCATTCTATCTCGTTTCATCCAGAAATCCACGGTAAAACGTTCGTTCATGTTTACTTTATCAGGAACTACCATATATTGAGAGATGCCATCAAATGCAATTCCCGATTCATGAGCAATTTTGGCTCCATGCAGATACCCCGTTACCTGAATGTCTTTTTTTAGTGCGGGATTGATTAAGCTGGCATCGATTTCTTCATCGAATGTTATAGAGATATCATCTTCTGCCGAAAGGATTCCACTGGCTGGTTGCGGTTTTCCGAACACCTTAGGAGCTTTGTCGTCTTTGATGATCTGAAGAATCTCTGTCTCTGACGATTCTGTTCCAGTTCCGTAGGCTAAGCCCCGGATTAGATAAGTATTATTTGGAACATCTGTCAGATTCCAGTCGTATGCAATTGTATCTCCCGAAAGCATTAATTGGTCTCCAAGAGGAGCTACATTATAATTGACCAGTGTATTCCACTTGCTATCAACAGGAGTTTTGTATTGAAGCATGATTCCCTGCAGACGTGTATTATTCCGGTCGTATCCCCGTAGTTGGACAGAGAATGTATTTTTTTCATTTTCGATACGGCTTTTATTAATAATTGTTACTTTATCAATATTCGCGATCTGAATGTCTCCACAGGATGGTACAAAATTGGCCGTTAGAAATTTGGAATCTTTTATATCCGGCCAATAGTCATTGGCAGAAGGGTCGCACTGACAAATAGATTGTATTTCGATCTCTATATTTTTATAGTCGAAAACATTTTCTTTGGTACGCCTTAACGACAATGTTTTGTTTGTTTTCTCTCCTGCGGGAATAAAGATCTTCCGGCCGTTTCCTATAGGCAATCCGTCTATTTCCAGAATTGCCCCATCAGGATTAGTACTCTCATTGACTGTGATCAAATAAAACACCCCGTCTTTAGTATCTGATTCGTTTTCCAGTACCAGTTTAAAGATAGCAGCCTTATTACCAGGGACATTACTGACTGTAGCCGGTTCGATAGTCAACCTGGGTTTTTCAATTTGTGCTGTACCAAAACTCAGGATATGCTTAGATTCCGGTTCGAAATATTTGGCATAAACAGTGCTTTCATAAGGGCAGGAAGTTTGTCCGGCCCTTGTCCGGAAAACAGGACCCCAATTTTTCGGAGAAGAAAATACATCCACGGTATAAAAATCTCCCTGGTCGGCATCGGCCAGTTTATAGGAATAAGCAATTGTTTTAATGTCAGAATCTTTGTTGTCAAAAGTAAACGAGTTTACCTGTTTGACCTGTGCGTTTACCCTGAGTCCCACGCCTTTTATTGCAAATCCCAGGCTCGTATGAATATCTTCGTTTATTGTTCCTTCATAAGACTGTCGATACAAGGAAGTTGTATCTATAGTTGCCGTATACTCATATATGCTTCCCGATTCAAAAGAAAGGTTTTTAGCCTGACCGTAGAAAGATTGCCATTTATCCTGTTCATTTTCTTTTAAGACCTGAAGCCATCCGGCAATATCTTCGTTATAAACATTGATGGAATCCGTATTATTTTCAAATATATTTCCAGAAGGGCGAATAATTTTGTAATGATTCAATTCGCCAAAGTCCTCGCTGGATTTGTCTACGGTTGAAATATAAACATTCCGGGTAATACTGGCGGGATCGGGGTCCGGGGTTCCCAGGGGTTTAATCATGGCATCCCGCAGTTTTTTCAGATCCGGAATAACTTTCAGTTCAATTCCGGTGGCACTATACATAAAATGTGTGTCGAACGCAGGACTGACATCGATCGCATTGCGTTGAGCCAGGTAATATCCATTGCCCAAAGATATCTCTGTACCGGGTACAATGCCGTCGATAGGAATATTATCTCTAAATATATTCAATTTAGCAGCTTCACTGTATACGATATTTTCACCATATCCGATAATCAAGTCGGCCATGGCACCCACCCAATTACTTTCTTCGGAAGTGCTGTATTTGGCATTGAAGGAAGTACGGAACTCAGATGTATTTTCATTGACCCAGTTGTGTGTTGTTTCAATACCGATTCCAAGGTTATTTTCCGATTCAAGTGTCTTGCTTATAATTCCAAAACCTATTCCACCCACAAGATCGTCCATTTGCACACCACAAACATAGTCAATAGACGCACTGACCTCCAAGCCATGAGATTGTTCAATGACTCGTTCATGAACCGTTGTGATTGTTTGTTCGAATGTAGAGGAGCTGTTACTTCCCGGGGGATCCCGTAATACAGTTACTATTGTTTTCGGCCCTTTGGTTGTAAAATTACTTCCGGTGATGGAGGCTCCCAGTAAGTATCCCGTAAGCGGGCTATTCTCCGGTTTCCAGTTGGTTTTTATCATACCGTTATGACCGGTATATGCAGTTATGTTGAATGTCTTGGTATAGTTCATCATACCATCGTTTTCATCAACCGACATAGATGGGGATCCTCCTTTGAAAACATAACTGAAGGTTCCATTTTTATCTAACAATATCGTCCTCCTTTCATTTGCATCAAAACCGTTATTTATTTCAAGCGTTCCATCAATTACAGGCACACGGTCCGTTAGTATATTTCCCGGATCCGTATCATTTGTATATTCCTCAAAAACGGATACTTTCAGATTATATTTATGCCCCATTCTGAACACCGGCATCTTGTTCATCTTATATTGTTTGAGATTCTCATCTATGAGGACAATTTCTTCTTCGGTTTTCGTTTCAGGATTGGAAAATGTAATTTTTTCCTCACCGAACAAATGTGGATCTATCGCACTGAATTGATTGTTAACAACATCTATCTGAGGAGTATTTCGCCGGATATACTGTCTTGAAATACCGCAATAACTAACCGAATCTTTTAATGGGATCATAATTTTATCGCCATTTATGTTATTAGGGTCCAGAGCCAGAACAGAGTCGGGTAATTCGTGTTCGATGTAAGCAGAAGCTGCAGGCCGGTCGAACAGATCAATGGAATATAATTGTTCCGACGGAAGCTCAAAATCCAGGTTACCTGCTTTTCCTGCAATTACTTTTTCTACATTGAAGTTTTCCGGAATCAAGTCAGCAAAAAATTCTCCGGTTTGAGGATCGGGAAGAATTTCCACTTCATATTTACCGGAGCTGTCCTCTTTCCATTTTATTACCGTGAAATGATCGGTAACAGGGTGCTTTTTCGAAAAATGCCTGATCGTATCCGTCCGTGTTTCACCGGATTCACTTACCAGCGGATAACTGTCTTTGTATCTGGCCCGTAAGGACAAAGAAGATTTACCTACATTGTTTTTGCTGAGACCAAATCCCACGTCTTTTCCGGCTTCTACAGGCCCTCCCGCTACACGCCCCAGAACACGGACTTTAGTAGAGTCCAGGAAAGCATCAGCGATGGTGAATGATCTGTTGAATGTATAGTTGCCCTCTTCCGGGAAACGGCCTCCTTTTTTGAATCCATGTCCTGCCTTTTTCACTTCAACATAGTGGTTTCCTATAGGCACATCTACTGTAAACAGTCCGTTTTGGTCGGTTTCTACCGGTTTATTGTTCTTGATAGCCATCGTGCCGTCTACATAAACACTGGCCTTTTCTACCGGGAAGGAGGTATTTTCGTATAATACCTGTCCTGTTACCGGGAAAGAAGATACATCCGTAAAATTGATCTTATTATGAACATAAGCCGACGGATCGATGAATAATATTTCTTCGACAGGATTAAAACTATGTGTTCCGAAGAGCGGGATGATCCGGTATGTGGTTCCGTCGCTCAGGAAAGGTACACCTGAAATGATGTAATTTCCGTTTACATCAGTAATAGCAGAGAGAGACAGATCATTTTCACTGATGGTCGACAATATACAATCATATCCGGCAATGTTAAACTTACCGTGATGTTCGTTAGCGATTTTATTCAGAAAAGAATAGTCAAAGAAGTCTCCGTTTCCTATTCTTTCGTCAAACTTCCAGTATCCGAGCAGGCCATTCTCTTCACCGGATATGAAGCGACAATAGGTATTCAGCATTTCCTTATCACTTAATGCCCTGCTCCAGAAACGGACTTCATCGATTTGGGCACCTTCGGTTCCCAGGAAAAAAAGCGAAGTGCTATCCGCTGTAGAGGTGCCGTTGGCGATACTTGTTTGGGTACCTTGCAATTCTCCGTCAATATACGTTTTTAAGGTATTCCCCTGACGTGTGATTCCCAGATGATACCAATTATTTCCGGTTTTCATTTCTTTCGGTAAACTATCCGACAGCGTATAAATATTATTTTGGAGTCTTACGGTTACTTTACGTGCGTAATTGTCGATTTTGAGTGATGTTTCGAATTGTTTACCGTTTTTGTCGCTGATCCGGGCGACTGCTACAGTGTCTTCCGGGCAATACACCCAGGATTGAAATGTGAAATCGGCCACTGTTTTAAATACATCGTTGGGCAATTTCACATTGGCTCCCCAAGCATAAGCGGATTTCAGTAAAGTAAGAGATTTCCCGTTATTCAATTTCCCTTCTCCGGTTGCTTTTGCCTTTACCCTGACATCCTGTACGGAGGCTCCACCGGCATAAGTGATTCTTCCGGTAATAGTCGAAGAGGAACGGCGAAATCCATATCCCGATTCCGAAGTCCGGGTTATTTTTTCGTCACCCTGGCAACCTTCTTCATAGCTGATTTTATACTCATAAATATCTCCGGGAGATGCTGTTTCATCTGCATAAACAATCTTTGAACTGGCATCATTGATTCCTCCGCCTCTTCCGAATACATCTTTTTCTTTATAAAGTATTTGCCATTGACTATTTGAGTTGTCAATTTTTCTCCGTTCAATGCTGTATTCCGACAAACGGGTTACAAAATTGAGCTCTATCTTATTGGAATAAAGACCCTTAGACACATTTAGCTTATCAATTATAAAATTTTCCGCCTTTGTTTCAGTATTTTGTTCATTAGAGGAGACATTGATTTCATTGTAAAAAGCTTCAATATAATACACATATTTTGTGCATTGTTCCAGACTTCCGTCTAAATAGCCGAAATAATCTACCGGATATAGATCTGTTTTGGTAAAATTCGCCAGATCAGCTTTCTGTACTTCAGCAATCCTTTCAAAAGTTTTATCTCCGTCTTTTTTTCTCCATATAAGTACTTTCGTCAAATTTTCATCTTTTGTCCAGTATAATCCGTGCGTCGGATCAACACATAAAGACGGAATATATTTCGAAAAATCAAATTTAGCGCTGACCGTATTCAAATCATCCGCACATCCGGTCCAACCTGTTTTATCTTTAGGAGGCCTTGTTATCCTGTATGTATATGAGAAGCCTTCCTTCAGACCGCTTTTATCGATTAATTTATAATAATCAATATTATTTAAGGTAGCCATTTTTGTTGAAGTTACAGAGATTTTCTTATATTCTCCGTTTTCTTCTTTTCGTTCTATGAGAAACGGGGTATTTTCAATAGTTGCAAACTGACTGTTGCCTGCAGGAGTTTCCCAGGTCAGTTCAAACTGTTTACTTGAATTAGACAATCCGATATGAATGTTGTATATCTGAGCAATATATGGTTTCCAGACAAATGCATCACTCTTTTGATATAATGTACCGTTGTCCAGCTTTTTGGAATTTGTAAACTCGAAAGAAATCTCGGATTCTAAAAAATATTTGTAAAAATATTCTTTACGCTTTTCTTCCGACAGATTATCAAAACCTTTGTAGGCAGGATCGTATTTCGAAGGATCTTTGAGTAAATCAGAAAAGAGCACTCTTTTTTCCGAATTGGGAAAAACAATCCAAGTGATTAGCCAATTTTTCAGTATCTGTTCTTTAAGATCAATAACTATTTTATTATTTTGAATATTAAGGTCGGAATATTCACTATTCAACATAAAGCGGGTGACTCCATTTGCTTTGTTCGGACTGAAAGGGTATGAACCCTGGTTTTTTAGATCAACCCTAACATTGTATCTATCCGCCTTGTCATAATTGCTTAAAGAAATCTCTATTTGATGGTTGTTCAACGGAGTGATAGCAGAAATAATCGGTTTATTGAGAATCACCGAGGTTGAAAAATTGAAAGAAAAAGGGTCTCCTGAGTTCTTTTTGAAATTTAGTACACCAAACCAATCGGTCATCTTTTTACGGGAGTCGTTGATCTGGTCTTCTTTATTTGTTTCACTGTAATCATTTGGAGCCCACTCCAGATCCAGTTCAATTTTAACATTCTCCCCATATCTTATATAGTTGGCAGGAAGTTGCAGCACTACTTTTATAAATTTTGCCGATTTTTTACTGCTATAACTAAATCCGGCATTACTATAAAGGTTAGTTGTCGAGAGAAAGATTTTCCAACCGTTATAGACGGTAGTTCCGTAGTAACGTGGATAACTATCCTTATTCAGGTTAGAGTCATCGTAATAATTATTGTTGCTTTCGATCTTATTACTTTTGGTCCTGTTGTTTTTGTAAAACCAAAATTCAGCATGTTGTGACCGGGTTTTTTCATCGGCCGATATTTCGAATATTTTTACCCGATGCAACCAGTCGTATGAATCTGCATTAATTACATAAGGCATGTAAAAGATCATTTGTCTGTTGATCTTGTCATATTCATAGCGGATATCGGAAGACTGTATGACATCCGAGCTATCAAAAGCTTTTGCAGAAAATGCCACACAAGAAAGAAATAAAAGGGTAAAAAAAACAAGCCGTTTAGGATGTAATTTTTTCAAATGCGGGTAGAAATTCTGTTCCATAAAATAAATATTAAATTAAAGATAAATAGTAGGTATAAAAACTTTACACATACAAAAATAGATGCAGGTATTTTATTTTTTGTCTTGAAGTGTAAATCAAGACAAAAAAAATATTAAATAATTGATTATTAGTTGATTATTTTTGGAAAACTTTCGGTTTATGGAACGATTTAAAGAAATTATAGTACATTCATGCCCAGTTTGAAACAAAAAAGGAGAATCAATATTTACTGGTTATTTTTCCGAAATTCCGTTGGAGAAAATCCTGTGATTTTTTTGAATGCCTGATAGAAAGGGGCTTTACTATTGAAGCCTACTTTTTCTACCAATTCATCCATATACAAAATTTTATGCTTTGAATCGGAAATGATTCTGACTGCCTCTTTGATTCTGTATTCATTGACAAACAGATTAAAATTTTTACCTGTGCATTGATTAATTGCTTTGGATAAAATATTCCGGTTGATTTTCATCCGGTCGGAGAGCGACTCGAGAGTGAGAGTAAAATCTTGAAATATCTTTTCATTCAGCATCATATTGTGAATAATATTCACCAGTTCCCGCTCTTCTGCGCTCGGGTTGCTATTGTTATCTTCAACAATCTCCTCTTTTTTTGTATTCTTTCTATTTTCTGGAAAGTTAATCACTTCAAGAGCATTGGAATTTGCCCATTGAGTGTTCTTGCGCGCCAATTCCCTAAATGCAATGCGTTTTTTACGATAGAAATACAAAATGATCAAACAGGCGATAATAGACAATACCGCTATTGTTACCACCAGCATTAATCGATTCCGGTATTTAATTTCTTTTGAAGCTGATTCCATTTCCAGCTTATCTACCTGATGAATAATCCTCAAATCACTGATCTGTTTGGAAAGAGTTTCTATTGCAAGGGAATCGGAAATTCGAGTGATTTCGTTTTTTATCTGGTATGCATCCTCAAATTGTTTCATCCCGGCAAGAATTTCAGCTTTTTTATCCAGGATTTCAAGGTATACCGACATAATATGGAACTCTTTGTAAAATGCATCTGCTTGGTCTATGTACTCAAGAGCCTGTTTATAATTACGGATATGACAATAATAATCGGCATAAGCGACATTCAGGTTTTGAATATTAAACTCTTCCATTTCTCCTTCCATAGTATGCGCAGTCGCTCTCTTTAATGCTTCTTTAGCCAAATCGGATTGATCTTTCCTGATATAGTTCAGTGCATAATATACTTCATTGTGCATTTTGTAATCCGCTATAGGAAGACTCTCTAAGCCGGTGCCTTGTCTGGCCGATTCAAACAGCGCAAATTCTTTTTTCATCCAGTCACAATAAAGGATGGAAGCATCAAAGTTTTTCGCGTCATAATAGGTCTGGATAATTTTGAAAGCATATTCCATTAAGTACACATGATCGTCCGGATAATGCATTTTTAGTAACTCAAATCCTTCCAGAAGTGGTTTGATGGCTTCTTCCGGACGCCGCGAAGACATATAGGCATGCCCGATAGATTCGTATGCGTTGATTTCTCCATAAGTATTATCCAAATCTTTTGCCCTTTTAAACATCTTGTTTGCGTAAAACAGGGCAAGCTCATAATTTCCTTCGTTGATATAGCGGCCTACAACATAACTTTCTATGGCAAAATAATAATCATAATTCTGATGCTCTATGGAATATTCTTTGGATCGTTCGGCGTGTATAAGAAAACTGTCTGTCAACTCAGTGTTCATGTAATAGGTAGTTCTCATTAATAATGCCTTACCAACGTAATCCTCATTATTTTGTTTTTGTGCTTCTTTTTCCAACTGATCAATGTAGATTAGTCCGTCTTCTGAGGTGAGCTTCAATAACATCAGTTGCTGGAGTGTACTTAATTTTTTCTCTCCGGATTGTGAAGTTATGGCATTCTTCAGGCTATCCTCTTCAGAAATTTTTGTCTGCCCGTAAATAGGACAAAATATTTGAAACAAAAAAAACAATACAACAAAAAAAAGTTTTTGTAAGCATTTAGATTGATGCATGGTATTAGTATCTTTATAGTTTATCAATGCAAATATATAAAAGATACCATGGTTATAAGCCAACTGAGATAAAAATTTCCATAAACTTATGATCTTATATTTTTTGATTATTGATTAAATCTTCCACTTTTACTTTGAAACATAACTTTTGAATAAATCGTAAGAAGTTTCGGTAGATTTCTTTTAAATTATTCTTTTTCATACCAAATAAGTATATATTTAAACTATTATCATCAAAAAAATATCATTTTCATTTGGATTCTAACAAATAATATCTATCTTTGCACCGTCAAATTAAATATGATTGATTAATGAATTGCATTTTTGCATACGGTCTATTGATTAATATTATTATTCTATTGAGAAATCAAATGGAAGTGAGACCGGTGTGTAGCTAAGAATACCAAAAGGAAAATAAAAAGCCTTTCTCGCTTCAAAACGGGAAAGGCTTTTTTATTAGAATACAATATAGATTTAGTTTAAAGAATATGTCAGACAAATTATTTATTTTCGATACAACCCTGAGAGACGGAGAACAGGTTCCCGGCTGCCAGTTGAACACTATTGAAAAAATTGAAGTGGCCAAAGCACTGGAATCTTTGGGTGTGGATGTGATCGAAGCTGGTTTTCCGGTATCGAGCCCGGGAGATTTCAACTCGGTAGTAGAAATTTCAAAGGCAGTAACATGGCCTACCATATGCGCCCTGACACGTGCCGTAGAAAAAGATATAGATCTTGCTGCCGAAGCATTGAAACATGCTAAACGAGGCAGGATACACACGGGCATAGGCACCTCTCCCTATCATATACAACACAAGTTTAACTCCACACAGGATGAAATTGTGGAACGTGCAGTTGCCGCAGTAAAGTATGCAAAGAAGTACGTAGAGGATGTGGAGTTTTATTGTGAAGATGCAGGCCGTACGGACAATGTATATCTTGCACGGGTAGTAGAAGCAGTTATCAAAGCCGGTGCAACAGTGGTCAACATACCGGACACTACCGGTTATTGTCTCCCGGCAGAATACGGCGAAAAAATCAACTACCTGATGGAAAATGTAAAAGGAGTACATCAGGCAATTCTTTCCACCCATTGCCATAACGACCTGGGCATGGCTACTGCCAATACCATTTCCGGAGTAATGAATGGTGCCCGCCAGGTGGAAGTAACCATCAACGGTATTGGGGAAAGAGCCGGCAATACTTCTCTGGAAGAAGTAGTGATGATTTTGAAAAGTCACAAAAACCTGAATATCGACACCAACATCAACACGAAAAATATCTATCCTCTTAGCCGGATGGTATCCAGCCTGATGAACATGCCGGTACAGCCCAATAAAGCCATTGTAGGAAGAAATGCTTTTGCTCATTCATCCGGAATACACCAGGACGGGGTATTGAAGAACCGGGAAAGCTACGAAATCATAGACCCCAAAGATGTAGGAATCGACGACAATGCGATCGTGCTGACAGCCCGTAGCGGCCGCGCAGCACTGAAACACCGCCTGAGTGTGCTGGGTGTAGACCTTTCTCAGGAAAAACTGGATACAGCTTATGAATCATTCCTGAAACTGGCCGACAGTAAAAAGGATATTAACGATGACGATGTGTTGATGCTGGTCGGCAAAGACAAAGCTGAGACAAGCCGCATCAAGCTGGAATACCTACAGGTAACTTCCGGTATCGGGCTGAAACCCGTAGCCAGTGTTTGTTTAAATATCGCAGGAGAAAAATTTGAAGCTGCCTCCGCCGGAAACGGACCGGTAGATGCAGCCATCAAGGCCGTTAAACAAATCATTCACAGGCAGATGACCATTCAGGAATTCCTCATTCAGGCGATCAACAAAGGTAGCGACGATATCGGAAAAGTACATATGCAGGTAGAACACGAAGGTGTTAATTATTACGGTTTTGCTGCTCATACGGATATTATTGCCGCTTCGGTAGAGGCATATATCGATGCAATTAATAAATTTGTAAAATAAAATCTCATATAACAGAAAATATGGCTAAAACATTGTTTGATAAGATCTGGGATGCTCATACGGTTTCGGTAGTAAAAGACGGTCCCACACAATTGTATATCGACAGACATTTCTGTCATGAAGTTACCAGTCCCCAGGCTTTCGACGGACTAAGAAAAAGAGGTCTGAAAGTTTTTCGCCCGGAACAGACCACACTCACGGCCGATCACAATATTCCTACAATCAACCAGGATCAGCCAATCAGCGATCAGGTATCAAGGAACCAGGTTGACACTTTAGAGAAAAATGCCCAGACATTCGGCCTTACCTACTATGGTATGTTAAATCCGAAAAACGGGATCGTACATGTAGTCGGACCGGAAAATGGTTATACACAACCGGGAATGACCATCGTATGCGGTGACAGCCATACTTCCACTCACGGAGCTTTCGGTGCAATCGCATTCGGAATAGGCACCAGCGAAGTAGAAATGGTCCTGGCATCGCAATGTATTTTGCAAAGCCGTCCGAAAACCATGCGGATTAATTTTGAAGGGAAATTGCAGAAAATGGTAACGGCAAAAGACCTTGCTCTGTACATGATATCTAAACTCACCACCGGTGGAGCTACCGGATATTTTGTGGAATATGCAGGAGAAGCCATCCGTAACATGACGATGGAAGAACGGATGACTGTCTGTAACCTGAGCATAGAAATGGGTGCCCGGGGAGGCATGATCGCTCCGGATGAAACGACGTTCTCCTATGTAAAAGGACGTGAATTTGCACCTGCGGGTGAGGCCTGGGAAAAAGCTTTATCCCATTGGAAGACATTATATTCGGATAATGATGCTGTATTCGACCGGGAAATAACATTTAATGCCGCTGATATAGAGCCTATGATTACCTATGGAACCAACCCGGGCATGGGAATGTATATTGGAGGAAATATTCCATCTTTGGAGGCAATTGATGATGCAGGACGGATCTCTTTTCTAAAATCCATGGAATATATGGGCTTTCAAGCCGGAGAAAAAATTCTGGGGAAACAGATCGATTACGTTTTCCTGGGCAGTTGCACAAACGGCAGAATCGAAGATTTCCGCACTTTTGCCCGTTTTGTCGAAGGCAAGAAAAAAGCCGGCAATGTTGTTGTATGGCTCGTTCCCGGAAGCTGGAATGTAGAAAAACAAATCAGGGAAGAAGGTTTGGATAAGATTCTGACTGATGCCGGATTTGTATTAAGACAACCCGGATGCTCTGCCTGCCTGGCTATGAACGACGATAAAGTGCCTGCCGGAAAATACGCGGTATCTACTTCCAATCGAAACTTCGAAGGAAGACAGGGACCCGGATCGCGCACCCTGCTGGCAAGTCCGCTGGTAGCCGCTGCCGCAGCCATCACAGGACGGATTACCGATCCAAGGGATTTTCAATAAGAAAGATGTCAGAAAGGTTCATTCGCAACGATAGGAACTATATTTTTTGACATACATTCTACAATAAATTATTTTTTGATATTTCACAAAATGGAAAAATTTCAAACCATAACATCCACCATGGTTCCACTTCCTATAGAGAATGTGGATACCGACCAGATTATTCCTGCCCGTTTTTTAAAAGCTACAACCCGAGAAGGTTTCGGCGATCATTTATTTTCCGACTGGAGATATGAAAAAGACGGCAATCCAAAAAACGATTTTATTCTAAACAACCCGGTTTACAGTGGATCTATCCTTGTAGCCGGCAAAAATTTCGGTAGCGGATCGAGCCGGGAACATGCCGCCTGGGCTATCGCCGGATACGGTTTCCGTGTAGTAGTATCCAGTTTTTTTGCAGATATTTTCAAAAATAACGCACTGAATAATGGCGTATTGCCTGTAGTAGTTTCCGAACAGTTTTTATCCGGGATATTTGAAAATATCAGTTCAAATCCCAAAGCTACAGTTACTGTCAACCTGCAGAAACAACAAATTACTGACAATACATCCGGAAAGTCCGAGTCATTCGATATCAACCCATACAAAAAGGAATGCTTGTTGAGCGGGTTTGATGATATAGATTATCTATTAAGCAAAAAGACAGATATAGAGTGTTTTGAAAAGGAGAACAAAAAATAAACACATCCGAAAAGTATAATGCACCTCTATTTTATTATAAATCAAAATATATGATAGAAATATTAGATACCACTTTGCGGGATGGAGAACAAACCTCCGGAGTATCTTTCACGGCACCCGAAAAATTAAGTATCGCCAAATATTTATTAGACGAATTGCGGGTGGACAGACTCGAAATCGCATCAGCTAAAGTTTCCGAAGGAGAATTCAGAACCGTACAAAAAGTTGCCGACTGGGCAGCACGGAACGGACATCTGGACAAACTGGAAGTTCTGGGTTTTGTTGATGGCAACAAATCTCTGCAATGGATCCGGGAAACCGGTTGTGAAGTTTTAAACTTACTGTGTAAAGGATCCCTGAAGCATTGTACGGAGCAACTTCGCAAAACACCTGAACAGCATTTAGATGATATCAGGGAAGTAATCCGGCATGCCCAATCTATGGAAATAGAAGTAAACATTTACCTGGAAGACTGGTCAAACGGAATGATTCATTCTCCTGAGTATGTATTTTTCATGGTAGATCATCTCCGGAACGAACCTATCAAAAGATTCATGCTACCGGACACTTTGGGAATACTGAATCCTCAAAACACATTGCAGTTTTGCAAAGAGATGATCAGTAGATATCCGGAACTGCATTTTGACTTTCATGCGCACAACGACTACGACCTGGCTGTTGCCAATGTTTTTGCGGCTGTTTCTGCAGGAATAAAAGGAATTCACACTACCATCAACGGCCTTGGGGAACGGGCGGGAAATGCCCCGCTTACCAGCGTAATAGCCGTATTGCACGATCAGTTGAAAATAAAAACCAATGTAGTTGAAAACAACCTGAACCGTGTAAGCAGGTTAGTAGAATCTTATTCCGGAATCCGTATCTCCAACAACAAGCCTGTAATCGGGGAGAGTGTATTTACGCAATGTGCCGGCATCCATGCAGATGGAGACAACAAAAACAATTTGTATTACAATGATTTGCTACCGGAACGCTTCGGCCGCACCCGGGAATATGCCTTGGGAAAAATGTCGGGTAAATCCAATATACGCAAAAACCTGGAGGAACTGGGAATCGAACTGGATGAGGTTTCCATGAAACAGGTTACCGACCGGATCATCGAACTGGGTGATAAAAAAGAAATTGTTACTCAGGATGATCTTCCTTATATTATTTCCGATGTCCTGGATAATGAAATGCCCGACCGGATCAAAATGTTGAATTACGCACTGTCGCTGACACAAGGATTACGTCCGACTGCCACCGTAAAAATAGAAATCGACGGAGCAGAATACGAACAAACCGCACCCGGAGACGGACAGTATCATGCCTTTTCCAAAGCACTTTGGAAAATTTATACCCAATTGGGCAAGCCCAAACCCACTCTATCCAATTATCACGTGGAAATCCCTTTAGGTGGACGTACAGATGCTTTGGTACAAACTACAATCACATGGAATTTCAAAGATAAAGAATTCAAAACAAGAGGATTAGATGTAGACCAAACTGCGGCGGCCATCAAGGCAACCATTAAAATGCTCAACAGGATAGAGAATATATAAAAAAATCAGTAACTTTGTCTATCAGAAATCTAAGGGATTATTTTATGAATAAAAAGCTGACAATCGCACTCGTAGCGCACGATCAGAGAAAAGCCGATATGGTAGAATGGGCTGTTTACAATGCTGAAATGCTGGCCAGACATCAGTTGGTATGTACCGGAACCACCGGAGGATTAATTGCAAAAGCAATGAAGGAAAAAGGTGTGGATGCAGATATTATCTGTATGAATTCCGGGCCTCTCGGCGGAGATGCGGAAATAGCCGCTCTTGTAGTCAGGAAACAAGTGAACCTGGCTATTTTCCTGATAGACGATTTAAATCCGCAACCCCATGAAGCAGACATCCAGATGTTGCTCCGCCAGTGCAGGATACATAATGTTCCGATTGCCTGTAACCGCTACAGCGCAGATTTAATGATTACCAGTACTTTATGGGATAACGATGACTATGCACCATCGACCCCCAAATATGTAAAATTCAACAGAAGAAACACCAAATGAAACATTCATTCATATTGCAATACTGCAAAGAAAATGAAAACAGCCATTCATTTTCAATTTCCAATTTTCAATTTTCAATTATTTACGCATGAGATTAAACATTGCAGTGCTTCCGGGAGATGGAATCGGACCGGAAATTATAGAACAGGCTTTGCTTGTAACAGAAGCCATATGTGAAAAATTCGGGCATGAACTGATTTACGAGCATGCTCTGGTAGGTGCTTGTGCCATCGATGCCGTAGGAAATCCTTACCCGGATTCCACCCACGAATTGTGTATGGATTCCGATGCTGTGCTTTTCGGCGCCATCGGTTCTCCGAAATACGACAACGATCCGTCGGCCAAGATCCGTCCGGAACAGGGATTGCTGTCCATGCGCAAAAAACTGGAATTGTATGCCAATATCCGCCCCGTAACAGTTTTTCCATCTTTAATCCATCAATCTCCCCTGAAACCGGAACTGATTGAAAAAGTAGACCTGATGTGTATTCGCGAACTGACAGGAGGCATCTATTTCGGCAGGCCACAGGGAAGAAGCGAAGACGGGAATACCGCATACGACACCTGTGTATATACCCGGGAGGAAATAGACCGCATTGTACGCCTGGCCTATTCCTATGCTGAAAAACGGAAGAAAAAAGTAACGATTGTTGACAAAGCCAACGTACTTTGCACCTCCCGTTTATGGAGACAGGTAGCACAGGAAATCGAAAAGGAATACCCTGAAGTACAAACCGAATATATGTTCGTAGACAATGCCGCCATGCAGTTGATTCAATGGCCGGAACGTTTCGATGTGATGGTTACCGAAAATATGTTCGGGGACATCCTTACCGACGAAGCTTCAGTTATCACCGGTTCGCTAGGGATGTTGCCATCTGCCTCGATAGGCATTCATACATCGGTATTCGAGCCTATTCATGGTTCTTATCCGCAGGCTGCAGGAAAAGATATTGCCAACCCTCTGGCTACCATCTTATCGGCAGCTTTGATGTTCGAATATGCTTTCAATTTAATGGAAGAAGGCGCTGTAATCCGTAAAGCAGTGGATGCATCTCTGGCAGCAGGAGTTGTAACGGAAGATATTGCCCGGGGCCGAAAAGCATATAAAACAAGCGAAGTCGGCAAATGGATCGCTGACCAATTATAACATTTCCTTACGAAAGAAAATAGGTTTTATCAATTGGTCCGTATGTGGAATCAAAAAAAATGGCTACATTTGTCCGGTTAATTTTTTTGATTCCGTATACGGACCAACTTTATTTAAAAGACAGATGAATAACAAGTTATTTCTCATACCGGTTTGTGGTTTAATCCTTCTGTTTTGCGCTTGTGACAAGACAAAATCCTACGAAGAAATGGTAAAAGAAGAAAAAACAGCAATCGAGCGTTTTATAGACGAAAATGAGCTTATCATAGTCACTGACTTTCCGGAAGGAGATTTCGGAGAAAAGGTTTTCTATCAAACACCTGAAGGGCTTTATATGCACATCATTTCGAAAGGAACGGATGTTCAACTCAATACGAATGACAATATCTATGTTCGATTCAAGGGAAGAGTTGAATTTAAAAACAGTACTGAAGCAAGCACCTTGTATGGTTCTCCTGATATGTTTCTATATGATAATGCTTACAGTTATTCTTCATCCGACTGGATTTGTGAAGGAATTACCATTCCTCTCCAGTATGTAAAATACGAAGGAAAAGTAAGTTTGATTGTCCCCTCCAAATTAAGTACATCATACTTACAAAATTATGTACTTCCCGTTTATTACAAAGAAGTGGAGTACACCATGGATATGGAAAAATTACAAGATTAATAACATATGACACTGATTAAATCGATATCCGGAATCCGTGGCACTATCGGAGGAGGAACTGGAGACGCCTTAACGCCACTCGACATCGTAAAATTTACGGCTGCTTATGCAACTTTAATCCGTTCTCAGAAAAAATCAGCATCCAATACCATTGTACTCGGAAGAGATGCCCGTATTTCTGGAGAAATGGTGAAAAATATTATAGCCGGAACGTTAATGGGAATGGGGTTTAACGTGACTGATATCGGATTAGCCACTACTCCTACTACCGAAATAGCTGTCCCCCTGGAACAAGCTGCCGGTGGAATCATTTTAACCGCCAGCCATAATCCCAAACAATGGAATGCGCTTAAACTCTTAAATGAAAAAGGGGAATTCCTGAACGCAGAAGAAGGAAACAAAATACTTGAGATTGCCGCTGCTGAAGATTTTAACTTCGCTCCGGTAGATCAACTCGGCAAACTTACTGTCAATGCTTCCTATACACAAAAGCACATCGAACATGTACTTTCTTTGAAACTGGTAGACGTAGAAGCCATCAGGCAGGCCGGTTTTAAAGTTGCCGTCGATTGTGTAAACTCGGTGGGAGGAATTGTCATTCCTGCTCTATTAAGAGCATTAGGTGTTGAAACAATATACGAATTGTACTGCGAACCGAACGGACAATTCCCGCACAATCCGGAACCGTTGCCTGAACATCTTACTGAAATCGCTTCTTTGATGAAAGAAAAGAAAGCAGATGTAGGCTTTGTCGTTGATCCTGATGTAGACCGTCTCGCGGTTGTTTGTGAAGACGGCAGCATGTTCGGAGAAGAATATACTTTAGTGGCAGTAGCCGATTATATACTAAGGCATACGCCTGGTAATACCGTTTCCAATCTGAGTTCATCACGTGCCTTGCGGGATGTTACGAGACAATACGGATGTGAATACAATGCCGCTGCCGTCGGAGAAGTGAATGTTGTGGCAAAAATGAAAAATACCCAGGCTGTTATCGGAGGAGAAGGCAACGGAGGAGTCATCTATCCCGCCAGTCATTACGGACGGGATGCTCTGGTTGGCATTGCTCTGTTTTTGACACACCTGGCTAAAGAAAAGAAAAGTGTCAGTGCATTAAAAACCACTTATCCGCCTTATGTCATTGCTAAACAAAAAATAGAATTGACACCGGACATCGATGTGGATGCTATTTTGTTAGCTGTGAAAGAAAAATTCTCTGCTTATGATATTACAGATATCGATGGCGTTAAAATTGATTTTCCCGACAAATGGGCGCATCTGCGGAAATCCAATACGGAACCCATTATCCGGATTTACTCGGAAGCCTCAACAATGGCAGAAGCAGAACAATTAGGAGCCGAATTGATTGCTATCATCAATGAAATGGTAAAAAAATGATATGATATGACCCATCCGGTCATTGCTCCACAGGGTCAAGCTTTATGCCTGCCCGTTTCGATGAACAAGATAAATCAATATAAATCAGGTGGGCAGGCGTAAAGCCTGCCCCTACATATTTAAAACCATGCGAACCATTTTTTTTTCAATGATTATGACGGCATTGCTGCTTTCCGCCTGTACCGGCACCACCGATAATACAAACAATGCCCCCCTGATCGGGAAAAGCCAGGTTAAAATCGAAAATGGACTGATGTCGCCCGAGATACTCCAGACTTTGGGCCAGGTTGGTGGAGTTTCTGTGTCTCCTGACAATAGTAAGATCCTGTATGGAGTGACATACAGCGATATCGCTCAGAATAAACGAAACAGGGAATTATTCGTTATCAATACCGATGGAACGGGAAAAAACCAAATCACGCAAACCCCGAAAAGCGAATCGGAAGCCCAATGGATCAAAAATGGAGAAAAAATAGCTTTTCTATCTGAGGGACAGTTGTGGGAAATGAACCCGGACGGAACAAACCGGCAAAAAATATCGGATATAGAACAGGGGATACAAGGATTTAAATATGCACCCGACGGCCAAAAGATACTCTTTATAAGCGAAATCAAAAGCATTGAAAAAACTGCTGAAAAATATCCAGACCTGGATAAAGCTGGGGGACGAATCGTTAACGACCTGATGTATAAACACTGGGATGAATGGGTGGAATCCGTACCGCACCCATTTATTGCGGATTACGATGGCAAAGCACTTTCCAATATTATCGATATTCTGGAAGGTGAACCTTATGAATGTCCAATGAAGCCGATGGGTGGTATAGAGCAGTTAAACTGGTCGCCCGACAGCAAAAGCATCGCATACACCTGCCGGAAGAAAACAGGAGTTGAATATACTTTGTCTACTAATTCAGACATCTACCTGTACAATATAGAAACCAAAGAAACAATCAACCTGACAGAAGGAATGGAAGGATACGATATGAATCCCCAATTTTCTCCCGACGGAAACTGGTTGGCCTGGCAAAGCATGGAAAGAGACGGTTATGAATCGGATAAAATCCGTTTGTTTATAATGGATGTACAGTACAGGAAAGAAAAAGGAGGACGTATTTTTAAAGGGACTGAAACCGAAAGCGGATGCTATTACCTGACAGCTGATTTCGATTACAATGTAGATGATTTTTGCTGGAATAAAAGATCCGATGCCCTGTTTTTAGTTGCCTGTACCGAAGGTACCACTCAATTATTTGCATTAGAAAACGTATTGCCGAAAGACAAAGTACTTCAACCGGTATCCCCCCGCCCGCTTACACAGGGACAACACGATTATGCTTCCGTAGCATTCGCCGGTGAACATCTGGTGGCTTTACGCCATTCAATGTGTACTCCTAATGAGGTTTATACAATTTCACTTCAGGATTATCAGGAGAAAAATATCTCCGAAGAAAACAAAGACATCCTGGCTCAGATCACAATGGGAAAGGTAGAACCTCGCTGGATCGGAACTACTAATGGAGAAAAGATGCTGACCTGGATTGTTTATCCTCCCCATTTCGATCCCAATAAAAAATATCCTGCTATTTTATACTGCCAGGGAGGGCCGCAAAGCACTGTCAGTCAATTCTGGTCGGTACGTTGGAACCTGCAATTGATGGCTGCAAACGGTTATATTATCGTTGCCCCCAACCGGCATGGTGTACCTGGTTTCGGACAAGCCTGGAACGAACAGATCAGTGGGGATTACGGCGGACAGAATATGAAAGATTATCTATCCGCTATCGATACCATGTGTAAGGAACCCTTCATCGATGAAACCCGCCTGGGCTGTACCGGTGCCAGTTATGGCGGTTTTTCCGTTTACTGGTTAGCCGGCAATCACAATAAACGGTTCAAGGCATTCCTTGCTCACGCAGGTATTTTCAATCTGGAAGCACAATATCTGGAAACCGAAGAATCCTGGTTTGCCAACTGGGATTTGGGTGGCTCGTTCTGGGATAAGAACAATGCTGTTGCCCAGAAAACATATGCCACATCTCCTCATAAATATGTACAGAACTGGGACACTCCCATCATGATTACACATGGGGAAAAAGACTACCGCATATTGGCATCTCAGGGAATGATGGCATTCAATGCCGCCAAACTACGTGGCATTCCTGCACGAATGCTGATTTTTCCTGATGAAAATCACTGGATTTCTGCTCCACAAAACGGAGTATTGTTCCAACGGGAATTTTTCCGATGGTTCGATGAATGGCTGAAATGATAGACCAGGCCACCATAGACCGCATCCAGAACGCTGCCCAAATATACGACGTCGTTTCGGATTTTGTCACTCTTCGGAAAAGAGGGGTGAATTATGTAGGTCTATGCCCCTTTCATGAGGATAAAACGCCTTCTTTTTATGTTTCTCCGGCGAAAAACATTTGTAAATGTTTTGCCTGTGGGGAAGGTGGAACGCCGATTCATTTCGTAATGAAGCATGAGCAGTTAGCCTATACGGATGCTCTGAAATTTTTAGCCAAAAAATATGGACTAGAAGTCAAGGAACAGGAACTTACCGATGAGCAGAAACAACAGCAAAGCGACCGGGAAAGTATGTTCATCCTCAATGGGTTTGCGCAAAAAGCCTTCACGACCAATCTTTTTGAACATATCGAAGGAAAAAGCGTGGGGTTATCTTATTTCCGCGAACGGGGTTTCCGGGAAGATATCATTTCCAAATTCCAGTTGGGCTATAGCCTCGAAGAAAAAGATGCATTTTCAAAACAAGCCCTGAATGCCGGTTACAAACAGTCTTTTCTGGAAAAGACCGGTTTATCGATCACCGGGGATAACAACTATCTGGCCGACCGTTTCAGAGGAAGGGTGATTTTCCCTGTACATTCCCTCTCCGGAAAGGTTGTTGCTTTTGGGGGTAGAACCCTGAAAAAAGACGCCAAAATAGCCAAATACGTCAACTCTCCCGAAAGCGAGATCTACCACAAGAGCAACGAACTGTACGGCATCTTCTTTGCCCGGCAGGCCATGGTAAAACACGACCGTTGCTTCCTGGTGGAAGGATATACAGATGTTATTTCCATGCATCAGGCTGGTATCGAGAATGTCGTCGCATCTTCCGGTACGGCTTTAACTCATGGACAGATCCGCCTGATCCGGCGCTTTACCCCGAATATTACCGTATTATACGATGGCGATGCCGCCGGGATCAAAGCTGCCTTAAGAGGAATCGATTTGCTCCTGGAAGAAGGGATGAATATAAAAGTAGTGTTGCTGCCCGACGGAGAAGATCCCGATTCTTTTGCACACAAACAAAATGCAAGTTCTTTTATTCAATACATTACGGATAAACAATCGGATTTTATCCAGTTCAAAGCCAAGTTATTGTTAAAAGAAGCCGGAGAAGATCCTATCAAACGGGCCAATCTGATCACAGATGTAGTCAGTAGCATTGCCATTATCCCTGAAGAAATAGTACGTTCGGTTTATATTAAAGAATGTGCGCGCATTCTCGATTCGGACGAGAAGGTGTTATTGAATGAAATTTCTAAAAAAAGGAAGGTCATTCTCGAACAGAAAAAAACAGTGGCAAGCAGAACAGAAGACCTACCGCCTGTTCCGGACGACATTCCCCCTCCCCTATCTCCGGAAGATGTTCCTTTTATCCCGGAAGGGTATCCTCCTGCGGCACCCGCACCTAAAAAATATCCCTTCGATGCATTTGAATTAGCTGTGTTGCGTTATATTGTACGTTATGGAGAACGTGTTTTATATGCCACAGAAGACGAAGAAACAGAAGAGTTACAACATGTCAAAGTAGTGGAATATATTGCCGATGACCTGCATTCCGATGATCTGGATTTTATGAACCCGGTACACAAGCAAATGTTGGATGAGGCATTGGCCAAATCGGCTGACGAATCGTTTATTGCCGAACGGTATTTTTTATCTCATCCGGACCCTGTAATCAGCAAATTAGCGGTCAATTTAGTCAGCGACAAGTATCCCCTGAGTAAATATCACTCTAAGTTTCAGAAGATCGAAGAAGAATCAGACCGGTTGCTGGATATTATCCCGTACGATCTGATGGTTTTGAAAGAAGCTACCCTCCGGAAACAAATCGCAGAGGTAAACCAGGCCATTAAGGATTTGCAGGTGAAAAGCGATACTTCAGAAGTTTTGGATCTGATTAAACTTCTGGCTCAGTTGAAAGAAACCCAGAAACTCTTTTCTAAAAAATTAGGAGAACGGATCGTCTTGAAGATGTAAATTCCGGATCCGTTCTATCCTTTATTCATCAAAGTATATTTCCTGAACGCCCATCCGACCCATCCGAGCAGAAGAATAACAGAGCCTGCTATAAGTGCCACACCGTTCTCTGTTTCTGCATTGCCTGCATAACTATGCATTCCTCCCAGAAAATAATTTACGCCAAAATAAGTCATCAGCACAGAGGCAAAAATCACCAACATATAGGCATGAAAGAAAAAAGTATCGGCAAACCATTTTAACGTACGGGTGTGAAATACCAACGACATCAGCATAAAAGTAATCAATGCCCAGACTTCTTTCGGATCCCATCCCCAATACCGTCCCCAGGAAACATTCGCCCAAATGGCACCTACAAAAATGCCCGCTGCCATGAAGAATGTAGCCGGATACAGGAATATTTCACTCAGAACCCTCAACCGGTCGATTGAAACCCGGATTATAGAAAGATTTTCTTTTGTAGTGAACAGCAGGATCGTAAAGGAAGAAAGACTGTTCAATACCATAAATCCGGTAAGGGCATAAGCGAACATCAGCAAAGAAACGTGGATACTCAATAAAGGGGAAGATAAAACCGGTACCAATGGAGTAATTTTAGGGTTCATCATACCCAACCGGGCTACCAGCAAGGCAAAACCGGATATCAAAAAACCGAAAGGAATAACGAGCGGTGAAAATTTCCGCAAACACAACGAAACGAGCATCGCGCACCAGGCAATGAGCAGCATGGTTTCAAAACCATTAGACATCGGTATACGTCCCCCGATATATGTGCGGCAAACCAGGATAAAAGTAAAGATGATAAAGAAGCAAATTAACAACACTGAAAAAGCCCGGGATATCTCCGGCATTTTTCTGTTCTGCAGTGTCTGAATGATGAAAAATATCAGGGCACAAAGTCCAATAGCCAGACAAGGCATGAAAAACCATTGAAAAATATCAGACTGGTTATAAATCAATTCTACTGTCCGGTGCAAATTGGTTGGGATAGTAGATCCTCCCTGCAGCTGCTGGTAAGATTCCAGTTTTTCCAGGAGCATAGATACCTGTTCAGCATCCCCAGTCCGGAGAGCCGCTCCATACATCGGAAAAAATCTGCGGATGAACAAGCCATTGTTTACGGCAATGGAATCCGGAAGCTCGTCACCGGTAGAAACCCAATGTATACTTCCATGATTATTATATGGAAATATTTTGATTAGCATTCCACTTTGCAACATATTAATCAGTTGGATTTTTTCATCCAGTTTAACTGCTTCTTTCGTCAAAGGAGATTGTTGGCTTCCAAGGTGTTCCTGTAAATATGGAGCTAATTTATATTGTCCGGAACGATAAAAATCCATATAAGAAGCCGTTTGTTTTCCGATTACTTGTTGGAGTTCCTCATGCTCAATGGTAAGCAGTTCTACAGATTGCCACTTTTGGGTAAAAAACAGCCAGCCGGACAGAACTTGTTCCGCATTGGCATATCGATATTCCGTTTTACCGGTGAGTTTCATCGTAAAATCTCTGGCAAAGGTTTGCAGGGGAGCAATGCGCCCATCGTACATCATCCAGATCTTTCCGAACTTCCGGGCCTGTTCTTTATCGATCGTGAGACTGTCTTTCGACAAGGTTGCCGATTGAAGGGAGAAAGCAGTTATACAAAATACAATAACCAATACCGTTTTTTTCAGCAAAGGATCGCGAATAAGTTTTCTGAAACGGCCATTTTTATCGAGCAACAGGATAAGCATACTCAGAAAAAGGGCAAAATATCCTGCATAAGTTACCGGTATCCCATAAATATCCCGGCTCACACTCAAAATACTGCCTTGCATATCGCTGTCAAAAGAAGCCTGATAAAAACGGAATCCTTTATATTTTAATATTTTATTCATAGAGATGCCTGCTTCGAAACGGGTATTTATTTTCAGGTCCTCCACTTCTACATGACTGATATAGTCGGCCGGAGATCCTGTACCCGGATAATATTCCACCTGAAAATCAAGCAATTTCAGATTGAAAGGCATCGCAATTTCCCGTCCTTTCTCTTCAAGAAAATAATGAGTAGAAGCATCTTTTCTCAAATGAATCGTTCCACTTTGAGAAGTAAAATGAGTGACACATGCCCCCAATAGTATCAGGATCAAAGAAATATGTAAACAAAACACAGGTATTTTATGGTGAACTCCCTGCAAAAGGAGATAGAAAAGAGCATAAACGGAAAGTACCAGCCAACAGGCAATAAACCAGGCTGTTCCGTAAAATTTTTGCACAACAAGATTTGTCCCGTTATTTTTCTCGTAAAATGTGGCAATAAGCAATACCACAGTCAATAGAATATAAAAAAGGAAAGCGATTTTACCGGAAAGACGGGCAAGATGATTCATTTTTGGGAACTAAAAGATAAAAACTAAAAATTAAAAGATCGAGTCATCAGGTAATCCTGAACTCATGTCAGTTTTTAGTTTTTATCTTTTAGTTTTTAGTTCCTCCAAAGGTACTATTATTTCTCAAAAGAGAAGACTTTGGCAAAGTCATTTTTCATATCCACAATTATCCAGCCTTTCTGTTGTCCTTCCGTGAGTGCTGCATCTAATTTGCCGACAGGGGAATTTTTATCGTAGGCATATTCCCTTTCCGCATCCGTATGATGGAGTATCAAAGAAAGATTGGGACGGGTATTTGTAGACGTCCATTGCAGCATTTGCAAATCACCATCAGAATTACCAAATGCCAAGATAGGTTTACGGCCTATCAATTGAAAAATACCTACCGGTTTTCCTACATTGTCATCATTATGCCACAATTCCGGGGTATATACTACTTCAAAAGAATCTCCTTTGGCTTGAAATTTAGCTTTCAACATGGTTCCAATAACCTGTTCTGGAGCGATTCCATAGGCCTTCTCACTGAATGTACGGATAAATTGGCTGGAACCGCCGGAAACGATATAAGTCTTGAAGCCGTTCTCACGCAAATATTGTAAGAGTTCTACCATAGGCAGATAAGTGAGTTCCCTGTAAGGTTTGCCGTATTTTACATGTTTGGCAGTATCAAGCCAGGCTGTCGCCACCTGAGTGAACGCATCCGGATTTAAAGCAGTATGAGAGATAGCGAAAGCCTCAGCTATGCCTTTTTCTCCGAATTTCATAAAAGCAGCCTTATCTCCGCTTACCAGTGCCTTGATTTCCGGTTTTTTTAGCAACGCCGGATCTTTTTCTGCAATCTGCTTCGTGGAGAATAAAGAATAAATTACTTCAAAATACAAGGGCTGTTCACACCACAAGGTACCATCATTATCGAAAGTAGCGATACGTTCTTCCACCGGAACAAAATTAGTTGAACCTGTGGTAGTGACTTCTTTCACAAAATCAATGATCTTTTGTTTATTAGGAGTATTCTTCCAGGATGGGAGCGGATCTTTCTTTGCTGTTGTTTCCTCTTTCTTTTGAGGTGTGCATGCTATCAAGGCCATGCACATTAACAATGTTGGAAAATTAAATAGTTTCATAGAAAATGTAATTGAAAATTGTTATAAATAATTATTTGTTTTTTAGGAAACGGATATGTTTTTTAAGACAGTGTCGACCACAGCATTGGCATCTACCCGGTCGGCATTGGCTTCATAACTTAATATCAGGCGATGACGCAACACATCATGTGCTATGAAACGAATATCATCGGGAGTTACGCTTTTGCGGCCATCCATCCAGGCTACGGCACGGGAACATTTATCCAGGGCGATGGTTCCCCGGGGACTGGCTCCGTAGTTGGTCCAGCGGGCCAGGTCTTTACTGAATTGATCCGGATAGCGAGTGGCTGAAACAATATCCACCATATATTTTTCGGCTGCAGTACTTACTTCAATATTATTGATTTCTTTACGGGCATCGAAGATTGTTTTCTGATCGATCGGTGTAACCTTCTGCACGTCTCCCTTACTTTCGTTCCGCACCAACTCTACAATCTTAGCTTCTTCTGCAGCACTGGGATAATCGATTTCTATTTTCATCACAAAACGATCCAGCTGCGCTTCCGGCAAAGGATAAGTACCTTCCTGTTCTACCGGATTCTGAGTAGCCAATACCATGAAAAGAGGTTCCATTTTATAAGTTTTCCCTGCAACGGAAACCTGTCGTTCTTCCATTGCTTCCAGCAAAGCCGACTGCACTTTAGCCGGCGCCCGGTTAATTTCGTCGGCCAATACCAGGTTACTGAATATCGGGCCGGGTTGGAAAACAAATTTTTCTTTGGATTCCGGCTGGTATATTTCCGTACCGGTAACGTCGGAAGGTAACAGGTCAGGAGTAAACTGGATACGGCTTAATTTACAGGCCAGATTGCTCGCCAACGCTTTTACTGCACGTGTTTTCGCTAATCCTGGAAGCCCTTCCAGTAAAACATTCCCATCAGTTAACAGGGCAATGATAATTTTAGAAATTACATTTTCCTGCCCGATAATGCTTTGTCCCATACTTTTTTTCAGGGACTGAATTTGTTCCAAAGTAGTCATATCTGAGTTGTATTTGATTTTATGTTTATCGTACTTTAAATAAACCAATATTGAACGAAATTGTTCAGTGGGATGAATGTTCCTTTTTTTGCTGCGCAAAAAAAGGAACCAAAAAAAGGCGCTGCGTCGAAATGAACTCGTTCGCTCGCTATGCTCTCTCCCTCAAACAGCTTTTCGACAACAAGGTATTGTCCCCCTACCCCCAAAGGGGGATTGACCCGGCTTCGCCCGGGTTGGATTGGCAGGTGTTGTTGGTATATTGCAAAAATGTGTGATTGATAATCGCTCAAAATATGATTATCATCCAATATCCACATCTGTATCTGTCGGAACCATCACCCAGGTTAGGATAATTATCTGCCCGCCCCGATGTTCCAACAACCCCACATAAAATGATGTCTACCGTATCACTATATTTTCTAACCAATAACACAAAACCGTGAACTTTTTCAAAAATAAATGGTTTACATAATGTCAACATCTTGTAAAAAACATGAACCGACAAGTTTATCCGATTGAAGTAGTCACCACTTTAAACGACCTGATGCGTTTCGAATATATGGTAGAAGCCGGGAATATTCTTCCCAAACATCCCATATATTCCCTACTAGCAGGACGTCACGATGCTAAGGTACGCGGCCGAGGACTTGACTTCGAAGAAGTCAGGGTATACACTCCGGGCGATGATATCCGGAATATCGACTGGAAGGTTACCGCACGTGCACAGGATACCTATTCCAAAGTATTCAATGAAGAAAAAGAAAGGCCTACTTTTACGGTTGTAGATCAGAGTTCCCTGATGTTTTTCGGCTCACAACGATATGTAAAGTCAGTGATAGCTGCACAATTGGCAGCCTTGTCCGGATTTTACACCATTAAACGGGGTGACCGTTTCGGCGGTTTGATATTCAATGAAGAAGGACATGATTATGTGTCTCCCAAAAGGAGTAAAGCGCTTGTTCAACACTTTTTGCAATTATTGGTGAACCGTAATCAGGTATTGCCACTACAAAAGCAAATCAAACCACAACCGGGTTTGTTAAGTGAAATGTTGCAACGTACCCGAGAAACTATTACTCACGATTATGTATTAACAGTTATTACCGATATTCTCACTTTTGACGATGAAAGTAAACATCATCTGCGGAGCATGGCCTTTCATAACGACATCATTCTGGTCCATATCCAGGACCCGATGGATCAAATGCTTCCGGAAGGACGAATTGTTCTTGGCGACGGAGAAAAACAAATCGCCTGGAATAATAAGAAAAATAAATGGGGAGAAAAATACACCATCGATTATCATAAACGCCTGTCCGGATTGATCGAAGAATTCCGTCATTATAAGATCCCTGTTTCCATTATCAGTACAGATATTCCACTGGAAGAACAAATCAAAAAAAGTAATAAAATCAATTTTTAGATGGATACACTAGGACAATTGATAGAACCCTCTCCCATTTCTTTCACACCGGAAGCTCCGGGGTGGAAAGTGATGCTTTTATTGCTATTGGCCGTCATATTCCTGATTTCTTTAGCATGGTGGTTCTATTACCGTAAAAACAGATACAGGCAGATTGCCATTCAGTTCCTTCAGGATCTGGAATCAGCAACGGGAAAGACGCATCTCTCTCTCGTTTATTCTGCCAATATGTTGCTCAAACGAATTGCCATGCAACAATATGGCAGGGAAAGAACGGCCGGCTTGAGAGAACAGGAATGGCTGGATTTTCTCAATGCAACCGGAAAATCTGTAGGATTCGATGAAGAAGACAGGAAACTACTGTCTTTACTTTATGAAAATTCTAAAACAATCGAAGAAAATCAGATACAAGCTTTTATCGTAAAAACGAAGCAATGGATCAAAACGCATAAAAATGTTTTCAAACCTGTTTAACATACCTCCCGGCATGCATTTCGAAATAGCCCATCCGTGGGTATTTTTTCTTTTGCCGTTACCGCTACTGATTTATTGGTTGCTGCCTCCCTTACGTAAAAAAAGGGCAGCTTTGGTGGCTCCTTTTTTTCAACGGGCAACACAAGTGTCCGGACAGCAACCCCGGCATAATGCATGGATATCAAAAAAAGGTTTCTTTTCCTGGTTTGCCGTATCCCTCTGTTGGATTTTTCTGTTAATAGCAGCTTCCTCCCCTCAGTATGTAGGACAACCGGGCAAAAAAACCAGAACAGTAAGAAGTTTCCTTATCGCTGCCGATATTTCTTTCAGTATGCAACAAACCGACTGGACAGTAGACGGAACCCGTATGACCCGCTGGGGAGCCGTCAGGTACCTGATGAAAGATTTCGTAAAAGAACGGAAAAGTGACCAGATCGGACTGGAGATGTTTGCAACGCATGCGTATTTGCAGGCACCGCTGACTACCGACCTTGAAGCCATCACCTGGTTACTCGACCAGACAGAAGTAGGTATGGCGGGACAAATGACGAACATTGGGGAAGCGATTGCCTTCAGTATCAAAATCTTCCGTCAGGACACCATCAAACAACGAGTATTGTTACTGATGACTGATGGAGTAGACGGAGGAACCGACATTTCACCCTTAGACGCTGCCGAAGCAGCGCGCCGTGACAGCATTATCATCTATACCCTCGGTATCGGTAATTCCACCAGCGGAGGTTATGCCATCGACGAAAAACTGCTGACCGAAATTGCACAGACCACAGGAGGTAAATACTTCCGGGCCGATAGCCAGAAAGAGATGCAGGCAGTGTATACGGAATTAAATAAGCTTCAACCGGTGGAGTATGAAGAGGAGACGTATAAACCGCTTGTCTTACTTTATATGTATCCCTTAGGACTTGCGATTTCCATCGCCCTGGTTTTTTATTTCATCAGTGCCTGTATACACCTGATACAAGGTCTCCGGCAACAATAAACGACTTAAAAGAAGAAAGCAATGTTCAAAGAACTGTTACATACACTGGAAACTTTCAACTGGCAGGCATTTCACTTTCTGCGGCCACAGGTCCTATGGGCCTTTATCCCCCTGGCAATTGTCATCCTGCTTCTGCTTTGGGGAAACCGGGAGCAGAAAAAATGGAAACATATTATTGCTCCTGCCTTGCGGCCGTATATGTTCAGTAAAGGAAGTGTCACCGCTATTGTATTACCCCTCGTATTACTGGTTGTTTCCCTATCGTGCATGATTCTGGCCTTAGCCGGACCAACCTGGAAAAAGCGGAACATTCCCGGAGAAAAAATTCCGGCAGTCGTGATGATTGCATTGGATTTATCCAAATCCATGCTGGCCGAAGATATACAGCCATCCCGGTTGGAAAGGGCCAAACTAAAAATTGTCGATTTCCTGGATGCAAATCCGCGGGCCCGAGCAGGTTTACTGGCATTTGCCGGAACACCTCATCCGGTACTGCCCTTTACCAGCGACTACAGTCTGATCAAACATCACGCACAGAGTCTTTATAACTGGGCAATGCCGGTACAGGGAACCAATATGGGATTAGCCATCCAGATGATGGATACGATGATGATCCGGGTACAGGCTCCCAGTACAATACTCCTGATGACAGACATTATCGACAACAATGAAGCGACTATGCTGGCCGATTTCATCAATAATTCCATCCATCGGATGGAAATACTGCTTTTTTCAACGCCACAGGGAGCTCCCATACCAGGAGTAAAAGATGTTATCTCTAAACAGGATCTCGCCGTGGTAAGCAATCTACAGCAAAATGAGAAAATACATATTTCCACCATCACTTTAGATAAATCGGATGTGGAAGGTATTGCCGAAAGAATCAGTAAAAACCTGATCTTTGAAAAAGACAAGGACAAAGATACCAAAGACTGGGACGATATGGGATGGATCTTCCTGATTCCGGCGCTAATCATCATGATTTTCTGGTTCCGGAAAGGCTGGGTAGTGCAATGGTGCCTGATTCCATTCATATTTATTTCATTTACTTCCTGCGGAGTGGATAGCAAACATCCTGACTGGTGGTACACGCCCGACTACCAGGGGCAAATGTGGTATAACAAAGGAGATTATAAACAAGCTGCAGAACATTTTGAGGACAATACTCATAAAGCAGTGGCCTATTACAAAGCAGGAGATTATCATTCCGCAGTTGAACTTTTTGCAGAAGACAGTACTGCAGCCGGACGGTATAATTATGGGCTGGCCTTGGCCAAACTCGGGAGTTATGACGATGCCGTACAGGCATTCCAGGCAGCCGCGTCACTAGATCCTTCGCTGAAACAAGCCGCTGAAAAAAATATCGACGCCACGAAGCTCATGAAAGACGAAGCAAGCAGCGTCATGCGTTTCCAACCAGACAAGAGCATGGTAGACAAGGCATTGGAAGCTACAAAAAAAGATCCGTTGAAAGAGCGGAAACCCCAGTCGGAAGACGAACAACTCTCATCGGATACAGAAGTCAAAAAGTTGCCTACACATGGCGACCGTATTTCCGATGAAGTACAAAGCGATATTCACAGAGCCAAAGAGCAGAAATTTCCACCCAAAGATTTCAAAATGGATACGAAAATGCCTGTTGAAACCAAGGTCCTGATGCAAAAAACAAACGCCGATCCGGGAGAATTTCTGCACCGGCGATTCGAGATCCAACAAAAAAAATATTTTCCGGATGAAAAAGGGACAAAAGAAAATTGGTAAACAACAATCAAAAATCAACGATAATCCCGTAGGGGCGGATTCAAAATCCGCCCGTCCTGATATCCCCACAAATCCGGATTAAAGAAAAAAAACATGCCCAACAAACAAAAAAAAATATCACCCCAAAAAATGCCCCATAAATTCTTGTGGGCCAACATTCTGTTGATATTCATCCTGCTCCTGTCAGCCACCCCAAAGGTCGAGTCCCAGGTATTTGCCAACATCAACCTCAGCCGGGATAAAGTCTATGTACAGGAACCCTTCCGTGTTACCATAACCGTATATACCAAAACATGGTTTACCGCACCGGTTGAATTCGGAAACCTGCAGATACCCAATGCATTTATCATTCCTTTCGATGATACGCAACCCGGGATGTTCACTATCGGAGGCAAACAATATCCTGGAATTCAGTTTTACTACATCGTTTTTCCATATAAGGCCGGAAATTTTACCGTGCCGGCTTTTGAAGTCACAGCACAGAGTCCGCCGGAAGGAAGTTCAACCAGCCGGAAAATAGTCATAAAAACACCTCCACAGTCTTTTGAGGTGAAAGATGTTCCCGAAAAACTCAAGGCTAAAGGAGCCTGGTTCGTGGCTAAAGGAGTGAGTATCCGGGAAAACTGGAGCCACGACCTGCAAACACTTAAAGTCGGAGATGTATTGAAACGGACTATTACCATCGATGCAAAGGGAACCCTGCCGCAATTTATTCCGGCCGTTACAGACCAGACGGAAGTTAAATGGGCTTCCACCTATCCGCAGGATCCTATACTAACCGATACACGTGCCGGTGGAGATGCCAACGGGCGCAGTGTTCAAACCATCACTTACTTACTGGAAAAGGCAGGAAACTATACAATCCCCGAAATCAATTTATCTTTCTGGAATCCCTATTCCAGCAAGATAAATACCCAATCACTGAAAGAAGAGAAAATCCATGTCGCCGACAATCCGGATCTGGGAATTCTGACTACGTTAAAAGACAGCCTGGATGCAACAGTGAGCAAGACCGGCAAGGCAGAAGAAACCCATGGGCCACTTCGTATATTGGGTATGCCATGGTACTATTTTGCTGCTATTGTAATCGGAATACTTTTGTTAGTGTATATTCTGATTCGTTTTAGTATCAAAGGGTATAGAATCCTATCAGCCCGGAGAAAAAAATATTTAGCCAGTGAGGCTTACAAATTCAGGCAATTCATTCATTCCGGAGATAACAATAAAGATTTTCTGAATGCATTATATGCCTGGTGGGATAGTCTGAAGTACAGGCCTTCTGCTTCTGTAAGTGATTCGTTGATAGAAACAAATAATGCTCAGGATGCTTACATTGTAGAATCATTTATGGACCAATCGCTTAATTCTCAAATAGTGGCCGACAAAGTAAAAGATGTGAAGCGGGTAATGGAGAAATACCGGAAAGAGAATGACGATAGAGATCTCGATGAGGATAAAGGGGTAAATGAGGAGCAGAAGATTAAAAGCATTTGAACTTTGGTTCGATTGCGCCTGACTGACAGTTTTGCCATATGAAACCTCATCCTTTTCAATTATCAATTATTTTCGTGTCCGATAGCCGGGCAAAACGTCCGGTAACTTTTCCTTCAGCATCCGTTACATAGATTGTCGGAGTAGATGCAATACCGTATTTTTTGAAAATTTCACTTTCAAAACCTTTGAGATCGCATACTTTCATTGCCCATGGAAAACTATCAGCTGTATATTTATAAACCCTTTCGTCGTTGTCTGCGGAGACTGTAACTATCTGATACCCTCTACTCTGCAATTCATTGTAATGTCTTTTGAGTTCATCGAGTTGCAGGTTGCAGTTGCCACAGCCTGTTTCATAAAACAGAACAATGATCTGTTTAAGATCGCTTACTCCGGGAATTTCGGGAGCAGGATTGTTCATTATTTTAGAAGCCGTAAGCAGGCGGGCACTGATTTCACCATGTCCGGCATCTTCTAAATTCAGTCCGAAACTATAAGCAGCGATCTTTTCCGCAGCTTTGTCCAAACCGAATTGTTCAAAAAATTCGATCAGATCATGAGTCAGGTAGGAAGCTATTTTCGGATGTACGGGTACAATCCGGTCCAATACCCGCTTGGCTACCGGTACGAATACTGTAGCAAATTCATCGGCACTCTGGGTAGTTTGTGCATAAAAAGCGACCCAGTTCTGGATGTACTCCCTCCACATTCCGGAATTGTATAATACATCGAAAGAGAGCGTGTCGTTCACATAAGCCTTGGCGGCATTGAATGTTGCTTCCGAATTGATCGACGGTATTTTTGCCAGATGTGAAGCAATATCCTGGTAAGCGTCCGATTGAGGGATTAATATCACCAAACCATTATAATCTCTCAGCTCAAGTTGGGTTTTTCCTTTGGAATCAGGAATCACGGTTCCCAGATCAAGGGTATCTTTCCCGGCAAATCCTTTTACTATATAAGATTGTTGGGCCAGAAGTCCTACAAATCCGGTACAGAAAAAAAAGAGACAAAAAATCAAGTATTTCATTTTCACATTTTTATTAAGGGTTATTCTTACTTATTCATATAAAACATGCAACCGGACAAAAAACGCTCCTGTTTTCAGAATCCGATCCAATTTCCTATATATTGGTATAACATGATATAAATTAAAAACCGGCAGAATTTACCAACAAGCATAAAAATACTGCACCGGGTAAAGTTCACTTTGTAAAACCCTAATGCCAAGGCAAATATATCTCCAACAAGAGGAACCCAGACTAAAAAAGCCAACAGGCTTCCGTATTTTTCTATCCGTTTTTTCTGTTTCTCGATTTTTTCCCGTGAGGTTTTCATCCATTTTTCTATCCATTCCCATTTTCCCATCCATCCGAGTCCATAAGTTGAAAGGCTTCCCAACCAATTTCCTGCTGTAGCTATAATAAGTACATAAAGGGGAGATGCACCTGCCAGTAACAGGCCGGTGACCAGAATCTCCGAACTGAGAGGCAGGATCGTGGCGGCTAAAAACGAACCCAAGAATAATCCCAGGTATCCCCATTGCAACAGGTATTCCATCAGCAACAGACCTTACTTATTATTAGAGATATTCCGGATTTGTGCCTCAGTAAGACCGGTTATACGAGAAATTGTCTCAACAGGAAGTCCTTCTTGCAGACATTTCAGGGTAATCTCCGTTTTCTCTTCTTTTTTGCCTACGCCTACACCTTCTTCTCGTCCTTCTTTTCTTGCTTCTTCCCTGGCGTAATCGACAGCATCACGAACGTCCTGATATTCCAATATACTTTTCCGGTATTCTTCCATATCTTTTTCTGTTAATTGTTTAATTTCTGCTGTTTTGAACAGCTTTTCAAATATTCTTCCCTGAACTTCCGATGGATAATTATCCAAACAGGACAAGTTTCTCAGGCAAAACATCCAGCGATCAATATTTGTTGTCAACTCTTGTAATTCTTTGTTGAATTTGGGGAGTTCAACAAAAATAAAATTCAATTTTTTGGAATAGAGACTCTTGGTCCTCTCCCGTAACAATTGCACCCGCTCAATGAAATAATCCTTGTCTCCTTCCGACTCATTAAATAAGACAAAATCAAGAATAGCAACCATGTAAACAGCCTTTAGCCGATAATTCCAACTTCCGGGAAGCCCTTGCTTCTGAATCGGGAATGTAGAATAATACAAACAACGATCCCTGAAGTAGGGCTCTTTAGCCTTTTGCATTTCCACGATGAAATATTCTCCCTTTTCGTTGGTACAAAATATGTCAAAGATAACTTTCCGGTCTTTTTCAAGATCGCCTAATTGCAATGTCGGCTGGAATTGCAAATCGGTAATTTTGTTTTCCTCGCAAATAATTTCATTAAGCAGATCAATCAACAACTCTTTATCTAATTCATTGAAAAACAACTTTTTGAATCCAAAATCAGTTAAAGGATTCAGATACTTCGCTTCTAAAAATTCTTTCATAATCAGTTGGTTTTAGTTATATTTTTAAATCAGGACAAATGTACATAAAAGTGGAAAAAATTCCAAATGCAAATAAAAAACGTTCAAACCGTTCTTAAATATTAGATTACACATCTGATAGTATAATAAATCTATTATGAAACGGCACCCTATATTTATGTCAATGAACATTGTAGGGAGAGGTCTCCCCTGCCGGGATTTTACATAAAAAAGAAAAATTGGCAGAAAATTTGTATTTTTGCAATTCCAAACCAATTCTCAGTTATTATATATGAATTCTTTAATAGACGAATTAATCCGCTTAGCCTTTGCTGAAGACATAGGCGACGGCGACCATACCACATTAAGCAGTATTCCGTCAAGTGCACAGGGAAAAGTACAACTGATCGTCAAGGAGAAGGGAGTACTGGCCGGAGTAGAAATTGCCCGGAAGATTTTCCTTACATTCGATAAAAGCTTGAAAGTAAGAGTTTTAATACCAGATGGAACGGATGTAAATTACGGTGATATTGCTTTTACAGTAGAAGGTAAAGTACAATCATTGCTTCAGACAGAACGCCTGGTACTGAATGTAATGCAACGGATGAGCGGTATCGCTACCACTACCCGCAAATATGCAAAAGCGCTGGAAGGTACCAAAACCCGTGTACTGGATACCCGGAAAACAACTCCGGGCATGCGAATGCTGGAAAAAGAAGCAGTCAGGATCGGCGGCGGCGTGAACCACCGGATCGGACTGTTCGATATGATCCTGTTGAAAGACAACCATGTGGATTTTGCCGGAGGTATTGCCAATGCCATCCGCGGAGCCCAAAAATATTGTAAAGAACATCACAAAGACCTGAAAATAGAGATCGAAGTGCGCAACTTCAACGAATTACAGGAAGCATTGAATACAGGAGGTGTAGATCGCATTATGCTGGATAATTTCAATACGGAAAATACGAAAAAAGCGGTTCAGATTGTCAATGGAAGATATGAAATCGAATCATCGGGAGGAATTACGTTCGATAACCTCCGGGATTATGCGGAGTGTGGGGTGGATTATATTTCCGTCGGGGCTTTGACTCACTCAGTGAAAAGTCTGGATATGAGTCTGAAGGCTGTGGAATAAAAAGCAGGAGAACATTCCGTTATTGTGCTATTATTTCCAATAACGGAATGTTCAAGTTTTGTTATTTTTATACCCTCATCACTTTCCCTTCTGATAAATTATAAGTATCTCCGGATTCGGGACAAGTGGCATATCCATTTTCATCAAAATCCAAACGGTGCCCATATTCACTTACCCAACCGGTTTGCCTAGCCGGATTCCCTACGACCAAACCATATGGAGGAATATCTTTCAAGACAACCGAACCGGCTCCTACCATAGCATATTCTCCTATAGTGATTCCACAAAGAATCGTTGCATTGGCACCGATGCTAGCTCCTCTTTTTACAAGTGTTTGCTGATATTGGTCTTTCCGTATAACAGCACTGCGGGGATTCAGAATATTCGTAAATACACACGAAGGCCCCAGGAATACATCATCTTCACAAATCACACCGGTATAGACAGATACATTGTTTTGCACCTTAACATTATTTCCCAGCTTTACTCGTGGGGAGATCACCACATTTTGCCCGATATTACAATTTTCACCGATCTCAGCTTCCGGCATGATATGCGAGAAGTGCCAGATTTTTGTACCTTTTCCGATGTGGCAACCGGGGGCAACTACTGCTGTTTCGTGAACCTGATAGGATTTCATAAGAAATTGAAAATTGAAAATTGAAAATTGAAAATGAAGGGAGATTGATAATGAAGAGGTGGTTCAATCGCTATCGAGAGGGAGATTATGGAATTTTTCATGTGAAGAATGATTTTATTTGGGTGGTGATATAATTCAGTTGTTCTTCGTCCAGTTCCGTATGCATGGGTAATGATACTACTGAACTTGCCAAAGATGCGCTTACCGGACAGGTTGTTCCGAGGGAAAAGACGGGTTGTTCCGGGACGGACAAAGGATAGTAGATCATGGTAGGAATCCCTTTTTCCTGTAAATAAGTCCGAAAAGCATCTCTCCTACCCTTTTTTATCTGTATGGTGTACTGATTGTACACCTGGGTGGAATATGGTGTTCCTACCGGGATTTGCAGATGTTCTTCCAAGTCCTTCAGGTGTTCGGAATAATACCGGGCAGCTTGTTTCCTGTCCGAATTATATTCATCCAGATATTGCAGTTTTACCCGCAATATTGCAGCCTGAATGGTATCTAAGCGGGAGTTACAACCCACTATCTCATGGCGGTATTTAGCGGACTGACCATGAGATGCCGTCATTTTCAAACGGAGAGCGAGATCAGGATCGTTGGTAAGCATAGCACCTCCATCGCCGAAACAGCCTAAGTTTTTAGAAGGAAAAAAAGACAGGCAGCCTACTGTGCCCATTGTTCCGCATTGTTTTTGGACGCCATCGGAAAAACTATAAATAGCCCCGATACTTTGCGCGTTATCTTCTATTATCTGAAGATTATGTTTCGCAGCAATTTTGAGAAGAGATTCCATATCTGCCGATTGCCCGAACAAATGGACCGGGATGATCGCTTTTGTCTTCGATGTAATCAACGATTCCACCTGAGTAACATCCATATTATACGTACCGGGATCCACATCGACAAAAACAGGTTTCAATCCCAACAACAACGTAGCCTCGACTGCAGCAATGTAGGTAAATGCAGGAACAATCACCTCATCGCCCGGTTTCAGCCCTAATGCCATCAGGGATATCTGCAGGGCATCGGTACAATTGCCGCAAGGGATTACAAATGCGGCTCCGGTGTAGGCCGATAGTTCTTCTGCAAACCGGGCGACCGCCGGTCCGTTGATAAAAGCGGAAGATTCGATCACCTGCCGGATAGCCTCATCGATTTCCGGTTGGATTTTCCGGCACTGGCCTGCCAGGTCCAGCATTTGTATTTGTTTCATTATTCTGAGATTTCTATGACTTCCAGATCCCGTATATTTCCATTGTCCAGCACAAAACGCATCAGTGTTCTCACTGTGTGCCAACCCTGCTTGCCCGCCGCTCCGGGATTGAGATAGAGCAATTGAAGGGTTTTATCGTACTTTACTTTCAAAATGTGTGAATGTCCGCAGATAAACAGTTTCGGCGGATGGATCAAAATTTCCGGAGTGACTTCCGGTGCATATTTCCCCGGATAACCGCCGATATGCGTAATCCAGACATCTACGTTCTCCATGGTAAAACGGAGGTCTTTCCGGCATTCGCGGCGGATGTCCTGCCCGTCGGCATTTCCATACACCGCCCGGAAAGGTTTCACTTCCCTGAACTTTTCGATGAGCTCTATCGAACCGATATCACCTGCATGCCATATTTCATCGCACTCCCCGAAATGTTTGAGGTAGCGATCATCCCAATAAGCATGGGTATCCGACAACAATCCGATTTTTTTCACGTTTATTTTTTTATTCAGACAAAAGTAGTATTTTTACCGTTTATAGACCCTATTCAGACACTAAAATATTCTGACGGGAAACTATAATAAAACAATCTCACGATTTCAACATGGAAAACGAATATAAATATTTCAATCGGGATATCAGCTGGCTTTCTTTCAACTACCGGGTGTTACTGGAAGCGGAGGACTGTTCGCTGCCCCTATACGAACGGATCAAATTTTTATCTATACACGCCTCCAACCTGGAAGAATTTTATAAGATCCGGGTATCGGAGTATCGTTCTTCCGAAGCCATGCTTCCTGAGAAGGAAGAAATCCTCGGAAAAATTAACCGCGAAGCCATCCGCCAACAGCAGGAAGCATCGAGAATTTATAACGATCTTCTGCTACCTGAACTGGAAAAGAATCATATCATCCTGTACAGTAATCAACCCATAGAACAGGTTCACAGCAAATTCATCCACGATTATTTTCATGAGGAAATTTATCCGTTTCTTCAACCCGTACTGATACTGAAAGACGAAATCAGTATGTTCCTGCGTGACAACCGGTTGTACACAGTAGTACGTTTAGTTAAAAACGGCATCTTTTATTATGCTATCCTGAAAGTACCGTATGCCAAAGTACCCCGTTTTATTACTCTTCCGCCGTATAACGGGAAGCATTATATTATTTTCATCGACGACATTATTGCAGCGAATCTGCCGGATATTTTTCCCGGATTTCTGGTCAATGCATCTTATAGTATCAAAATCTCGCGTGATGCCGATATTTTCGTTGAAGAAGAAAATCCGGAAAAATTAGCGAATGATATTATGCAGAAGGTCAAGAAACGGAAGATCGGTCGCCTGAGCCGTTTTGTATACGACCGGGAGATGCCGCAGGACATGCTGTCGTACCTTACGGAAACATTTCATATCCAGCCGGAAGACCTGATACCCGGTGGAAAACATCTTAACCTGGAAGACCTGATCAAACTCCCGAATCCGGTTGGAAAAACACTGGAAGTCGTTCCTCCACCCCCAATGCGTATCTCTGAAATAGACCGGGCACGCTATTTTTTCTCAATTATATACTGTAAGGATGTATTGCTTAATTATCCATATCAGCCATTCGACTATTTTCTCCGTTTCCTGAAAGAGGCCGCATTTCATCCGGAAGTAGAAGAAATCAAGCTGACACAATACCGGGTCGCAGAAAATTCGGCAGTGATAGATGCCCTAATTACCGCTGCTAAACAAGGAAAACAAGTCACCGTTTTTGTAGAGCTCAAAGCCCGTTTCGATGAAGAGAATAACTGGCACACAGCAGAGTTGATGAAGCAGGCAGGTATCAGGATCGTATACAGTCTCCCAAAACTAAAGGTTCATGCCAAACTGGCGCTTGCGGTTAAACGCAAATCAGCCAATAACAAAAATATCGCTTATGTAAGCACTGGAAATTTCAATGAGAAGACCGCTCATCTGTATGCAGATACCGGTTTATTTACAGCAAATAAAGAAATTACCGAAGATATTCTGCAGGTGTTCCATTTTCTCGAACAAAGAATCAAACAACCAGTGTTCAAGCGCCTGTTGGTTTCTCAATTCAACATGGTTCCTACCCTGCTGGAAATGATCGACAGAGAAATCAGGCATGTACAATCCGGTCGAAAAGGACATATCATACTAAAAATGAATGGCATACAAGATGAGCAGATGATCAATGCCCTGTACAGAGCCAGTGAGGCCGGTGTGGAAATCGACCTGATTATCAGAGGCATTTGTTGTGCCATTCCCAACCAAACCTACAGTAAAAACATCAGGATCACACGTATTGTAGATATGTTCCTGGAGCATGCCCGGATCTGGTATTTTCATAACGACGGGGAGGAGGAGGTTTATCTGACCTCGGCCGACTGGCTGCGACGGAATCTGAGCCGAAGAATAGAAACTGCAAGTCCGATAATCGATCCGGCAATCAAACAAAAAATTGTAGAGATGCTGCATCTGCAATTATCGGATAACCTGAAAGCCTGTTGGGTAGATGAAAAACTCCGGAATATATCAAAAACTATGCAAACCGGTGAAAATCAGACGAGAGCACAAATTGAGATGTACAGAATGATTGGCCACTGCTAAAAAATAGTTGAAAAACTGTTGTTTTATCCAAAAATGATTTTTATGTTTGTAACATAATTAATTATATTTTACATTTTAACAATTAACTTATTAATATTGAAGTCATTTAGACTTTTTTCGTTTATAAATTTTCTTTATTAAAATCACAATAAAAGCTATGTAATTGAAAGCTTTCCAACTAGATGTTGTAAAATCGAACCGATTAAGAATGGTTCTGAAACTATCCATCCATGCATTT
>JAVBLA010000009.1:0-134839 GCA_031553775.1 Bacteroidales bacterium
AGAGAAAGAAAAGTGGTTGCATCTACTGAAAAAAACACGTGAAAACGCCCGGAATATCTCTCACAAACTGATGCCCCCGGTATTCCAGGATGCAAACCTGGACGAAATAATTTCAGACCAGGTCTTTCACATGGAACTCCCCGGAGAAATCCGTATAGAGTACCGGTCTACTCCAAAGGCCGACTGGAATAAAATTCCTTACGAAACTGCCTACGAAATATACCGCATCGTTCAGGAAGCATTGAGTAACTGTATTAAACATGCTTCTGCAAGCCTGATAGAAGTACTGCTATCATTAGAAGGGAATATCGTGCAGGTTACCATTCAGGATAACGGCTCCGGCTTTGATCCGGGGAAAAAAAAGAAAGGAATCGGACTGCGCACAATAGACGAAAGGGTGAGAAGTATTGAAGGAACTCTAGAAATTCATTCAACAACCGAAGGAACAACCATCGATGTAACCGTACAAATCTGACAAAATGGAGCATACAAAAACAGAAATATTATTGGTAGACGATCACAGCCTCATCCTGCAGGGCATCCGTCGCATTGTAGAACAAATACCCTGCATCAGCCTGATTCATACGGCAACTTCAGGTACGGAAGCCAGCCAAATGATCAAACAGTATTCCTATGATATATATATGCTTGATATAGACCTGCCGGATATCAGCGGCTTTGAACTCGTGAAACAGATACGGGCCAAAGACGAATATGCACGGATCATCGTGAATACCATGCACGAAGAGGTCTGGATACTGAATAAACTGATCAAATGTGAGGTAAATTCGGTAATCCTCAAATCGTCCGATGAAAAAGCAGTTGAACAGGCCATCAACCATGTGTTGAACGATAAATCTTATTGCTGTCCCCGCTTCGAACATATCCGTAGAAAACTTCGCTATGGAGTCTGTGCGGAACTGCACGAAGACGATATCCCTACCAAACGGGAATTAGAAGTATTGCAGGCTATCTCCACAGGAAACAGCACCCCGCAAATAGCCTCCATGCTACAAATTTCCGAAAACACAGTTGAAACGTTCCGTAAACGCCTGATGCTGAAATTCGATGCCAAGAACGCAATCGATATGGTGGTGAAGGCGGTGGCGAAGGGGTGGATCAGGATAAAATACTGAGGAGCTAAAAACTAAAAGTTAAAAACTAAAAATTAACAGAATATGAAAAAGCAGTTCACTTACTCTATGAAAGTTTTGAGATGATGATTTATATTTGATGATTCGAAGAATCCTGATTTTTAGTTTTTAACTTTTAGTTTTTAGTTCTTCTTGTCCCTGTTTCCCGTGATTTTTTAAGTCTTTCTTATCCTGAAATTTGCATGGTTCATGTAAATTACCAATGGAAGAAAAAAGAACTAAAAAATACAAATTGCTGATACATTGCCGCCTGTATCAAATCAGAAAAGGTTTTGAGGAACATCTCGGCTCCCTGCCGGTTTCATTTGCGACTCATTATACCGATCTGAATGATGAAGGTATCCTCTCGGAACTCCGGTTTGCTCCTCATCTGATAGTTGTTTTACTAAACGAAGGTGATTCCGATTTCATCCTGCCATGGAAAATCAAACTATTTGCGCCTCACATTCCTTTGCTGGTTATTCTACCCAAAGTTCCGGAAACCTACCGGAACCATCTGAAAGAGACAGGTGTGAATGAAATCATACAACTACCTGAAGATGACCAGCTAATATCAGGTACAATCATACAACTATTGAGCAATATAAAAGGAGAAGCTCGATAATGTATTTTATTTATCCATATTATTCATATAATTTTAAAAGTCAACAGTATGAAAAAGCATTATTCCATACTCCTATTTCTGACACTTGGTTTTGCAGGGCTTTTGCAGGGACAGACTACTTTTGCTCCTCCACATTTCACTGCACAAACCAAACAGGTAGTCGTACCGGCAGATGCCATAGCCGACCCTTTTATCCGCGACGGGCTGATCCAGATCAAACTGGAAAATAAAGTGGCATATATCAATACGCAGGGTGATTACGTTTTTGGATTTAATTTTCCAATGAACACTACTGCACGATGCCGGGGCATTTTTTCCGGAGGTGCGGCAGTGATATCCCGCGAATACGGAAAATTCACCATTATTTGTCCGGACAGAAAATACCTGGATCTGGATAAATCCTACAAACAGGTTTCTGATTTTTGCGACGGGATTGCCATGGCACAAAAAGAGCTTCCGAATAACAAAAAAAGTATTGTTTATTTGAATACCCAGGGAGCAGAAGTACTTAAAAGCATCTCTTATTCTTATACTTACAGCAGTTCTCTACAACTGCAAGTGGCCCCGCTCAGGGAAGGCTTGCGCGCTTTTTTCGATCCGAACAGCAATAAATGGGGATATGCCGATGCCTCCGGAAATATAACCATCCAACCGAAATACACACGCGCATTGGCATTTAGTGACGGATTGGCTGCCGTGGAAGTCGAAGAAAAACAATACGGACCCAAGTTCTGGGGATTTATAGATAAAACAGGAACGATGGTCATTCCTGCTACCTATAAAGCATATCCGGGCAGTTTTCATGAAGGCCTGTGCGCCGTTCGTCCGGAAGAAGAATATTCGGGCAAGATGGTTTTTATCGACAAAAAAGGAACGGTCGTTAGTCCCGAATACTATGCCTGTAATCATTTTTTCGATGGTTTTGCCTTTGTCAAAACCGGAACATCCAAAATGGTTGTAATCAATAAACAGTTTGAAGTGGTTAGGGAAATCCCCTCATTCGATATTCCGAAAGACGATGTAAATAAAATATTCGGATTCGAATTTACCGATGGACTGGCTGCAGTGGGAAGAGCATCCTTCGACTATGACATTCCTGTTGGAAATATCATCCGCAGCAATGGGGAAGTAGTACTGAATGCCGGTGACAAAAGCCGGAGTTTTTTCACCAATTTCTATAACGGTGAACTGGCTATGTTTACCTATCAGATCGATGAAAAATGGATCAAAGGTTTTATGAACAAAGCGGGAGAAATTATTCTTCATTTCGTGGAAGACGACCAGAATATGCCTTCACCCGGAATGCCCACACCCGGAATTTGTAAAACCGGAGGAGGAACTACACCTCCACCGGCTCCACCGAAACTGTATAAACTGGCACTTCCGGTTAATCCGCCGGCTGCAGGGAGCACATCCGGAGCAGGCGAATACGAAGCTCGAACTGAAGTGAATGTTTCCACTACCCCTGCCGACCCAGTTAAATATCAATGGATCGGATGGATCGATGAAACCGGAAAAACAGTTTCAGGCAGTCGCAACTTCGACTATACAATGCCCGGCAAGAATACCGTACTGACTGCCACTTATAAAGAAAAACAGAAATTTACGCTGACAGTGGTCTCCAGTGATGAAAGTATCGGAACAGTTACCGGAAGCGGTGTGTACTATGCAGGAGAAACGATAGAAATAAAGGCGACTGTTGTCGGGAAAGGCTACAAATTCAAAGGATGGTACCTCGACAAAAATACAACACCGATCAGCAGAAGCAGCATATATAAATATACCATGCCTGCACAAAACACAACGCTTACGGGAGTATTTGAAGAAGGAGAAGGAGACGATGAAGAAAAACGGATGCTCATCCTGTCTTCCAACCTTAAAAGCGCCCGATATTCCGGAGAAGGGAAATACCTGCCGGGGACAAATATTCCCGTTAAGGTAAGCATCCTCGGTAAAAATAAATTCGTAGGATGGTTTGAAGGAGCAACGTGCATTTCTACCACTGAAGAGTTCCAATATAGCATGCCTGATAGAACAGTGCTCCTGAAAGCTGTCTATCAAAAAGGCGGAGGTGGAAGTAGCGGAGGCATAGTTATTGACAATAAAGACAAAAAGCCGGAAGGTCCTGATCCCGGAGAAAATGTCAACTGTGATAATTGTAAAGATTGTAAACTTTGCCCGGATTGTCCGCAATGCCGGGAAAAGTCTCCGGGAGATCCTTGCAAGGAATGTCTCGATTGCAAGGACTGTCCGGACTGTCCGAAATGTAAAAAAGAGGGGGAAAAAGGCCCTGAACATCCCCAACAAAGGAAACCTCAACCTAAACCGGGAGATACGGGAAAAGAGGTTCTTCCCGGGAATAACGACAGTATCCGGGTCACTCCGGAACATAAAGACAGCATTCTCTTCACTCCAAGAGATTTGAGCCTACAAAAAGACAGTATTTTCCCTCAAGACAGTGTGTATGTGCACAAAATCGATACAATCCGGGGTACTCAATGGCACGTAGGCAGTCACACCATCCGTTACAAGGGTAAATTAGCCGGTGATACCGCTGCAATTCCATCTACAGTAATTATTGGATTGAGTCCATTGGACAGAGCCATCAAGAGCCCATATGCCGACTCCATAGCCGGCGTTATCTATTTCGATGTACAAGGATACAAATCGGAAGGGAAACTCGGACAAATGAGCCTTACCCGGAAAGCCGCCTCGTTTCCCTGGAGTATACTCAAAATAACACCCACCGAACTTTACATCGGAGGAGGCGCCTTGTATTTCGGATTCGATTTTATAAGCCAGGGGACGGCAGCTTTGCAACAAGTTTACCGTGTACCGTATTCGATCCTCCCGGATCAAAGCATCTCTTTAGGAAAATGGAATCAGTTCTCCGGAATAGAGGCCGAACCTGTAAAGGTAAAAAATATCCCCATTGATTGGTATATTAAGAAAAGGGATATTCTTTCCGACGCGCGTACTACAGAGGAGGATTACGAAGAAATGAAAGAAAAGTTTCTGAATGAAATGGAGCAGAATATTTTTCCGGGAACATTGAAAAAGTTGGGGGAGTTGAGAGTTAAGAATTAAAAGTTAGAAATTGAAGATGGAGGTTGAAGATTGGCATCATCACCCAATCCATTCAAAATGAATATCTGCCTGTTTTCCTCAAAGTAGGGATATTCAGTAAATAACACAAAAACTGCCGAAGTTTAAAGTTTTTTCGGCAGTTTTTGTGTTATTTACTGAATATCCCTATTGTTTTAAGATACGCAGCTTCATGAAATTGTTTTGTCTCTCTTGTTCCAGAATAATACGATTCTGTCCGCTCTAAATCCTACCAATGATCCGTCCGGAAAGGCGAAACAGGAATCCCATCCACACCGAACAAACTGGCTTCCGCATAGTTTTTGTAAGCATAGCGGACGGCGACAGGCTGGGGTACTTTTTCGCAGGAGACCACCAAACGGCATGATTTGGTTTCGATTTCGGCGTCGGCCGGGTAAAATATTTGGTCTTCTCCGGCTATCTCAAAGCCTTTCAAAGCAGTCCACATCGGAGAAAGTCCCCGTGGAGCATAGTCGAAATTGATGTATATTTTATTGCCTGCGATTTCCGTCGATTGATATACCGCCGGTTTATAACCTAATCCTTTTTTGTTATAAGTTTCTCCCAATGCCCAGTAGGCCAATCTGCTGGCAACTGTCTTTTTATCGACCGGATGAATAAAAACAGGATTGCCGATATCAAGCGTAGTAACCATTCCCGAACGAGGGATAATCTCCATGTGTTGCAACTGGACTTCCCTCAGTCTGGCGGCCGATAATTTATCGGCCCCATCATAATTGAACGGAGCGATCTGAACGTAGTAAAACGGGAAATCTCCCAGATTCCAGAGGCTCCTCAGATCCTGAACAAATGCGGGCATCATCCGGGCGTATAAATCGGCATTCCCACGGTTGCTTTCTCCCTGATACCAGAGAAATCCCTTGATCGCAAATGAGGTGAACGGGGCTATTTTAGCATTGAATAATACACAGGGCGTCGCTGCCGGATTTTTGACTTCCTTGTTATTATCCAATATGGAAATATCGACTTCCTTAAACGGCTCGATAGCTTCCCTGCTCATCCAGGACTCCACTTTGGAGCCCCCCCAGCTTGAGATAATGATACCGACCGGAACATCCAACGCCTCTTGCAAATATTGGGCAAAGAAATAGGCCACCGCACTCGCATTCGCAACATTTTCGGAAGAATTGTCAAGCCATTTCCCCTTGCAGTCGGTTTGTGGCTGTTTGTGGAACTGACGAACCGTTCTTCCGTTTTGTGAATCGGTCGTGAAAATCCGGATGGGAGTGGAGGCTTTTGCTTTGGCAATGATATCATTGGTATTTTCAACCGGTTGCCTGTCAAAGCCTTTCATCGGCATTTCCATATTCGATTGACCGGAGCAAAACCAGACTTCCCCGATCAGGACATTCTTGAGCGTTATCTTTTCTCCGTCACTCAATGTTATCTCATAGGGACCTCCCGCAGCAGGTGTAGAAACTGTCAGCAACCATTTCCCTTCCTGATCGGCTTTGGCCGAATACGATCTTTTATCCCACGAGGTTTTTACGGTTATCTTGGCATTCGCCGAAGCCTCTCCCCACAACTTAACATCCGTTTGTTGCTGCAACACCATATTATCGCCCAACATTGCAGGCAACTTGATCGATGAATACCCAACAGATACAAAACAAATCAAACAGACGATTAATACTATTTTTTTCATTATTCAAATAACTTAAAAAAATGTAAAATAAATTGTTTTGTCAATCTAAAATTGTCAATTGTTCTGCCGAAGGCGGAACATCCTCCAGCGAAGCCCCCCAGTTCCGGTTGGCCTTATCTCCCATGATCAATATGAGTTTTCCCCCGTTTTGGATCTCTTCATGGCTGAACCAGGGCTTATTCCATTCTTTCCCGTTCAAAGTAGCCGATTGAATGTATTTATTGTCTTTGGAACAGTTTTTCGCTTCAACCTCAAACACGTTCCCATTTCCTAATTTCAGGGTAATCTGTTCAAAAAGGGGACTGCCGATATTATACACCGGAAGGCCCGGGGTAACAGGATAGAAGCCCATGGCTGAAAATACGACAAAAGCCGACATCCCTCCGCCATCCTCGTCGCCCGGAAGGCCCATTAAGTCATTGCGGAACCATTGGTCCAGCAAGGTGCGTATTCTCTTTTGCGTTTTCCAGGGCTGTCCGGCATAATTATAGAGATAAGGGATGTGTAATGAAGGTTCATTGGCCATCGAAAATTGTCCGACATTGCCGGTATGATCCGGAATTTTGGCAAAGAACTCAAATTTACTTCTGCCCAATGGTTCCCGGAAGGTCTGATCCATATGATTGGTAAAATGTTCCGGCGATCCCATCAGTCTGATCAGATCGGCAGGATTATGCGGGACATCCCAGCGATAAACCCAGCCGTTGTTTTCACCATAAGCTTCTCGGGCGCCTTGTCCTCCTGAGAAGGAATAATCAAACGGCGTGATAAAACGGCCTTCTTTGTCTTTCGGATGGAAAAATGCCGTTGCCGGATTGTATAAATTACGGTAATTATACGAGCGATTCAAAAAATACCGGTAATCATCTTCTTTACCTAATTGCTTGGCAATTTGAGATAAACACCAGTCATCATAACAGGTTCCCAGTGTTACGGCCACCGGTTGTCGTTTTTCTCCCGGTTTTACTTCCTTGATATATTCACTCTGACCGGGTTGCAAAGCCGGAAAATATCCTTTTTCCTGATAAAAAATATCCAATTCAGTATTGGGAATCCGTTTCCAGGGAAGCAGGGATTTTTCGGTCAGCGCACTTTTGCAGGCTACATAAGCGGCTTCCAGGTCGAAATCCTGCAATCCTTTACTGTAAGCATCCCAGATAACCCCTACTGCATGGTTGCTGTTCATCCGGTGACTATCACCTGTGACTTCCGGGAAAGTCGGCATCCATCCCTCCGGCGATTGTTGCGCCATCCGGATGTACGACCGAATCATGTTTTTTTCCATCTGAGGCTCTATCAGGATACGTAAGGGATGCGCTGCGCGATAGGTATCCCAAATCCAGTCATCCGTATAAAAAGGATTTCCCTCGTCTTCATGAACAGTTCCGTCAAAAGCGCTGTAATAACGGCCGTCTTCCGAGATATTGATCATTCGTTCGTAGATCCTGTACAGAGATGTGTAAAATACTACTTTATCCTCTTCATTATCGCCTTTTACATCTATCTTACCCAACACTTCATTCCATTTTGCCCGGCCGGATGTTGCCACTTCGTCCACATTATAAGTGTTCATTTCCCGGTTCAGGTTTTTCTTAGCTTGCTCTGTACTGATAAAGGAAACGCCATACCGCAAATGAGCCTGTTTCCCGGAGAAACCTAAAATCAATGCTTCATCGCCTCCATCTACCGTGTTTTGTTTATAGTAAATGGCATCGTCTTTAAATACCCCTACGGAAGAGAGCGGCTGTTCTAATTCCATATACAAGTATATTTTCGTGGGACCTCCTTCAATCAGTTGATAACCGGATACTTCGTTCCCGACAGCGGTCAATGCTCCATTCTTGGTGTTGATTACCAATTGGTTAGCATCACCATTTTCGAAAGTGAGATTGTATACGCCTGATTGATGCGACGGAGCATAATCGACCTGCACTTTTTCTTCATCTAAATAGACAGAATAACGATAAGGAGTAATTTTTTCGTTATCGTAAGTATAGTTTTTTACTGCGGAGAGTACCGCTGATTGTCCGCTTATTGGACTGATACTGAAAGCGGAACTTCCTCTGTGACTTGTTACAATCACCGGAAGGCCATGGATCTGGTCTGAGGTATAATCCGCTCTTTCCGGATAGACCCTCAACAGGCTGTTCGGTAAATGTACCGTCGGAAAGGTGGGTACCAACAAATGGCTGATATTTCCCATATACGGATTCACATAATCGACCGGATCCTTGATTATTTCTGTGTAATTGTTATCACAGGAAAAAGTAAAAAATAAAGAACACAAAGCTATTGCATATATACCTATATGTTTCATGATGATATGGATTATGATTGATTATTTAAGTGCGGGGGGTAAGGTGTTTTCTTCCATTTTCGGGATTTGCCGGGTAAAACCGATTTCTTTTCTCAGCATTTTGCCGGCTTGCCCGGTCAGCCAAAGATAAAAATCAGTAGGTAAATGGTCTTCAATTCCTTCGAATTTGAGATTACCATCGGGGAGATTACGCCGGTTGGCACATTTGAAAATGGCGGTTCCTTCATCGATTTCATCAAACATAGCTACATAGATCATTTCCGCTCCATATTCTATCGATGAGGAAAATTGTTTCCAGAGAAAAGAACCAGAATTCCGGTCGACATAAAACGAATTCTCTCCTTTCATATTTTTCCATGAAAAACCAGGGTAACACAAGGGAACATAATCCACCTTGTTCTTCTTGCACCACTCGATATCTTTTTTAATAATTGACTTGAAGTTTTCATATGCTTTTTCATCGTACCTGCCCACAAACCAGGGCAAAACGATATCGCATTTTTTGATTAACTCGTGGAGCTCGGGGTTGGATTCGGTATCGCTTCGCAGTTCTCGCCAATAGGTCGGAACTCCGATCATGATGCTATATCCGCGTTTTTTCAGGCCATCGATGATTTTCACGGCTTCGTTTAATCCGTATTTCCGGTTGTCGTTAAAACCAATACCCCAAACGGCAACCAAGGGTTTTCCATTATGGTATAAGTAGCAAGCCGATGTGCCTTTTCCCGATTTTAATCCGTATTCTTTATCCAATTGATCGATATCATCCAGTAGAATATCTTCATCGCCGGGCGCCATTCCGCTCAGATCATACATAACACTGATAGCCCGGTGGTACTTACGAGAGGAAAACATGGCATGTTTCAACACTTTATTAAAATGCTTTTTCCCTTTGGGATTTTTAATTTCAGGAACGAAACGTTGCATAAAGACACCATCTATGCCATACTCTTTCATCCAGCGAAAGTGCACATCTACAGCAGATGAGTCGCCGGAACTGAAGGTATACGCCGGATTCCCGTCGCGAAAGCTAAGGGGGGTTTTATATAAAACGGGGTAATCGGATACATCCGGCCAAAAATCGACAGAGCAAGAGCCGGATTTGAATCCATAATGATACCAACCCCTATTTGCTCCGTCGACAGGAGTATTGAACCATCCCTGATACCCTGCCATGACCAAGCCTTTATAGGAATTGTATTTTCTGGCAAAAATCTCGGATGGATAGACCAATAAAACGATCATCCAAAACAAAACTTTCAATTTTTTCATATCTGTTACTTCTTTAACATTTCATTCAGCATATTGGCCAATAACTTTGCAGCAACCGGATCTGTCAATGTTTTTTCGTGCGACATCCCCGAAATAAGGATCTGACCTTTTCCTTCGCTTATCTTTATCAGAGGGAATCCTTTGATTGTTTTCATATACTCTTCTCTTTGGGCCATATCCCCGCTGATGTATCCATGAATCTTCGTGTGATTGGCTAATTCTTCAACCTTTTCGTTACGATTCACCTGCAGCGCTGCCCGGCACACTACCGGAAGTTCCCTCTTGTTATTATTGAAATAACGGAGTTCTAACAAGCCGATATCTTCAAATACAGGTGATTCGGGGATCTCCATATTAACGATGTCTCCTTCCGTAGGGATGATCCATCCGGTGATGTGTTCGGGGAACATCGCCTGGGCGGCGGCTTCGCTGTTTAGCAGTACGATTTTTCCTCCCAAGGAGACAAATTCTTTCATTTCTTTTATTTCCGGAGAAGTGAACCCTTTTCCCAGACCTGAAATAACCACTAAATCAGCTTTTGTTTTCAGGGCTGATGAGATACCGGATGTATTTTCATATTTAACATTCAACCAATCAAAGTATTTCCCGGCGTTATTTTTGTCAACCAATGCGATTTTCTTTTTGTTGTCTGTCTGTTGCACCCAGTTTTTATCTGCCAACAAAATGTCGTATTCATTCACGGATATCTGTTTGTCATTCTCGGTCAGCCTCAGTTTAAGTTTAGCGTTGACTTTATGTTCCGGTAAAACCGCCGGGATAGGGATCCGGGGTGTGATCCATGTTCGTTTGTAATGTTGCACGGCAGGCACATTTTCTTTGCCGGATGCAATGACCTTCCCGTTTACAGTTTCGATCTGCCAGTGAAGCAAGGTAGGCTTCAATTCGTTACCCGATTCCAGGTCATTGACCACACAGATTCTTGCAGGTAAGTTTTCTCCGGCATAAAAATTCCGTCCCCAAAGTTCGGCGCTTACCAGTATGGGTTGCAGTGCCCGCTGCATCGCATAGTAAGTAGGATGGGGTTCTATGGTCTTCGCATCATACACATTACGGAACCAGGTAAGCAGTGCGAAATGGATGATCCCCGATGCCTGATCATTGGTCCGGCGCAAGGTTTCGGCTAATTCGCCGGTAATAAACGACTGCACCCGGAGGAAAGCTTCCGGATTTCCGAAGGCGTAAGCCTGATATCCCACTAAGGTTTGAGGATTTTGATGAATTAAGGTGTAAAATCTTGTTGGGTGACCGGTTTCATTGTTCGGATAACCGGTCGACATTTCCTGACTGATTAACGGTCTTCCCGGATTCTTAAACTTTTGCTGGAATTCTCCGTTAAAATGCTCGAACAAGGAATGGTTATACCAGTTAACATACGAATGAATATCGTCGATGTCTCCGTCATCGATGCCTTTATAAAAATCTTTCCCATGTTTGGCTTCGTCACGGCGGTAGTTGGAGTCGAAACAGATGGGACGTGTCGGATCTATGGCGCGCATCCGTTTCACTACATCGGAAATAATATTCATTTTCTTTCTTCTTTTTACAGGATCCGGTTCGTTGTCGTAGAACTTCATTTCATTGTTGACCGTCCAGAAAAAGATGGAAGGATGGTTCCGGTATTTTTTTAGCAGACTCAGGTATTCGTCGGCCCACATGTCGATCAGCAAAGGATCGGGCATGGAGTTGTTGATCATCAGCCAGGGCCAGGTGCCTTCGTGACTGATGCCAACGCCGTTCTGGTCGGCAGCCTGGATCCAAAGTTTGTTATAAGGAGAAGTATGTGTTCTGGTAATATCTATATTCCCCGCTTTCATCAGCTGGTAGAAACGATTAGCCAGGGCCAGATCGTTAGGAGCCAGGGCAAACGGCGTATGGTTCCCTCCCCTGAGCCAATAGGGATGTCCATTCAGATAAAATAATCCGTTTTTCGATTCGAATGTGCGGAATCCGGAACGAATGGTAGCAACATCGACTTCCTGTTTTTTATCGGTAGTCAGCCTGAACCTGAAATCATACAGATTGGGTGATTGAGGTGACCATAAGCGGGGTTTCAGATTTTTGACCGTATAGGTCAGTACTTTTTCCTCTTTTTGTTTCAATTCTATTTTCGATAGAGATTCTTCCTGGTATAAAATATTTTCCGTGTCGCTTTCTATGATATCAGTCGAAAGATTCACTGTCACCTTTTTATCCGAATGGTTTTTAACGGTTATATCAAACGATGCTCCGTCTAAAGCAGGACGGATGAATACATCTTCCACTTTCACCGGATGGGTGATTACCAGTGTTACCGGTTGCCAGATACCGGCAGGAGCGGCGCCATAAAATCCGTGGGCGATATCTTTCAGGACTTTACCGGTGACTTTGGAAGCGGCGGTCAGTTCTTTCTTCTTTTCGGGATCTTCATCTAAACGGGCAATAGAGTAGTAGTCAGGTTCGTCTTTGCTGGAGTTCATCTGATCTCTTGTAACATAAACGGCTACTAAGTTTTTTCCGGGATGCAACAGTTCCGACACATCTGTCCTTATTTCGCCGAACATGCCCACATGTTTGATAACCAAGGTTCCGTTAACATACACATCGGCCATCTTCGAGACGGCATCAAACACCAGTTCAAACGATTTATTTTCTATTCCCGCCGGAAGTTCTATCCATTGACGATACCAGGCTGCTCTCGTTTTGTTGTAATCGAAAGTGTAATCTTCACACCTGGCAGTCTCTTTCTGGTAGTAAGTGTCGGAAACGCCTTTAGGATATTTATTCTGATTCATCCTTTCCCCATGTAACCAGATTCGTATCGGATTCCAGAAACTGGGAACTGTCATCACATGCCAGTTGTTGTCACCAATCTCGGGCTTGGCTACCTCGACTTTATTAATTTCATAATCGGGTAAAAAGAGCCATTGTCCATCTAACGAAATTTCCGTCCGGCTTGCATTCAGCTTACCTATTACAACGGGTTTATATGTGTTTCTTTCTTCAACTCTCTTTTTTTCTTTCTCCTTTTTGGAGGTCGTTTTTTTGTAGACTTTTACCGGTACATTTTTCAGGGCATCTTCCGCAAGCGGTTCGATGGTGAGATCGTCGAATTCGGTCTCGATCCATCCGCCACCCAAAGTCACAAATCCTGAGGGTGCCAGATTCATATTTTCATCTTTTACATCGATTCTCGGTAAGGTTTCATTGTTCAGGAATACCCGGATACGGTTTTGACAGACTTCAATTTTAAAGTGGTACCATTTACCGGTTTCGGGATGAAAATCAAGGGGACACAGATCTAATAACTCGTCTGTTCCCATATAGCCCATCCGGCTTAAATAGAGGTCGTCCTGTACCCCCCCTTTTAAGCCGATGACATAGCGATCGAAGCGATTATATGCCCTGAACCCTGCCCATATCTGGACTTGCTGAGCATTTTCAGGGACTTGTGCTTTGAATGTAATGGTATAATTACTCCACTCTTTATTTCCGAAGCAGGCATACGAATCTTTCGATTTGAAGACGCCGTTTTCTATCCGGCAATTTCCACGTCCTATAATATCAAGCGGAGTGGATGCTTTCGTAAATTTTTCACTGTATGGAGAAAATGCCCATGATTTGAAACACATCGTCATCCAAATACCTGCAATAATCAATAATCGCTTCAATCTTAATACCTTCATTTAAGTATAATTTTTAGTATTTTATAATCTTAGTTTTTGAATTTTGCGTATTTCCGGTAACAGTCAAAATGTACATTCCTTTAGTCAGGTGACTGATTCCATCCAGACGGACAGGATTGATTCCGGCTTGTATCGTAAGCTTTTCGGCTTTATAACATCTGCCGTCCAATCCGAAAATCATAACTGTTACTTCATCCTGATCGCCGGAACTTATTTCTATGTTCAGATTTTCCCGGAAAGGATTTTCTTTTACGATGACCGAATTGCCGTAGAATTTATTATCGGGAATAGCGGTTGAACCGGTTTTGTTAAATACGCTTATATCCTGAAAACCAGACATTTCATATTGATAGGGAACTCCCTTGGTATCGAGCAACCATACATAATCGACACCGACGCCGACCTCCATGAATCCTTCATTTACATATTGCCACTCGCCTAAGCCGGAAGAACTCATCCGGTACACTTTGTTTTGGGCATTGATTCCCCAGACTTCATAGTTTCCCGCACTTAATTTGATCAGCTTATGCGGATTGTCGACTTTTTTCCATTCCGACCGGTTCTGAGTGGACATTCTCACGATATCTCCGGATGGAGTAAAGCCCCAGATAAACGATTCATCTGCCGTGATGGAAGTCAGCTCGCCATGTACCTGCGTCCAGTCCCTCAAACCTGCAAAATCCCGGTAATACACTCTGTTGTTCTGATCGACTCCCCAAAGCATCACCTGTGAAGCGTCTATATCCACTATCTTGATACCGGTCTGTTTATTGTACCAACCGGAACTTGTATGACAATCCTGGTGGTTTGACAGATCTGCTTGCATCAGGGTCCCTTGCGCATCGATGGCCCAAACCGTACGACCACCCATCGCCAGATCTTTGGCCAGCAGTCTTTTCAGCGCTCTTCTCCAGGCAACAACAGGGTAGCCATCCACTTCGTTACAAAAAATGTCTTTCCCGTCTCCAATAGCCCAAACATCTTGCCAGCCGGTAACGATCTTTGTGAAAGGTTTATCGGATGAAGTTCCATGTTTCTTGATTTCAGACAAATGATGAAGCGGACGGAAAATACTGATGTCGGCTTCGAGATTAGCATCCCAGAATTCTTTATCCAGATCGTTATACCAGTTCAGGCGATAAGCTCCTCCCAGATTACCCGGCTTGGTGGTATAATATTCATCACAGCCTTCGGCCTCAAGTAATATCGAGCCGGAATTCCGGTCGGCAAATTCACGGACAAGCGCTATGTATTGATTCGGGAATGCGTATTCCGAATGGTGACTGCGATACCAGGTCGAGCCTTCACGCCAATCGCCCCAGCCTTCATGCACAATCCACTCTGCCTGTTGCGCATGCCCGTCTACATACACCTGCCTGATCCGGGGTGTTCCATCTGAATCGTTTGAAGTAATATGGACATCATCTTTTCTCCAGGTGCCTTGATTGGTTTCCGGATCCCAATCATTCAGGAAACAATCTTGCATCGGCATGCGTCCCCCATTGAAAGCAAACGCAAATTTTTTGCCGTTAAATTCCCTTATTTCAGTTCTCACATCATTGCGCCAGCTATACCAACTCTGAATTCCCCAGGCGTAATCATTCAGACGAGGGTCGCGAACAAAAAACGTAGTTCCTAAAATTAATGCCACATCCAGGTCAAATTCTTCTTTCATCTTTAGAGCGATGAATTCAAAAAACTCTTTCAATTGATATCCGCAATCGGGATAAGTCAAATGAGAGTTAGCTGACCACCATTGCATCGGAACTTTACCATCCTGAGTAAAAAATAACATTTCACGAGGAACTGTCTGATAAAATTTTTTAATGGCATAATTCCATACAAATTCCTGGTGTTCACGGTTTCCCCAGACAAGGTCTTCACTTAAATATTTTTTAATGGCTACGTGGAAAGCTGCATTGTCTATAAAATAAGCCACTTTCATTTGCCCCCTGGCATAAGGGTTTCGTTGTATGCCATCGACTAAAAATTTCAATGCGGCACAAGGCATTCCACCAGGGCCTGTTTTATAAGTTCTGTCTGTAATCTGCACTGTACTCAGGTTATCCGGTTCGCCACGTCCATGGGCAAATACCACTTCCACCTTGGCCTCCGCCTGTTCCTGTATGTAAATATCTGTGGTTTCCTGGGTATAGGGAAGGTTGTAGTTATACATACATTGCTTATTCCAACTCAAAACCTGCTTCCTGGAGAAGTTGTTTCCATCCGGATCTTTCCAAACGGGATCTGTTCCGTAATCAGTTCCGTTTAGCAGTTCCCTTGTGCAGTTGTTCGCATGTCCCCCAGTGGCAAAAGTGTGCATCCCATCCGTAAAATTCAGTTCGTATTTGGTATCGTCATCAAGGACTGTATGGGACAAGCTTTCACTTTTCCGGATAAAGATCATATCACAATTGACATCCCCCGTTTCGAACACAAGTTTGATGTCATAATAGCCTTCCTGTAAGCTTTTATGTCCCAGGTGTATTTTCCCGAAGGCATTGCCGGGATTGGAAGGTACTGTTACATTTTCCTGTAAAATTTCGTTGTTAATTTCCAAATGTACCGTTTTCCCTTCAGCACTGGCCACCGCCTGTGTCGTAAACCGGTAATTTCCTTCCGAGAGCCAGACCTTTTTAAATTGAATCCACTCTCCGGGAGAGGTATTCCCGACATACCAGTTATTGGTATAAGGCTGCTGTGAAATCTGTCCGGATACGGACAGAGTGCATAACAGCATCATTGTCAGTGTAATATATGTATTAACAATTCTCATTCTGCATTTCTTATTGGCGTTTGAATTGCTCTCGAAAATTTTCACAAAATGTATAAGATGCTAATAATAATTGATTTATCTTCAGGTGAGCACTTGTAATAATCAATAATCGCATCAATCTCAACATTTTTATTTAAGTATGATCTTTTAGTTCTTTATGATCTTGTTTTTCGAATTTTGCGTTTTTCCGGTAACAGTCAAAATGTACATTCCCTTAGTCAGGTGACTGATTCCATCCAGACGGACAGGATTGATTCCGGCTTGTATCGTAAGTTTTTCGGCTTTATAACATCTGCCATCCAATCCGAAAATCATAACTGTTATTTCATCCTGATCGCCTGAACTTATTTCTATGTTCAGATTTTCCCGGAAAGGATTTTCTTTTATGATGACCGAATTAGCATAGAATTTATTATCGGGAATAGCGGTTGAACCGGTTTTGTCAAATACGCTTATATTCTGGAAACCAGACATTTCATATTGATAGGGAACTCCCTTGGTATCGAGCAACCAGACATAATCGACGCCGACGCCGACCTCCATGAATCCTTCATTTACATATTGCCACTCGCCTAAGCCGGAAGAACTCATCCGGTACACTTTGTTTTGGGCATTGATACCCCAGACTTCATAGTTTCCGGCGCTTAGTTTGATCAGCTTATACGGATTGTCGATTTTTTTCCATTCAGACCTGCTTTGAGTAGACAATCTTACAATGTCTCCGGATGGAGTAAAGCCCCAGATAAACGATTCGTCGGCCGTGATGGAAGTCAGCTCGCCATGTACCTGCGTCCAGTCCCTCAAACCTTCAAAATCCCGGTAATACACTTTGTTATTCTGATCGATTCCCCAAAGCATCACCTGTGAAGCGTCTATATCTACTATTTTGATACCGGTCTGTTTATTGTACCATCCGGAACTTGTATGACAATCCTGGTAGTTTGACAGATTGGCCTGCATCAAAGTTCCTTGCGTATCGATGGCCCAAACCGTATGACCGCCCATCGCCAGGTCTTTGGCCAGCAGTCTTTTCAGCGCTCTTCTCCAGGCAACAACAGGGTAGCCATCGACTTCGTTACAAAATATGTCATTCCCGTTTCCAATGGCCCAAACGTCTTTCCAGCCGGTAACGATCTTCGTAAAAGGTTTATCGGATGAAGTTCCATGTTTCTTAATATCCGACAAATGATGGAGCGGACGGAAAACACTGATATCCGCTTCTAAATTAGCATCCCAGAATTCTTTATCCATGTCATTATACCAGTTCAAACGGTAGGCTCCTCCTGAATTACCCGGCTTGGTGGTATAATATTCATCACAACCTTCCGCTTCAAGAAGTATCGAGCCGGAATTCCGGTCGGCAAATTCACGGACAAGTGCTATGTATTGATTCGGGAATGCGTATTCCGGATGGTGACTGCGATACCAGGTCGAGCCTTCGCGCCAGTCACCCCAGGCTTCCAGCACCACCCATTCCGCCTGTTGCGCATGTCCGTCTACATACACCTGCCTCATCCGGGGTGTTCCATCTGTATCGTTTGAAGTAATATGAACATCGTCTTTTTTCCAGGTGCCTTGATTGGTTTCCGGATCCCAATCGTTTAGGAAACAATCTTTCATTGGCATCCGTCCGCCATTAAAAGCAAACGCGAATTTTTTGTCCTTGAAATCCCGTATTTCAGTCCTTACATCATTGCGCCAGCTATACCAACCTTGAATACCCCAAGCGAGATCATTCAGGCGGGAGTCGCGGTCGAAAAATGAAGTCCCCAGAATAAATGCCACATCCAGGTCGAATTCTTCTTTCATCTTTAGAGCGATGAATTCAAAAAACTCTTTCAATTGATATCCGCAATCGGGATAAGTCAAATGAGAGTTAGCCGACCACCATTGCATCGGAACTTTACCATCCTGAGTGAAAAATAACATTTCACGAGGAATTTCCCGGTAAAATTTTTTGATGGAATAATTCCATATAAACTCCTGATGCTCCGGATTTCCCCAAACCAGATCTACACCTAAATATTTTTTGATTCCCAAATGGAAAGTTGCATTGTCTGCAAAATAGGCGATTTTCATTTGTCCCCTGACATAAGGGTTCCGTTGTATGCCATCGACTAAAAATTTCAATGCGGCACAAGGCGCACCTCCGGGCCCGGTTTTATAGGTCCTGTCTGAAATCTGCACCGTGCTCAGGTTATCCGGTTCGCCACGTCCATGGGCAAATACCACTTCTACCTTGGCTTCAGCCTGTTCCTGCACATAAATATCTGTGGTTTCCTGGGTATATGGAAGGTTGTAATTGTATATAGATTGTTTATTCCAACTCAAAACCTGCTTTCTGGAAAAATTGTTTCCGTTCGGGTCTTTCCAAGTGGCATCTGCTCCGGCATCGGTTCCGTTCAACAGTTCTCTAGTGCTATTTGCATGCCCTCCGATCGCAAAAGTGTGCATCCCGTCTGTAAGGTTCAGCTCGTATTTTGTATCGTCATCAAGGACAGTATTTGACAAACTTTCACTTTTCCGGATAAAGATCATATCACAATTGACATCTCCGGTTTCGAAAACCAGTTTGATATCATAATAGCCTTCCTGCAAGCTTTTGTATCCCAAAAGTACCTTCCCGAAGGTGTTTTCCGGATTGAAAGGGACTGCTACATTTTCCTGTAATATTTCGTCATTGATTTTCAAATGTACGGTTTTGCTTTCAGCACTGGCTACCGCCTGTGTGGTAAACCGGTAATCTCCTTTTGACAGCCAGACCCTTTTGAATTGAATCCACTCTCCGGGAGAGGTATTCCCGACATACCAGTTATTGGTATAAGGCTGCTGTGAGATCTGTCCGGATACGGACAGACTGCATAACAGCATCATTGCCAAAACGACAAATGTATTAATAATTCTCATTCTGTATTTTTATGAGAGGCTGTATCGGTGTGGACATAGCCTCTTGTTTTTTATTAGCGTTTGAATTGCTCTCTAAGGATATCAAGGTAGGTGGTTCCGTAACCATTCGTTCCTTCCTTTACAATCGTGGGTTCTAATTGTGAATTATACTGCCAGTTATTAAGAGATTCTACAAAAACCATTGGAATCTTACCCAGATTCATTTTGGCTACATTACACCGTTTGCGGAACTCGTCCGGATTTTTATTTACCATTGCAATATTGACACTCCCGTTATTTACATACATGTTATACGATGCAGCAACCGAAGGCATAAAATCAATCCCATAATTTTGGGCGATATATTCCCGGTTATACTTGAAATTTTCGTTGATTAATTGATTGAGCCAGTAAATACGCTCATAGTAACTACCCCCTACGTAACACATATTCTCCATGGTAACGGCGTCTACCTGTCCGCTCATAAAGAAATAATGGAAGCGGGCCGGCGGTGTCCATGCTGCCTGGCGGGCAATGATATAAACATCTTTTCCCGTATTGGCTTTAATGGTATCACGTATATTATCATACACCTTTTTCGAGTTTTCGGTATATAATCTCTCCGGATTGGAAAACATCAAAACAGGACGGCCGTTTATATGCAGGTAAGTGGGGTCTTTGAAATAGTCGGAAACCCTTTTAACCCAGCTGTACAAGCGTTGCTCGCCGGTACGTATCGTGTCTCTTTTGACTCCGGTACTCGTAGTATAAGAGAGTTTTTGTGGCTGAACGATTTCAATCAAAGAGTCGTTACTACTTAATTTCAAATTGGCACAGAAATTATTCAAATCCATTAATATGGTATACTTCATGTCGCCCAGATCGATAGGAAATGTAGGATGTTGCCCGGAAAGCATGAGTGTAAAAGCTGAATCTGCAGCATTGATATTCTTGGGGTACAAGACATTAGGATTTTCCTTAACGAGTGGACTAACTATAAAATTTACTTTAGCATCTTTACACCAATCTACTAATTGCTGCAAATTTTGCGCACCCGCGTCATTTACAGTCAATGCGTATCTGCCCAGAATAGGTTCCACATTCGGACCGATCTTCCCTGTCGCCTGATCGTAAGGCTCTGTAATCCGGGTCCATCTCACATTATCCGACAGCACGCTTGTCGGGTTATACAGGAAGATTCCTACCGGTATATCTGTTGTTACGGGAACTTCCGGGATCTGGTAATTCAATGGATAATCATCAATACTTGGACCGTCGTCTTCTGTACAAGAGTAGAATAATCCGGCCCCCAAGAGTAATACATATAATATATACTTATTCCTTTTCATATTTTATTTTTTATATATTCTATAACTATTATTAATTAAACGCTCAGGGTGTGGGAGGAGTTATCGTCAGATAGGTACTGTAACGACTTACGAGGGTGTAATTAAATGCCCGTGTCAATGCCCGTGTGGCATTTGTTTCTCCGGTCATTACCTGTGCCGTATCCAGTAACTGTTCATAGGTAGTACCCCAGTAGTGACAGAAATAATGAGCGTGATAAGGGATTCTTTTAGTGCCTCCGTATTTACTTTCGGCTAACTCCACTTCCGGGTCTACTTTGGAGAAGGCCAATGCTGTTACGATATTGTCTCCCCAGCGGGCGGCTGAATTTCCATTCGGGCTTGCATTTTGTAACAAATCGATGGCTGTATAGTATTCTCCCTTGTTACGCATCAATTCGGTTAAAGGGTATATCATGCGTTCTCTCCCGAATGAATAATTCTGGCTGTTTGCAACTCCTTCTATACTCGAATTGGAATTAAATACCGGAGGATAACGGAAAGCCCTCGTCCTGCGTTCCAGATTCCATCCTTCTAATCCGTTGAAGAAACAACCGAATGCCCGTTGTTTGTAGATTTGCTCCAGGTGATTTTCATCACTACCTGCGCCATTGATATCGGCGCAATAAAATCCCATTTTGTCATAATATCCTTTTCCGTTGGTATTCCAGGCAATACCAGGCTGTTTCAGGTAATCGGCAGCCTTCCCTGTCATTTGACATTGTTCGAAAGAAGCCTTAACCCCATCTTCATAGTAGCTTTGGGCCGATTTAGCCCCCAATCCGAATTTTATTTTGGCTTCTGCCTTCAGGAAACAAGTCGTTGCATAATTGAGAAGCACCACTGTAGCATCCGGTTTCAGGTAATCCATCTTTACGCGGGATACGTTTAATTTGTCGTTGGTACGTAACGGATCGGAATAACGCGATCCGGAAGCGGTTCCGGGTATATAATCTGCCTCCCAGTTTACCGGAAGCCGCTGACTTTCGGTAATGGGTACGTAGGGTACGCTGTAATCGACCAAAATAGAATCCCTGCGGAATGCATTCAGTCCGTCGGCTTGATGTGCGGCATAATTCGGACAATTATTGACGCCAGGCGCACTAGAACAAATATGTACACGGGTAATCGTGTCTGTAAACAGGAAAGGATTTGTGTTGGGGGTTTCTTCATTCGATTTCATAAAATGCGCTTCAATCCTCGGATCTTTGTATGAAAATAAATAGAGTGCATAATATTCGCTCAGGGAAGGGTATTCGTAGGCATTCCACGTCCCGTTACTATCTATTTTCTTTAACAAATTTTCATAATAATACGAAACATCGTACGTCTTATCCGTTCCGAAACGGGGAGCCACATTATCTGCATTAGAAGAAATCAACAAATTCTCGTCGCTCATCGCAGCTGTTGCGTGTTTCTGAGCCAGCTCGGGAGATAGATTCTGAACATGCATGGCAATATCCAGACGAAGCGTATTCGTGAATTTTTGCCATTTGCTGATACTGCCATTTTCAAGATTAAAAAGAAAATCCGGAGCAAGGATATCTTTCGTATACAATGAATTTGACTGGTATAAATTACTTGCCTCCTCCAACAAATCCAAAATTTGGGTATAGACCTGCAATTCGCTGTCGTATTTGAAAGTCGATTTTTTTTCTTCAATACTTAAAATGGCGTCGCTCATAGGCACCGGCCCGTATAAAGACACTAATATATAATAAGCATAAGCTTTCCAGGTCTTTATCATAGCCAGACGATTTTTATGCCCTTCTTTTCCGGTATAATCTGTTTCTACACTTTCCAGGTCTCTCAAGATGTCGGAATACACTTGTCTGTAATAGGTATCCGAAAGATTCTCACTGGGGACTGTTCTGACCTGAACCGTAACTAAGCGGGAATAGTTCAATAAATAGTTGTAATTCAAATCACTGATTACATTAATCGTCTTGTAAACACTTCCCGGCAAAACATATTTAAAGTCCGTAGTATAAAATTTATTCGGATTGGTGTTAGTTTCCTCGAAATCATCGGTACAGCTGTACAAAAATGCACCACCGACCAATAAGGATAAGAACCATATCTTATATATTTGTTTTTTCATGTCTGATCAAATTAAAATGAAACTTTAAAATCAAATCCCCAATAAGCCTGTGGCAGAGCGAAGCCCATTTCGAACCCTTGCGCATTACCTGCGGTACGGGTCGCTTGCGGATCTACTCCCTTCGGCGTTTTCTGGTAAAGGATAGCCACATTACGCCCTACGAGCGACAATTTTACATCATTGAGCGAAATCTTTCGCAACCATTTTTTGGGGAAATTGTATCCCATGCTAACTTCACGCAATTTTATATATGAAGCGTCATAGAGATAGCGTGCCGTACTGGTTTGGTTGCTGTGTCTCCAGTAATTGGTAGGCGGAGTCCATGCTATATTGTCTTTTCCTCTCCAAAATTCATCAAGACTTGAATCATAAACGGCATTCGGGATATACACCCCTTTAGGCCTTTTGTCCGGATAAATTACACTGTTTGCATAACTATCTGCTTTGGGCTTGACTGTGTTCCCGGGGCTCATGATTCCCTTGCGTTCATCAGCCGTTTCGCCTAATATCAAATCTGAGAACAAGAATTCATATCTTCCCTCCAGCGATTGTACGGTACTTCCTTCCACACCTCCCTGGTAAGCTGTATTCGACCAGACTTTTCCTCCTTTTTGGAAGTCCAGCATAACATTGACATCGATTTGTCCAAATTTGAATGAGTTTCTCCAACCTCCAAGCCAATCCGGTTTCATAGAAGTTAAATACTGGTCCGGATCATACAGAGGTACGCCCATTAAATCCACACAGATCTGACCGTACTCATTTCTTCTGTAATCATTCCCGTAAAATACTCCATAAGGTTGACCCACTTGGGCATAAAGGGTAATGAAACTTGCATTACCCAATTCAAAACGATCGATATCATCGGCTAAAGCAACTACCTTAGAGTTATTTTTGGACCAATTCGCAGTGGTAGTCCACGTAAAATTTTTCATTTTAACCGGAGTCAGATTGAACGTAATTTCCACCCCTCTGTTGCTAAGTTCACCGGCATTAATCATTTGTTTGGTATAACCGCTCACAGAAGAAATATCTGCTGCAATAATCTGGTCTCTTGAACTTTTATCATAATAAGTAAAATCCAGGGAAAGCCGGTTATCCCAGAAGCGTAAATCCGTTCCTACTTCCCAGGAATAAATTTTTTCAGGTCTCAGATCCGGGTTTTTACGGGTGGATTCACCGCTAAGCACCGTATTATCCAAATAGGTTCCCCAATAATTAAAACCATTATACAACTCATCGAATGAAGTATCATTTCCTACCATGGCATAAGATGCCCTGATTTTGGCAAATGACAATATTTTTTTATTGACTTTGACCAAATCGGATAATATGATCCCGGTTCCGTAAGAATAATAAAAATAAGAATTGTTCTGGACAGGTAAAGTACTTGACCATTCATTTCTAGCTGTTGCATCCAAATAAAGCCAATTTTTATATCCGAAATTTACCATCCCAAAAACCGCTTGTTTGTCCTTCTTACTACAAGCTTCGTTAGAAATCATGGTTCCGGCATTGTTGGCCAATGTTTTTTTGTCGGCTTCTGCCAATATATTGACTATTGAAAGTTGTCTGTCCCTCCTGATGTTTTGCATCCAGGCCCCGGCATTGGCGCTGATTGAAATATCTTTTCTGAACCGTTGATTGTAAGAAAACAAAGCATCAAAATTGTTGTTTGTATTCAAATTCGATCCTCTCTGATAGTATCCGTCCACATCAAATGAAGAGTATAAATTGCTGAAATTCCAGTTTTTAGTGGAATTTACATCTGTAGCCGCTTTCAATCTGAGTTTAAACAATTTATTTAATTTAAAATTCAGTGTGATATTACCGGTGATCCAATGGTTTTCGTCGGCATTAGAAGTTTCATTCAGTAACCAGTAAGGATTGACTTCGCCTCCTCTTGTAAAAGGAGTTCCATCCGGTTTTTTCCAGGGAATCAATTCTTCTATTGTCGCATCACGTTGTAATCCGGTTATCACATAAAGCGGATTTCTCATAGATTCATTCCGGAATCCACGATTATCCACCTGTTCATTTATATATCGCATCCCAAGGTCCATATCTAAAAAAGGCGTTAATTTTGCAGTAGAACGCAAATTAAAGACATTCCGGTTCAGTTTGTTGAAATTGATCAAGATATCGTCCGAATGGATATTGGTATAAGATAAGCGCAACGAAGACTCAGTCCACACCTTGTCAACGGACAGGGAGTTTGTGATCATCGTGCTGGTCTGATACATGTTTTCTATGGTACTTTTAGCCGGAGAATAAGGTTTGATTTCATCATTACGTCCGACAACATCAAACCCGAGCATCGGCATCCCCCATGAGTTGGCGCTTGGATCCAGGTTATACCTATGAATCCCATAAGGAAGATTGGGATCATAGCTGGAGCCAAGAGCAGAATTATTGTAATAGTTATACCCCCTCTGGAAACGGTTGTTTTGTCCGGCTCCATAAATATTCTGATAAGTAGGGAAATTATACAGATAACCAAGCATCATGTTAAAACCGTAGGAAATTCCCATCCCTTTCTTTTTGGTCGCTTTTTTGGTCGTAATCAAAATAACACCCCTGGCTCCATCCGACCCATAAAGGGCTGCAGCATTCGCTCCTTTCAATACTTCGATATTTTCGATTTCGTCGGGATTCATACTGTTAACAATATTCCCGTAATCCAATTCTCCTAATTCTCCCGTATTATTTTGCACCGGGATCCCGTCTATAACAAACAGGGGACGGTTGTCTCCGGTCAATGAAGTTTCCGCACGAATTACCACCCGGGTGGAAGACAAAGGTCCGCTACCGGGTGTTACCTGCATCCCGGAAACTTTACCCGACAACATATCGGTCAGGTTGGTCCAACGACTTTCCGTCATGGATTCGGGATCGACGCTTCCCGTGGCATAAGTGAGGGATTTGGCTTCGCGCGTAATCCCCATGGCCGTCACTACAACTTCCTTTAGTAGTTGTTCATTTTCTGTGAGAACCACCTTCAGATCGGATGAAGTTCCAACCTTGATATTCCGGGGTTCATAACCCAAAAAGTTAATCCTTAAAATAGAGCTTTCATTTGCTTTGATTTTGAATTGCCCATCGACATCAGTTACTGTTCCTACATTCGAGCCGACTACTATAACAGAGGCTCCTACCACGCTTTCTCCCTTTTCATCTACAACCAATCCCGTAACTTCTTTTTTTGCGGTTTGGGCAAAAGTCGTTTGTACGCCGATCATCAAGATACATGCTAATGAGCATAGCACCTTGATGAACATTTTTTTGTAATGTGCTTTTAATGGTATTTCCATAGAAATTTACAATCAAATAATTAAAAAATAAGTTTATTTTTAAGAAGCTACACCTGCCTGAAATTTGTCTTATAGATTACTCGGGTATAATATCGGTGCAGTTTAATTTAGTTTGCTTAGTTTCATTCATTCCATCTATCCATCAGATTTAGTTGTTTATTTCATAAATGATAAATTTAGTTGTTAATGATCTTATGGCTTCAAAAGTATTCGTTGAGTTTTGTTACGCTCTGCACAAAAGTATATTAGGAATATTAATTTTTGTCAAATAACTTTATTACCTGCATATTAAAAACTTATTAATTTCCTTTTTTTGCCATATTTTATAGTAGATTTTTGAAAATAGAGGATGGAAACCCAAAAAGTCGATGCATTTTTGCGTACTATTTATAAGGTAATTATGGCAACTTTACAGTTTAATGCGGATCAAAAAGAGGAAAGTGTATGGCAATTTCTTTTTTGTGTCAACTGTTTTTTGTAGCATCTATAACTTGTGGCAGGGAATATTTATAATCTTCTCCCAACATCGTTTTATATTCTTTGGTGAAAATATCGTAAGCGCTTTTGGCCAATCCTTTTTTGCCTGAATTATATAGAATAGCACATTTTATTCTGAGCGCTTCTTCATTCAGGGAATCAAATAAGAAAATGGCATCGGCGATTTGAAGCCCTAATTCTTCATCTTTAACAACATTTCCCGATAATAGTAAGTTATATAATATATCTATGGAGTCATTAGAATAATTACTTTTGAATTTATCAAGCCAATCAGTATGGGTATAAGGCAATAGCGGACCATACATTAATAATTCCAATAATTCTGATATTCCCTTTTCATCTATCGTGTTTCCCTTAAATTTTTTTATATGTAACATGGAAGTATTATAATCACAAAAAATATCTTCTCCAAAGAATAATTTCCAAAAACCACTATTATTCGACAAGGATACATTACCAACCTTTTCCAGCAATAATTTGAGGCGGGTCAGTGATACATTCCTGTTGTTACGGGCGGCCTTGCTGTCTTTATCCGCCCATATCAGGCTATCTATTTTTTTATCATTGATCCCTTTTTCTTCCATTTCGCTATAAAGCAAAATTAAAAGTAATAAATTCTTTAATATTGGAGTAAAACTAGATGTGATATTGGTCCCGTTTTTATCTATTACATTAAATCCTCCCAGTAAACGGATACATTGCTTGCTCCTATCGTATGTTTTTTTTGCCTGCTCCTCAATCGTTTCTGTCGGATCGGTTATTGTTTCTCTTGTAGGGATAAAAATCGTTTTCGGAGAATCAATTATGGGAGATTGTTTTTGAACCGGAATGATTTTTCTTCTCCTCTTCAGGGCAAAAAATACAAAACCGATGAAAAATAGAGAAAACAAAGACAGAGCAACAACCTTGATCCATGAAGTATTTACTACCGGTTCTTTTTGAACTATTTCAGCCTGAGATAATGGAGGAAACTCGATCTCATAAAATAAAATTTTAGAGGTTCCTGGTTTGTAATTACAACAAAAAAGAGCATACATTTTCTGATGAAGAGGCGAAAAAAACAAGGTGTAAAAAAGAAAATCGGCTGCCAGATGTTGGTTTATGCTGTTCGATACTTTTTCAATATATGGAAATTCGGTATTAATTCTCAGTAATGTTCCGCCTTTCAGATTCGTCAGTACATAAAAACAGGAATCCTTCGTATTATAAATCATATTTCCACAAGGGAGATAATTAACATCTTCATGTTTATCCCACAACATTTTTATTTCTTTGGTTTTTAAATCGACAGCATAAAAATCGAAGCAGGAATGAGGATTTACTTCTTGTTTTCCTGTGACTGAACCTCGTCCGCCAAAAATATACAATTTGCCGTCTACTACTGCAGATGCAGAAGAATAGCGGGGCATGACGGTCAATAACTTATTTTTGTCCCAAATGCCATTACTCAGCTTTGCAGTAAATATATCGTTTTTATATTGATAATATCCGTATCCGCCAAATGTAACGATGGAAGAATCCATTTCATTGATAGAAGTAGTATGGTGCCAGTATCTCGTTTCTTCTGTACAAGGAGTCGTTTTTGACCATTTCTGATCTTTGAAAGAAAAGCGGGACATGGTTTCTTCATCGAGATTATATGACAACAACTCGTCATTCAGGTAATCATAAATCAGCCCATTAGTGCTTATACTTGCCGGATATCCTCCTTTTACACGAATAATACTATCTTTGTCCAGCACGGGATTATAAGCGATGATCGATTTTTCATCAGGTACAATATACAAGATCCCCCTCTTTGCATCATAAGCATATTGTGGATTGTTATGAAATTCGAATTCTTTTGAATAAATTTTTTTCCAGTTTGTATGGCGATCTATGATCCACTCTGGATTTTTTGCCACAGCAGGAATATTACTGACTATATCATAACAGATATTTTCGTTATGTTCTTTCAATACCCAATCCCGAACCACCTTTTTCCCACTATACACCCTAATATTTTTGACATTCATGGCGGCTGTTTCAAATGATTCAAAACCGGGAAAGGGACATACGCCAAAGGCAATTTTAATGTTTTTCCAGCGATCAAAGTTTAATGGGTAAGATTTTTCGACATTGCCATAGGATAAATATAAGGAATCTTTAAGGGAAGAAAATTTCAAATGTACAGGCGTCCATTTCTCAAATTCAGTTCTGTTAGAAACCGGATAAAAACTTTCGTTGATAATGATACTCGGATACCTGTTTTCGCCTTCTTCTGCACTGAAATTAAGGGCAATTTTTTCTCCCGAATTGCTAACAACATGAATTACATATCCGAATTCTAATTCTTTCCTAATCGATAAATCAAAAGATATGGTCGTTTCATTTTCTATTTTCAAGGGTTTGTTGTCGTTCAAAACTAAAGAAGTCCGGTCTTTTCCTAAACTGGAATATGATTTAAAGTAAAGACCATAATCAAGATTGTTTGCCTGTAAAAAAGAAACAACAGTCAATATTAAAGTTAATAAAGTTAGATTTTTTTTCATAATTCCATAATAAATATGGTATAGATTAAGTTTTCTAAAAAGGATAACCTACTTAGCCAAGGCAAATATAATGCTTTTTTCTGATTAATTCAAGTTGATATTTAGAAACTGTTTAAAAATTTGCAAGTAGTGTCCGTGGCAACTATATTTATATTGTTCTCGATGCTTTTTCAAATCCTTTTTTGCCTGCTTGCTCTTTTGATTTTAGTCAAATAGCCTGCTATTTTCCTGCAATCAAAAAATCAACCAAACGAAAAATGGCTAAAAAATGATTCATGAAAATTTTTAAACAGTTTCTTGTAATTTATAAATTTTATCGAAAGTATAGGCCCCAATAGAAGTAATGAACCTTCCTGCCTGAGATAATTTAGTTTCGGATCCATAGTGCAAAATAAGCGATAAAAAATCCAATAAATGACTCTGAGACTCAATTTTAACCAATTTAATTGCAAGTAATAAAAAATTAATACGAAAGTAATAAAAAACATTCCAATATGTAAGCGCTCGCCATTTACTTTGTATATTAAAGTGACCTTAAAAATCTCAGAAGATGATGTCGCTTTATCGTGAAGTAGTTAACCATTAGTTACAACTTAAATTATTGTTTTATGAAATCAATTTACAAGAAAAAAATTCTATTTATTATTTTGGCGTTTTGCTTGGCAGGGCCTCAGCTTTGGGCCACTGATTACTATGTGAAAGCGGACGGAAGTGACACCAACGATGGAAAAACATTGGAAACCGCACTGAAGACAATGAAAAAAGCGGTTGCATTGGCAGCAGACAACGATGTTATTTATATTTCAGGAGAAGCGGCTCCGGAAACTGCTGTTAATATAACCAATAGGGTACTTACTTTTGTTGGAATTAATAATGCCGTTCTGAAACCGTCAGGAACTGTACGTATATTTGCTCCCACTAATAGTAAAGTCTCTTTTGAAAATCTTGAATTAACAGGGGGAGAATTTACAAGTGATGGAGCATTAGTTAAAGGAACTACTTCAATAATGGAATTTGTCAATTGCTATATTCACGATAATAAGGCTGCAAAAGGGGTAATTTCATCTGTTTCCGGAGATAATTACATGAGACATTGCCTGATTAAATCGAATACGAGTACCGGTCATACTTCAGGGTTAATTGTTTCAGGGACAGGCTCTGCTTCTACTTTTGGAAAAACATTCCAGACAGTATTTATTGAAGGCTGCTCTTTTGTGGATAATTCAGGAAAAGATGGCACTGCGATTTACTTGACTAGTGAAGCAGATAATACTATTTTTACAGCAATCAATACAACCATAGCTAGAAATACGGCAATAGCCATATGTGCTGGAATATTGGTGTATAATGAAAAAGCAGGCTGCGAGTATAATTTTATTAATACAACTTTTTCTGAAAATAAAGGAGAGAATGGTAGCAATGGCGCTCTCAATTTTTGGGGTGATCCGGGTAAAGGACAAACTTTCCAAAGCAAGATCAGAATACATAATTCCATCTTGTATGGAAATTCAAAAGAAGACAAGGCGCCTATCAGTGGTTTCAGGATCAGAATTCCCACTACTGGCACCGGAAGCTTAGAAATCAAAAATTCTATTGTGTACATTATCCAGGATACGGAAAATCAGACAGGTCATGTTAGCTATGATATCCTTGGTGCTGCAACAATCGAAAATTCTTCTGTGGGAGTCAATGCTGTTGATCCCGGCTTGGCCACTTACGATGAATATAACCATGTTTATCCGATGTTATTCCCAAATATTGATGGCGATGCATCCTTGTTGGCTGCGTATGGTTATCACACCGATCAATTGAAACAATATCGTTCGTTTGCAGGTGATATATGCTGTATCGGCGCTACTGAATGGTATTTAGACGATCCTATTGTACCGACAACAACGATTACTGCCGCCGAGATGGCTGGTTATTATACCGGTTCATTGAAAAATCTCAATACGCTTACGGTTACAAATGATTTTAGCGCCGATAATCTGGCCAGTCTGAAAAAAGCCCTGGAATATAATAAAAACATCACCAGCCTTGTTTTCACAGGAGCATTTCCGACCACTACTACCGATTATTTTACCGGTATCAATCCTAACTGTTTGAAATTTGTTCCTGCGGGGACTACAACTCAGGAAGGTTGGAGTAACTTTGTGGCTGGAACTTCCGCCCTGACTCCGATTGCTTTAAGCGATGGATTTCCTTTCAGTTGCCCGAATGCCATTACAGCTACTGCAGGCGTAAGTTACACCCGTAATTTCGCTTCGGATTGGGAAACGATTGCACTTCCTTTCAAAGTTACCGGAATGGATAATCTGTCAGAATATACTGTCAAAAAATATGATGGATTAAATGGTGACGGAGAACTTGTATTCACAAAATTAGGCGCTTTATCTGAAAATGTAGCCAATACTCCATATATCATAAATGGAACAGGAACCATCGTATTCAACGGAGCATCCGGAACTACAATCCAGACTACAGCGGCATCCGGCGGACAATCAGGAAGCGATCCCGGGGCACTCAATATAACTTATAATGAAATTACGGCAAACACCGGAATGTATGTGCTTGCAGCAGATGGTAAAGCTTTTGTGAAAGCAACAACGCCTATTGCTCCATTCAGGGCCTATTTCAAACCGGCTTCTACTACTCAGGATGAATATGCATTGGAATCTGATCTGTCGAGTTTCCGTCAGATAATTTCATCGATAGGAATCTATAATACCAACGGAGGAGTAATCATAAACAGCGATCAGTTGCAAACAATCTCTGTTTATGGAATTGATGGACGCAAAGTTCGTACAGTAGAAGTTGCTCCCGGAACTACAACCGTAAAACTGGACAAAGGTATCTATATCATAAACAACAAGAAATTTGTTGTAAGGTGATTGGATCAATAAGGTCCGGAATTTACTTACAATAGAACAAAGCCACGAACTACAAACGAGCACTAGAATAAAAGTGGAATTCGTGTAGTTCGTGGCTGATTTTTTAAAATACAAATCACAGCATTTTCTTTATTTTTCGTTTTACTATAGTGGTGATTTTCAGGCATTCTTTTATGAAACCCAATTCAGCATTAAAAAATTTTCCTTCTATTTCGTAATCCATACCATCAATTTTATAAATCTTTCCGTAAAGAAAATATTGAATGATTGGATTTTTCTAAATTCTGTTAAAGAAGTGGGCTTGGAATTAGAAGTCTGCAAATAAAAAATCCCAACCGATTCATTACGAACTGGTTGGGATTTTCTATTTGCCGGATATTCCTTCTTACAATCAGATCAAGGCTTTCAGGTAACCCATGGCAAAGGCCATGCCGGCATGCCAGGGTGCATCACAAGTCATCAGCGGAGTATGATCGGGAATAATTACTCCCTCATAACCGGTTGCTTTAAGAATATTGATAATTCTTTTGATGTCTAAATCGCCTTCATCTATAAAAGTTTCGTAATAATGAGGGGCTTTGCCTTTCACATTTCTCAGGTGTATGTATGCCAGCCTTCCCTCCGATGCATGTCTTCGGGTATATTCGTATGCATCGCCTTCAGTCATTTCCGAGATTGTTCCCAGGCAGTATTCAAAACAATTACTGGGACTTGAGTCGATATTGACCAACCAATCGTACATATACGGTTGATGGACTAAGCGGGGAGTCGATCTTAATACAGGAACAGGAGGATCATCCGGATGCGCCGCTAATTTTACGCCTGCTTTTTCAGCGACAGGAAGAAGTTCTTTTAAAAACCACTCCACTCTTTTCCAGAATTCTTCATGGGAGCATGGATCCAGTGTTCCTTCTTCCGGATTATCATCATATTTCATATTCCACACGGTGCCCTTCGGAATGGGTTCCTGCGTTACGCTGTCCATACCCACGGAGATAGCATTCCCACGGGCAAACGGACCTTCTGTCCTTCCGGTTACACCAGCCAGAGAGAAATTGTATCCCATGACTGGAATTCCTGCTTCTCCCATATTTTTGATGATTTGTTTCAGGAAGTCCATCTGCTGGTCTTTCAAAGGTCCATCTAACAAGATGTCATGCCAATCAGCCGGATTGAAATTTTCTATGCCGTATAATATTAAATCATGTTCGGCCAGTTCGTTCTTTATCCTGACTAAAGATTCCACACTCCAGATCTCTTTATCCGGGGATGAGTTTCCCCAGCCTTTTTCACTGCCTACCGGTTGATTCGTCGTCTCTTTTTCATCCCCGAAATAATCCACCAGATGCACAATGATATGGGTAGCTCCACATTGTTTGGCAAATGAGTAATATTCAGGAGTTAGCATGTGCCTGTACAGGCCAAATCCAAGATGTATCATTTTTATATTTGTTTTAGCATTGTTTATAAGCTGCGCGACATTCCTCCGTCGACCGGCAAAATGACTCCTGTAACATAGCTGGCAGCATCAGAGCAAAGATATAGCGCCGCTTTTCCTATATCATCCGGAGTCCCCCACCGGTTAAGGAGGATTCGGTTCATCACTTTACTCTTCCTTTCCGGATTTTTCTCCATGATGTTCAGCATCATTTCCGATTCAATGAAGCCCGGAGCAATGGCATTGACTCTGATTCCATATTGTGACAAGTCGGCGCACAGCGTGAGTACCATCCCCTCTAATCCGGCTTTGGAAGAGGCATATGCAACAACCCCGTCGAGTGCGACCATTGCCGACATCGACGAGATCATCAATATACAACCTCCCGTTTTATTGGCAACCGCATGGCGGGCAAATTCCCGGGAAAAAGCAAATACTGCATTCAGGTTTAATTGTATCACCTCATTGTATGCCTGGTCGGATACATCGAGCGTATTTACTTTTAAATGTCGCCCGGCATTGTTTACCAGAATATCTATACAGCCTATATCTTCTTTAATTCTGTCAAATAACCGACCGATCGAATTGAAATCGGTCGCATCATGTACGTAATAGAAAGCATTTTCTCCTAATGTTTCGGTAGCTTCTTTCAGGATTTCTGCCCGCCGGCCGGTGATGATAACATTCGCTCCCGCGGCAATAAATTGTTTGGCGATACCGAATCCTATTCCGGTTCCACCCCCGGTAATCAATGCAGTTTTACCTGCCAATGTTGTTATTTCCATGGATTCATTTATTTAAGAGATAATTAATCGTATTGGCTAATAATTTTGCGGCAACGGGGTCTGTATCGCATTTTTCAAAAGACATGGTCGACAGGATCGCTTTTCCGTTGTCATTGATTTCCAACATCGTATATCCTTTGATGCTATTCATGTATTGCTCCCGGACATTGATATCTCCCGAGATGTATCCGTGTATAACGATATGACTGGCCAATTCGCTTACATTTTCACTCCGGTTGATTTTGAATGCAGTATTGCATACTTTCGGAACCTCACGTTTGTTATTATTGAAATACCTTAATTCGAGCGTTCCGATATGGTCGAAAACGGGTGATTCCGGTGTTTCCATGCTGACTATATCGCCTTCGGTCGGGACAATATGACCCGTGATGTATTCCGGATACAACTTCTTCGAGGTTTTCGGCGAATTGGAAACCAGCACATTTTTCCCTTTGTTGATCGCTTCCCTTATTTTTTTGATGTCATCATCGCTGCATTTATCATCTATTCCTGAGAAAATAATCAGATCGGCTTTTTCTTTTAGAGCTTCCGCGACACTATTCTTCTTGGTGTATTTGAAAGCTGCATAGTCCATTTTAGCGGAAAGGTTATCCGGATCAAATATCACCACAGTTTTGTTATTAGCGGGTTTGATCCAGTCTTTTTGTGCAATAAGCAAATCATATTCATTTGCAGAAACTTGAACGCCATTTTCGGTCAATTTTAATTTTAATTTTGCATTGATCCTTTCCTGCGGTAATTGCTTCGGGAGCATTATTTGAGGTGCTATTTTGGTTCTGGCGTAATATTTTACTCCGGGGACAGTTTCTTGTCCCGATGCCAATACTTTCCCGTTTTCCGCAACCAATTCCCATTGTAACTGGGTCGGTCCGATTTCTTTTCTTTCCTGGCTATCGTTGACTACATATACATTCACAGGAAGCGCTTCTCCTGCGTATAAATTCCTGCCCCAGATCTCGGCGCTCACGAGTATGGGCTGCATGGCACGTTGCATGGCATAATAAGTGGGATACGGTTCAATCCTTTTGGGGTCATACACATTGCGGAACCAGGTAATCAATGCGAAATGGATGATTCCGGCGGTTTTATCATTGGAACGTCTCAATGCTTCCGCCAATTCTCCGGTGATGAAAGACTGCACTTTCAGGAATGCATTCGGATCAGCATAATCATAGGCCTCATAACCCACTAAAGTTTGGGGATTCTGGTGCATTAAAGTGTAAAACTTGACGGCATGTCCTGTTTCATTATTCGGATAACCCGTCGACATTTCCTGACTGATCAAGGGTCTTCCCTGATTCTTGAATCTTTGCTGGAATTCCCCGTTAAACTGTTCGAATACGGAGTGGTTATACCAGTTAATATATGAATGGATATCGTCGATGTCTCCATCATCGATGCCTTTATAAAAATCTTCTCCGAGTTTGGCTACATCGCGGCGATAGTTAGAATCGAAACAAATGGGACGTGTCGGGTCTATTACACGCAGGCGTTTCACTACATCGGAAATAATTTCCATTTTCTTTCTTTTCTTGACAGGATCCGGTTCATTATCGTAGAACTTCATTTCATTGTTGATCGTCCAAATAATGATGGAAGGATGGTTCCTGTATTTTTTAATCAGACTCAGGTATTCATCCGCCCACATGCTGATCAAAATAGAATCCGGCATCGAATTATTGATCATCAGCCAGGGCCAGGTGCCTTCGTGGCTGATACCGATCCCTTTGGCATCGGCAGCCGAAGTCCACAATTCATTGAACGGCGAACAAACCGCCCGGGTCGTTTCAAGATTGGCGTCTCTCATCAACTGATAGAAAGTATTGGCCATCTCTTCATTGTCACGGGCCAACGTGAACGGGATATGATTTCCACCCCTGAGCCAGTAGGGATGTCCGTTCAGATAAAAGTAGTCGCCTTTCGTTTCAAAAGTCCTGAATCCGGAACGGATCACGAGCTGGTCGGTTACCTTATCGTTATTATTTACCTGGAAAGAGAAATCATACAGATTAGGATCTTTGAAAGACCACAACTGAGGCTTTAAACCGGAAATCTTATACGATAAGACACGTTCTTCTTCCGGTTTGAGTTCTACTTTTTTCAAGGAGTTTTCCGAGTGAAACAGTTTCCCGGTGTTTGCTTCCGAGATCCGGGTATTTAAATCGAAAGTCGTTTTTTTATTGCTATAATTTTTAACAGTAACCTCGAATGTGGCGCCATCTAATGCCGGTTTGATAAAAACGTCCTCCACTTTTACTAAGTCGGAGACGACCAGATGGACCGGCTGCCAGATACCCGCAGGATCTCCGTAAAAAGAATGAGCGATATTTTTCAGGACTTGACCGGTGACTTTGGAAGCGGCAGCCAATTCTTTCTTTTTGGCCGGATCTTCATCTAAACGGGCAATAGTGTAGTAGTCCGGTTCGTCTTTGCTGGTGTTTGCCTGATCTTTTGTAACATAAACGGCTACTAAGTTTTTGCCGGGTTTAAATAAGCCCGTACCATCCGCTTCGAACTCGCCGAACATACCGATATGACTGGCTGCGATTTTTCCGTTGATATATACTTTTGCGACCTTTGCCACAGCATCGAAACTCAGTTTCAATATTTTACCATCTATATTGCCCGGTAATTCGATCCACTGCCTATACCAGGCTGCTTTTGTTTTGACATAGTCGAAAGTCAGACTCTCACATCTGTCGGTTTCTTTTTCGAAATAGGCATCGGAAACACCTTTGGAGAATCTTTTTTTACCGATCCCGAATCTTTCTCCATGCAGCCAGTTCCTGGTGGGGGTCCAGAATTCAGGAACTTTCATGATATGCCAGTTCTGGTCATCAGTGGAAAGAGAAACCGCTTTTTCGGTTTCTTCCAATTCGTAGGTCGGCATGAACAACCAGTTGCCGTCTAACGAAATATTCGTGCGATTAGCATCCAGCTTGCTGATTACTACTGGCTGGTATGCTTTCCTTTCTTCTACCCTTTTCTTTTCCTTTTCTTTTTTGGATATAGCTGTTCTATAGATCTTTACAGGGACATCTTTCAGGGCATTTTCCGCAAGCGGTTCGATGGTCAGATCGTCGAATTCTGTTTCAAGCCATCCGCCACCCAGAATTACCGGTCCCGAAGGAGCCATGCTGGTATTCTCGTCCGTCACATCGATTCTCGGTAAAGTTTCGTTGTTCAGGAAGACCCGGATGCGGTTTTGGCAAACCTCAATCTTAAATTCATACCATTTACCGGTTTCGGGATGGAAATCCAATGGGGTAAGCGCCAGCATTTCGTCTCTTCCCATATAACCCATCCGGCTTAAATAGAAATTATTCTGGAGGCCACCCCTGAATCCGAGGACATACCGGTCAAATTTATTGAAAGCCCTGAATCCCGACCATATCTGTACCTGTTCTTCCGATTTCGGGGTACGCGCTTTGAACCGGATGGTGTAATCGGCCCATTCCTTGTTCCCGAAAGATGCATAAGAACCTTTAGAACTTAATGTTCCGTTCTTGATTAAAGTAGTCCCCCGCCCTACCGTTGTAAGAGGGGTTTTATTATTTTCAAAATTTTCTTTTAATTCCTTCTGGGAGTATAAAGAACCTGAAATGCAGCATATTGCTACTAATAAAATTAAATATTTTTTCATGGGTATGGAATAAATTGAAAATGTAAAGTTGATAAATAAAATTTGAATATATAATCAATTACATGATTTTATATTTTCTGAAAGCGTCTACTGTCGTCATTCCTTCCGACAATGCTTTTCTTACGATGTTTTCTTTGCGGGCTTTTTCTATGGCCTTGGAGAAACTCTCTTCCATGGCATTCTGGGGAATAACCAGCACACCATCGCGATCTCCGAAAATAATATCACCCGGATAGATCCTGATTCCATTGAATTCGATGGGGCAGTGGTAATCGATTACCTTTCCCCGTTGTCCCTGGTCCTGGGCGTAGGTCCCCATGGAAAATGTAGGGAACGACAAACCCAGTATTTCGTTCGTGTCACGCGAAAAGCCATTCACTACCGCTCCGGCAGCTTGCAGGAACCGGGCCCGTTCGCTCATTAAGCCACCCCACAATGCATATTCGTGGGAAGCTCCGGAACAAATATAAACCTCATCTTTTTTCAGGCTGTCTAAGGCTTCAAACATCATTCCGAAAGGTTTTGTCATTAATTTATTTTTGCTATTGGGTGTGATCTCGTTATAAACATCCGCTTCAAGTACAGGCATAGCCTTTCCGATCACCACCATTTCCGAAGACAAGGGTTTTAATCCGGGATGTAAAAATTGATGCAACAATCCCATTTTGTCGAGAATATCACCGACTAATGCAGGGAAAAGTTCTTTTTTAGAGATTTCAAATAGTTCTTCTTCCGATTTCCACAATTTCATATCAATATTGTTTTAAAATAAATCTTTGGCCACTCCTATTAGCGCTGTAATTCCCATGAAAAGGGAGAAGAGGAATACAATTCCCAGCAACAGGTTATCCTTTATATTATTCTTATTATCCCCCAATACCTTGTTATTCATCAGGTATAACATACATCCGACGATAAGAGGAAGCAGGATCGCTAATAAACCTTGCGATAATAACAGGATAAATACAGGCTTAAGTCCGAAAACAGGAGTTATTATACTGACAAGGGTCAATACTAAGAAAAGTATTCTGATTTTCTTGTCTTTTAATTGCAATGGTTTGGATTTATAGTCGCTGAGCGCCCAGGGTATCACCATCATATTGGGGATATGCGAACTGATACCGGCAGCAAGAATACCAACCGCCATCAGAACAATAGTGGCTTCTCCCGCAATGGGTTTCAGCAAGAGAATAAGATCGATGGCTTGGTTAACCATCAACTTGTTAGGGTGAAGGATAGAAGCTGCCGTGATTAAAATAGTCGCACTTAAAATAAAAACACCGATCGAACTCAGCAGCGCATCTTTCTTTTGCTGTTTGTAATGTGATAAGTCCCATTTGGCTTCTTTTATATTAATACTCCTGATAATAAAAGCTACAGAGGAAACTGTTGTCCCTACCATACCCGCCATGATCAGGAAGGTACTATTGTCGCTCCCTGTTACATCATCCGGAATAGAAGGAATCAGTCCTTCGAATATTTCCTTCGCAGAAGGGAAGACCCAGAATAAATTGGCTAAAAAAGCAAAGAAAATAACAATCACGAAAGCACTTAATATCTTTTTTACTTTTTCGGTAGTTCCGGAAAATAAAAAGAAGTAGATCAGTACGGAGATCAGAATGGCCCAGAAAGAACTGGGAACCCTTCCGGTCAACCAGGTGGAAGACCATTCACTTAACACATCACTCATAATGCCCATCAATCCCATCAAAGCGGGAAGAATGATTATCACCAGAAATGCGACGATTACGGATGCCATTCCCGGGTGGATTTTTTCCTTCACTGCATGAATAAATGTGCTACCGGTAACCATAGTATATTTACTGAATACCGATACTAAATAATAATACATAACCGAAGAAAATAATATGACCCATAATAAGGAATAGCCGTATAGCGCCCCCGACTTTGACATCATTGTCACAGATCCGATGCCTACATTGTAACTTAATAGAAAAATTCCCGGAAGAAACCGGTTTAATAGACGTTTGAATTGATTCATGGTAGAGATAATCTTAATGTAACTAATCCTGACTGCAAAGTTAGGATTGTCTGACGCTCTATTTGAAACTATATTAGTGAAAAAATATACTATTTTAAGAATATGAAGTTAGTTTTCATAGAAAAAGGTGATGATTATTTTCTTATCTTTGTTCATTATCTGAATAACAGTATGTCAAAAGCGTCTTTAATAAGGATTAAACATTCTCTGACCACATTGGATGTTGCCAATGATGAGATCCCTGAATTTTATAATCCGTTGCATTATCATCCGGAACTTGAACTGACTTTAGTTGAACAAAGTACAGGAACTCGGATTGTGGGAGACAGCCTCGAGCCTTTTTCTGCGGGAGATCTAGTGCTTGTAGGACCGAATACTCCCCATATCTGGAAAAATCATGTCAAATATGATGAAGAAGGTAATCTGATTTCTGCCAAAGCGGTTGTAATTAAATTTCTTCCGGAATTTGCAGGAACTCCCTTTTTGGATATTCCGGAGATGAAAAAAATCAAGGAGATTTTATATGGAACCTCTCTCCGCGGCATCAAGTTAGAAGGAAGATTAAGGGATCAGGTCGAAGAAAAAATGAAAATGTTTGTCAACATGTCTTCTTCCGAGCGCATCATACGTTTGCTCGAGGTCCTGTTATTGATTTCCCAATCTGAAGAGTACCGATTATTATCCCGTTTACCTATGTATAATAGTAGTAATAAAAAAGACGACCGGATCAATCAGATATTGTCATTTTTGCAGACCTTTTATTCCAAACCCTTGCACCTGGATGTAATTGCAGATAAAATATGTATGCATAAAAATTCATTATGCGGATTTTTCAAACAGAAAACAGGAAAAACCATCTTTGAAGTATTGCATGAGATCAGAATAAAACGGGCCTGTTTCCTTTTAAATACAAGCAATGATTCGATTGAAGTAATCGCTTCAAAAGTCGGCTATGCCAGTCAGTCGTTATTCAACAGGAAGTTTAAGAAGATCTGCAAAATGACCCCGGTTTCCTACCGGAAAGCATGGAACAATGCTAATAAATATTAAAAAATATATAGAAACTGCTTATTTTTTCAGATTAATAAAAAATTAATACCCTGCTAATACATATATCAAATAGATTTTAATTGCCTGCACTTATACTTGCAGTTGGATTTCATCCGACTATTTCTTGCAATAACAGAATCCCAATAAATTGGACATCTGTCTATTGCTTAACAAAAATGTCAAGTTTTTTCAGTCAATCTATTAATTCAGTTTTATATGAAAATTTATTCCATGAAGAAGTTCGCGACATGTTTCCTGTTGCTTTGTTTTGTTTCTTATGTGTCAGCTAAAGATATCTACCTTTCTCCGACGGGAGATGACGGAAATGATGGATCTTCGCAAGCAAAGGCAGTAGCCACTCTTACAAAAGCCATTAAACTCATCCCTGTCAACGGAACAGGTTATGTCATTAAAGTCTCCGGAATGATCGATATTTCGAAGGAAATATCGGGTGATGCCGGGGTTGTTGTCAACAAGAAAATAGATTTTTCCATAGAAGGAGATACGGAAATAGCTTCGGGTCTTGATGGCAAGGATATTACCCGGTTGATCAATTTCCAGAATGCTCCGGGGAATGCCACTTTAAGAAACCTGACATTCAAAAACGGTAAAAGCACTGATGGAGGTGCTATCCGGATCGTCGATTCCGGGACCGTGAATATTGTAAAATGTGCATTCAGAAATAATACGGCAAGCAAGTCAGGCGGAGCGATCTATACCGGAAACACCAACGGATTGACCATCGACCAAAGCATCCTGTCAGACAATAAATCGACCACCCAGGGAGGGGCGATTACTATTTTCGGCAGTAGCTCCGGAGAGAAGGCAGTGGTTATAAAAAACACTTTGATTTCCGGAAATCAATCGGTTAGTAATGGCGGCGGCGGTATTTTTATCAATGATGGAACCGAAGACAGATCCATACAAGTGCTTATTGTCAATTCCACAATCTATCAAAATCAATCGAAGACTTACGGTGGTGCGCTATATGTTTCCGGCGGACAAGGCGGAAGCACTGTGAAATTAGTCAATGCAACCATCACGGAAAATATCACGGATGGAAACGGCGGTCATGGTCCGGGAATGTGTTTCCGGGATAACAATGCCATGATCAAAACCATTTATAATTGTATTTTGGAAAATAACGCAGCTCCAGGTTCTTCTCAGGTCGGAGATATTACCTCCAATCAGGCTTTTAATGCAAGTCAGGAAGATTTTATCCTTCGAAACTCTTATGTAGGCGCCTTTACAGGAAGCGGTAATTATACCGATGATCCGTCGTATAAAAACACCGTTAAATACGGAACTTCAAAAGCGGCTGGTTTGGCAACGCCAAGCGCCGATTATATTGCTAAGCAAAACAGTATCCCCTTAGATTTTGATTCTGAGGCATTGGTAAAGGGTGATGCCCGTTATCTGAAAGATTTATCTATCAATACTGACCAGCCAGGCAATATACGGTCATTTAAAAACGATGCCTGTGCAGCCGGAGCGGTAGAAGTTCCTGCCAAGTTGGTTATTGTTGACCCGGATAACTATAACTACCAGCATTTTATCATATACGGACAAAGTTTGTCTGTCGGATATGAATCTTATTATTCTTTATCGACTACCAATGTGCCGGGGAATTATATGATAGGCGATCAGGTATGGTTAAATTTCGGGAATCAAGTATTGGATAAACTGAATCCCTTAGTGTCCGCCAAAGCAATCACAGCGGTGATGGGAGAATGTCCCATTACCGGTGCGGTCAATCACATCCGGATCAGGCAGGAAAGAGAAATGCCGTCTATAAAAAATCGTTTTATCGCCACTTCTGTAGGGATGGGGGGAAAAACAATCGCTCAGCTATCGAAAGGAAGTGAAGGTAATCTGTATCAGAATTATGAATCCGCATTAAAATCGTCCAACCGCTTAGTATTGAAGTCAGGAAGCAAGATCAGTTGTCCGGCAGTTGTATGGATGCAGGGAGAAAATGACTATATCGGTAATCCGGCAACCCCTAAAAGCGAATACAAATCGGATTTAGTACGGTTGAAAGATGATATGTTAGCTGATGCAGTCGAGGTGTACGGGCAGACAGAAAAACCAAAATTCTATACCTATCAGGCCGGAGCACAATATACAAGAGGAAAAGAGTTGGGCATCGGAATGGCTCAGTTGGAGTTGTCGAATGAAGCTGAAGATGTGATTTGTGTGGGTCCGGTGTATCCGGTGACTGATGTCGGCGGACACATAGATGCCAATGGATCTCGCTGGTTCGGAGAAATGATCGGCAAAGCTTATTGTAAAACAAAAATGTCAGGAGAAGATTTTAAACCCCTCCAGCCTCAGGAATTGTCAAGAGATGCTTCAGATCCTAAAAAAGTAATTATTACATTCTTAGTCCCGAAATTACCTTTGGTATTCGATACATATACGTTGAAGGCGGTAAAAGATTATGGATTTGAAGTATACAACGACAATACCAGGCAAACCATCAGCAAGATCGAAATCAATCATAATTCCGTGATCCTTACCTGTTCTGCCAATCTGACCGGAAAAATTGAAGTGGTTTATGCCGGCGTCAATGCTGCCAACACTGACGGGGTGGGTAATGGAAGAGGACATGGTAATTTACGGGACAGCGATGATTATACGGCGACCTCCAACTATATTAACCCCACCTTGAAAGATGGGAATGGTAATTATCTGTATCCTCATTTCCATAAAGAAGAAGATTACTCCTATCTCCCTGCAAGCGGAGAACCCAAAGATTCCAACGGAAATGTTATCTATGATAAACCCTATCCCTTATACAATTTCAGCGTTGCTTTTTATTATGTGATACCTGCCGGAGAACAATCGGTTAAAGTTCCCGGAGTCAGTGGTAATTCTTCCAAAATAGCGATGGTAAAGACCGGTAATAAAATCGAAATTAATCAGACGGAGAAAAAACTCCGCCTGAAAAGTTCTAAAACAGAAAATGTTCATGTAAGCCTGTTGGGTATTTCTGGAATGATAGTAAAAAATTGGGGACAGGAAATACTGATTGCAGATACTACAAAAAAATACGATCTGTCTCTGATCCCTTCCGGCATTTACATTGTACAGGTGCAAGCTCGGGAAGGCTTGCAAACGTGTAAGATTTTATTGTAATTGTAAATGAGTATAATCCATGCAAAAGCAGCAATAATCCAAACAATGGCGATACAATTTTACCAAATTCTTAATCACATTACCCATTACAATTTCAATTTAAAGTAAAAATAATAAACAAGCGCAAATAACTTAAAGGTTTAAAACCACGCAATAAAAACAAATAAATTACAACCCCAATCCTTAATTACCAATACCAACCTTCAACCCCCATCTTCAATTCTTAACTCCTAACTCCATTGCCTCCCCCACGACAAAATTACGCCCCCCAAGAGAAGCCATAGCCTCCGGAGCAGCGGCAGCAAGGGCAGCACGGGCAGCATCTACCACCCGGGAATACGCATTTCCGGTCAATCCGGCCCGGATCGCCTGTTCCTGTAATTCATTTTCCGGAAGAGAACGGGGAATATCCGCTCTGGTAAAATAATATATGGCATCTTTGGGCAGTAAATTCAGCATTGAAGTAATATCTTTGTCTTTCACCGTCCCGAAAACAATGTGTAAACGATGGTATTTTTCCTGTTTCAGCTGACTTACTATCTGCGAGATACCGGCCTCGTTATGACCAGTATCCAGCACCACTTTAGGAGAAGTATTCACAATTTGCCAACGTCCCTGTAAACCCGTCAGCTCTATCACCTTGTCAAATCCTTCATATACGGCATGGTCCGGAACAGGATATATCTTCCGGATTTCCCGAAGGGCACAAAGCACTGTATTGGCATTTTTTTGCTGGACAGAACCGCCCAAAGCTCCAATCAAACCAGGATACCCTTCAGCCTGAAACAACCATTGTCCATCGGGTAATACCGTGGCTTCCGGAATCAGACGCTCATCGTCGGCAAAAATAATCCGGGTTTGTACTTCGTCTGCTTTCTGCCGGAAGACTTCCCGTACTGTTCCTGTAGATTCTCCGATAACAACCGGAACTCCAGACTTGATGATCCCTGCTTTTTCCGCTGCGATTTTCTCCAAAGTATCACCTAAGAACTGGGTATGGTCGAAACTGATATTGGTAATCACCGACAAGACAGGTGTAATAATATTGGTACTGTCCAAACGTCCGCCGAGTCCGACTTCTATCACCGCCATATCTACCTGGCAACGGGCGAAATAATCGAAAGCCATCATCATCGTCAATTCAAAAAAAGAAGGTTTGAGTTCTTCAAAAAACATTTTGTGCAAGGCCACAAACGACACGACTTCTTCTTCCGGGATCATCCGCCCGTCAACCCGGATCCGTTCCCTGAAATCCACTAAATGCGGCGAAGTATATAAACCAACACGGTATCCCGATTGTTGTAAGATCGAAGCTATTAAATGCGAAGTGGAACCTTTCCCGTTGGTCCCCCCCACATGGATGGTTTTGTACTTCCGGTGCGGATGATCCAGATAGGCATCTAAAGCCAGACTGTTATCCAAACCGGGTTTATACGCAGAGCCACCGACATGTTGAAAGACGGGTGTACTGTTATATAAATAGGAAAGTGTTTCGTTATAATTCATTTTTTAGTATATTTATTGCGCAAATTTCAACATTTTAATTGAAAATACGATGAGTACCAAGAAAAATTTCGTCCTCGACACCAATGTCATCCTCCATGACTACAAATGTCTGGAAAATTTCCAGGAAAACGATATCTATCTGCCTATCGTGGTATTGGAAGAACTGGACCGCTTCAAAAAAGGAAGCGACCAGATCAATTACAATGCCCGGGAATTCGTGCGGGAATTGGATATGCTTACCAATGGCGATCTTTTTTTGAAGGGATCTTCGCTGGGACCGGGAAGAGGAACATTGTATATCGTTACCGGAGATAAATATATGAACAAGATCGAGAGCTCTTTTCCTGAAAAAACGGCCGATCATAAAATTCTTTCCTGTACATTGTTTGTATCGGAATCCCGGCCAAAAATGAAAACCATTCTGGTAACAAAAGACATCAACATGCGGATGAAAGCCCGTTCGCTGGGCATCCTCGTAGAAGACTATATCACCGATAAAGTAGTGGATATCAACGCATTTGAAAAGTCTCAGGATGTGTACGACGATATCGATAGCGATCTGATCGATACCATTTACAAAACATCTGAAGGAATCGATGCCAACCTGATCGCATTCAAGGAAAAATTAGAACCAAACGACTGTTTTATCCTGAAAAGTAACCGGAACTCAGTATTGGTGAGATACAATCCTTTCACCGATAAAATCAAGAAGATCACCAAGGAATCTAATTTCGGGATCACCCCCCGGAATGCAGAGCAAAGCTTTGCCCTGGACATTCTCAACGATCCGGATATCAAACTGGTGGGAATCACGGGAAAAGCCGGTACGGGAAAAACCCTGATCGCCCTGGCTTCCGCTCTCAAACAGGCAGGGATCTATAAACAGATTCTGCTGGCAAGACCGATCGTAGCGCTGGCAAACAAAGACCTGGGCTTTCTCCCAGGCGACGAGCAGCAGAAAATAGCTCCCTACATGCAACCCTTGTTCGACAACCTGGGCGTGATCAAAGCTCAATTCCCTTCCGGCAGTCCCGAATGGAAAAAAGTAGAAGAGATGCAAAAGGAAAACCAACTGGTCATCGAAGCCTTAGCCTATATCCGGGGAAGAAGCCTGGCAGAAACATTCTGTATTGTCGACGAGGCACAGAACCTCACTCCGAACGAGATCAAAACCATCATCACCCGCGCCGGAGAAGGTACAAAAATGATCTTTACAGGAGATATCCAACAAATCGACTCCCCCTACCTCGACTCACAATCGAACGGACTGGCCTATATGATCGATAAGATGAAAGGACAGGATCTCTTTGCTCATGTCAATTTGTTGAAGGGAGAGCGGAGTCAGTTGGCGGAATTGGCGGCTAACCTGCTTTAAAGTTAAGAGTTAGAATTAAGAATTAAGAGTTGGGATTTTGCGAATCCCTGGGTGAAAAGTAGATTTTAGGTGATTTTTATAATAACAGATTTTAGTACAAAGCTCTTAATTCTTAATTTAATTTCCTCATCAAAGAAATATTTTTCGAAATACCAATCTCCTCGTAACCAGAAGGTTTCTTCAAATCCAGCTCCAGGCGATGATCTTTTCCTTCCGGACAAGTTAAATGAAAGATCAAAGAATCGCAGGAGGAAGGGTAAGAAAAAGTGCTTTTATTCTCATAATAACGAGTAGGATAAAATGTATTTTCATCCGGACGGCCGACTAAACTTCCCTCAATCGTCATATTTCCTATCTTCGATGCTGCGTGGACATTAATATGAAATTTACTTTCATTTAAATGAATAGCTGCATTCAGATATTTGGATTTTTGATCTTCAAGAACGAAACTGGCACTATCCGACCAGACCTGCAAGCTCACGGAATCCAGAGTTGTAGTATATTCTTCGGATGGATGCAGACGGATGTCGCTTTTTCTCGACCAGAGATTAATATAAGACATATCCGTGAATAAGGTATACGAGCCACTCCCTGTCATTAGAGTTGTCTCTTTTCCTGTAAATCCAAAAATACGACAATCAATAGAATAAGGTTGAAAAAGGCCGATCGTGTCGGGTTCCTCCGGAAGAAATATATACAACTGAGATCTCCTGTTTGATGAATTTAACTGATTAATATTTAAAATATTACCATCCATTACACAAGTATACTCCGGAAGGAGAGTGCTAAAAAACGCTTCATACCGCTCGCCTCTCAATATCTGTATATTTCCGCCGAATGAAATCCGGATAGAAGAAAAAGGCTCTAAGGAAATATGCCGGAATGATTTCGTTTCTTTCAATGTTTGATATAATTCGGATGTTGAATTTAAAGCTTCCAGTTTTTTTTCATCCCGGATATAACGATTGCTGACAACTGCCTGAAAGAACAAAACAACAAGCAATATTCCGGCCAGCAAAATAGTTAGCCGCGTGGATAATTTCATTTTTTTCATATCATTCATTTTTTAACTTGTTTCAAATATTGCTGATAGTATCCGGATATTTCATCCATGGATATCCCCAACAGAGAAATATTTCTAAAGAAAACGGGTAAGTCCTGTTCTGAAAAACTCTTCTTCCTTTCTTCCAAAACAACAGATACGGCATTTTCAGAGACAAAATAACCGACTCCCCTTTTGTTGAAAATAATCCCTTTTTGCTGTAGCAGTTCATAAGTACGCATCACTGTATTGGGATTAACCTCCATTTCTACCGCCAAATCCCTGACGGAAGGAATCCGCTCCTCCGGAACCCACTCTTTCTGAAGGATTTTATCTTCGATAAATACTGCTATCTGAAGATAAATCGCCTGTATTTCTGAAAATTGCATACTCATACTGTTTTTTCGTTAAACTTCACCCGGGAAATAACAATCAGCCAAATACACGCAAGGATATTCAGACCAATTCCCAGATGAGGATACGCGGAGGTAATCATATAATAATGCCCTTCTTCATCAATCGCCAAAAAAGGAAAGATAGAATCGGGAAAACAGCCGGAAATAATGACATAAAACAAAGAAAGAATTCCCATTGACAAAAACACAAATCCGGCAAAAACCACCACCGTAAGCGGAATAGAGAATTTTCTGAATGTATTAGCGCCCCATAAAAGGATGGAAGTCAGTAGCAGCAGATAATTCACTACCAAAGGTAAAAAAAGTTCGTCCGTCATTATAATATTACTCCAACTCATCATGGGCCCCATCCAGATTGAAACCTTTTCAGGATGTGTATTCAAAAACCATTGATTGTACATATCTGCAAAAAGCATGATACACACCATATAAATGCTGAACAAGAAAAAATGAGTAATAATTCCCCAAAGAAACTTGCTCCAGAATTTTTCTGGTATAGAGGCAGGCAGTAGCAACAAAGATTGTGTACGTTTCTTTGAACCGGTTTCGCCGTAAAATATAATAATAGAAAAAGCTAAAGAAATAGGGCATATAAATACCATAAAAAAAGTCAATCCATTATTTGCTCTCATCGGATTTTTTTCCACAAATGCCCAAAAACAAAAATAAAGAATGGCAATAAATGTCAGAACTACCCACAAAGAAGCCACTTTCAACGCATTACATTTCCATTCGTTAAGCAAGAATTTTCCAAAACGCTGTATATTAAAATTATTATTCATGGCTAACCGGTTTTAAAGTAAATACAGATTCGATTTTTTCGGAATCGAACATAATCGCATCGAACAACAACTCCATATCCACGTGGGAGGGTTTGCCTGTCAGATTTCTTGTTACTGCCTTTCCGGAAAGGAGTCCTGATTCTTCATAGATTGTTTCAGGAAGGGCTTTTCCTGCGGAAACGGTCTCAAAAGAAAGATTTTCGGAAATAGATTCCAGATCTCTGTCGAAAACAATTCGCTCTCCGTCTAAAACAAGTACCGAATCTATCAGGTTCTCCAGATCTCGCACCTGATGGGTAGAGATAATAATACAACGGTCTTCCTGAACCACAGAAGCCATCAACCGACGGAACTGCGATTTGGAAGGAATATCCAGTCCATTGGTAGGCTCGTCCATGAATAATACTGGCGTATTACAAGCCACGGCAAAAGCGATATACGCTTTTTTCCGTTGTCCCATCGAGAGATTTTTAAACTTCGATGCCGGATCCACATCCATTTCTTCCAGGTAGTTCAAAAAAGCCTGTCCATCGTAAGCCGGATAAAACCAACCGGTTCTCCGGGCATATTCCGATATGGTAATATCGGGTATATAGAACTCTTCCGGTAACAGGAAAATATTCCGGAGAAAATCTACCTGCCGTTTACCCGGCGTATAGTTCATTACCGAAAGGGTGCCTTCCTGAGGAAACTGCAAACCAGCCATCAAATGCAGCAAGGTAGTCTTACCCGCTCCATTCTTTCCCAACAAACCGTAAATCCGGCCCGGCATAAGCTCCAGGTTCAGCTGATTCAGCAAACCAGAGCTCTTTTTGTAAGCGAACTTCAAATCTTTAATTGTGATCATACTTTATAATATTAGTGTACTATTAAACTAATACACTGCAAATGTAAGTATGTTTTTTGAATACGCAAACTTTTTCCCGAAAATTATCTCTACATTTGCACAAAATCTTCAGAATGAACATTCATGAACAATAATGAACTGATCTTAGTCAGCATTTCCGGAGAAGATAAACCGGGAGTAACAGCCGCGTTGACGGAAATCCTGGCCAACCACAATGCTTCTATTTTAGATATCGGACAGGCAGATATCCATAGCATGCTTTCCCTGGGAATTCTCTTTCAAGCCACAGACGGTAATTCCGGAGATGTCATGAAAGAATTGCTTTTCAAAAGCTACGAACTGAATGTCAGGGTAAAATTCCGTCCGATCTCAGAAACGGAGTACACGCACTGGGTAAGTTTACAGGGCAAAAACCGCTATATCATCACGCTGCTAAGCAGGAAACTAAGTGCCAAACAGATTTCAGCAGTCACCCAGGTAGTCAGCGAACAAGGATTGAATATAGATGATATCAACCGCCTCACAGGACGTATCCCTTTAGACGAAAGTATCCGCACTCCGAAAGCCAGCGTGGAGTTTTCCCTGAGAGGCACTCCCAGCAACAGGGATGAAATGCAGAAACGTTTCATGAATCTTTCTTCCGAACTGGAAATGGATATTTCTTTTCAGGAAGAAACCATGTTTCGTCGGACCCGCCGATTGATATGCTTCGACATGGATTCTACCCTGATCGAAACGGAAGTGATCGACGAGCTGGCAGAACGGAACGGTGTGGGGAAACAGGTCAAGGCCATCACAGAATCGGCCATGCGCGGCGAAATCGACTTTACCGAAAGTTTCCGGCAACGGGTATCCCTGCTCAAAGGCTTAGATATTTCGGTAATGCAGGAGATTGCAGAAAACCTGCCCATTACCGAAGGAGCCGACCGCTTGATGAAAGTCCTGAAAAAAATCGGATTCAAAATCGCCATCCTCTCCGGAGGATTTACCTATTTCGGTAATTTCCTGAAACAAAAATACGGAATAGACTATGTCTATGCCAACGAACTCGAAATTGAAGGCGGTAAGTTAACCGGAAACTATCTGGGAGATGTAGTCGACGGCAAAAGAAAAGCCGAACTCCTGCGCCTTATCGCCCAGGTAGAAAACGTAGACATCCGGCAAACCGTAGCGGTTGGCGATGGAGCCAACGACCTGCCCATGATCAGCATCGCCGGACTGGGCATCGCCTTCCATGCTAAACCCAAAGTCAAGGCAAATGCCAAACAATCTATCTCCACCACCGGATTAGACGGCATCCTTTATTTCTTAGGATACAAAGACTCCCATTTGGACGAAATGCTGTAAAAACATGAAACAAGATTCAACAACATCACCCAATAAAAATAATGCCCACCCGCATTACCCCCCATCAACTTCCAATCTTCAATCCCTAATTTTCAATTTTCAATTTTCAATTTTCAATTTAAAACCCCTCCTACCTATAACAACTCTATCACTCCTATTACTCCTATTCTTCTCCTGCCACCCCACAGGCAAAAAACAAAAACCTGCCGACTCCCGCGATCTGCAGGAAATGAAAGACAGCGGCGTAATTAACGTCCTGACTCTCTATAGCTCAACTTCGTATTTCCTTTATAAAGGAGAAGCCATGGGGTATGAATACGAATTACTGAAAGACTTCGCCGCCTCCCAAAACCTATCGGTAAACATCAAAGTCGCTGCCAATGTAAACCGGCTGACAGAAATGCTGCTCGATGGAGAAGGCGACCTTATCATGTATAACATTCCCATTACCAACGAAATGAAAAAGCTGGTAAACTATTGCGGAAAGGAAACGATCACCCAACAGGTATTGATACAAAGAAATACCAGGAAAGATACCCTGTTAACGGATGTCATCCAGTTGATAGACAAAGAAGTATGGGTCATACACGGCACAAAATATTACAACCGTCTGGTAAACCTGAACAACGAACTGGGAGGTGGCATTATCATACGCGACATCCAGAAAGACACCATCAACTCCGAAGACCTGATCGAACTGGTTTCGGAAGGGAAGATACCCTATACAGTGAGCGATGACAATATCGCCCGCCTGAACAGGACATACTATTCGAATATTGATATACAGTTAATCCTGAGTCATCCGCAACGATCCTCTTGGGCCGTCAGGAAAGACAGCCCGGAACTGGCCCGGGCGCTCAACCAATGGTCGGAAGAAAACCAAAACACACCGAAATACAAGGCAATCATGAAGCGTTATTTCGAAATGAGTAAATCTTCCGGTGGTGAATTCGGTACGGAATTAGGCCATTTGTATGCGAAAGATAAAATATCTCCCTACGACGATGTGTTCAAAAAATATGCTCCTGATTTTCATTACGACTGGAGATTACTGGCTTCCATAGCCTAACAGGAATCACGTTTCGATACCACAGGTATTTCCTGGGCAGGAGCAGCAGGGCTGATGGGACTGCTGGCAAGTACGGCGGAAGCGATGGGAATCCCGGCAGAAGAAAGGGCAAATCCCGATGCCAGCGTACGCGCTGCAGTCAACTACTTTAATATCGTGGAAAAATCTTTCCGGAATATTCCGGAAGAAGAACGGATCAAATTCGTCCTGGCATCATACAATGCAGGAATGGGACACGTGTTCGACGCACGCGCCCTGGCTCGAAAATACGGTAAGGACGGTAATGTATGGGATGGTAATGTAGAAGAATATATCCGTCTGAAAAGTGTTCCGGAATACTACAACGACAGCGTATGTAACCACGGATATTTACGGGGCAGCGAAACGGCCGCCTACGTAAGGGATGTTATCAAAAGATGGATATATTACCAGGAAAAGGTAAAATAATCAGGAAACGGCTTCCATCCCTCTCACGGTATCATCGATCATCCCGTTGTCATAAACCAAGTCACCATTGACAAATGTTTTGACAACCCTATGCGAGAAAGTTTGTCCTTCTAAAGGCGACCAGCCGCATTTATACAGGATATTCTTCGGAGATACGATCCACATGGCATCCGGATCCACCAGAACCAGATCGGCATAATAACCCTCACGGATATATCCCCGGTCTTTGAGCCGGAACAGTTCGGCCGGTGCATGGCACATTTTTTCTACTACAGTCTCTATTTCAAACACACCTTCTTTTGCCAATTCCAACATGGCTACTAAAGAATGTTGTACCATAGGACCTCCGGAAGCAGCTTTCAGGCAGGAACCCGCTTTTTCGGAAAGCAAATGCGGCGCATGATCGGTCGCCACCACATCCAGCAACCCGCTATTCAACCCATTCCGCAAAGCCAACATATCCTGTCGTTTCTTTACTGACGGATTCCACTTGATCCGGTTACCCAAACGGGCATAATCTTCATCATTGAACCAAAGATGATGCACACAGACTTCCCCTGTAATTTTCTTTTCACGCAAAGGACTTGCTTCCAACAGAGACAATTCCTTTTCTGTAGATAAATGAAACAAATGCAAACGGCTGCTGTAACGGGTGGCTAATTCCACGGCTTCTGACGATGAAGCATAACAGGCCTCTTCACTCCGGATCAGGGGATGAAAAGAGATATCCAGGTCCTGTCCGTATTTTTCCGTATAATGAGCTATATTATTTCTGATAATTGGTTCACTCTCGCAATGGGTAGCGATCAACATATCTACCTCACTGAAAATTCTTTCTAAAGCCGACATCCGGTCTACCAACATATTACCGGTCGAAGAACCCATAAAAACCTTCACCGCAGCAGCACGCTGAGCTTCTACCCTTTTAAGTTCCTCTATATTATCGTTAGTTGCTCCAATGAAAAAAGTATAATTGGCGAGGGAAGTTTCTGCCGCACGATCAAATTTCCGGTTCAATTCATCTACCGTAGTAGTCTGCGGCAAGGTATTCGGCATATCCATAAATGTAGTCACTCCTCCCCCGACAGCCGCACGGCTTTCACTATGAATATCCCCTTTATGAGTCAATCCCGGTTCCCGGAAATGCACCTGATCATCGATTATTCCAGGCATCAGGTAATAACCGGAAGCATCAACAATATCTGCCTTCAAAAAAACTTCTTCCGGGATCTCCTGCTGTTCATAAATCGCAAAAATCCGCTCTCCTTTCAGAAGCACCGATCCCTTAAAACTACGCCCTTCATTAACTATCGTAGCATCTTTAATTAACTTCATATGAATTGAAAATTGAAAATTGAAAATTGAAAATCAAGAAATATCAGATCAATATTTGATGATTGAAAATAAAGAGACCAAAGTTCCTTTCATTTTCAATTCTTAATTTTCAATTTTCAATTATTTACGGGTATTTCCTGAACAAACTCCCAACCTTCATCTGTATCACCCCCAAAAGCCCTTCCCCAAAAATAGAACCACTCATTTTAGATTCTCCCAATTCTCTGTTGATAAATACAATAGGAACCTCCTGTACCCTGAAACCACATTGAATAGCGGTAAACTTCATTTCAATCTGGAATGCATACCCTTTGAAACGGATTGCATCCAGATTAATGGTAGCAAGTACTTTCCGGGTATAGCAGGCAAAACCCGCAGTGGTATCGGCAATTTTCATTCCGCTTACCAAACGGACATACTTGGATGCATAATACGACATCAGTACTCTGCCCATCGGCCAGTTTACTACATTTACCCCACTTACATACCTGGATCCTACAGTCATGTCCGCATCACCGGATGCACAGGGAGCGTATAAACGAGGTAAATCGTTAGGATTATGGGAAAAATCGGCATCCATTTCGAAAATATACTCGTATTGGTGCTCCAACGCCCATTTGAACCCACAAATATAGGCGGTACCTAAACCCAGTTTACCGGTTCTTTCAACAATATGCAGACGATCGGAAAACTCCTGCTGCAGATGTTTAACGATCGATGCGGTTCCATCCGGAGAACCATCGTCTATAACCAATATGTCGAACGGCTGTGGCAAGGAAAATACGGCATGAATAATATTCTCTATATTTTCCTTTTCATTGTATGTGGGAATAATAACAAGACTGTCGGACATAAACAGGATTTAGATTATTTTTTGGACTTCAAATATACTTATATTTGCTTAGATTCATTACTTTTGCAACAAATTTTACGAAAAGTTGGAAATTAATCAGTTACAGGACCTTTATGCCGGACATCCGCACGTCAGGGCATTGGTTTCTATTTTAAAAGAAGAAAAACAAACGAAAAATGTTTTTCTGACAGGATTGAACGGTTCGTCCGGAAGTGTGTTGATCTCTTCCGTTTTCAGACAAACCGGCGGGCATGTTTTGTGCATACTCAATGATTTGGAGGAAGCCGGGTATTTTTATCACGATCTTAGTCAATTACTGCGAGAGGAAGATGTGTTCTTTTTCCCATCCGGATACAAACGGGCCATCCGTTACGGACAAGCCGATGCTGCCAGCCAGATCCTGCGCACCGAGGTACTGAGCCGCTTGCGGCAGGAAGGCAAAAACTCCATTGTGGTTAGCTATCCGGAAGCGTTGGCAGAAAAAGTCGTTTCTCCTGACGATCTGAAGGAAAATACCCTGAAAATAAGCACTACAGAAAAAATCGACAGTCTTTTTGTAACGGAAGTCCTTTATTCTTACGGATTCAACCGGGTAGATTATGTCTACGAACCCGGGCAGTTCGCTGTAAGGGGTTCCATCATCGATGTCTTCTCTTTTTCCAACGAATATCCTTACCGGATCGATTTCTTCGGCGATGAAGTGGAAAGTATACGGAGCTTCGAAGTAGAAACGCAATTATCGAAAGAAAAACTACAGGAGATTTATATCGTTCCGGCACAGGCAGGTAACGAAGACACATCGCTCCTTTCCTATCTCAAGCCTTCATCAGTCATCGTATTCAAAGATCGTTTCTGGACGCACGAAAAAATAGGCTCCTTATGGAATGAAGCCCCTGTTCTGAGCAATGAGGAAACATTCCAGAATATGGAAGAAATCAGGAAACACCTGATTACAGCCGAACATTTTCATGAAGAGGCAGCTAAACACCGGAGAATCCACCTGGGACAACCGGCTTCGTATGAAAAAGAATCCAATAATACCGTTATCCCGTTCCAAACAGGATTACAACCGGCTTTTCATAAAAATTTCGAACTGGTCAGCCAGTCTTTTACCGACTATATTATCAACGGCTACAAACTGTATATCCTGAGCGACAGTGAAAAACAAACCGACCGGATCCGAGCTATCTTTGAAGACCGGGGAGATCATATCACCTTTACTCCCATCCGGAAAACCCTGCACGAAGGATTTACCGACGAAACACTCAAAGCCTGTTTCTTTACCGATCACCAGCTTTTCGACCGTTTTCACAAATATAACCTGCGTTCAGAAAAAGCACGCTCCGGAAAAATAGCACTTTCGCTGAAAGAACTCAATCAGTTCCAGATCGGCGATTATATCGTTCACATAGATCATGGGATCGGCAGGTTCGGTGGATTGATCCGGACAGATATGAACGGAAAAATGCAGGAAGTCATCAAAATGACCTTCCTGAACAACGATACGATTTTCGTCAGCATACATTCCCTGCACAAACTTTCCAAATATAAAGGGAAAGACGGGGAAGCTCCCAAACTCAACAAATTAGGCTCGGGCGCCTGGGAAAATGTCAAAGAAAGGACGAAAAAGAAAGTTAAAGACATTGCACGCGACCTGATCTTGTTATATGCCAAACGCCGCGAAGAAAAAGGTTTTGCCTATTCCCCGGATACCTATCTGCAACAGGAACTGGAAGCGTCATTCCTGTATGAAGATACGCCCGACCAGCTAAAAGCTACGGCAGATATCAAGCAGGATATGGAAAAAGAATTGCCAATGGACCGGTTGGTTTGCGGAGACGTAGGTTTCGGTAAAACGGAAGTAGCCATCCGGGCGGCTTTCAAAGCGGTGACCGATGGAAAACAGGTAGCAGTGCTCGTACCAACTACCGTATTGGCTTACCAGCACCAACAAACGTTCAAAGATCGCTTATCTAACTTTCCATGTACGATCGATTATATTTCCCGTGCCAGGAAACCGGCAGAAGTAAAGGAAATAATCCAGAACCTGGAAAACGGAAAAATCGATATTCTTATCGGCACCCATCGGCTGGTAAGTAACGATGTTAAATTCAAGGACCTGGGATTACTTATCATCGACGAGGAACAAAAATTCGGAGTGTCAGTCAAAGAGAAACTCAAACAGGTGAAAGTCAATGTCGATACCCTGACATTAACCGCCACCCCCATCCCACGGACCTTACAGTTCAGTTTGATGGGAGCCAGAGATTTGTCATCCATCACAACTCCGCCGCCGAACCGTTATCCTATTCAGACTGAAGTACACCGCTTCAGCGAAGACATCATCCGGGAAGCCGTCAACTTCGAGTTAAGCCGGAACGGACAGGTATTTATCATCAATAACCGGATACAAAATATTTACGATCTCGAGTCAACTGTCAGGAAACAGGTTCCTGATGCAAGAATTATTGTCGGACATGCCCAGATGGAACCCAAAAAACTGGAACAGATCATATCCGATTTCACCCAGCATGAATACGATGTTTTAATAGCCACCTCTATCATAGAGAGCGGACTGGATATTCCCAACGCCAATACCATTATTGTCAACAATGCCCAGCAATTCGGATTAAGCGACCTGCACCAGTTGCGCGGAAGAGTGGGACGAAGCAACAAAAAAGCATTCTGTTACCTCCTGGCTCCTCCTCTGCATTCGCTCACCACCGAAGCCCGGCGTCGCCTGCAGGCCATCGAAAACCTGTCGGAGTTAGGAAGCGGGATCCATATAGCCATGCAAGATCTGGACATCCGCGGAGCCGGAAACATGCTCGGAGGAGAACAAAGTGGATTCATAGCAGACCTGGGATACGAAACCTATCAGAAAATTCTGGAAGAAGCCGTCCAGGAACTGAAAAATGAAGAATTTTCCGATATGTATAAAGATGAAACAGAAACCGATTCGGGAGAAAGCTATGTCAGAGAAACCGTTGTAGACAGCGATCTGGAACTTTCTTTCCCCTCTTCCTATATTCCCAACGATTCCGAAAGGATCTCCCTGTACCGGGAATTAGACGGCATGGAAAAAGAAACGGAAATCATGGAATTTACAGCAAGACTAGAAGACCGTTTCGGGAAAATACCACCGCAGGGAAAAGAATTGATCCGCATCGTCCGCCTGAAAAGAATGGCACAAAAATTAGGGATCGAAAAACTCACACTGAAAGCCGGTCGCATGAGCCTGTATTTAGTCAACAATCCTGGCTCTTCTTATTATCAGAGTGAAGCATTCGATAAAATACTGAACTACGTGCAGAATCACTACAAAAGATGCCAGTTGAAAGAACTCAACAACAAAAGGATGGTGGTTATTTCGGATATCGGGAATGTGGAAACGGCTTGTTCGGTGTTGGGGGAAATGGGATAATCTAAATTATTTCTCCAACAACTGATCCATATACTCCCGCGTATTACACAATCGCGGAACCTTATGCTGGCCGCCCAGTTTTCCCTTTTCCTGTAACCAGTCATAAAAAAGATTTTCCCGCGCAACAACAACCTCCGGCATTCCCAGCGTCATATCCTTATACCGCTTAGCCTCATAATCTGAATTCAAAGATTTCAGAGCATCATCAAGGATTTGTGCAAATTGCCCGAGATCTACAGGAGCCTCTTCAAACTCGATCAGCCACTGATGCTTTCCCCTGGAAGAAAAAGACATATAGACGGGAGCTGCCGTGTATTCCCTGATTTTCGATCCGGTTTCCCGGCAAGCCTTTTCCAGTGCTTTTTCTGCATTATCTATCATCAATTCTTCTCCGAAAGCATTGATAAAGTGCTTGGTCCTGCCTGTGATCAGAATTTTATAAGGCTGCTTACGGGTAAACTTCACCGTATCGCCGATCTTATAGCGCCATAATCCGCTGGAAGTAGAAATCAGCATCGCATAATTCCGGTTCAATTCCACCTCTTCCAGGCGAAAAACAGGAGGGTTATCCGATTCTATATTGTCTAATGGAACAAACTCATAAAAGATACCATAATCGAGCAGTAAGAGCATAGACGGATCATGAGGATCGTCCTGAATAGAAAAAAAGCCTTCTGAAGCATTATAAGTTTCCATGTAATGCATCCTGTCTGAAGGGATCAAAGCCTTATACTGTTCCCTGTAAGGAGTAAAACTGATTCCACCATGGAAAAACACTTCCAGATCCGGCCAGACTTCCGTCAGGTATTGTTTTCCGGTTCTCTCCAGTACTTTTTTGATCAGCACCAAAAACCAGGAGGGCACTCCGGAAAGATTTGTAATATTCGCATGTATAGTTGACCGGCAAATAGCTTCGAGTTTAGCCTCCCACTCATCCATCAGAATGATCTTCTTACCGGGAGTCCTGAAATAATTGGCAATGGGATTGATATTTTCGATAAGTACGGCCGATAAATCGCCCACGGTAATCTGATGATTATAAGAAGCCGGTTTGCTACTCCCTCCGAGCACCAAACCTTTTCCGGAGAAAAAACGGCTATCAGGAGTATTATTCAGATAAGTAGCCACCGTATCCATTCCGCCCCGGTAATGGCACTCGTGCAAAGCCTGACGGCTCACCGGCAGAAATTTACTCTTATCGTTGGTCGTTCCCGACGATTTGGCAAACCAGTCGATTTTTCCCGGCCACAACACATCTCTCTCTCCTTTCATCATCCGGTCGGCAAACACCTTGACTTCTTCATAACTCTGCACCGGCACCCGCTGAGAAAAATCAGCGTATGTGCAAATGGAAGAATATCGATACAACTTACCCCATTCCGTATCCCGTGCCTTACGAATCAACATGGATAATTGCTCTGCCTGGATCAGATCAGCATATTTTTCATACCGGGCCAGGCTCTTCAACCTATGATTAAACAGACATAATGCCAGTTTGTCTACATTCATGCAGCTTTTATTGCTTTGATTCACAAAGGTACTGGATTAATTTGACTCATGCAACTACCAACCGGCAAAGCCGGAACTACTATGCCAGGCTTGAATAAAGACGCCCGGCAAGCATACCATTGTTTCAAAAAAAAATCGTTATATTTGCAAGTTAATTGCAGGCAGAATAAAGCATGGTACAAAAATATCCCTCGGCATTACTGGAAAACGCGGTCGATGAATTCGCCAAATTACCCGGTATCGGAAGGAAAACGGCACTTAGATTGGTATTGCACTTATTGAAACGGACTCCGGCAGAAGTGGAAATATTCGGACAATCAGTGGTCCGGCTCCGGAACGAAATCAAATACTGCCGGGTTTGCCATAATATCTGCGACGACGAAATCTGCCACATATGCAGCAATCCCTCCAGGGATGCAAGTACCGTTTGTGTAGTAGAAAATATCAAGGAAGTAATGGCCATCGAAAATACGGGCCAATTCAAAGGCCTTTACCATGTATTGGGAGGCATCATATCGCCCATGGACGGGATCGGGCCAAACGATCTGGAAATAGAAAGCCTGGTAGAACGGGTAAAATCGGGAGTGGTCAAAGAAGTAATCCTGGCTCTGAGCACCACAATGGAAGGAGATACCACCAATTTCTATATCTATCGTAAACTTTCCGGGAATAACATCAGGATCAGTATGATTGCCCGGGGAATATCTATAGGTGACGAAATAGAGTATGCGGACGAAATCACCCTGGGACGTTCCATTGTGAACCGCACAGAATTTAATATTTAAAACTTTTATCTTCAAAAATATGGTAATCGCAGTAGATTTCGACGGAACAATCGTTGAGCATGAATACCCTAAAATCGGAAAAGAAATTCCTTTTGCTATCGACACCCTGAAAAGATTGCAGCAGGAAGACAATCACCAACTTGTTTTGTGGACAGTAAGAGAAGGTAAATTACTGGACGAAGCTGTTCAATTTTGCGAACAAAGAGGATTGAAATTTTACGCCGTCAATAAAAACTATCCGGAAGAAGAAGAGTATGAATCCAGGAAATTAACCTCCGAATTGTTTATCGACGACCGAAACCTGGGAGGTCTGCCCGACTGGGGAGTTATTTACAACATGATCAAAAAAGGCACATCCGGGATGTTTCATTTTGACGAAATCACTCAATACAACAACACCAAACGACAGGCAAAAAAGAATTTCTTCATCCGTTTGGGAGAAGCTATGGACAAAGCCAAAGGAAAGAGGTACTGATCTGCCGATGAAAATAACATTCATCATACCGCCCCCGTTAGACCAAAAGAAACCGGCTGAAAGAACAGCCGGATGTACCAGCATGGTATATCCGATGATCAACATCTATGAATTGACGGTGGCTGCTTTACTGGAAAAGGAAGGTTTTGATGTGGCTTATGCGGATTTCGTCCTTTCCGGCAAAAATGAAAAAGATTTTATCGACTTCATCCGCACGGATCACTCAACCGTATATTGCTTCTGGTCGGTCAACCTGTCAATCGAAACAGATAAAAAAGCATCGGAAATTATCCTGAAAGAACAGCCGGATGCGTTCATCCTGTACATAGGACCTGCACCGACCTTGTATAGCAAGCAGTTTTTAACATCCTCACGTCAGATAGTAGTCCGCGGCGAACCGGATGAAACAGCTGCCGAAGTCTGCCGGTGCATCGCTTCCGGAGAAACATTGAATGATGTCAAAGGAATTTCTTATTTTACTCCCGAAGGGCAAATAAAGAACAATCCTACCCGGCCGTTGATGCGGGACTTGGACATACTTCCGTTTCCGGCCCGGCACCTGATCGATCGATCGGTTTTCAGCAATCCAAAACTGAAGAAAACGCCCTATACGGCAATGGTCACTTCCCGGAACTGCCCGTTCCGGTGTATCTATTGCGTACCCAGTTCGCTGACTTTTGCCCGGGAATTGGAGAATAAGGCCGAAACCGGTAAAAAACCGTTCATATCTATGCGGTCTCCGGAAAATGTCATCGCAGAAATAGAACAATTGGCACAAGAAGGATACAAAGCTATCGGCTTCCAGGACGATAATTTCATTATCACGGAAGCACGCCTGAAACCAATTGCCGAAGCGCTGAAAAAACATGATATTATATGGGGATGCCAGGCAAGGGCCGATGCCATCACTGAAAATATCGCCCGGATACTGGGAAATACCGGATGCCATTATGTAGACCTGGGAGTGGAGTCTTTCGATGATGACATTCTGCAATACATCCAAAAAAACATGACAAGCAGCCAGATATTCGAAGCAATAGAGCTGCTGAACCACTATAAAGTACCTGTCAAGTTGAATATTCTGATCGGTACCAGTCCTTTAGAAACAAAAGAAAGCATCCGGAGAACCCTCGATACCGCCAAAAAGGTGAAGGCATCGCAGGTGATGATCAATATTGTCGCTCCGTTTCCGGGGACAGAATTTTATCAGATCGCCAAAGAAAATGGATGGATTGAAGGAGGGGAATACATTCCTACCGACGTACAGCGGAATTCCATTCTCAACTACCCGAACCTGAGTAGTAAAGATATGGAAAAGCTGTTATTCCGGCATAATATATCTTTCTTCCTGCGCCCGAAATTCATATTTACACAAATACGTAAGTTCAGCAATTTCTCTGAATTCTGGAGAGCCCTCAAAGCTCTGAAAACAAAATTAATCGGATAAAATGGAACTTTCCATCATACTTATCGGTTGGAATGATTCCGGACACCTGCAACAATGCATCCCCTCCATCAGGGAAGCTGCCCGGAATATCGAACATGAAATTATTTATGTCGACAACGGATCGTCGGATGGTACCCTCTCTTTCATCAACCGCTATTTCCCGGAAATAAATATTCTCCGGAACAACAAGAACCTGGGCGTATCTAAAGCCAGGAATCAGGGTATCAGGAAAGCGTCGGGAGATTTCATCTGGATACTGGATAGTGATACGGAAGTAAACAGGGCAGCGCTGGAAGACATGCTCAAATACGAGAAAGATCATACCGATACCGGGATCTGCGCCTGTAAACTAAAAGATAAAGATGGGAATATTCAGAATAGCTGCAGGAAATTTCCTACCGCCAAATACAAACTCAAAAGCGCAGCGCATAGCATTCTCCTGAAAACCGGATTTATTTCTCCTTCCGAAAAAACGCTCAACTACGATTACGATATCTCCGGAAGCAAGGCGCTGGAAGTCCAATATGTGATCGGAGCCTGCCAGCTGATCAAAAAAGAAGTGATTGAGCAAATAGGCATGCTGGACGAGAAAATATTTTATGGCCCGGAAGATGCCGATTTCTGCCTGCGGGCACAGGAAGCTGGTTGGAAAGTGGTTTACCTGCCATACACCAGCATGATTCATCACTATCAACGGGTAACTACACACCGTATTTTCAGCAAACTTACGTATATTCATATTCAATCGTTAATCTATTTTTTCAAAAAACACAAAGGCCATGATTTACTTAGAAAATGACATCGTAAAATTACGGGCACTGGAACCGGAAGACCTGGATATCCTGTACCGTTGGGAAAACGACTCCAGTCTCTGGAGATACGGAAGTACTTTAGCTCCTTATTCCCGTTTTACACTGAGGGAATATCTTTCGGATGCCCGCCTGGATATTTTTCAATCCCGCCAGTTACGGTTGATGGTTATCCTGAAATCGGAAAACAAGTGCGCAGGAACAATCGACCTGTACGATTTCGATCCGATGAACGGCCGCGCAGGAATCGGCATTCTCATCGACGACAATTACCGGCAACGCGGCATAGGTGCGGAAGCGCTGAATTTGATGAAGGAATACGCATTTGGCTTCCTGATGATGAAACAGATCTTTGCTTTTGTTCCGGAAGTCAACATTCCCAGTGTCAAGCTATTTCAAAGGTGCGGATATGAAATATCGGGCCAGCTCCGTTCCTGGATTAAAAACGAGGACCAGTTCGAAGATGTATTTTTGATGCAACTGATCAAATAGGATTATTTTCCCGGAAAATCCTCAGTCTTTCATTCAACAAAGCATACTGATGGTCTTTAATGAATGAAGTGCAGGCACGGAGTCCTTCCTGTATACTTCCTGTGGTAGATAATGAAATTGCACTGATACCATAAAAAATCAGTGCTTTCATTAACTCGTTTCCTGTCATGCCCGGATAGCATATCGTAAAATAAAAACCATCGGCAATCGGATCATCCAGGTCTTTGTCGTACACAATTTCAAATCCGTTTGCCAGGAAAATCTTTTTCAGTTTTGCTGCTCTTCTGCCGTATTCCTTCACTTCTTCCAGAAAGTTGAAACGGCCATCGGAAGCTGCCTTGAACATTGCAGCCAATGCAAATTGGGCAGAATGGCTGGTACCGGAAGATATCGCATATAAGGCCCTGTGAATAAATACTGTTCCGAAAGTACCGCCTCCGTATCTTTCGGTCAGCCCGGGATATTGCCTGTCGTACAATTTTTCCGACATACAAACCACACCGATCCGTTGTCCGGCATAACTGAATGCCTTGGATCCGGATATCAACAACAGATAATTGTCAGTATAACGACCTACACTGGCCTGATAAGGAGCTTCAAAAGGTTTTCCCAAATCTTTCCTGAAGTCCATAGCAAAATAAGCCAGATCCTCCAGAACGATCACATCATACCGGTTGGCAGCATCACCTATTACTTTTAGTTCCTCTTCATTCAGGCAGAACCAGGCAGGATTATTAGGATTTGAATAAATAATCGCAGCAATATTACCCTGTTGCAGATAACTGTCCAGAATTTCTTTAAGCTTTTCTCCTCGATAATTGTAAACATCGAATGATGCATATTTATATCCCATTACTGTGATCTGCTGTTTCTGGACAGGAAAACCGGGATCGATAAATAAGATAGTATCTTTTTCTTTACTGCATTGCCCGCAAACCAGGAAAGAGGTAAATGTACCCTGCATGGAACCTACCACAGGCACACAACATCCGGCAGGAATATCCAGGTCGATAAAAGCTTTGACAAACCGGGAAGCTTCCTGCTTCAACTCCGGTATACCATCTATCAACGGATAAATGGAGGCCACATTATTCTGCAAGGCGGCAATTTCCGCATCTACCCCTATTTTTGAAGGCAATAAACCCGGGACTCCCATTTCCATATGAACAAACTCTACTCCTGTTTGAGCCTCTATCTGGTTAGATATAGCAACTACCTCACGAATGGTGGCCTGTCCGAAATCAGGAATTTTATACGAATGGATAATTTGTTGCGCGATAGAATAATCAACAGGAGTTTTCATTTGAATTGAAAATTAAAAATTGAAAATTGAAAATTGGGAAATCCCCCTGTAGGGGCGGATCATATCCACTCTCTAAAAAAACATATCCCAATTGCGTTTTTTTGACGTCAAAAGTAATCATTTTAACGGAAATAGAGGACGTAGTTCCCTATTTAATTATTAAATTTGCCATCTGAATTATTAATCAAACATAAGATTTGCCATGAGAAAAATGAAAACGGCAAGGACTATCCTGCCCTTGATTCTAACAATTATTGTATTCGCATCCTGTAACGTCGGTCATAATACGCTGACTAAACAGGAAACTGCCGATGGTTGGCAACTACTCTTCGACGGAAAAACGATGACGGGTTGGAGAGATTTTAACGGGACCGAATTGACAGGTCCGTGGACAGTGGAAGACGGCACCATCAAAGCACATGGAGAAGGAAGCGATGCCAACGGTTATATTGTAACCGACAAAGTGTACGAAAACTTCGAACTTTCATGGGATTGGAAAATTTCTAAAGGAGGAAACAGCGGAATGCTCTATCACGTAGTAGAAGGAACTGCATTCAAAGTACCCTATGTTACCGGCCCGGAATACCAATTGATCGATGACATCAATTATGATGGTAAACTGGAAGAATGGCAAAGATGCGGAGTGGATTATGCCATGCACCTGCCCGATTTTTCCACCATCAAAGTCAACCCCGCCGGCGAATGGAATACTTCAAAAATAGTTTTCAATAACGGCCATGTAGAACATTGGATGAATGGCGAAAAAATCATTGAATTTGAAGCCTGGACCGACGACTGGTTTGTTCGCAAGAACAGTGGAAAATGGCACAATGCTCCGGAATACGGATTGGCAAATAAAGGTGTTATTTGCTTGCAGGACCACGGATATCCCGCATGGTTCAGAAATATCAAAATCAAAGAACTGCCGAGAAAAACTAAAGAAGTCACTCTTTTCAACGGAAAAGACCTGACCGGTTGGGAAGCCTACGGAACAGAATTATGGTATGTAAAAGATGGTTTGTTAGTCTGTGAAAGCGGTCCCGACAAAAAATACGGATACCTGGCAACCCGCGAATACTACAACGATTTCGATCTTACTGTAGAATTCAAACAGGAAGCCGACGGCAACTCCGGCGTATTTATACGCTCTTTCATTGAAAAAGATGTAAAAGTTAACGGTTGGCAGGTAGAAGTAGCCCCTCCCGGAAAAGATACCGGCGGCATCTATGAATCATATGGTAGAGGTTGGTTGGTTCAAATTCCGGATGAAAAAGAAAATATCCTGAAACCCAACGACTGGAATACCATGCGTATTAAAGTACAGGGAAACAATGTTACTACCTGGCTGAACGGGCAGGAAATGGTCAACCTGGATGATGAAAAGATCGGCAAGGGACAAGGCCGGATCGCATTGCAAATCCATGATGGTGGAGGAATTAAGGTGTTGTGGAGGAACTTGGTGCTAAAAACACTTTAAAGTTAAAAGTTAAGAATTAAGAGTTAAGAATTAAGAATTGGGATTCTTCGAATCCCTGATGATAGTCGTTTTTTGCGCCTTTTCAAGATTAAAAAAGCTATTCTATCGGATTTCGGAACAAATTCTTAACTCTTAATTCTTAACTCTTAACTATTAACTATTCAAAATCCGTAAAGTGTGACAAGCAACCAAAGCCGCTGTCTCCGTCCTCAACCGGCTATCTCCCAGCGAAACAGAAATAAAGCCGTTTCTTTCCGCTTCTGCCACTTCTTCTTCGCTGAAATCTCCTTCCGGTCCGATCAGGATGATAACATCTTCTCCCGGATGGCAAATATCTTTCAAAACGGGTTTGTTTCCGGGATAACAGTGAGCAATCAATTTCTGTCCGGTGAAAGGCTGAGAAATGAACTGTTTGAAGGTTTGCATCTCATTCAGGAGAGGAAGTACAGCCTTCTGCGATTGTTTCATCGCAGATATCAGAACTTTTTCTATCCGTTGTTTTTTGATTTCCTTTCGTTCGGAATATCTGCATTGAATGAACGATATCTCATTAATCCCTATTTCCGTAGCTTTTTCTGCAAACCATTCTGTCCGGTCCATATTTTTAGTGGGGGCCATAGCGATGTGAATATGTGCTTTCCAGGATAATGGGGCCGGGATTTGTTCCAGTACTTCATAACGGCAGTGCTTAACCTGCGCATGAGAAAGCCGGGCCCTGTAAAAACTGCCACGCCCGTCTGTCAAAAGAATTTCATCACCCGCAACCAAGCGCAATACCCGGACACAATGGGCAGACTCTTCTTCCGGAAGTTCTAAGGAAGTATCAATATCAGGAGTATAAAAAACAGGCTGCATCAGTTTTGCTGGCGTTTATTCATTTCATCTCTGATCCGGGATGCAGCTTCATAATCTTCGGCAGCAACAGCATCCTCTAAGTATGATTGCAACTCTTCCAGGGTTTTGTTTTCTAAGATAGATTCTTCTCCCAGATCATCAGTCGGCACTTCATCATCCGTCACTTCATAATCCGACTCTTCCAACATAACACCTGCTTCGCGGACAATCTCCTCCGTAGTATAAATAGGTGCATTACAACGGATCGCCAAGGCAATCGCATCGGAAGTACGGGCATCCAGTTTGACCTCCCGGTCGCCCGTAAAACGAATTTCAGAGAAAAAAACACCTTCTTCAAACTTATAGATAAAAACTTCTTCCATCCGGATATCGTACAAGTCCATGAAAGAAACGAACATATCATGGGTAAGCGGACGGGGAGGATGCAACCCTTCCAGAAATATCGCGATCGATTGGGCTTCCGGGGTACCGATAATAACAGGGATTCGCCGGGGACCGGATTCCTCCCCGAGAATCAAAGCATAAGCGCCTGCCTGAATCTGGCTGTACGTAATGCCTAATACATTGAGTTTAATGTGGGATGATTGCATACCCTAAAGTTTGTCTTAAGATTAAGACAAAGGTAAGTATTTTTTTACAAAAATGGATATTCCGTTGTTTATTCAATCACAAACCATGAATAGGACTCGGGTTCCAGCGTAAAAGTAAAATCAGTAGTATAGTCCCTGTTCAGAGGATATATCACCGGATCGATGCCTTCTTCCCGGATAACAGCCCATTGATCCAGGCCTGTATAGTACAAGGGCAAACAGATGGTACGTGTTATTTTTTCTTTCAGGGGATTAAACAACATCAGCAAACCTTTTGGATTCAAAGCCGGATCAATATGCAGGAAACCATCCCAGTCCCGGCCGTCCGCACGCCTCAGATGAATAATATCCGCATTCAGAATATCCCGGTATTTTTGATACCATTCGATCACCTGAGATACCATACGTTTAGTTTCATCGGTATCATATAGCCTTGGACCCCGGTAACAAGCCTGTACTCCGGCACCGTAATACTGCATCATCAATTGCTTATAGTCTTTCAGGTGTTCATGCAAAGGTTCCAGAACTGCATCCGGCCCACCACCATGATAAGCCGTCAACGGAACGAATCCCCATCCCATCGAAGGCGTTTTTTTCCAGGTACCATCAAAAATATTCTGACGATTCAGTATTTTTTGCTGTTCACGGGTCAGGGCAAAATTAACCTCCCGGTAACCCAGTCCGATTTTATTTGCACCGTCTAAAAAATACCAATCAGGAGTATTGACATAAACCCCATGTTCCGCCATCCAGCGAAAAATACTTTTCTGAATTTCCATTTGCCTCCATTGGGAATCTTCCAGGCCGGCATGCCCCGGATGGTCTGTCGAAGCACAGACATCACCAGGATAAGGACCATCCATTTCCAGAATATCAAAACCGGTATTCTGAAAAAATGCAATGATATTATCCCGGTACTCCAGACCCCAGCTACTCCCGAAACAAGGAGCATGCCCGAAAAAAGCGCCGCCCGGCTTTCCTGTCTCAGGACTGATAACATCCGTTTCCGGACCTATCTCCCTGGAACTGAACAAAGTGTATCCTCCTATTTTGATTCCTTTCTGATGAGCATAATCAGCTATTATTTTCCATTGGCCATGATTGGCAGGAGATGCATCTTCCATTATTAAGTGACTGCCGAAACTCAATATAAGTGCTTCATACCCGGTAGCAACACACTGATCGATAGCCTCATAAACCTGCTCGTCATTCTTGCTCACCAAATGCATGAAAATCGGATTGCCCGTAATCCAGGGAGCAATCGTCCTGTACATTTTGCGAACAGCCAACCCTCTCCTTTCCCTGTCATAACTGTCATGAAGCAATTCGTATGAACGTACGGAATGAAAGGTTTCCCCGGTCTGCAACAGGATTCCGGGAGCCTTTTCAGGATAAACTTCCAATAAACAGGGTGTATTATAATCAAAATTGACCTGAGAAGTGTATGTACTGTCTATTTTCCAATGTGTTGTCTGATCGCTTAAGCTATAATTCATTGCATTATTGAAAGCATAGTTCGTTTCCACATAAATAGAAGAAGGTTTTGCCATTTGATCCGGAGAGCCGAACACGGCACTTTGTTCTTCCACTACAGCCAGGATTTCATTCACCACCCGGTTAATTTTCACAGGAGAAACACTGTTATTATGAATGGACAGCCATTTACATATAACCGGAATTCCATCATAAATATCATATCCGATATTGACATCTATCTCTTTCAATGCATCCGAACGATAATGAAAAACGATTGTTTTTCCTTCCGGCTGCCGGGTATTGGATGCCCAATAATCAAATTTACAATCAAGGAACGGCTCCAAAGGCATAACCGAATGAGACACATAATGAAAGCCCTCCTCTCCTTTTTTGAGATTATCGACCCACTCGTTCAACAGATAGGCCTTTTCTTTTTGTCCGTACAGGCCGCCGACAGAATAATCCTTTCCATTCAGATTGATACGTGCTTCCGGACAAATCGTCCTCAAGATTTGCTGTCCATTGGTTTTATTCAGATAATCCACACAGGCAACATCCGGCGTTATCCGGAAAACTCTTTTAACAAGTCCATTGAATAAGACAATGTATTTTGCATCGGAGGTTTGATAAATTTCTGCCTTTTCTTCAACTGGCATAACAAGCCAATCGGTCGCCATGGCTTCTGTTTCATAAGAGTCGCTCCATACAGGGAGAATTTCCCCAGCCCAAATCACCTGGCTGCAAATAAGAAAAACAAGAATTAACTGTCGATTCATAATATCACTCGATAAACAGGGATAATTTAATACACCTCTATATTGGAGATCAGCGGACAAGCTCTTGCATCCCTGATATGGATGCGGATACAGCGGGCGGATATCCCTGATTCCGGCAAAGATAAAATCCGTTTATGACCGATCGTTGTACCTTCGGCCACTTTTACCCATTGATCATCGGTCTTTACCTCTATATCGAACGATTTAACACGCTGTCCCAGGCGGATATACTCCTGCAACAACACATAATGAATCTTTTGAGCCTCTCCCAGATCAATTTCGACAAATCCGGTTAATTGTCCGTCGTCGGTTGCCCAGTAGGTATTTTTATCTCCGTCGGTAACATTTTTTGCCGCATAAGTAGTAGAATTTTTACGATAAGTATCGGCTACAGCATGCACGCCAGCTGCCAGATTTACGGCAAAAGCCTCATCACGCATTTTCTTCCAGGCTTTTAACGATTGAATGTCATTATCGTGCAGCAATCCCCGTTGATCAGGAGGAATATTCAGCAATAAATTAGCCCCTCTTCCCACAGATTCCAAATAAATTTTAAATAAATTGTCAGGTATACGAACCAGACTATCTTCCTCCGGATGATAAAACCACCCCGGACGAATGGAGACATCCACTTCGGACGGGATCCAGGATGTTCCATCTTCAGAACCCTGGTTAAGCAGCGTTCCTATACCGGCTTTCCCCGGATGCAAAGTATCACTGTTGATAATACACCAATTCGGATCACCGGCAAAACCTTTTTCATTGCCGCACCAACGGATATCAGGACCCGCATCACTGAACATCATGGCTTCGGGAGAAATACTACGGACAATTGCCTGGGTATTTTTCCAGTCATAGTAAACCGTATTATCAATCTTACGAAGTTCCCGGACCCCACCGTAATAACCATCGCCTCCGTTAGCTCCGTCGAACCAGATTTCAAAAACAGGCCCGTAATTTTCAAGCAATTCCTGTAATTGATTGCGGTAATAAGTCAGATATTCCGGTTTTCCGTATTCCGGCCGGTTCCGGTCCCAGGGAGAAAGATAGATTCCAAATGGCAATCCGTGTTTTTTACAGGCATCGGAAACCTCTTTCACAATATCGCCTTGTCCATTTTTATAAGGACTGTTCCTGATCGAATGTTCCGTATATTTACTGGGCCACAGGCAAAATCCGTCATGGTGTTTACAGGTTAAAATCAAACCTTTCAACCCGGCTTCTTTCAGGCAAAGCACCCATTGTTCCGGATCAAAATCCGAAGGGTTGAATACATCCGGTTTTTCATCACCATAACCCCATTCTTTCCCCGTAAATGTATTCGTGGTAAAATGGATAAAGGCGTACTGCTCCATTTCCTGCCATTTCAATTGATATTCATTGGGAACAGGCAGCAATGCTACCGGGGGTAATACTTCTTTTTTACAGGAAAAAAGGGAAAAGAATAGGATGATTGTTAAATAGTGGGGAGATTTCATTAAAAATTGAAAATTGAAAATGTAATTTGGCTATGGGGGAATTATAGTACTCCTAGTTTTTTACCTACTTTGATGAAGGCATCCACACAACGGTCTAAATGTTCCTGCTCATGAGCAGCCGATACCTGTACCCGGATGCGGGCTTGTCCCTTGGGAACCACCGGATAATAAAAACCGGTAACATAGATACCTTCTTCCGAAAGTCCGGCGGCCATCTCCTGAGAAAGCTTGGCATCGTACAGCATTACGGCACAAATGGCGGACTGGGTCGGTTTGATATCGAAACCGGCTTCCCGCATGCGGGAGATAAAGTAATCTGTATTCCCATGCAGTTTATCCTGTAAGCGGTTGGATTCTTTCACTAAACGGAAAGCTTTGATTCCGGCAGCTGCTACCGAAGGCGGTATGGAGTTGGAAAACAAATAAGGCCTGGAACGCTGACGTAACATCTCCACTATTTCTTTTTTGGCAGTGGTAAACCCGCCGATCGCTCCTCCGAATGCTTTACCTAAGGTACCGGTAATAATATCTACTTTTCCTCTCAAATCAAATTGTTCAGTGGTTCCCCGTCCTGTCTGCCCAACAACCCCGGCTGAATGAGACTCATCGACCATGATCATTGCATCGTATTTCCGGGCCAAGGCATATATCTGATCCAATGGGGCTACATTTCCATCCATAGAAAATACGCCATCGGTTACAATCAACCGGTAACGCTGCGCCTGTGCTTTTTTCAGCTGCTCTTCCAGGTCTTTCATATCGGCATTGGCATAACGATACCGAACCGCTTTACACAAACGTACCCCATCAATGATAGATGCATGGTTCAGGGCGTCGGAAATAATAGCATCTTCTTCTCCCAGCAAGGGTTCAAACACACCTCCGTTGGCATCGAAACAGGCTGCATATAAAATAGAATCTTCCATGCCGAAGAAATCGGCTATTTCCGCTTCTAATTGTTTATGCAATTCCTGGGTACCACAGATAAAACGGACAGACGACATTCCATATCCATGAGTATCCATCGCCTTTTGAGCGGCTTCGATCAATTCCCGGTTATCCGACAAGCCCAAATAGTTATTGGCACAAAAATTAAGAGATTCTTTCCCGTTATCCAACCGGATACTGGCATTCTGAGGAGATACGATAACCCTTTCCTGCTTATAAAGCCCTGCTTCTTTGATCTCTTTCAACTGCGAAGATAAATACTGCAAATATTCCATAAAATAGTGTATTAAATTTTTAGCTTTTAGTTCTATGACCTATTGATCTAAGCATAACAATACGAAGCCTGCCCATACGGCAATCGACATATATTTGTTATTTTTCATGATAAACTAGTAAGCAATCTTTGGAGATAACTTCTAATGAGGTTCAAAAATAATATTTTTTTCCGGATTACATGGCCAACATATCCATATCTTTTGAAATTTGCCATTTATAAAAAACCGGATTTTGTTTAAAACTTTGAGGGATTGGTTGATTAAGATTTTTCCTGAAAGCGATTCAGGTTAATTTTACTTCGATGTAAAAAAATCAAATAACAGCCACATGAAAACTTTAAGAATCTATTGGATCGCAGGCTTAATTCTTTTCACATTTCTTCAGGCCTATGGCCAAAGCTGGGGGAAGTATACACTGATTGCCTCACAGGGTAGTACCACTGCTAAATTAGTGGATTTGCAGGGTACAACATATAAAAGCTGGTCTCTTTCCGGCAGTAACGGATACTGCAGCCTGCTTACTCCCGATCGCTGCCTGGTACGAATAGTCGGTGGAAACGGCGGAAGTGGCGGAAGTAAAATCGAAAAAGTAGATTGGAACGGTAAAGTTGTATGGAGTTATTCCATTGCCGCACATCATGATATCTGTGTTCTTCCTAATGGAAACGTATTGGCCACTGTTCAGGCTACAGCCACCTCGGCGGAACTGTCGGAACGGGGCTTTACCGGAGGAACCACCACTGTATCGAACAGCCTGTCGTACGACAAGATAGTAGAGATAGACGGCGTCAATCAAAAAATTGTATGGGAATGGAGATTCATCGACCATTTAATACAAAATGTCAAAAGTAGTGCCTCTAATTACGGGGTACCGGCCGATAATCCCCAACGCTTCAACATTCAAGTCAAAGGCGACAACGGATATAATGATTGGATGCACATGAATGGACTTGATTACAATCCCCTTCGGGACCAGATCGTGATCAGTTGTAAATATATGAAAGAAATTTTCGTAATAGACCACAGTACCACCACGGCGGAAGCGAAAACAAGCAGCGGAGGCTTATCTGGCAAGGGTGGTGATTTCCTGTACCGCTGGGGATGTCCCTCCAATTATGGAAAAACCAACACTTCCACCAATGTTTTTGGTACTATACACAATGCTTCATGGATACTGGGAGAAAATTACCTCGCTCAGAATACAAATTCTTCGGGAGAAAATTACCATGCATATGCCGGGCAGATTTCTGTTTTCAGCAATACAAATGTAGGGGGCATGACAATCATTCCACCTTATTCGGAAAACAGTTTTTTATTCGACTATACACAAGGAAGTGCATATGGCCCAACTTCTTATTACAAAAAACTATCTATTTCGGGACGCTCTACTAACATGGGCTGTGCACAGGCATTACCGAATGGAAATATGCTGGTATTCGGCGGATCCGGGTTCAGCACGGTTTATGAAGTCAATAGCAGCGGAAGTTCTATCTGGACTAACAACACGGTAAGTAATTGTGCAAAAATGGCCCGTTACTCGGAAGCATATGTCAACGGCGATTATGCAGAAATCTGCGCAAACGTCGCTATCGGGAGCCTGGGAACCGGGTTGGCAAAAAATACGGTTCAAAGCAAATGGTCCGTCCCCAGCGGCAAAGCCGGAGAAACCCTGTTGATCAACAATCTGGAAGAAAGTCCGGATAACCTGATAGAACTTTACGATTTGAGCGGCAGAAAATTAGCCGTTCAAAAAGGGAGTTCCGGAATTACCCTGCCGCAATGCACAAAAGGAATCTATATCATTCAAGTGAACAATCATCCAATGAAATTAATTATTCGATAAATCTTTTTAAGCATGAAAAAGTTACTATTGTTATCATTATTGTTGCTTGTTGTTTTGTTTTCAAAAGCACAAGGACAAGTTTCCGTTACTTTTTCAACGGATTTTACAGAAACCGATCTCACACTGATTGTGGAAGATAAGTCGGTGAGTTCCCTTATATCTCTTCTCGATGCCAGAGGCATATTTCTTGTCTATGAGCCATCGGCTACTTTTAGTGTAGGAATCAGGGTGCCTTTAACCAGGGTGGGAGAAACACTGACTTACTCTTCTGCGCCTGTCACTTTGGAGAAAAATACGCTATATGAGTATTATTTCGAAATCGGCGACGACGGGTATTTTGCAGAAGGATCGATCGGGGATATGGCATTGTTGGCTCCGGGTTATTATCGTTTCCTGTATACCAATACAACCAATGATACCTGGACGCTGGATGCCTGCACTTTTAACGGAATGAGCCCTGCAGGTAAAAAACTTTTGCGGGTAAAGGTCGACATGAGCGGAACCGATGTTTCATCAGCAGGTATTTTTGCAGTATCCGGAAAAACCATCGTGCCGCTGGTAAACGCTAATAAAGCCGTCAATTCCGGTGATAATCAGAATATTTATGAAGGAATTTTATATGGTGCTACCGGAACAGATGTAACGTATACTTTTTATAATGGCACTGTTCCGTCCGACCGGTTAATCGATAATAACACATATACTGCTCAGCTGAAAGAAGACACTGAAAATAACACAGTATCATTTTCAACAACAGACCTTTACGAAGCTGTCAATTTCGACTTGTACGATCCCGACCATATCCAGCGGATAGAAATGAAGTTCGCAGAAGAAAACTGGGCCGAAATCCTTTCCGGCAACAAAGACCAGAATCTCGATGTATATTTGCAATCGGAATGGGTCAAAATAAATGGCGTAAGCCTTCCGGGAGCCGGAGTCAAGTTCAAAGGAAACAGTTCGTACGATGCCTCACAAACTAAAAATCCGTTCAACATCTCATTGGACGAATTCGTATCCAATAAATACCAGGGATATACTTCCCTTAAATTAGCTAATGTTTACGGCGACCCTTCTTTTGTCCGTGAAGTAGTTTCCTACGAAATCCTCAACAAATATATAGAATCGGGAAAAGCCAATTTCGCACAGGTATATGCGAACGGAGAATACCTCGGATTATACACCAATACGGAGCCGGTCAACAAATCGTTCTGTAGCCGTCACTACGGTTCTAAAAGCAATACTTTCTTAGATTGCTCCCCGGTAGTATCTCCTACGGTGGCAACCAAAAGTAACCTCAGGTATATTTCTGCCAACCAGGCAGATTACGAAGCTTCCTATGAATTGAAAGTAGGCACCTGGGAAAGCTTTATTGCACTCTGCGATACAGTCACAAACAATCCTTCCGCATTGGAAAAAGTAATGGATATTGACAAATTCATTTGGCTTACCGCCTTTAATAATATGGCCGTAAATCTGGATAGTTATATCGGGGTATATAGCCAGAACTATTATCTTTACCAAAGCTCAGAAGGTCGGTTTATGGCTATTCCATGGGATTTCAATCTCTCTTTCGGGGGATTCAATAACATCGGAAATCTCAACCGTTTATCTACTTTAACCCCCGAACAAAGGCAACAATTGGCATTAAACGTTCACAGTACGGACGACTACTGGCCGATGCTTAAAAATATTTATGGAAACGATCGATGGAAAAAAATGTACCTGGCACATTGTAAAACCATTTACGAAGAAAACTTCAAAAACAATGCTTACTTGGAATCTGCAGTACAATGGCAGGCACAGGCAGAGCGAAGCGTAGCTGCCGACAAAAACAAATTTTATTCCTCATTAGACGCATTTTATAATAGTTTGACCGACAATTACGCGGTGAACGGTTATGCGGTAAACGGTCTCAAAACATTTGTGGATGCCCGTAAAACTTACCTGGCCGGATTAGCTGAATTCACAGCGGTACAACCGGTTCTTTATAACCGATCGGGTAACGAAGGAGTCTTTAGCGTTCAAGCGGATAATGCCAATAGAGTATTCTTTTACTATCGCCAGTTAGGAGACGGAAACGGAGCTTTCAATGCGGTTGAGATGACAGGAACAGGAGGAGTATATTCCACCAGTCTATCGGATATTACAACCACCCTGGAATATTATTTTTATGCCGAAAATGATCAGATCGGAGCCTTCCTGCCTGCTCGTGCAGCACATGAGTTCTATACCTATGAAGTATCGAACGAAGAGGAGGATGACTTGGCAGCTTACTGGATCAATGAAGACTTTGCTTCTCATGCTGTTGAAGCGGACTATATTACATCAGTAACAGCCCGTCTCTCCAAACCTAACAATATCGAGCTGACAAGCTATTATACCAATATCGAAATACAAGGAGGAACTTGTGGATCCGGTAACGGTTTACGTATCAGAGGATTGGGAGACAATGGATATGTTGAATTCACCGTACCTTCCGTAAATAGCAGTATCATTGCTATAAAAGCAAAAAGTAGTTCCGCCGACCGGAGTATGAATATTTACAAAAACGGAGAATTGGCTGAAACCATAAATAATCTGGACGAAAATAATTGCTACGAATATGTTGATGCTGTAAAATCGGCAACACCTGTTACCTACAAAATAACAGGAGGAAAATCCGGTGACACCAAACCGGTAATAATTTCATCCATTATCGTGGAAAAATATACGAATTCAGGGATCGATCAATCGAAAGCAACAGAGATTAAGGTTTATCCCAACCCGGCTTCCGATATCGTCAGAATCTCCGGATGCAAATCAAACGATCTTATAATGGTATACAACCTAACCGGCAGTACCATCTATAAAGCCACAGCCCATGGTAATGAATGCTCTATTCCCGTGGAAAATTGGGCAAATGGTATCTATGTTCTCAAGTGTAACAATCTGACGTATAAGTTGATTGTGAAACACTAACTTTTTTAGTTAAGAGTTAAGAATTAAGAGTTAAGAATTGGGATTCTTCGAATCCCCGGATAAAGGTACTCTTTGTACACTTTTTACAACAAAGAACTACTACTTTTCCGGATTTCTGAAATCCAACTCTTAACTCTTAATTCTTAACTCTTAACTCTCTAAAACTTATAACTCAACCCCACAACCGTACCATAGTCCATAGAGCCTGCAGTAGCATCCGGTGGCCGACTATCAAAATTCAGGTACAGATTCAATGAAAAAGAAAAATCTTTGAATAATTCCCAGTTTAAAGTTGTATTGGAATCATACCTGACCCGGCCCCATTGAGTGATCCCGGTATAAAAAACATGTTGGGATGATATTTGTATGTTCGGATGGGAAAATTTGTAATAATCCAACGAAAAACCGGCCGGAACCTCACAGAGAAAATTTTCATCAATCCCGGTAGTACTTTGTTCCTGGCTCACACTTAATCCGGCAAGTCCCATGATCTGGAAATTTCTGCTGAAAACAACTTTATACCCGCCGGCAAGCGATTCCTGAAAACGACGGGAAATTGACAGTTGTAAATTACGCTGATAATCGAGCGATCCCAAAGAATACCACATGCCTTTGAGATTATAAAGCGCAGTAATATCAAAATCTTCCCTGTCGCGCGAAAATGAGGATGTATCGATCGATGCGATTCCGGAACCTGATAGTGAGATTTCAAGACGTTTAGCGGTATATGTCACCGAAAAATTCATATTCAACTGCCCGATTCCGCTCGAACGTGAATAACTGAACCCGGAAGATACACTTCCCGAAAGATTATCCCAAAACCGGTTCTTATACAATAACAGGGAATTGATACTGCTAATTTCAACCATATGATGGTGTAATTCCGTTACTATAATCACCCAGCCTGCTTTCCCCGAGGGTTTTAATGCTCCATAATAGATTGCCTTGTCGGATGTTTCTATCCGTAAAGTATCTGCAGATGAATTGATGGTTTTAATTTTTGAAGTTTTCAGGCTGACCAATCCTACATCTTTCGAATCGAACGATAGCATACCCAGGTGAAGTTCTTTAATGTCACCAATCAGCATTTCTCCGTTTCGAAGAAAAATCGTGTCTTTAGGCATATCCTCACTGGCAAATAATATAGCAAACGGCCCTAACCAAAATAAAAAAATAAATGCCGGCTTCACCGGTATTAAATGCAGAATATAGGATCTTGTTTTTTCAAATATAACAGGAAGTATCTTAATCATATCCGTTACTTGTATTCTTTGGATATAAAACAGCAATCCTGTCATTTTGTTTTTCGGGAAGTCAGCCGCCAAGTATTATTTTCACTTATCTTTGTCGTTTTTAAAATCTCAGTAATCACTATTAAAAAGCCCATTCATGCAAACATCCATCATGTTAAAGTTCCGTCCTTCCACTGTAGAAGGCAAAACAGGCAGTCTCTATCTGCAATTGATTAAAAACCGCAAATCCCGCGTATCCGTATTCAAAGGTTGTAAAATCTATCCCAACGAATGGGATGCTGCCAACGAGAGTTTTCGCCTCAATACAGGGAATCCGCAACGCAAAATTTATCTGGAAAATTTGTATGCTAAAGTAACCGATATGAAGTCGAAAATAGAAGCCATTGCATGGGAATTTGAAAATCTCAGTCCCGGCTATACGCTTGATGATTTGGTTGAGTCTTTCCAGGTAAAAAAAAAGGGGAATACGCTTTCTTCTTTTATTGAAAGCGAAGCGTGTAAGCTGGAAAATCTTCATCCCCGCACCGCACGCTCCTACCGGAGTGTAATGCGGAAAATTAAACAATATTGTCCGGATAAAGACCTCTTGCTTGGAGAAATCACATCCGAATTTATCTTTCGCTTTGAACAATATATGCGTAATACAGGTAATAAACTTACCACGACCTCTTACTAGTGCCGCAATCTGAGAGCAATTCTCAACCGGGCTGTCAGAGAAAAACTCATCGATCGCAAAGGAGAGAATCCTTTTACAGGAATTTTTACCGGAAATGAAAAGACCATTAAAAGGGCCGTAAAAAAAGAAGTGATCAAACGTTTGGAAATCATCGACCTGAACGATACGGAGAAAAGACACCTCGACCAGACACGCTGGCTTTTCCTGCTGAGCTATTATTTAAGAGGAATTTCTTTCATCGATATGGCCTATCTGAAAAAAGAAAATATTCGGGACGGTTGTATTTGTTACACCAGAAGAAAAACAGGACAATACTTCGAAATTGAAATTACCCCTGAGATAAAAGCAATCTTCAAACGCTATTGTTTAGCCGGAAGTTCTTACCTGTTACCACTATTACAACAAGGAGACAGCCGGGCCGATTATGAAAATGCCCTAAGGAAACAGAACAAGGATTTAAAAGAATTATCTGCTTTAGCCGGGTTAGATAAACCGCTGACCACTTATGCTGCCCGTCATTCGTGGGCTTCGATCGCACATGCGATGGGGGTACCTGTGGAAATTATCAGCCGGGGGCTTGGTCATGAAAGTGTGAAAACAACCCAAATCTATCTCAAATCGTTTGATTATGATTTAATTCATCAGGCTAACCGGAAAGTCATTAGTTGTAGGAAGTAAAAAGGAAACGCTTTAAAAAAGGAAAGGTTGTCATCACGACAACCAATCTTCATTGTTAACCTTAAATCTAATACCATGAAAAACACAGTACAAAGATAAAGCGTTTTATGTTATAAAACATAATTTTCGATCAATTATTTTCTTGCTTTTAACATCATTTATACTTAGCATAGGATTCATTACAACTTATCAGCCAGTATCCCGGGCAAATAAAAGGTATCATTTTTATCGATATACACTGTAACAGAACCTAAATCAAACGGTTTACCATTAAGGTAAGCCACTGATTTAAAAGCAGGTACCTCAAGGGTATTTTTACCTTTTTTCACGATTAAAATCGGGAAACCTGCCTTGTCTTTGATCTCGCAAGAAAGTCCGGCAAACACATCCGTATGTTTAGCATAGATTTTTTGAGTCAAATCAGGCAAAGATATTTTTAATCCCAATAGCTCTGATAAATAGCGGTTGATTTCATAATTTCTCCACATGCCCATCGGAAGAGTTCCCTGCGGATGATAAGCCGCAAGAAAGACTTCTTCTCCCGTATGGCCTCCGGTTGTAAAGCCGAAACAGGAACGGGAATTGATAATTTTAATAGTGGAAGATATAACATTTGAACTATTAGCCACATTCATATAATCACTTTCGGTTTTACTCTGATTTTTAACAATAGTAGCCAGTTCTTCATCTGTCAGCTCTATGCCTGTCTGTTCTTTGAAAGATTCACGAATCTCGCCGACAGGGGTTTTCATTAACTTTTCGGCAATTCCTTTTCCGGTATTTTTAAAAGTAGAGATCGTACCGAAAAACTCATTCAGCGTGATCGTATCATACGATTTACACTCCCGCTTTCCGATAGTAAATCCGCTATTTCCATGGTCAGGCATGATTACGACTGCTGTTTCCCCATTTTTACGGGCAAACTCCATAGCAACTTCCACTGCTTTATCAAATGCCAGAAACTCTGTAATACAACCTACCACATCATTGGCATGTGCCGCCCAGTCTACCTGGCTACCTTCCACCATCAGGAAAAATCCATTTTCGTTCTTCGATAACAGCGAGATGGCTTTCCGAGTCATTTCTCCTAAAGAAGGGATATTGGCGGTATCCCGATCAAATTCATAAGGCAATGCATCATCCGCAAAAATAGACCATACTTTATTGTTTCCATTATATTTTCTGAAAGCATTCAGATCTTTATCCAGCAACAAGGTACCCGTTCTTTTGAAATGGGCCTTCATATCGTCGGTTATCAGCTTTCCCCCTCCCCCGAAAACAACATCCAGGTTATTATAGGCGATTTGAGGAGCAAGATACTCGTACTTATCACGGGCGTAATAATGAGAAGAACAATCTGCAGGAGTAGCATGCGGAAAGACACAGGTAAATACCATTCCGGCAGCTTTATTCTGAGTTATTTTAGCAGCTTCCAGCAAAGTAGCCAAAGGCTGGTAGGCCATTGCAGGATCTATCGGATACAGATCGTTTACAGGGTCTGCTTTCGGATAAATGGAAATATTTTTAGTCCGTTGTGGAATTCCGGTCATATAACAAGAAGTAGTGGGAGCTGAATCTCCGATCGGCGCATTGGAAGAATAAGTAGCCACTGTTCCGCAAAAATAGGGATCTATATGGAGTTTATCCCCTCCCAGCTTATTATAAATCTGATACCACCGTGCTGCACTCACAACACCTATAGATGTGCCGTCAGGAATCATAACGATCACATTCTTGACAGGCTTGGGAGAATTATTTTGCGCACATACCGGAAACAGCAGTAAACACAACGCAATCAATAAAAATACATTTTTCATACCATCGATATTTTTTGTTTAACAGATAAATATTTTCTCAAAAAGTAGTATATTTGCAACCGCATTGCGGTAATAGCTCAGTTGGCAGAGCGGAAGCTTCCCAAGCTTCAGGTCGTGGGTTCGAACCCCATTTACCGCTCAAAATATAAAAATGGGAAACAGATGGTTGATCCAAATGCGTTTCCCATTTTTTATTTTCTGTTTATTTACTATTAAATTCTCTCAGCTTAATATTAGTCAGTACTTTTTTCGTATGCAGTGAAAAATCGCCCTGCATGATCCATCCGTAATATCCCGGATCGGATTTGAGCACTTCCGTTACCAAACGTCCTTTATATTTTCCGAAATTGATGATTTCTTCTTTCTTCTCATTGTAAACAATACGTCCTGCAAAATCGACATTATTCGTAAATGTAGAATAGTCGGCCAGGAATTCCATATCGTTTTTCAAATCATCGTAACGGTCTAATTGAGCTTTCAGAATTTCATAAGTCGCCTTGGTATCAGCTTCCGCACTATGGGCATCTTCTAATTCCTTATCGCAGTAGAACTTCAATGCGGCAGAAAGTGTCCGTTGTTCTTTCTTATGAAAAATGGTTTGTATGTCGATAAATTTCCGTTTGGAAAAATCAATATCTACCCCAGCCCGGATAAACTCTTCCGCCAACAGGGGAATATCGAACCGGTTGGAATTATATCCGGCGAGATCACAGCCTTCTATTTGTGCGGCCAGCGATTTGGCAACTTCTTTAAAGGTAGGACAATCTTTCACATCCTCATCCAAAATACCATGAATGGCCGAAGCCTCTTCAGGAATATGCATTTCCGGGTTAATACGCCGGGTTTTACTTTCTTCTTTACCGTTCGGATAAACTTTCAGGTAAGATATTTCCACAATCCTGTCGGATACAATATTGGTCCCGGTAGTTTCCAAGTCAAAGAATACCAGGGGATTTTTCAGGTGTAATTCCATTTACTTGCAGTTGTTTTTCTGTCTGACTTGCATTTTTTATTCATTCAGCATCATCGGCATCAGCAACATCAGCAGATCTTCCTTCTCTTCATTTTCAGAAGGAAGGATCAAACCGGCCCGGGAAGGATCTGCCAATTCCATCACTACATCGGAAGACGGGGTATTATTCAGGATTTCTATCAGGTAAGTGCCTTTAAAACCGATACTCATCGGATTTCCTTCGTAAATACAAGCAATTTTTTCTTCTGCAGAAGTAGAAAAATCAATATCCTGTGCAGAAACGATGATCTGGTTGGTAGAGAACTGCAATTTAACCAAACTGCTGGCCGGATTGGAGAATACGGCTACACGTTTAAGTGCATTGGCAAACAATTGCCTGTCTATTGTTACTTTATATGGATTTTCCTGGGGAATAACCGCATTATAATTCGGATACCTGCCTTCGATCAAACGGCAAACCATTCGAAAATTTTCCAATGTGAAATAGGCATTACTATCATCGAAAACAATTTTAGCATCGCCTGACTCTTTCGGAAGGACTGTTTTCAGCAAAGTAGCCGGTTTTTTGGGAAGAATAAAAGACGCTCTTTCGGTTCCTTTAGCATCTAACGTCTTAAATTTCACCAACTTATGCCCATCTGAAGCCACAAAAGTAATATCTTCGGCAGTAATATCGAAATACACCCCGTTCATCACCGGACGAAGCTCGTCGTCGGCTGTAGCGAACAGCCCGCGGTTCAGCCCTGTCATCAATACAGGCGCCGGAATAGATAATTCCGCTGCGGCTTCTTTCAGGGGTTTCGGTTGAGGATAATCGTTCCCTTTTTGTCCCACGAAATTATATTTCCCATTTTCATAATAAACGAAAATATTCATCGTCTGATCGTCGATATTGAACGTAATCGGTTGTTCCGGCAACTCTTTCAGGGAATCCAGCAGGTTTCGGGCGGTAATGGCTACCATTCCCCCACCTTCCACATCATTGACATCAATGGATGTCACCATGCGGGTTTCAGCATCTGCTGCCGTAATGGTCAACTTGTTTCCTTGCAGGTCGAAAAGGAAACTATCCAGAATGGGAACGGAATTTTTGGAAGCGATCACTCTGCCTATAGTCTGTAAATGGCTCAATAATGAGGTACAGGAAACAACAAATTTCATATTATGTTTATTTAAATTATTATGCGTTTGAGATCAACTGAATAATCAGGCAAATGTAATAAAAAATCCGTGAAAGTCGCAATTATTTCAATAGAAATACTGCTTCTTTCTGATTATTAAGGCGATAAGATATATTGCTATCAGAATCAGTGAAGGAGTAACAATGTACAACCAGGGCAAGAGATCTGCCGACTTTTGAATCCGTTGCATATCGAGTAACCTAAGCTTCCACTGCTTACTGCGCAATTGCATCAGGCCGGCATCATCTGTCAGGTAATTAACGGCATTGATAATAAAATCACCATTTCCAAAAGTTGTTTGAGAGTAACGGTCATAGCCCACAGGAAAGTATTGAATAGTACCATTGGTTTCGGTAACATCGTTCCGGATGATCTCTTCCGATGCCACTACGATGATTTTTGTCATCTTGCTCCGAATATCTGGTTTACCTTCGGCAATCACTCCTTCAGGGATGGCCCTGCGGTAGAATAGAGAAGTGAAAATGCCTTCCAGCAAAACAGCCGCCTGCTGTTTCTTTTCCTCGAAAAACGACATTTCACGTAGTTGGTCAGCCAACTCAAAAGTAATCATTTCCGGCACATGTACGATATGCGTATAATCTGAGGTGACCAAAAGTGGCGTTTTCTCTATCGAGTCCCGGCCGGTAGTAAAATCCAGAGAACTCACAAACTCGGATTTGACAGGTAATATGTCCTTGGTAACCGGATGCCCGGGAACAGGATTGAGTAAAGGTGCATAATACCAGGGTATCGGCTTAACGGCATCGGCAGCTCCGTCTTTTCCGGTATTGACAGGTAAAGCAATACATTGTGCATCTTCCAGCAGTACCGGGTTGATACGGACACCGTAGGTAAACAGCATATCGTCCAGATTTACATCATTTGCCATACTGGGTGTGGCTCCGGCAACGGCTAATTGGTCATAATCCAGCCGGACACCGTTCAGGAACATGAGTATTTTTCCGCCCTGCATCAGGTATTGGTCGAGAATAAATTTTTCTCCTTCAGAATATGTCTGCTGAGGACCTGCAATCACCACCGCTTTGTAAATATCCAGTTCTCCTTTCCTTCCGGACAATTCGCCCCTGTCTATGCTATAATAATGACTGAGCTTATCTGTCACATCCTTTACCTCCTTCTCAGTCAATTCCCCATGTCCTTCCAGAAAAGCAATTTTTCTTTCTTCTTGCTGTACAATGGAATAAATACCACTTATTAGGCGGTATTCAAGATTTTCAATAGAAGCATTCAGGTTTTCCTCACCCGAGCGATACGGCTGATGTACCAGTAAGGGAAGAATCACACTCCGGCCTCCGCTAGCTATTTTCATCCAGGGAAAAACCATTTTCTGAATAATTTTCCCATCTTTATTCCGTTCATTCACTGCAATACCACGAATTCCTTCCGATTGTAATTTTTCAATAAAATCCGGCTCTGCCGACTGGTAAGGATCAATTATTTGGGAATGGATTGTCCCTGAAGAATAGGCAGAAAACTCGTCCAGTATATTCAGAGAGGATTGCTTCAAACGGGTAAATCCGGCATTCAGGTCACCATCCAGATAGAGGATAACTTCTATCGGCTGATGCAGTTCGTGCAGGATTTGCCGGGTTTGGGGCCCGACAGTATAGCGTTTTTCCGAAGTTAAATCCCAACGAAAATTAAAAAATGCACTGGCTGTATTCAATACGAATACAGCAACCAAAACAGACAAGACCATATGCCAGGGTTTCCTGACAGACAAGACAAGGTATGTTAACAGATAAAACAGGACAAAAACAGAAAACAGGACGATCAGATCCCGACTGTCTATCACACCCCGTTGCATAGATTTTACATGTGCAAGCAGACCCAGGTTCTGAATAAACAATTGTATCTTACCGGTCGAAAATAAACCTGAAACCAGATCAAAACCATAATAACAACCGGCACATCCTAAAAAACCGAAGATAAATGCAAGCACCTGATTGGAAGTCACCGAAGATGCAAACACAGAAACAGAGATCATTACCATCGATAAGCAAAGTATCCCGGCATAAGATCCTGCAATAGCGCCCATATCCAGATTTCCTACAGGCAGGGCATAATGGAAAACCGCCTGTAAATGGCAAAGAGTTATCAAAAAAGCCAGCAATACCACCAGGAAAACAGCAAATATCTTATTCCTGATAATGGTTCCGACACTTACAGGACGCGTTAATAACAAATCCAGGGTTTTCGCCTTCTTCTCTTCCGAAAAAACACGCATACACAATGCCGGGATTAATAGAATCAGCAGCAAAGGCACCAAAGCAAAAAAAGCATCCAGGGAAGCATAACCACTTTCCGGAATATTATATGCTCCGGGTATCAGCCACAAAAAGCACCCGGTTGCACATACAAAAACCAGCAGAAAAATAAGTCCGGCCGGAGCAATAAAAATCGATTTGAATTCTTTTATCACGATTTTATCGTATTTTTGTCGTACAAAAATAGTTCCCTTTTATAATCTATGCAAACAAAATTACTTATTCGGATCATTTTTATTTCTATTATACTAGCCGGAATCGTATGGACAGGTATTTATACATTTATCAGACTTCGTTCGAACGAAGTGGTTTATCGTATGGATCTGTTTTCCGCCATTCCGGAAAACAGCGAACTATTTTTCTATTTTCCGGATCCACAGCAGTTGAAGGAAGGTTTTCCAATAAAATTATTGCCCGACAGCACTAATATAAATATGGCGGCGACGCTTTTCCGGACATTACAGGCAACGGATATTCAGGGCGGAAACGAATTGCTCCTGTCTTATGCAGGAAATGACGGGCTGATAATCTACCGCACTACCCCGGAAATAGTAAAAAAATGGGAAAAAGAACAGATTGCATCCGGATTTTTCCCTTTTCTCCCTCAAAAAGAAACATATAAAGACATCGAAATTCAAACATTTCTAACTCCTGAAGATCGTTTTTTCTGTTATGCATACCATCAGGGAGCCTTTTTGGGTAGTTTCAGCAGAAGTCTTCTTATCCGGTCGATCGACGAGTTAAGCGCTCCTGTTCACATAGAAAATGACCCTTCGTTCAAGCAAGTGAAAAGCACTTCCGGTAAAACAGCATTGGCAACTTGTTTTTTCAGAAACGGGAACTGGTTTGCAGCCGATATAACAAAATCTGGTGAGAATTATTGGATCAGTGGATGTCTCTCTCCTGAATTTTGCACTCCTGCCTTTTACCAGACAATGAATATACAGGTCGGGAAGTTAGACTTCCAGGCGGAATTAATCCCTGCACAGACTGCGGCCATCGTTTATTTCAATACCGACAGTACATTTTTCAGAGGCACACACACAGAAGACATCCTGATGGGAAAATACGGCACAGGAAATATTACTTGCTGTTATCATTTTTCAAACGATTCCGTCACAAGTTTTTATAAAACAACCTGTATACAGTTAAAAGATAAAAATGCCTTTTTAAAGGAATTGAATGATAGTCTCCCGGCAGACAGACTTTCCGTTGAAAAGTATATTGCTGAGCCAAATTCAGATTATGTCTTATACCGGATTTACCGGCTTACTTCCTTCAATATGACACATTCCACCGGCATTTTTCAGGAAAAAAGGGATAGTTCATTCTTCACTTTTTATGAAAACAACTTATTGGTAAGTGCTTCCACGGAAGCGTTACAGGCATATTGGGAAGCCATCCACGAAAAAAGAACATTTACAGGACATCCTTTATCAAAAGCCTATCAGGAAAGCATAAATGAAGATACGGGAGTTCTGATACTCACAGATAACAAGGATGCAAGCGTACATCCGTTGGTCCGGAATGATTTTATCGCCCCTTATTCATGGTGGATCAAAAATACAAATGGTCTTTTCCTGCAATTCATACCGGAGAACGGTTCTTTATTTTTTAACGGGTTGATAATTGAATGATTCAGATAGGGAACGATTTGATACATCAAAGATATACCGCAAAAAAATTATTACAATTCGAAGAAATCCTGCTATTTATTCTTATAAAAATTTCAGTTCTTTGTAGCATCATACAAACTATAATGATCAAATGAAAAAAACATGCTTTATAATCCTGGTTAGCCTGCTGGCGAACCTGGTACCGGGAAAAATATCCGCTAAAGAAGTATTGATACAAGCCAATGAAAAGATTGCAACAGTCAGCCCGCTATTCTGGGGTACGAACTTTCTCTACTGGATCGAGGATGATGAGGCATTAGCCGACGGGAAAATTGAAAAAGCATTAAAGGAAATGCCTTGCACCGTTTTACGGTATCCGGGCGGAACGGTTGCCGATAATTTCCATTGGAAAACCGCCTCGCTCGACAATGTCAATATGTTTCCTTATGAAAGCGGACCGGCGGAATCGGATTTCGATGAATTTATGGCTTTCTGTGCCCGGGTTGGAGCGGAACCGATGCTGGTAGTCAACACACAGACATGGTACCTCAAACAAGATATTGAAGGTGGAGCTAAAGAAGCCGCCGATTGGGTGAAGTATTGTAAAGAAAAAGGATATCGGGTAAAATATTGGGAAATTGGGAATGAAACTTACTGGCATCCGGTAATGACAGCTAAAGAATATGGTGCGTTGGTTAATGTATATGCCAAAGCGATGAAAGCAGTAGATCCCGGAATTATCATCAGTGCCAATGGCCATTGGGATACGGATATGGTAGGGACTAAAGAACGGGTACCCTCGCAATATTGGGAAGAAATCAGAAAAATGTACCTGGATATCCGTACAACAGAAGAATATAAAAAAACGAAAGAATTTTATGAAAACCTGACGGAAAAGCCTAATACGAAAGGAACCGATAAATGGTGGAATGATGTGGCAGACGCTTGCGGAGAAAACATAGACATGATCTCTATCCACTGGTATTTTTTCCAGAATCAAACCAGCCATATCACAGACAAAATCAAAAAACTGGAAGCTTTTCTCAAAAAGAAATATCCGCACAAAGATTATCTGATCTGTCTGTCGGAATATAATTGTAACGAAAAAGATTTGATCCCGAGAGTATTAGGATTTGCAGAAGGAACCGGCCGTTTTTTAGAAGCCGGAGTAGATGTGGCCACTTCCTGGCCAATGCGTATCGGAGGTATGAATATGCGTAGCATGCTAAGCCTGGAAGATAAAGAGACACAATACCCCTACTCCATATTTAAAATATTTTCCAATAGCCTGAAAGGGAATCTGGTCCATTGCAAAAGCGACAAAGACTGTTATGTATTCGCCTCGAATAATGGAAAGGAAATGACTATTTTTATTTCCGGGAGACAATTGAAAGAAAAAACATTGATGGATATTTCCATAGAAGGTTTCAAAATCCAAAAAGCGGAAGCCAACTCATATCAACCGGTAGCATCTCCACGACCGGATATCAAAGGCTCTCCGGTTTCGGTCAGTATAAAAAAACAATCTTTGCTGACAGTGAGCGTAACACCTGAAACATTTGTAATAGTAAAACTAACCGGCAGTGAAAAAAAGTTTTAAATCCGGATTTTTTTCACCCGGCTTCCGGTTTCATTAGTTACACGGATAATATAATATCCGGAATCGTTCAGCATAAACCGGATATTCCCTTCGTCATCGACGATGCTTACCTGCTGTTTTCTCCCGGCAACATCAAAGATCTCAACCAGAGACCCAGGAGCCGGCATACTGATTTTCACACATTTCCCATCCAGAAAAAACCAGTTTTCATCTCCGGTTATTTCTGCAAGTGAACTATTGGTAGAAGTAACCGTTCCATATACAGTAATCTCATCAAAATAAACAATAACAGAAGTATTCTCGGCGAGTGTTCCGATGGCAATACAAAGTGGATTATCAGTTCCGGTGCTCTTTGCCGGGGAAGAAGCATTTGGTTGTAAAAAATACGTTTCATACTGGTCGGTTCCAGCAGTCAACTGTACTCCTTTCGGTTCTGAAGAAGGCAGGGTTGTACCATGGTTAAACATGATCGATTTGGCTGTATTGTCCGACCGTTTCATAGAAACTCCTACTTTTTCAACCACTACTACAGACTCCGGCTTTGCAGTAATTTGAAAACCCACATACCTTTTCAAACCTGCAATATTCATCTGTGTAGACCAGTTCGTTACCTGCAAATCGTATTCTGTATAAGTCGCCTTTGTATTCCCTGTCTGGATAGGAGAAACATCCAGTCCCGGTTTCAATATTTCAGGCTCGTTACTACCATCGGTGAAAGAAAAACGGATCAGTAAATCTCCCTCTATAGTTTCATCTTCCGGCAACGTAACATCCGCCACACCGAAAACATCTTTGGCAAATGCATACATCTCGGACATTACTTCTTCAAATTTATCAGTAGAGCCCCTGTTAAAGAAACCATGCACATAGTAATCATAAATATGGCATTCAGCCCGTCCCCCTTTGGCTGATACGGCAGATGCAAAGGCAGAGGATTGTTTGCAGGAAATGGTAAAATCGGCCGACCCATGGAATAACGCTACAGCAGGAATATCTGTGTCCGGAATATAATTAATGGAAGAAATAGCTCCCCTGTTGGAGACATTAGGATAATTCACAAAATAAGCACTCGTTTTTCCCCAATTTCCATCCAGGTTATTCTGGAAATCGTACATTCCGTTACATCCCATAAAAAGCTTGGTACCGGATTGTTTCATGGCCTGCAAAGATGCCAAAGGTGTACCGGCAGACCCTCCGGCATATCCGAAGCGGCTCATATCCAGGTTCCATTCCGAGGCATGTGCCTGTACAAAAGCAAAGGCATCTGCAACATCCTGCATGGCAATATCGAAATTTCCACCCTGCCCTGTCAGGGAATAGGTAATACGGACACCGGCTATACCCCGGGATGCCATATATCGCGACTGGTTTTCAAATGCGCTGGCATTTCCTCCCGACCAGCCTCCGCCATGCACATAAATAATAAAGGGATGAGGACCTTCCGTCAATTGGGGAACATCTACGATCATTGACAGGGAATAAGTTCCATAAGTTTTGTATACATAAGTAGTTGTTTTGCAATAAGCATAATCGTTAGGAGAGACATTCAGGTCCTGGTGTTTATATTCGAGATAAACATCGGCAGGCAGCTTGTTGCAGTCGACCAACGCACAAATTTCAGCACGATCGGACAGGGTATAGTTTCCTTTCTCGCCTGACAAAGACATCCCGTAACGATTTTTTTGACCCATTACTGCTACACTGGCCACTATACCTGCAAATATAAATACAAAAGACAGTTTTCTCATAAACATAATTAGGATCACTTAATAATTGTGGGCATCGAAAAGTTGAAAGCGTCCGAATCTACATGAGAATTTTCCATTATCTTTTCTAATTCGGCAACCAGCTCCGGATATTGGGCAGACAGATCGTTATCCTCATGAATATCTTTCGAGAGATCGTACAATTCCGTTCGGATCAGATCCGGTTTAGTCACATTCAGGCGTACGGCTTTCCAATTTCCTTTTCTGACAGCCAGTTTACCTCCTGGTTCATGAAATTCCCAATAAAGATACTCATGCTGTTTGGGGTTATTTTTCCCGTATAAAACAGGAAGGAAGGAAATACCGTCCGTATTTTCAGCAGCTTTCGTGCCGGTCAGTTCTGCCAGGGTGGGCATCACATCCCAAAAAGCAGAAATATGATCAGAAGTACTTCCAGCCTTGATCTTTTCCGGATACCAGGCTATAAAGGGAACACGGATGCCTCCTTCATAAAGATCCCGCTTCACACCACGCAAGGGCCCGTAACTATCAAAAAAATCGGGATCGGCTCCGCCTTCCCGGTGGGGACCGTTATCGCTTGTAACCATGATGATCGTATTCTTATCCATACCCATCTCTTTCAATAGAGCCACCACATCACCCACATAAGCATCAAAACGGCTGATCATTGCGGCAAAATCGGCTTTGGGATGTGAAGTACTTCCATAGCCTCCGTTTTTATAGTCCGGACCGTCATCTATTCCTTTGTATGGGTTTTCCGGAAATTTCTGATGATAGATCGCTGCAATGCTATCTTCCGGATTCACTAATTCCGCATGGGGAAGCACATAGGTAAGTAAAGCAAAAAACGGCTTGCTCTTATTTTCCCTGATAAATTTAACCGCTTCTGCATGAATAATATCCTGGGCATAATCGCCTTTTTGTGTACCCTCATTTCCCTTCAACCAGACAGTATCCTGGTTATGCCAGAGATAATACGGATAATAATTATGTGCCAGACGTTGACAGTTATATCCGAAAAATTCATCAAAGCCCTGCTTTTCGGGAGCTCCTTCCGATCCGGGATATCCTAGGCCCCATTTACCAAAACATCCGGTAGTGTATCCTCCGGCTTTTAGCATTTTAGCAATAGTATAAGTGTTCTCCGGCAAAGGATATTGTCCTTCCGGCTTGTGTTCTTTATTTCCCCGGATGGGTGTGTGTCCCGTATGCTGGCCGGTCATCAGGGAAGAACGGGAAGGGGCACTGACCGTGCAACCTGCATAATGCTGGGTGAATAACATACCTTCCCTGGCAAGGCGGTCTATATTCGGAGTCTGGATCATTTGCTGTCCGTAACAGCCAAAATCCCCATAGCCTAAATCATCGGCAAGGATATAAATAATATTCGGTCGATTAGCTGCCGGTACTTTTTCTTCCTTCTGTTTGCATCCGGAATAAACCAGGGCAAAAATCCCGATACCGATGCCTGCTAACGTTTGTGTTTTCTTCATGATGGATAATTTATCAATTAAGGCAGTAAAAATAGAAATATTTTTCCAATCCGAATGGGTATATTCTATTCAGATAAGGAATAAAACATATTCAATCCGATAGGGATACCAGCTTCACTTCGGCAGGTTTCAACCCCTCAGATACGGCTTTCACTGTGATTGTTCCGGATTCACCGGTGGTTTGTACAATTAAGAATGCTTTGCCCCTGAAAGCCTTCCTCTGCGGAATTTTGTAAGGAGACACATCTACCGGGTCTCCGTTATCTACAGCAATGAGCCGGGCCGGACCGGTTATTATAAAACGAATATCATTCGATGCCATCGGACACATGTTGCCTTTAGCATCCATAATATCGATCTCAAAATGGACAACATCCTTTCGATTGGCGCGAACCATCGGGCGATCTGCCTGCATGGAAATTTTATTTGCTTTTCCTGCCGTGCAATAAGACTTTTGTGCGACAGTCTGTCTGTTATTCCGGGCAACAGCTTTGATTTCCCCTGATTCATAAGGAACCTGCCACACCAATTGTTCGCCGGTATAGATTTGCTCTCCCAAAGATTTATTATTCAGGAATAATTCCACACTTTCACAATTAGTATAAACCACTACAGGAATACTTACACCTTCTTTTCCCTGATGTGTCCAATGCGGAAGCAGATGCACCATCGGTTTTTCAGACCACAGGCTTTGATAGAGATAATAATGATCTTTAGGAAAACCGCAAATATCAATAATTCCGAAGTTTCCACAACGTTGCGGCCATTCTGCTTCTCCCAGATAATCGAAGCTTCCCCAACGGAATTCCCCGAACAACCAGGGAAAAGAAGAGGTCCGTTGCCATGATTTCCGGGCGCTGATCCTTACAGATGCATTATCATATGAAGATTGATAATAAGGATACTCGGATTCTTCCGGAAAAACTTCATTTTCAGATAAATCCGGAATTTCAAAAACCCGGTGTTTGAATTCATCCCAGGGAATCGGAGTTTTAAGTTCCCAGGGTGCAGGAAAATCCCGGCGTCTCCAGGCGGTCTTCGTCCGGTAAACACCCCGGGTCTGATAGGTATGCGGCACTTCTGTTCCCACACCGTATTTATCCGGCCGGAGTTGATGGAATTTTTCAAATTCGCCCACTTCTTCTCCGTTTCCATTGAATCCAACCAGATCCAGGGAGCGGAAATTTTTATCATAATCAGTCGTCATACCCCGCGTAGGATCCGTCCCTCCCTGTGTTACCGGGCGTCCGGGATCTAATGAATGGATCAGGCTGACTAATTTTTGTTGTGTTTCAGGGGAACCTTTGCTCACCTCGTTACCTATACTCCAGAAAAAAACACAGGGATGGTTCCTGTCACGGAGGATAAAATCCGTCAGGTCTTTTTTCCACCATTCTTTGAAATAGTTTCCGTAATCATGAATCGCTTTAGGTTTTTCCCATCCGTCAAAAGCCTCGTTCATCACAATAAAGCCCAGCGTATCACACATGGTGTAGAACTCCGGGGCATATGGATTATGAGCCGTACGGATAGCATTACAGCCCATTGCCTTTAATATCTTGAGCCGTCGTTCCAACGATTGGTCGGGGATAGCTGCACCCAAAGCTCCGGCTGTATGATGATCGCACACACCCTGAATTTTAAGAGCCTTCCCATTAAGAACGAATCCTTTGACCGAATAAGATGCTTCCCTGATACCCACCAGCATCTGCCTGCTGTCGATGAGTTTGTTTTTATCTTTCAAGTTAGTTTCCAACAGATATATCTGAGGATATTGGGGACTCCACAATAGTGGTGCATCTACCTCTAACTGTTGTATAACCTCCTCTTGTTTGCCTGAGCTACAGCTAACCTCATTCCGGGCCGATGCAACTTTCTTACCGTCGCGGGTTTTGAGAATAGTTTCCAAAGTTATTTTCGCCGGATCTTTAGAATCATTGCGGAGGATTGTACGTATTTTAGAGATAGCTTTGGAGACTGAAACTTCAGGAGTTGTAAAATAAACACCCCAGGTGGGAACATATACCGAATGCCCTACAAGAAGCCATACATGCCTGTATATTCCGGAACCGGTATACCAACGGGCACTAAGCGGTTCACTGTGATCTACCTTCACAGTCAGGACATTTTCCCCTTGTTGCAGGTAAGGTGTCAGATCATACTCAAAACTGATATATCCGGAAGGACGTTTACCCAAGAGGTGCCCGTTCAGCCAGACTGAACTGTTCAGATATACGCCATCGAAAAGAATGCGGATTTTTCTATTTTTCCAGCTATCATCGAACGAAAAAGTCTTCCGATACCAGCCGATACCAGCCGGAAGATAACCGCTTTGCCAATCGGTTTGGTTTTCTGTAGGATGATAAGTACCTTCAATACTCCAGTCGTGAGGAAGCTGTAAAATCCTCCAGGAAGAATCATCAAAATCCCGTTGTATGGATTCCGGATAATCCCCCAAAGCAAACTTCCAGTCAAAATCGAAAGAAAGTGAAGTCGCCGCCTTCAATGGAAAAAAGAAAAAAAACAAAACCGGTAAAACAAATATCCTGCGATACATTCCGTAATAGATTTAAATATTTAATGGACAAAACAGTTTTTCAATGTTACAAAAATAGATGAAAATACATACCGGAAATAGCAGAAATTCTTCAAAAAAGGATAAAATTTAATAGAAAACATCCATGGTATAAATTTATTTCCTTCTTTTGTGATAAAAATTTACTATTTACAGATTATACAGGTACAATATGTTACTTTCAATCAAATATTGTCAAAGGTTCCTGGGTCTATGCTTCCTGTCGTTTGCAATAGCCGGACCACTCCATTCTGCAGAAAAAAACAAACGGCTATATTTCAATCATCTTTCCATAGCAGAAGGCCTGTCTAACCTGCATGTCATCGATATCATGCAGGACAAAGACGGATTCCTTTGGTTCGGAACGGAAAACGGGTTGAACAGGTACGATGGTATCAGTTTCAAAGTATACAAAAATAACCCGAAAGATCAGGAAAGCCTGTCCGGATCATCTGTTAACTGCCTGTTTTCCGACTCTAAAGGAAGATGCTGGATAGGTACTACTCAAGGTTTAAGCCTGTATAATCCTGGAAATGATAAATTTCATAATTTCCAGGACATACCGATTTTCCATCAAAACAACATCCGGTGTATTTTTGAAGACCGGAACCATTTGCTATGGATAGGAAGTCGCCTGGGACTGATCAGGTTCAATCCTGACACGAATGAAGCCAATGTTTATAATAAGGGAAATTCCGGACTTTCACATAACATGGTGCGAGCCGTCTATGAAGACCCAAACGAAAATTTATGGGTAGGTACTTTTAACGGATTGAATTGCTTCGATAAAAAGACAGGGAAATGTAAACAAATCAAACCGGTTAATGCTTATCCGGGTGATCCCGACAATAACCTGATCCTATCGATTGTATCATCAGACACAGATTCCCTTTTATATATCGGAACGGAAACCGGGCTTTGCCTATTCAATACAAGCACCCACCAATCAAAAGTTTACAGAAAGGAAAACACTCCGGGCATATCAAATAATGTAATCAAAGATATCAACCGGACGGGCAAGGATCAGCTATGGCTGGGTACAGATGCCGGTTTAGTGATTTGCAAAAACGGAACATTTCATTCTTTGCAATATAATCCTTTTATAAATAACGGGCTGCCTAACAATGTAATATGGAAAATTTTCAAAGATGATTCGGGAATCATTTGGCTGGCAACCAATAATGGCATTGCTAAATATAATCCCCGGAATAACGAATTCATTTTTACGTCCCTGGTATCTTTTGTCGAACCTCGTTATTATGGTTTGAACATTTACAGCATGGCTTTCGATGACAGAAAAGGATGTTGGCTGGCTACTCAACACGGATTAGCATATTATATGCCGGAAGAAAAGGAAATAAAATGGATCAATAACCTCCCGGCCGGAACACCGAATGTTTACAGGAATCTGTTTCTGGACAAATACAAAAATTTATGGATAGGCTCTTCGGAAGGAATACTCTGTTTCGATACCCGGAATTCAAAATATGCTGACCTGAATAAGTATAATATCCCCAAAACCAAATATAATAACTGTATGGCAATGGTAAACGATTCCGTTTTCTGGGTGGGCGATTTTTTCGGAAACCTGATACAATATCGGTTGAAATACACTAAGGGGATACTTGCCGGAATAGAAACAGACAGCTATTTCGTAGACAGCGGGATCTGGGGGATGACTGTTGATGACCAGGATCATGTGTGGATTATCTCCAAAAAAGGCTTATTAAAATTCATCCCCGAAACAAATACATTTAAAGATTTTTATAACTCCGCACTCGGGAATACCATCGGAAATATCTATGGAGACATCAAAAAACGAATCTGGTGTACCACCGATGAAGGCCTTTACGTATATAATAATCAACAAAATACATTTGACAAAATACTCGAAGGCAACGATTTTGCAATCTCCAAAATCAAAGATGACCTGCATGGAAATCTTTGGATTGCCAATAAAAAAGGGATTCTGAAATATGAGCCGGAGAACCATAGCCTCAGCCATCATGATTTGTCTTTTTACAGGAACTTTCTTCAATCTATCAATATTTCTGCAGAAAGGGATCTTGCAGGAAATATTTATTTTTCCGGAACCGACGGCTTCTTGTTTTTCAATCCTGACTCAATTTATGTCAAAGCATCCGACTACCCATTGTATATTACTGATATCAAATTGTTTTCCAAGTCTTTGACTATAAATGAAAACGGACTTTCCCAGCAAGCTTACCTGACAAAAAGAATAACATTGCCTCATAATAAGAATGTGATCAGTTTCTCTTTTTCAATGCTGGATTATACCTCCCCGGAACTCATTAAATACGAATATTTTCTGGAAAACTTCGATAAAGGATGGATATGGACAAGCGATTTAAACAACCAGGCCATCTATTCTAACCTGCCGCCGGGAGAATATGTATTCCGGGTAAAAGCCACTAATGCCGATGGTATTTTCAATCAAAGGGAAGCTGAGGTATGGTTAAAAATCCTGCCGCCCTGGTGGAAAACCTGGTGGGCTATGTTACTATATATTATTATTGCAGGAATTTCTGCTTACCTGATTCATAAACAACGGGAATCAAAAATAAAGTTGAAAAGCGATCTGGAAAAAGAAAAACTGGAACGAGAAAAAACAGAGGAAGTCAATCAGATCAAACTGAGGTTTTTTACAAATATCTCTCATGAGTTCAGGACTCCCCTGAGTCTCATTTTAGGACCTTTAGATAATATGCTGGCAGAAAAACCGGATGAAAAAAACCAAAAACGGCTACTATTGATCCGTCAAAATGCCGAACGTCTCCTACGGCTGATTAATCAAATTATTGATTTCAGAAAAATTGAAAACCAAAAGATGACAATTAACCTTAAATCCGGAGACCTGATCTCTTTTTCAAAAAATATATTCAACTCATTTATCGAATTAGCAGAGAAAAAAGGGATCTTCCTGCATTTCAATACAATGGAAACTGAACTGAATACTCTTTTCGATCATGACAAAATGGACAAAATACTTTTCAATCTTTTGTCTAATGCAATGAAGTTTACATCGGAACAGGGAGAAATCGCTCTTTCCATACTGGTATCAGGTGATGAAATAACCATCGAAGTAAAAGATACAGGTATCGGTATCCCGGAAAAAGATATCATTCACATCTTCGACCGTTTCTATCAGGTGAAAGAACATGCTGCTTTAGAAGCCAATAGCTCGGGCATAGGGCTTACGTTAGTAAAAGAATTCGTGGAATTGCACGGAGGGGATCTGCAGGTGAGAAGTACGGAAAAGATAGGATCTTGTTTTGTTATAACCCTTCCTTATCGTAGGGCTGAAGAAGGGGAAATGAACAATGAAATCAATGAAAATACAATCGAAGAAACAGAAGAAAAAGTATCTATTCCGGGAAAATCGGGATTACCTGTCATCTTATTAGTGGAAGATAATGAGGAAATGAGGGAATATATCATCAGCGAATTGTCTGATACATTCAATATACTCACGGCTTCCGACGGAGAAAAAGGATTAGCTCTGGCTAACAAGGAAAACCCGGAACTGATCGTATCGGATGTAATGATGCCGGTGATGGATGGCTTCGAATTGTGCAAACGCCTGAAAACCGAATTCGCAACTTCCCATATGCCCATAATACTGCTGACAGCAAAAGCAGGGGAAGAAAGTGTAATCGAAGGTTACTCGGTGGGAGCCGATGCCTATATCGGCAAACCGTTCAGCATAAAGATATTAAGAAGCCTGATAACGAACCTGATTCAACAACGCAAAACAATCAAAGATTCGTTGCGTCGATCAATCATCATGACTCCCAAAGCATATGACAAGCAATCGCCTGACGAAATCTTTTTGGCTAAAGCAGTGGCATTAATCGAAAAAAAGATTTCTGACCCGGATCTGAATATCCAGCAATTGTGTGATGAACTGGGAATTACTCACATACAACTTTACCGGAAACTCAAGGCTCTGGTGGGACAGAATATCAACGAGTTCATCCGTACCATCCGCCTGAAAAAAGCGGCACAACTACTGTCAGTTAAAGGACTGAATGTAACGGAAGTACTTTACGAGGTAGGGTTCAATAGCCGATCGTATTTTTCAAAATGCTTCAAGGATGAATATGGGGTTTTTCCAAAAGAATATGCAAAACAACAGCAGGGAGGAAATATTGAAGAAGAAAGCGAAAAGTGAGATAATCAGTAAATAGTTAATTCAATTAACATAATATGAATAACAGACTTACAGGCAAAACAGAAAATACCCGGAACAATAAGAAATCAAATTTTCCGTTCTGTGTCAATAAGCAATCTTTGATAGCAGGACGCATCTGGGCAATCGTTTTTTATTGCCTTTTCCTGTCGGCAAACCTGATGTCGCAGGAAACGGAATCTTTTACTAAAAAACTTTCGGACGCAGCCATTCTGCTTACAAAGGATAGAGTGAGGTATGATCCTTCTTATTTTTCTATCCCTTACCCGAATGGAGATGTGCCGGCCGATAAAGGGGTTTGTACGGATGTGGTGATTCGTGCCTACAGAAAATTGAAGATCGACCTGCAAAAAGAAGTCCACGAAGATATGAAAGCAAATTTCAGCAAATATCCGAAAAAATGGGGACTCAAAAAAACCGATACGAATATCGATCACCGGCGGGTGTTGAATCTGATGGTTTTCTTTTCAAGAAAAGGAACTGTCAAAAAAATATCGGATAAACCGGAAGATTATATCCCGGGAGATATCGTTACCTGGGACCTGGGTGGAGGATTGACCCATATCGGCCTGGTTGTGGATAAAAAATCGAGAGATGGGAAACGATACCTGATCGTACACAATATCGGAGCCGGACAGGTCGCGGAAGATTGTCTCTTTGCATTTAAGATTACAGGTCATTATACATATGGTAGTGAAGTTAGAAAATAATTTTTTAAAATACGGAATAGTACGGAATCATTACACAAACTTATGCAGAGTATTTTTGTTTACCCTTTTACATACCCTGTCTGTAAGCTCCCAACTACCTCCAGACATTCAAAAACTAGTTTCCTCCTACCCTGCCTTCATACAAGGATATGAGGACAATCAAATCATTTTCAAAGATGGTACTACCCTGATGTACGATGACGGCAAATCCAAGACAATTGCAGAACGTCTGAAAAGCCCGGATATAAAAGACCTGTTCGCCTATACCTACCCAAAAGGAAAATTAGAAACCGTTCCTGCAAAAAACGAAGACCCGGGCAGAATCCGTAATGAAAAATTTCTGCAAAAAATGTACGGAAAAACGACGGCAGAAGTTCAAAAAAATCTCACCGTAATAACCTGGTGCCCTAAACTACTGGGACAAAAGCTAAGCGTCACCACCGCAAATAATGTCCACCTTCTCCTGCAACAAGTATCTGCAGAACTAGACGATCATCCGGAATGGAAAAAATACCTGCAATCGGCAGGCGCTTTCAATTGGAGACTCATCCGTGGAACCAAACAATTAAGCACTCATAGCTTCGGGATAGCCATCGATCTGAATACTGCCTATTCCGATTACTGGCAATGGGACTGCCGGTGTACTGATGAAAATGCCAGGCTGACCTATACCAACAGAATTCCCCAGGGTATTGTAGATATTTTTGAGAAATATGGTTTTATATGGGGAGGAAAGTGGTATCATTACGATACCATGCACTTTGAGTATCGCCCTGAACTGCTGTAGAGTAATATTTTCTTACGGCCATAATAGACAAAAGAATGATTAAAAAGTTATTTTTCATGGTCCTCCTGACAGGATTTGTATGGAATGTGGAATCTCAAATTACCGGTAACGTCCTTACTCCCATACATAACACAGACACCATTATTCCTCTTCCGAAAAGACCCTGGTTAGCCGCCGGAGAGGTCATCGGTGTCAATATGGGCGTCTGGGCCTTCGATAGATATGTGATAGACGGACATTACGCTTATATCAGTGCCAAATCTATGAAACGAAATCTGGAAAAGGGTTTTTACTGGGATAATGATAATTTCATGACCAATCTCTTCAACCATCCCTATCATGGTTCGATTTACTTCAACGCCGCCCGTTCCAACGGTATGAACTTCTGGCAATCAGGAATATACTCCCTTGGAGGAAGTCTGATGTGGGAAGTATTCATGGAATGCGAACTACCGTCAACCAACGATCTGATCGCCACCTCCATCGGAGGAATGGAAATCGGGGAAATCTTCTACCGCACTTCCGACCTGGTATTGGATAACCGGGCAAGCGGATGGAACCGTTTCGGAAGGGAAAGCCTGGGGATGATCCTGTCACCCGGAAGAGGGCTGACTCGTCTCCTGACCGGAGAAGCCTGGAAAAAATCCCGCCACTCCGGAAAACAATTCGTTGCACCCGACATATCAGTAGAACTTTCCGCCGGAGTCCGTACCGTCGAGTTATTTTCGCTGGATTCGGAACTTTTGGACGAGGGTGTGGGAGGATGCATCGATGTAAAAATGGAATACGGCAACCTGTACGACATGGAAGAAACCCGGCCGTATGACTATTTCTCCATGCATGGCAGTTTCAATCTTCAGAAAAAACAACCCATTATCGGCCAGCTAAACCTGATGGGACGCCTGTGGGGAAAAGAAATCCGGAAAGGCCCCAATCACAACTGGAGCATGGGTATTTTCCAGCATTTCGACTATTACGATTCCGACACCTTAGCCAATGCAACAGATATCAACAGCACCAAAACGCCTTATGAAGTAGGAACTCCCGCATCGGTCGGCGTAGGATTCCTGTACCGTGGAAACAGTGCTTCCCAAACATGGAAATATTATGCAACGATACATGTAAATGCAATCTTCCTCGGCAGCACCTTGTCTGACTACTATCGCGGAAACGAACGCAAATACAACTGGGGAAGCGGATATGCATCCAAGGCCATTGCCGGCATCACTTACAAAAACAAATTCGTACTGGAACTGGGAGTAGATAACTACCACATTTTTACCTGGAAAGGTTATGATCCGGAAACCGACATGCAACACGTCGATTACAGCACTTTAAATGTGCAGGGAGACAAATCCAATGCATTATACGACATCATGTTTTCCAACCTGGGATATCATTTTAACAAAAAATGGAGCATTTACTACCAAAGGTATGATTTTTTCCGGACCACAACTTACGCTGACCTGCCGGATGTCTACTCCACAACTTCCGATACAAGGCTGATCTGCACCTACAAGTTCTAAACCGACAGTATCTAAATTGTCAATTCATTTACTTTCCTGGCCACTTCTTCCATCAACCATTTAGGAGTGGAAGTGGCTCCGCAAACACCGACAGATTCGATACCTTTCAGCCAATCGGAATGAATATCTTCCGGACCTGAAATAAAATAAGAATTGTCATTCGATTTCTTACATTCTTCGTATAAGGCTTTTCCATTGGAACTTTTTTTACCGGCCACAAACAACACCAGGCTATGTCGTCCTGCAAATTCCCGGATATGGGGAATCCGGTTGGCAACCTGCCGGCAGATCGTATCAAAATACTGGAACTTCACACCGGGGGCAAGCCGGCTTTTGATGAGTTCCACTATTTCCATAAAACCATCCAACGACTGTGTTGTCTGGGCAAAAAGACAAATGTCTCTGTTAAAATCAAGTAAGTGTAAATCTTCTTTATTTTCGATAACGATCGCATCGCCCTCGGTCTGGCCTACCAAACCGATCACTTCCGCATGACCTATTTTCCCGTAAATCGCAATCTGCGTATCTTTCCCGATATATTGCCGGTTGATTTTTCTCTGCAATTGCAAAACTACCGGACAGGTAGCATCGATGATCTCTATATCGTTTTCCTTCGCAATCGCATAGGTTTCAGGTGGTTCCCCATGAGCACGAAGCAATACTTTGACATGCTTCAACTGTTTGAACTGCTCCCGGTTGATCGTTTCCAATCCGATGGACTGCAAACGTCGTACTTCCTGGCTATTGTGAACAATATCCCCCAGACAGTATAATTTACCTCCCTTTAATTCTGTTTCTGCCTTCTGTATAGCATTTACTACACCAAAACAGAAACCGGAACCCTGGTCTATTTCCACATAAAGCGCCATGATTATTCTTCAACGATTTTCCTGTATTGATCAAACAACCATTCCCGCTGTTCTTCTATGGTCATTTGTGAGTTATCGAGTACCAGGGCATCCTCAGCTTGTTTCAGGGGACTTTCTTCGCGGGTAGAATCGATCCTGTCACGGGTAACCACATTCCGGTAAACTTCTTCAAAAGAAATATCTTCACCTTTAGCCTTCAATTCATCCAAACGCCTTTGTGCCCGGATTTCAGGAGAAGCCGTGACAAATACTTTCAATTCGGCCTGGGGAAAAACCACAGTACCAATATCCCGTCCATCCATCACGATCCCTTTCTCCTCTCCCATCAATTGCTGTTGGGCAACCATGGCTTTCCTGACAAAAGCAACCGTACTCACAGGACTGACCTTATCTGACACCGCCATACTGCGAATCTCTTTTTCCACATTTACTCCGTTCAGATAAGTATCCGGCCGGCCGGTTTCGGGATTGAACCGGAAAGTGATCCTGATATTCCCGATTTCCCGTTGCAGACAATTTACATCCAGATTTTCACCATTAAACAAACCGTTTTGAATACAATATAATGTAACCGCCCTGTACATGGCTCCGGTATCTACATACACATAACCGATAGCCTTTGCCAGGTCTTTTGCCATAGTACTCTTACCGCAGGAAGAATATCCGTCTAATGCTATGATGATTTTTTTCATATATCATTTTTATAGAACAAAGGTACACGATAATTTTTAGATTTTCAAAGCAGTATAATAAAAACAGATAAAATGAATTAAGATTAAAGAACTTGGGCATATCCTTTTTTTCCTTACATTTGTATTTTGGATATTAAAAAAATATTATCGAGTGAATTCCTGTTATTGTTTGTTTTAAGCAATTGTAGAAAGTAGAATATGTCTGTTATAGAATCTGACATCCGGTCTTTCGATCTTTTTTTTACAACATATAAAGAAAGATTTATAGGCTTTGCCAACTCATATACGCGAGATGAGATCATGGCAGAAGACATCGTGATGGAAAGTTTCATCTATTACTGGGAGAACCGGGCTATTCTACAAAATGAAGACAATATACCGGCTTATGTGTTGAAGGTAATCAAAAATAAGTGTCTCAATTATCTTAGGAACCAGGCCATTCATTTAAGAGTAGAAGACACCATCCGATCTCATCAGGAAAGAATATTAAATGCCAACTTGATGTCTTTAGAAGCTTGCGATCCACAGGAACTTTTTTGTAGCGAGGTAGAAAACATTGTAAAGGAAACCCTTAATAATTTACCGAAATTAACCCGCGAGATTTTTATAAAAAGTCGATTTGCCCATAAATCATATAAGGAAATAGCGGAAGAGTTTCATATGACGGAAAAAAGTGTGGAGTTTCATATTAGCAAAGCATTAAAAATTTTGCGAATAGCATTAAAAGATTATCTTCCCAGTATACTATTTTGGCTTTTATTCGGATCTTGATCTCTAAACAGATTTTCATACAATTTATTAGATCGACTGTAATTACCCTTAGTTGAAATCATCAGTAAACCACTTAAAGAGGGGGTGTTGAAAGATGAATTCTGGCATACATTTTTTTTATTTAACACCTTCTATAAAGGCATACTCTTTTCATTTTGCCTCCTAAAATTGTTATTAAAAGTTAAAAACAAGGAAATTTTCAGGGAAAGTTCGTTAATATGTGCTTTTATAATAAGCAGTAAAAATATTGTAATGAATAAACACGAATTGTATAAGTTTTTTTCAGGAAAAGCAACCGTAGAGGAAGAAACTGAAATTCTTGATTGGATAGATGTATCTCCGGAAAACCGTGAAGAGTTTATCAAAGAAAGAAATCTTTATAATATGATATTGATACATTCTGAGATCAAACAAAAACCGGCATTAATCAGACGAACAATTCCTGTTTGGGTCAAAGAAGCTATCAAGGTAGCTGCAGTACTGGCTATCCTGTTTGGGATGAACTGGTACTATTCAAAAAAAGAAGAAAGTATGCTATCTTCATTCAATACGATTACAGTTCCTTCCGGACAGCGAGTCAACCTGATACTTTCGGATAGTACGAAAGTCTGCATAAATGCAGGTTCTGAGTTAAGATATCCCACTGTATTTTCAAAAGGGAACAGGAAAGTTGAATTACAGGGAGAAGCATTCTTCGAAGTCTCTCATGATCCTAAAAACCCGTTTATAGTAGAAACCGCACTCTGCGACATTAAGGTTTTGGGAACAACTTTCAATGTAGAGGCTTATCCTGGCAAAAAAATGAAGACTTCCTTATTAAACGGAAAAATAATGCTCTCCGACAAAAAAGATGTAACCAAAAAAATCATATTGGTTCCGGGGCAGGAAGCTTATTATGCCGATGGTCGTTTCTCCGTCAAATCTCTTCAAAACCAGGAACGTTTACGTTGGAGAGAAGGTCTCCTTTGTTTCCAGGATGTATTATTGACAGAATTAATGACAGAATTTGAAAAATACTATGATGTGAAAATACAGGTAAGCAGCAAAAAAGAAATCTTAAATCATGAATTAAGTGGAAAACTAAAGATTGGAGATGGCATTGATCATGCTCTTCGCGTCTTACATAAGAGTATTCCTTTTAAATATTCAAAAAGCACCAACAATGATGAGACCGTTATTATCATTATAGGATAATAACCGGAATGTTAACATAAAAAAATACCAGCGGCTTTTTAGGATAGGAAGCCGGATACAATAAATTCTTCACAGTTACTCTTTATTCTGAAAAAGAAGAGTGAGGAATTATAACTAATGACTAACACAAATAATGCCTATGACGAAAATCATGAATTTAAAATCATAAACTGTTAAAAAACAGCAGAAGAGGAAAAAACCTGTCAATGTTCTAGCATTGAAACATAACAAAGGGATTAAATCTCTACAAAGTCTAATTAATACCTTTATCACATAAAACATGAATAAAAATCACTTATTCAGAAAATTTTTGTACATAAAAGCTTCAGAAAACCAAATTTTAAGAATCGTGAAAATCACTTATTTTCTTTTGTTCTTTTCATTCTTTTGCCTGAGTGCGGCAAATGTGAACAGCCAAAATGCAGAGATAACTTTGGACAAACAAAATGTTCGTTTAAGTAATGTCTTGGCAGAAATTGAAAAGCAAACGGATTATCTGTTTGTATACGATAAAAGTGTAGATGTCCAACGAACAGTATCTATCAATGTAAATCATAAAAATTTAAGAGAAACACTTCAACAATTATTTACCGGAACAAATATCTCTTTTACAACAGAAGGATCTAATATTGTATTGAAAACTACAAATAACCAATCCTTTCAGCAAAATGAAAAGAAAAAAATTTCCGGAAATATACAGGATACCGATGGAGAACCTGTAACCGGAGCTACTGTTGCTGTAAAAGGAACCACCATCGGAACAATCTCTGATATTGACGGGCTGTTTTCTTTAATAGTCCCGGAAGATACGAGATCTCTTGTCATCTCTTATGTTGGAATGAAAACGCAAGAAATTCTCCTGGATAGCAAAACAAACACTTATAACATTACGTTAGCAAATGCTTCCATTAGTATCGACGAAGTGGTGGTAACTGCAATGGGTATTGAACGAGAAGCAAAATCATTGACATATGCTACGCAGACCATCAAAAAAGAAGAACTTGTCAGAATTAAAGAACCCAATTTCATCAATGCACTTCAGGGAAAAAGTGCAGGTTTGTTAATTACCCCGAATAACTCCGGTGCAGGTGGGGGTGCTACAAAGATTGTATTGCGCGGTCAGTCGTCCATTCTCGGCACCAACCAGCCACTGATTGTATTAGACGGGATTCCTCTGTCGGACGGAATGGGTTCGCAAACAGGAGAATTATTGTCGGCAGCATCCAGAGACGGTGGTGATTTATTGTCAACAATAAATCCGGATGATATCGCATCAATGACGATCCTGAAAGGACCAAATGCAGCTGCTTTATACGGTAGTTCTGCCAACAACGGTGTTATCATCATCAATACAAAAAGTGGAGAACGAGGTACTGTGAAGGTAGATATTTCAAGTTCAACATCAGTGGAAACATTGTTTATGTATCCTCAAACCCAAACAACTTATGGACTGACTCCTAATGCAACATTAGAGGCCTGGGGACCTAAAATAAGTGAGATGTCAGCCGACGATTTAGCATCCCAGCCATACTATACTGCAACACCCCGCAATCCGGTCAAAGATTTTTTCAATACAGGGCTGACCTTGAACAATGGTATTACATTAAGCGGAGGAACAGAACTTACTCGTAGCTATTTCTCCTATAACAATACAACGCAGTTCGGTATGGTGCCAAACAATAAGTTTATTCGCCATAATTTTATGTTTAAAGAATCGTTCGCTCTTTTTAATAACAAGCTCAACATCAGTACTACCCTGAATTATATTCATCAGGAAACAAAAAACCGGCCGGTAGTGGGTCGTGTATTAAGTCCTTTGCATGCACTTTATAGAATGCCTTCCAATGTAGATATGCGATATTTTAGCAATCATTACAAACACATAGGAACCAGAGAAGATAAAATGGTATACGATTCGGCTAACGGAAACTCCAAACTGGCAGGACAACCCATCCAAACCTGGTACTGGTACGACCAGCACTTAAACAACCCATATTGGTTGGCTAATATGCTTAACGATGAAATGTATAAAGATAGGATTCTCGGAAACTTGACGCTGAAAGCCAAAATTTGGAAAAATATCGATTTCCAATCTCGTCTGAATGCAGATGTAAATCTAAACTCGAGTTTGAATACTGAATATGCAACGGCTATGCGTGAATCACAGGGCAAAGCAGGGAAATATTGGACAGGCAGTGGAAAGAACACCGATATTTATAATGACAATATGGTTACGTTTAATGAGCGTATCGATAATAAAATAGACGTGAATGTAGCTGTAGGAACCAGCTTTTCCCGACAGTATAGTCGGGATCATTCCATTACTACATATATTGATACTACAGGTGTGCCAAACGCATTTGTTCCTCAGAACTCGGCCTATAGACGCCCTGGAAATCCCAACGGAAGTGCTACAAGCGCGGAAGATTCGTATGACTATTCGGATTGGTCGACAGCCATTTTTACAACAGCTTCTGTCGGATTATGGAACAAGGTCTATTTTGATGGTAGCTACCGGCTGGAATGGGCACAATCTTTTCAGCAATTTACCAATCCTAAAGAAGGATATACTTCTTTCGACTATTATTCTGCAGGAGTGAATTTGCTATTGGAAAAACTACTTCCATGGAAAATGCCTGCTGTTAATCAAATGAAACTGAGAGGAAACTGGTCGGTCGTCGGAAACCCTATTCCTAACAGGAAGTTTGCCAGGCAAACTATTGACTTTGGCACCGGAAGCATCAGCGCCCGCCCGCCGTTATATGATAATCCTGTGCCTGAAACAACTACTTCTTACGAAACAGGTTTAGATGTATGGATGTTCGACAACGCTTTTAATTTTGATATTACTTATTACAATGCTACTTTAGAAAATCAATTTCTGACAATCTCAACTTCCAGCGGTGAATCAAAACCACTCAATACAGGAAAAATTAGAAATTACGGAGTTGAATTTTCGGCCACTTACCGATGGATGATCTCTCGTTCGTTTCGATGGACAACCGGATTTAACATCGCCTATAATAAAAACAAAATTCTCGAAACCTATAAAACTGAAACAGGAGTTCCGTACGTGGTACAAATGGGACCTTCTAATTTTAAAATAAAGTATATAGAAGGTGGAGCATATGGTGATATTTATGTAAACAGTTTCTTAAAAAATAGCGACGGCAGCATTAAAGTTAATAACCCCGGCGATTATGAAAATGCCGTACCTCAAATGGCTTCCGGTAAATATGAAACATTTGTCGGCAATACAACTGCTCCTGTAAACTTAGGATGGAATAATACTTTTACATGGAAAAATCTGAATATCTATGTCTTGATCGACGGTAAAATCGGAGGCAAGATAATGTCGCTGACCAATCCTGACAGAGACTACTATGGATTGTCGGAAGAATCAGCCTACGATCGTCTGAACGGAGAACGGATCATTCAAAATGGAGTGGAATATGTCCTCAAAGAATTGCCCGACGGACAGAAAGTTTCAGTAGAAAAATATTATCGTACAGTGGGTTCGAATCCAATGGAAAATTATGTGTACGATGCAACTAATCTGCGTTTGCGCGACCTTGCAATAGGATACACATTTCAAGATCTATTGGGACCCGGGCGCAATCTGACTACCTCTTTTACGGTTAAGAATGTTTGTTTTTTATATAAAAACTCACCGATTGATCCGGATATCTCAGTTTCTGCTGCGAATGGATTCTCAGGAATTGATTCGTACTCGCTTCCAACAGCACGTTCTTTTGGATTAAATCTGAAATTGAACTTTTAATATTTTGATAAAAAGAACGATTATGATAAAAGTTGATATGAAAAAAAAGTCTATATTTTATATTACAGCCTGCTGCTCATTGTTTTTTCTAATGACAGTCACTTTAATTAGTTGTGGCGACAGATTTCCGCCTCAGGAACCTTGGTTGGTCGGAAGCCAGGAAGAAGTGAATGAAGGAGATGAAGATGGCTTGGGTGCAGTAGATATCGAAGTATTAGAAAAAGAGTTGAAAGGAGCTATTCCGCAAATGCTTGATTATGCTTCCAAGGGACATGAATACCAGTATGAACGCTCTAATTCGATAGATAATTATGCCGGCTATTGGACGACAAGCCAGAATAACTTTACGTTCGGCGGGCCTCTGCCCACGCTTTATACTTACCCGAACAATTATTTGGGAGGCCCCAGAAGTAATACCGTATTTTTAAATGCGAAAAACGCCGTATTCTATGCGGAAGAATTAGGGAAACCTGAATGGAGAGCCGTTGCACTAATCATTCAGGCATATGTCGGACATGAGGTAACTGATTTCTATGGCTCGATTCCTTTTACGGACTGGAGAAATAAAAAACGGAATCCCCCTTTGACATACGAAAAAGGAGCAGACATTTACAGTCAAATCTTTCAAGACCTGGATGAAGCCATCGAAATTCTGAAAAAGCGCCAACCAAGTATGGGCGATCTAAGCAAAATTGAAGAAAGCAAGACTACTTTAGCCAGAGGAGATTGGAGACGTTGGGTAAAGTTTGCAAACTCTATCAAGCTGCGTATGGCAATGAACATCGTGAAATACGATCCCGCAAAAGCTCAGATGTGTGCAGAAGCTGCTGTGAACGATGAAATCGGTATACTTACGATAAATGATGCATATGATATAGGATACTACTACGAAGATACGGCAGAAGATCATCCTTTATACACTATTAGTAAAAGTTGGTACGATATCCGATTGGGAGCCTCTTTGGAAAATATTATGAAGCGTTACGAAAATCCGCTTTTAGGAATGTGGTTTGATAAGAATGTTGCCCCTATCAAAACATCTACCGGAGGGTTTTCCGGCATCGGAGCCAATCAGGACTATATAGGAATTCGTCAGGGGATCGCTATGATAAATAAAAGCAATGAACAGGAAGGATATGGTCCGTTTTCTGCTTCTTCCGATTTCTTGAGAAGAATGCCAAAAACCTATTTCAAGCGTGTGGAAGCCATTTTTCTGAGAGCAGAAGGAGCGCTAAGAGGATGGAATATGGGAGGTTCTGCACAACAATTCTACGAACAGGGTATTCGCCTGGCTTTTACAGAGAACGAGATTGACGACGAATCTACTATTTCTGAATATATCAACAGAAAAACTGTCAAAGTGGTGGATTATACCGACTATTATGCTTCGGGGAACTCTATCAAAGGCCGTGTTACTGTCGGTGTAAAATGGGATAATGACGACACAAATGAGGTGAAGCTGGAAAAAATTATTACCCAAAAGTATATCGCTAATTTTCCAATGGGAGCTGAAGCATGGACTACTTTCCGCCGGACAGGTTATCCCCGGTTGTTCCCTGTGAAATTGAATAATATGGAAGGAGTAGACAGTGAATTGCAGATTCGCCGGATTCCGCTGGTGGAAGATGAAAACAATACGTATGAATTTACAATGTCTATGATCCCTGCTTTGGGCGGACCGAATACCGGAGGAACACGAGTATTCTGGGATGTTCAAACAGAACAACGGGGAGAAATTATTGAAGGAGGCAGTAAATATCCAGTGGTTATTCCTGTCAATTTCTAATATCTAATAAAAATACAAATAATGAAAAAGTATAAGAATATATTCTTTTTAGCTGTATTATTTTTAGCACTATTCGCAGCAACAGGATGCGATGAAGAGGCCACTCTGGACGGAGCCAAGGCTGTATACATCGAAATTAGCCCGAAAGACGGATATATAATGGTGGGAGACACCGTCCAGTTGAAAGCAACAGTAAGTAATATCAGTGGAGATATCATTGATACGCCCGTCAGCTGGTCGGTAGACAACGAAAGCATCTTGAAATTAGATGGAAATAAACTCATTGCCCTACAGGGTTCACAAGGAAAATCAACAAATATCCGCGCGATCCTGAAAAACGGAAAATATGCCATCTCGAAAATGACGGTAACCAATCATGTTGCCGATGGTGTAGGCGCATTAGTCGATATCCACTATACCTATAAAAAGCAAAATGACACCATCTGGTTTATAGTTTCACCTAAAAAACTATTGTTGGATTTTGTCCCAGAACTGACCATCTCTGGTCAATCTTTTATAACTCCGGCAGAAAATCCGGTTGTAATTAAAGATGAAACCGGCATGGTAGGTTATGTATTCACCTCTGGTAATACAATCGGAAACACCACCATTACATTGGCTATCGGAGCGGAAGGAAACCAGAAAAAAGCAAGCACCGATGTAACTGTATGCCCGGAGATAAGATCAAGCTTAGGTAACAACTTTAATTCAATTACTTACGAGAAATCTATGATCATGGATATTCATTCGGTGGATACGGTTTGGGTAAACACAGAAGTAACACCGGCCTATCCCGAAGATTTGAAAAATGCTAAGCCTTATTATGTCTGGTCGTCTACTGGAACCGCAGCACAATTAGTAAAATATGATGCATTGGATGTGGCATATACAGGACATAGAGCATATGCGGTAGTTCGCTCGGGTGTCTTCGAAGGAGAAACAAAAGTGAAATTTGATTGTTATGGAACAGCATTAACCACCACAATCAATGTCCAGGATTACAAACTGCGTTATCCGGTAGAAGAATTGAAAGTAGATAAAAACTATCTGGAAATACCAATGGATGCAATGGGAATTATAATACCGGAAGTAATCCCTATTTCTTCTTATTCGATTCATCAACCTGTCTTCAAACCTGTTACTCCGGGAATCGTAGAGATTATAGGATATAACAGCAATGAAATGCAAATTAGAGGACGCGCCATAGGAGAAACCGACATCATAGTAACTTCGAATGATAAATCGTTGACGATTCACGTCAAGGTTACAGACAAGGTACAGTCGGTGACCTGGGTAAGTGGAAATCAAAAAAACATATTCGAGGGACAAACTACCACGTGGGGAGCAAAAGTAGAGACATTATCAGGAGTTGCATTTCCGGTAAAATGGACTTCCGGCGATGAGATAGTAGCAACTGTAGCGCCACAGGATGAGGAATATTCTAATTTAGGTATTATTCACGGAATAAAAGCCGGAAGAGCCAAGATTTCTGCAGAGGCAGGTGGAAAAACTGCTCAGGATGCTTACATAACCGTAATGGAAGTCCCTTCCGAAATCGTGTATAATACGGATAATACAAAACTGAACGGTAATGCTGTTTACGAAGATAAATCGAGACTGGTAATAAGTATCGAACCGAAACAACCGTCTAAATACGGAATGATATATGTGTATATCCGTAATTATAGTAAGAGCGGGGACTATTCGGGGACTTATACAGCATCGAATTTGATTACTCTGGATGTCGACGGTGCTCTGGTGGAAGCCGAGTCGGGCACAATTATCGTCTATGGCTATGAAAAAGATTTCACCAGAAGGATTGAAATAAAAGATTTGAAACTCAAAGTAAGCGATTCAAAATCCTTCATGCTCCAAGCAGATATTTCTGCATATTAATAAATAAAATGTTACCTGCAGACGAAGTGTTTGCAGATAACATTTATAAAGCAAATCAAAGTAAAAGTTTTTTTTAAATTTTTAATTTTTAGAACCATGAAAAAAAAGTATCTGATTTTTTTTGGATTAGTCCTATTAGCATTGACAGTCAATGCACAAAAACTGAAAGAAAGTTATATTGACAAGGGAGTCACCAGTGAAAATTTTCACACGACCTTGGGAAAATGGACTAAAGGACAGCAAATGACGGAAGATGACAACTTCTACATCTCCAGGGTTAAACCTAAAATGCGCTTCCGGAATGTCGCCACTCAGGTAAATATGGATTTAGATGAAACAAACGACAAAAGGCTTCTCTGCTGGTTGCCTATCAATAATCCGGAAACCAATGCTTTGCCCGATGGAGTTTTTGACAGCGAAGTATTTCCGATGTGGTCATATATTTCTCATTATGGAAACTGGTCTGCCCCATTCGTACGCCTACCGGGTAACTTTTCCGATGTAGCCCATAAAAATGGGGTTGGCGTTTCGGTCGTAGCCGGTATCCCTTATGGAAGCATGGCAACGAGTTCTGCGTGGTATAAAGCGCTAGATGGCTTAATGACAGTTGGTTCGGATAAAATGGCCGACTTCTTAGAATACTATGGAGTAGACGGATTGGGATACAATTCAGAATTCTCAGGGAGTAACGCAACAGCCAGAGGTATTGTACCAAGAATAAATACTTACCACAAGGAACTGGTAGACAAACTGAAAAAAACAGGAAGAATGCCGTTGCTGGAAAATATCTGGTACGATGGAACCCAGGAAGGTGGAACCATTTCTTTCGATAAAGGATTGACCACTAACAATGATGATATTTGGGGATACGGAGACAACGTGAGAACTTCTTTATTCTTCAATTACAACTGGAATAAAACCTCACTGATCGATAATTCCATTGCATATGCCACGGAATTAGGCAGGAGCCCGCTGGAAATATACTGTGGAGTGAATATGCAGGGTGGAGAACCCGGAGGAACAAGCTGGCCGCTACTGGTAGGAAAGAATCTTTCAGTCGGACTCTGGGGTGCACACAGTAGAAATATGTTTTTTGAATCACGCGGTGAAAAAGGAGCATTGCCGGAAGTGCAGCAACAAACGTACTTACAGCGTGTAGAACGTTGGTTTACAGGAGGTACCCGCAATCCGGTAAATACGCCTGAGGTAACCAGTACAATGAAATATAATGCTGATAACTACTCTTTCTTTGGTATGTCGAAATTCATGACAGCCAAGAGTACTTTATGCTGGGATCTGGATAAAGAACCGTTCATTACCTATTTTAACCTGGGAAATGGTAAATTTTTCAACTGGGAAGGTAAACGCCAATCAGACCGCGAATGGTACAACATTGGTGTCCAGGATTATCTGCCAACATGGCGCTGGTGGTTTGCCGACAAATTTATGGGACGCACTCCGCAAGATGTTCCTACATTAGGATTAGATGCTGAATTTACCTGGGAAGATGCTTGGTTCGGAGGATCTTTGGTGCGTATCCATGGAACAAGCACCGACGAATATCTACATCTGTTTAAAACACAGTTCGCGCTTAAATCCGGTGATGTGATCACAGTTCGCTATAAAATCATTGGCGGAAGCGCGAATATGAGCTTAGCTCTCTCAGCAGAAGGAGATGAAAATGAAGTACTTGCTGAAAATAATTTACAAGTAATCGAACAATCTTCTATTCAAATCAACGAGTGGGTTGAAAAACAATTTGTAATAAGAGGGACTTTAAACACTTTGAACAACAAAACATTGGCAATGGTTGCCCTTCACTTTAAAAATGCAGCCAACTTAGATTTGTATCTGGGTGAATTTTCTATTGTCCGCGAAACATTTGAAAAACCGGCTTCACCGGTAGTCACTAAAACGGCATTGCTGGCAGCTAATTATAAAGGGGTAGACGGCAAGATTATTTTCAATATGCCTAACGACAAAGGAAATGAAGTTTGCTATAACTTAGACGTGAAAACTTCTATGTTCAAACTGTATACTCAACAAGAAGGTAAAGAAGCTATGTTGATGGGCGCCACTACTTCCTGGGCAGGATTATATTTTGCTGTTCCAACAGACTTTGAGGCTGCAAATCCTCGCATCCGTTTCGGTGTATCTGCCGTATCTCTCGACATGAAATCGGAATCGGCTATTGCATGGGGTGAATATACAGACGTGGTTGGTTATGAAATCGATGATGTTATTTCTATCAATAAAACCATGATCAAACCGAGTGAAGATTTCGAAATTAGCTATATCGACCCCAAACACGAACTTGCTACCTGGGAACTTTTTGATGCAAATGGTAACTCTGTTAAAAAAGCAGAAAACACAATTGTATTCTCTGTACCGGAAGGCTTACCCAATGTAGGAAACTATACTTTAGTGCTTACCGGAAAAATGATTGACACAGATGGAACCCGTACAGATAAAATCAGGACTTTTGGCTCTTATGTACAGATTACTCCGACCGTAGTAGGTGCTCTGCCTAAAATTCTTACATTAACGGCAAACGATCAGAGTCAAAATATTGAAGTTAAAGCCGGAAACCCGGTTGCAATGAAATATACGGGTAACCCGGCAGACGGTACCAGCTCGAGAGGTGTCGATTTGCAAGAGTTAGGACTCGGATTCAAAGCCGGTGACGTTGGATTAGAAGCCAATAAATCATTTAGCCTTGCATTCTGGATCAAAATCAACCAATATAATGGAGGCACAAACCTGCTGAGCATCCGCGACAAAACAGAAGGATGGCCCAAAACAGACTGGGGATGGTTATGGAATCACCTGAGTAGTGAAGGTAAATTCGATGACCTGACTTTCAGAGGTTCGGATGCTACCAGCAATAAAGAACTTCGGTATAAATTCGACAATACAAAAATCGAAGCAGGTCCTTGGACCCATTTAGCTTATGTATTTGAATTCCAGGGATCTACTATGATGTTCCATTTGTATGTGAATGGTGTGAAACAAGAGGTTACAAGATGGAATCGTTCTACCGATGCAAGTTACCTGACTACAGATATAACATTCCAGGGTGACTTGTATCCAATGAAACCGGGTAATATAATTGCTGTGGGTGGTCCTCAATTCGACAATGGCGGTATTGACGGAAGTGTAGATAACCTTCAATATTGGGATAAAGCGCTGACCGCTGAAGAAGTCAAAAAAACAATGGAAGATGTTAATACAGCCGCCCTTCCGGAAGGCTTACTTGGATATTGGAGTTTCGAAACAAATGCAGGTGAAACTGGTACTTTCGTCAACGAAGGCTCAAAAGAATCATTCCCGGCTGGTCTTCACGACTATTCAGCAACAGGAGGAGAAGGTCAAGGTACTTTCCAATGGCAACCGGCTACTTATGCACCGGGATGTCCATTCGTATATGGAACTGCTTATCAGGTAACTACATCACCCAAATGGTCTATCTACAAAGGTGAAATCTCCGGAATAGCAGGTACAGACCTGGCAGGTACTGCAAACGTTAAATTTGCCGAAGAAGGAGTATATACTGCTACATTGACCTTAGAAAACGGTTGGGGAAAAGACTCCAAAACATTTAGCTATATTACCGTAGCAAAAGATAATTCTCCAATTGAATCGGTAGATTTGGAAACAGAACTGACTGCCTTCCCGAATCCTTTCGTCGATCATGTAAATGTACGTTTCTCTAAAGAAGGTACTTATGTAGTACGTATTTTTGACATACAGGGTCATCTCGTAGGAGAAAAGAATCAGGATGTTGCCGCTGGAGAATTTATCCAAATCGGTGTAAATGCAGGTTCTGGCTCATACATAGTACAAGTACTGCATGATAATAAACTAATGCGTGCGGTAAAACTTTTGAAAAAGTAAATTGAAATCAAGGGGGCACATCAAACGTTGATTTTGATCGTCATTGCGAGAAGGAACGACGAAGCAATCTCCTGCTAATCGAGGTAGATTGCTTCGCTCCCGCTCGCAACAACGAAATTTTTCAACTTTTGATATGTCTCCTTTTTCACAAATACAACAGGGATCACTCATCCGACATAATAATTCTTCAATACCAGAATCACCAAAGTACATACCTGTAATAAAGGTAACGGTAATTCTCATTCTAAATCAGCTTACACAGATGCAACCCATAAAAAAGTTTTTTTTTGTATTACTGATAGTCGTAATAGCCGCTTCGTCTGCTTGCAAAAAAACCATCACTCCTCCAAGTCCCTATGGACCTATCCCCTCTAAAGCACAACAGAACTGGCAGAAGATGGAATATTACATGTTTATCCATTTCGGACCCAATACGTTTACAGATGTGGAGTGGGGAGATGGCAACGAAGATCCTTCTATTTTCAATCCAACAGATTTAGACTGTCGTCAATGGGCATCTATCGCAAAATCCGCCGGAATGAAAGGTATCGTCATTACAGCCAAACATCATGATGGATTCTGCCTTTGGCCAAGTAAATACAGTACGCATACTGTAAGAGAAAGCCCATGGAAAGACGGTAAAGGAGATGTGCTGAAAGAACTTTCCGAAGCCTGCAGTGAATACAACCTGAAATTCGGGGTCTATCTTTCTCCCTGGGATCAAAATCATCCGAGTTATGGAACACCTGAATACAATCAGATATTTGCCAACACTTTAGAGGAAGTACTAACTAATTACGGGAGTGTTTTCGAACAATGGTTTGATGGTGCTAATGGAGAAGGCAGCGAAGGGAAGAAGCAAGTTTACGATTGGAATCTGTTTCATCAAACAGTATATCGGCATCAACCTCAGGCGATTATTTTCAGTGATATTGGCCCGGGATGCCGGTGGGTCGGAAATGAAGAAGGTCATGTAGGCGAAACGAATTGGTCTCGTTTGAATATTTCCGGATTTGGTCCGGGAATAGATGCTCCTCCTTCAGACACATTGAATAAAGGAAATATCTATGGAGAAAATTGGGTACCCGCAGAAGTCAATACTTCTATCCGCCCCGGATGGTTTTTTAGCCCCTCCAGCAACGATAAGGTAAAATCAGTAGAACAGTTAGTCAATATCTATTATACTTCAGTAGGAAGAAACGGAAATCTTTTATTGAATGTGCCTCCCGACCGGAGGGGACGCATTCATCCTAACGATTCAACACGCCTGATGGAATTTAAACGGGTTCTGGATCAATCATTTCATCAAAACCTGTCTGCGGGAAATATTGTTGCAAGTACTGTTCGTGGAAAACTGGATCAATATTCGCCCCAAAATCTGTTAGATGGTAATTATGACACTTACTGGACAACTGACGATAAAGTAAAAACAGCATCTATTGAACTGGATTTAACAGGTATTCAAAAGTTTAACCGGATACTTTTGCAGGAATATATCCCTCTGGGACAACGTGTCGTTGCTTTCAATGTTGAATATTGGAATCAGAACAGACAGGAATGGTCTGTCATAACGGAGGCTTCCACGATCGGATACAAGCGGATACTTTGTTTTCCCTCTATTGAGACAAGTAAAATAAGAATCAATATAAAAGAGTCGCTTGCTTGTCCGGTAATTAATACATTGGAGATCTACAATGCTCCCGATTTTTCTTCGGAACAAGGAAATAAAGAAAAAGTGCACGAGGGTTTATCCGTTGAAAAATGGACTGTCATATCGCCGGTTCAAGAAGATATAAAACAAATAATAGACGGAAATCTGGATACATATCTCACTATCCCTAAGAATCAAGCAGTGGTAATTGATTTAGGAGAAGAGACAATAATCAAGGGTTTTTTCTATATTCCTCTGAAAATAGTGGGTGAAGCAAATATTCTCCGGTACAATTTTTATGTCGGCCAGGACAATAAAACCTGGAGGCTGCTGAAGTCAAATGCTTTATTTCACAATGTGAGAAATAATCCGATACGACAAGATGTAGGGTTCGAAAACACAACAAAAGTTCGTTTTATAAAACTTCAAACGGTAGAAACGGTTGACAATAATGAGAATTTCCAGATAGTAGAGTTGGGAATTATTAAATAACCCATCCCTATAATTTCAATTCAGACAGAGCTGTAGTTACACTTAAATGAATAGAAGTAGCCGAAGGATGTATCTTGGAGATCCCGAGTCCTATATCAAATGCCTTAACGCGAATGCCGGCACCTCCGGAAAGTCCTCCCCAGCGGTTGCCCGTTTCCAGACTCATATCATACCCTGTTTTCGGATTATACCCCGCACCGATCCAGAAATTATCGGATAATAAAAACTCCGCCCCAAAAGACAAGTGTTTAAAGAAAGTCTTAAAAAAAGAATCCTCTTCTGTAGAACCCTCGGTTACAGAATCGAATTTCCATTGTGTTAAATGTAAAGCCGTTACGGAAAAACGAAGAGGAGCATGATTCAGGCGCTGCGTAATCCCGATCTGAATATCCCAGGGCAAAGGTTCGTATTCTTCATTATATGCTTTTACCTGCCTTCCTAAGTTTTTCCCTACCAAACCCGCAGAAAAATTCTTATCCGGATTATAGTAACTCAAACCAACATCCACAGCCAAACCGACAGAAGTATACTGATCTAATGCCGAATATATTACCTTGGCTGCCACACCTCCCCGTAAACGATCGGTCAAATCACGAGAAAAGAAAGCATTGAAACATAAATCTTTTGCAGAAAAATCTCCCAGTACAACATTGTCTATAGTTGTCTCCTTGAATGCTCCATAATCCAGAAAATTCACTCCGATTCCCCACGCACTGCGCTCTCCCATCGATTTAGCGAAAACAACATTTCCGGTCTGGATATCTGCCAGATAATTCGCATATCCCAGGTTCAGATCGAGATCCATTTCCGGTCCCAAAAAAGCAGGATTATGGAAGATTGTAGAAACATCTCTTTCCACCAATGATACGTTTTCACCACCCAGTGCATCTATACGGGCAGATACAGGAAGATTGAGAAAATCAAAAACTCCGCTCGACTGCTGGGAAAAAGAAACATTCCAGCAACAGGCAACCAGTATCAATAAACAGATTTTTCTCATATACATTTTACATTCACAACTTATACAACGCAAATATTCGCAAAAAAATATATTTCCAGTCAATAAAATTTTATTTTTCATTTCAATCTCATGAAAATCGCTTACTTTTGCCACATTGTAACAATGGAAGTCAAGAAAACGTTCAAAGCAGATCTGGAAAGGAAGAGAATTTATTTTTTCCTTGCAGGATTTATTGTATCCGTTGTTCTCCTGATGATTGTTCTGGAATGGAAGCACAGAGAACAGGAAACACTCACCGCAGAAGATCTGGAAAATTTCATTACTTTAGACGAAGAAATAGAAATTGACAACCAGTCCTATGTTATTCCTGAAATTCACCTCTCTTCTCCTGATGTTTATATAGAAATTTATGATGTGGTAGACAACCGGGTCCCGGTAAAAATGCCTGAAATCATTCCCTGGGAAGACACCGAAGAGGAAATCACACAGGATATAATTTCCCTGAACCGGGATACTTCTGCTCTGGAAGAAATAATATATACGCAGGTAGATGAGATGCCCGAATTTCCAGGGGGCTACCAGGCTTTCATCCAATACCTGGCCAAACGAATCAGGTATCCGTCCAGTGCCGTAAGACAAAAAATCACAGGAAGAGTAATTTGTTCCTTCGTGATCGATAAAGAGGGGAAAGTTACACAACCGCAAATAGTACAGGGAAGCGAACCGATTATGGATATAGAAACCTTACGTGTGATAAGGAACATGCCCCAATGGAAACCGGGAAAGAATAAGGGAAAAGAAGTTCCGGTAAAGTTTGTGGTTCCTGTTTCCTTCAGAATGTAAAGTAAAAAAAATGGTACTGTATTTTCAATTTTCAATTAAAATTATTTACACATGAAAGTCATCTCATACAACCTCAACGGCATACGTGCGGCCCTCAGCAAGGGCCTGGCCGAATGGATAGAAACAGAAGATCCGGATATCCTTTGTTTTCAGGAAACCAAAGCACAACCTGACCAGATAGACCGGATCCTGTTCGAAAGCATGGGTTATCACTGTCTGTTCAACTCGGCAGAGAAAAAAGGATATAGTGGCGTTGCCGTTCTGAGCAAACAGATACCCGATCGTTATTCCTTCGGCATCGGGAATGAAACTTTCGACCGGGAAGGCCGGGTAATCCGGACCGATTTCGGCGATACCACGGTTGTTTGTGTATATATTCCTTCTGGTACTACCGGAGATATCCGTCAGGCTTTCAAGATGGAATTCCTGAAAGATTTTACGGATTATCTTCAAAATTTACGCAAAGAACGTCCCAAACTCCTTATATGCGGTGATTTCAATATATGTCATAAACCCATTGATATCAACTATCCGGAAAGGCATACCAATGTATCGGGTTTCCTGCCAGAAGAACGGGATTGGTTCGACCATTTCATCAAATCAGGCATGATAGATACTTTCCGGGAATTCAACCAGGAACCGAACCAATACAGTTGGTGGAGCTTCCGCTCAGGATCACGCGCTAAAAACCTCGGATGGAGAATCGATTACCACATTGTTACAGAAGAATTAAAGCCTTCTTTGTGCGGTGCCAAAATCATGCAGGAGGCCATGCATTCCGACCATTGTCCGGTATGCGCAGAACTCCGGTAAAGTAATAAAAGGATACATTAACAATTATTACATGCGCTCTGTTAAACATTTATCAGGGTGGGTCGTCATATCTTTAAATCGTTTGTTGAACCCTTTAATAATAAATGACATGAAAACAAGAAGACTTTCCGTAGCTTTACTTGCGCTGGCCGCATTTTTCTGTTTGGAATCATCAGCACAGGTACATGTGGATGTCTCTGTATATGCCAGCATCCCATTAGCTCCTAATTTTGTATTAACCATCGGTGCACAAAGAATAGCAGCTCCATCTCCCGATTATATCTGGATCGACGGTCATTGGGTATGGAATCCGTATTCCCGCTCCTATTCATGGATGCAGGGTTACTGGGCATATCCTCCTTATGCCGGAGCTTACTGGATCCCCGGATACTGGGAATACTCCCGGAGAGGCTATGTTTGGATGGATGCCTGCTGGATGCCCCGCCATTATCATATGAATTACGGTTATTACAAAGGACGTTATGATTATTTCGGACGGCCGGTTTATTACCACGAACCGGATCACCATCACCACCATAAAGCATATGCGTACGGATATGATCATTCCCCGGATCACAGGGGAAAAGGATACTCCAGTTCTCCAAATTATAACAACTCTCCCTCCAGAAGGTCTTCGGATAACCATTCCCAGGGATTGAATAATAATAGACGTGACAATAACCGCGACTATAATAACAATAATAACAACCGTTCCCGTAATGACAGTGACTACAGGAATAATAACACAAGAAGCTCTCAGGGTAATTCTTCCTCAAGAAACGACAACGTAAGCCGTTCTTCAGAATATTCCTCCGGGCAGTCAACCAGAAGTACAACTCCTACTGATAACAGGCGTGACGGATCCTCCTCCACTTCTACTACAAGAAGCAGCAGCGTGACTGTATCTGATAACAACATTGACAGAAGCTCTTCCGACAGATCTTCGTCCGTTAACAGAACTGCAACCAACAGATCATCTTCTGTAAACAATACCGAAAGAAGTTCTTCATCCGACAGGTCTTCTTCTGTAAACAGAACTGAGAGAAGCTCGTCCGACAGGTCATCTTCCTCAGTAAGCAGGGAAGCCAGCACCCGAAGCAACAATCCGGCCAGTGTTTCTAACAGCCGCCGGTCGTCAGGAAATGAAAGCATGAGTAATTCCAGCAACCGGAGTTCAAATACAACAAAAGTTTCGGGCGAAAGGAGCAGCAGGACAACACGATTATAAATAAGAAAAAAATAAGAGAATAAGTCGGGCGGGATTTCGCCCGGCTTTTTTTTATTCAAATTTATCCTGTACTTTTGTATTAAAAATAATAAGCCTTTTGAAAAGTATTAACATTTTTATCCGTTGTTATCTGGCCTTTGTACTGGTATGCATTTCCCAGAAAATTTTGTTCCTGGTTTATCATTGGAATCTCTCTGTATCCGAAAATTTTATCGATTGCCTGAAAATATTGTGGAACGGAATAGCGATGGATTTGTCTGTTGCCGGTTATTTTACTGCATTACCTGCTCTCTTGATTTGGATCGCAATTCCTTTCAATAACCGGGGAAAAATTTTCTCCCGTATTCTTCAGGTATATTTTGCATTGATAAGTTTTTTGGTTTCACTTATATTTATCGCTGATGCAGAACTATATACATACTGGGGATTCCATCTGGACTCAACAATCTTCAACTATATAGCACACAAAGATGCTTTTTCCAGTATCTCAGCCACTAGAATCGTTTTTTTGATACTTGGAATAGCGATATATGCCTGGCTGATATGCCTGTTATTAGACCATACCGTAGTTTCCGGATTCAGGAAGACACAGACTGCCAACAGCCGCAAAAAAACTCAATTTCTTTTATTTCCGATACTTTTAGGATTATTGTTTATCCTTATCCGGGGAGGGATTACGACTTCAACCATGAATGTGGGCCGTGTATATTTCAGCAAAAGCATGTTCCTCAACCATGCAGCCGTCAACCCCTGCTTCAATTTATTCGCCTCTATGAACAAACCCCGGAACTTCAATGAACAATATAGGTTCATGGACGACCGGCAAGCCGAAACGATCTGTCGACCAATGCTTAATCAACCTGCAACAGATACGACCCTGATGGTTTTGAATACAGACAAACCCAATATCGTTATCATCATCCTGGAAAGTTTCGGAAAAAAGGTATTGGAGAACAAAGAAGTAACCCCGGAACTGAATCATTTAGCCGATGAAGGCATATTATTTAATAACATGTACGCCAATAGTTTCCGCACAGATAGAGGCTTGGTTTCCATTTTGAGCGCCTATCCGGCACAGCCTACCATGTCTATCATTAAATATCCGGAAAAAGCACAGCATCTCGAGTCCCTTCCGGCAACACTCTGTGAATCCGGTTATAAAAAAGCATCATTTCTATATGGAGGCGATGTGAATTTCGCTAATATCAAAACTTATCTGGTATCCTCTGGAATAGTAGACATTACAAAAGACTCCGACTTCCCGGTTACAGAACTTCTGAACAAATGGGGAGCACCGGATCATGTTGCATTCAATCGCTTTTTAAAGAATATTGTTCATGAGAAATCGGAACCATATCTGAAAATTTTTCTTACGCTGAGTAGCCACGAACCATTCGACGTTCCCTCCCACAAATTTCAGGATCCGTATCTTAATTCCATAGCATACACCGATAGTTGTCTTGGAGTATTTATCGATTCTCTTAAACAGTCAAAGGCCTGGGAGGATATGTTACTGGTTCTTATTCCTGATCACGACATGAAATATCCCGACCACATACAGGCTTTTGAACCCGATCGTTTTGATATTTTCTCCATTTGGACAGGAGGAGCAGTTGGAAAACCGATGAAAACAGACCTGCTCTGTTCACAAACAGACCTGGCAGCCACACTTCTCGGACAATTAAAAATAGATCATTCCAAATTCATCTTCAGTAAAGATCTGTTTCAACCTTCATATCAACCCCATGCATTTTATGATTTTCCGGATGGATTCGGACTAATAACCAACCAGGGGAAAGTTGTATTCGATTGCAGTAGCAACACAATCCTAATCAAAGAAGGTGCATCTGCCGATTCTTTGTTGATGCAGGGGAAGGCGTATTTGCAGTACCTTTATGATGACATTCAAAAGAAATAGTTAAGAGTTAAGAGTTAAGAGTTGGGATTCTTCGAATCCTTGAATGAAGTTCATCTTTGATTGTTTTTTAGAATAAAGAACTACTTTTCCGGACTTCAAAATCAATTCTTAACTATTAATTCTTAACTATTTTCATTCATTTCTCCCTCATAAAAATATTGACAGGAGTTCCCTTCAAGTTCCAGTTTTCCCTGATCCGGTTTTCCAGAAAACGTTTGTAAGGTTCTTTTATCCACTGTGGCAGGTTACAGAAAAAGACAAAGCTGGGAACTTGTGTATTCGGAAGTTGCGTAATATATTTGATTTTCACCTCTTTCCCTTTATTTATCGGAGGAGGTGTATTCTGGATAAGAGGTAATAATACCTCATTCAGTTGATGAGTAGATATTTTGGTATGGCGGATATCATATACGTCCTTAGCTGTTTCCAGTATTTTAAATATCCGTTGTTTGGTCAATGCCGAAGCAAAAATAATCGGCACATCGGTAAACGGGGCGATCCGTTCTTTAATGGCATTCTCAAATGTTTTGATAACTTTTGTATCTTTAGACTCCACCAAGTCCCATTTATTGACCACAATAACCAGCCCTTTTTTATTTTTTTGTATCAGGGAAAAGATATTCATATCCTGACTTTCGATTCCTCGTGTTGCATCGATCATCAACACACAAACATCGGAATTTTCAATAGCACGGATAGAACGAATTACCGAAAAATATTCAAGATCTTCGTTTACTTTTCCTTTTTTCCGGATACCAGCCGTATCGACCAGATAAAATTTCAGACCGAATTTATCATATTTCGTATAAATGGAATCACGGGTAGTTCCGGCAATATCAGTAACAATATTCCGCTCCTCTCCAATAAAAGCATTGATTAAAGAAGATTTTCCGGCATTTGGACGACCGACAACTGCGATTCTGGGAAGTTCCTCATCAGTCTCATCGTCACTTTTTTTCGGCAGCATAGAAATCAGTTGATCAAGTAAATCGCCCGTACCTGAACCGTTGACGGAAGAAATACAGAACGGATCACCCAAACCCAAAGAATAAAATTCGGCAGACTGGTAATGCAACTCAAAGTTATCAGCCTTATTGGCTACCAAAATCATCGGTTTTTTACTTCTCCTGAGGATATTGGCCACATTCAGGTCCAGATCGACAACACCGCTCTTCACATCGACAACAAAAAGAATCACATCGGCTTCTTCGATAGAGATCTTTACCTGTTTATTGATTTCTTCTTCGAAAATATCTTCGGAATTAACCACCCATCCTCCGGTATCGATTACGGAAAATTCCACTCCCGACCACTCCGCTTTGCCGTATTGGCGGTCACGTGTAGTTCCTGCTTCTTCATTAACTATAGCTTGTCTCGTTTGAGTCAACCTGTTGAAAAGTGTAGATTTACCGACATTAGGCCGGCCTACTATTGCAACGATGTTTCCCATATTTTTTCCTTAATCTAATTGATAACCGAAAGATTTCAGCAAACGGTCGCGATTTCTCCAGTCTTTTTCAACTTTCACGTACATTTCCAAAAATACTTTCTTTTCAAAAAAACGTTCAATGTCTTTCCTGGCCATGGTTCCTACTTTCTTCAATGCCTGTCCTCCATGTCCGATAAGAATTCCCTTCTGGGCATCCCGTTCTGCAACGATCAATGCTTTGATGCGGATGATATCTGTTTCGTCCTTGAACTGTTCTACGATCACTTCAACAGCATAAGGAATTTCCTGCTGATAATAGAGCAGTATTTTCTCACGAATGATTTCCGTTACAAAAAACCGGGCAGGTTTGTCGGTCAGTGCATCTTTTTCAAAATAAGGAGGTGAATCGGGCAATAAACTCTCGATCCGTTTTTGAAGTTGCTGTATATTAAATTTGTTAGTCGCCGAAATAGGCAGGATTTCCGCCGCCGGAAGTATTTCATGCCAGCTTGCCACCTGTTTTTCCAAATCCTCCTGGGAAGAAAGGTCTATTTTATTGATAAGCAACAAAACCGGAGACTCCAGTTGTTGTACTTTTTGCAGAAAAAAATCATTTTTATCCGGTTTCTCTACCACATCCGTCACATACAACAAGATGTCTGCATCGCCCAGGGCTGACTCGGAGAATCCTAACATCGATTCCTGCAATTTATAATTAGGGCGTAAAACTCCCGGTGTATCCGAATAAACGATTTGCATATCAGGTGTATTCACTATTCCCATAATGCGGTGACGGGTAGTCTGAGCCTTGGACGTAATAATGGAAATTTTTTCTCCCACGAGCAAATTCATCAATGTGGATTTGCCGACATTGGGATTTCCGACGATATTTACAAAACCTGATTTATGCACGAAAAAAAAGAATGAAGAATGAAAAATGAAGAATGAAGAATGAAAACTTATGATGCAAAACCATATTTTTCATTCGTCATTCTTCATTCTTCATTTATTTTGAATCATATCCCCATTTCAGATAAGTAGCGCCCCAAGTAAATCCTGCTCCAAAAGCAGTAAGGATAATGTCATCTCCTTTTTTCAGGAGAGGTTCCCAATCCCAGAGGCAGAGAGGAATGGTACCGGCGCTCGTATTCCCGTATTTCTGGATATTCACCATCACTTTATCGGAGGAAACTCCCATCCGGTTAGCCACTGCATCGATGATACGCAGGTTGGCCTGGTGAGGAACTACCCATTTAACATCTTCTTTAGTCAGATGGTTTTTTTCCATCAGTTCCACACAAGTATCCGACATATTGGATACCGCATGTTTGAATACCACTTTTCCATCCTGCCAGATGGTATGCATGTTTTTTTCGACCGTTTCATGGGAAGCGGGGAATACCGATCCTCCGCCCCATTGGTGCAAATGCGCCAGGCTATTGCCGTCGGAACGCATAATGGAATCGATTATACCTACATTTTCTGTGGTAGCTTCCAATAAAGCGGCACCACAACCATCACCAAAAATCGGACAGGTATTTCTATCTGTATAATTCGTAATCGCAGAAAGAACATCTCCTGCCAATACCATTACTTTTTTATATTTTCCGGAAGCGATAAAAGCAGAACCGACCTCCAGGGCATAAATAAAACCACTGCAGGCTGCGCTTAAATCAAAGCAAAAGGCATTGGTCATCCCGGTTTTATATGCTGTCATGGCAGCAGCATTGGGCATTACATAATCAGGGGTAGAAGTTGCAAATATTACTGCTTCCACTTCTTTCGGATCAAGGTCGGTTTTCTTTTTCAAGTCTTCCACGGCTTTAACCGCCATGTGGGTAACTCCAACTCCTTCTTCCGGTTTCAGGATTCTCCGTTCTTTGATACCAATACGTGACATGATCCACTCATCTGAAGTTTCCACCATGGTGGAAATTTCTTCATTGGTCATCACATATTGGGGAACATATCCCGATATCCCTGTAATTACGGCTTGAATTTTAGTCATTTCTGAAATATTTGTGACTTTACAAAATAGAAAAATGCCCTAAAAAGAATAAATCCCTTAGGGCCTCATTTTCTATATCTGTCATGGTCTGAAAATTATGCTTCGGTAGTGTTGTCAATTACGACTTTTCCCCTATAGTATAATTTTCCTTCATACCAATGTGCTCTGTGACATCTGTGATATTCACCTGTTACAGGGCAGATTGATAATGTGGGAAGTAACGCATTATCATGCGTTCTTCTTTTGTCTCTTCTCGACTTTCCTGTTCTTCGCTTAGGATGTGCCATTTTCTCTTATTTTAATTTTAATTATTTATTCCTTATCTCCGATTAAACCCTTCAAAGCATCCCATCTGGGATCAGATGCTCCGTCATCTTGTCCGTCGTCTGTAATAACGATATCATCACCGCCGTCCATTTCCATTCCAAAATCTTCTTCTTCATCCGAAGACTTAACCGAATGTTTTTTCAACTTGGACGACATGGTTTTGTTACATTTTCCAGGAGCATGTACATGTTTGATAGGAATAGCCAAAGCTACAAACTCATACATAAACCAGGCAAGATTAATTATCCCTTCATCTTCAGGAATAACAACTACCTCATCACTTTCTTCGGAAAAATCCTTACCGAATTTTACAACCAGACGGTTTTGAGTAGTAATGGGCAAGTCCATATCATCTAAACAGCGATCACAAGGTACTACAGCAATCCCATCTACTTCAAAACCCAACTCGAACATCATCGGAAGTTTCTTTACCGTCAGATGAACTTTTACTTTTCCTTTTTGAAGTTCCGTACCATCAATATCTATGAAAAACTTATTCTCCAGCAGGTAATCATACTCGCGGACATCCTCTTTCATATTTTTCAGATCAACCTTGTATAAATCGAACTTTCCCAAAACTTTTTGCGTAAAAAACGTTGCAAAGGTAGAAAAAAACAATATACAAATGAAATTTATCCGAAATATTTTTTACGAGCCTGTTATAATCCATTGCCGGTAAGTCAGATCCAACGAGACACTGGATCTAATTCAGTTCTTTTTCAGTTCAATCCGGAATGTCGTCCCTTTATTCAATTCTGAACGGAGAACAAAAATTTTGCCTTTCCCATAAGATTCTACAATTCTTCTGACCAAAGAAAGCCCTAATCCCCATCCTCGTTTTTTCGTAGTATATCCGGGATGGAACACAGTCTCGAATTTAGACTTCGGTATTCCTTTTCCTGTATCCGAGACATCCAGTTTGACCAGTTTGGAAGTCTGGTGGACAGAAAGGGAGATCATTCCTTTGCCATCCATGGCATCCACCGCATTTTTGATCAGGTTCTCGATCACCCATCCGAACAGAGATTCATTCATCAGGGCCATGCATTTCTGTTCCGGGAAATTGCATTGCAGGGAAACTTTGGAAGAGATCCGTTTCTCCATATAGTTCAATGCGTTCCTGACTGCTTCGCAGACATCCATCGATGTATTTTCCGGATTGGATCCGATTTTGGAAAAGCGATCGGCTATCATATTCAACCGTTGCACATCTTTATCTATCTCTTCAACCATTGACGGATCTACGGATTGCATCCTGAGGTATTCCATCCAGGCCATCAAGGAAGAAATCGGAGTACCCAGTTGATGGGCTGTTTCCTTGGATAGACCGATCCAGACCTTGTTCTGTTCGGCTTTTTTGGTACTGCTCAAAGCTACGAAAGATATAATAATAAAGGCGAATACAATCAATAGCTGAACATATGGAAAAAGGAACAATCGCTTCAGCACATCAGATTCATCATAATAGACATACTGCCTCGTACGGTCTTCCATTTCCAGAACAATCGGTTCATTTTTCGATTTGAATTTCTGTAATTTTTTCTTTAGGAACTCATCCTGGTTTTCTTTAGGAAGATCAATATTCATGGGAAGAATTATCTGGTCGTCCTCGTCAGCCAAAACCAACGGAATTGTAGTATTACCCTGCACTACCAGCAGTAACAGCTTGTTATATTCATTGATCACATCCTTATCTGCTTCCGAATCGGAAGTCTGCAAAGACATCAATTTGATCGATTCCGCCCAGATTTCTATTTTTTTCTTTTCCTCCCGGGATAGGTTGTTGACTAATATATGAGTCACCAATACCGATGCGATGGCAATAATTGCCGCCGTAATGATGAAAAAGAATTTAAACTTCTGACGGGATTCGTACAGGCGCATAGACTTGATTAAAGCGCAAATGTACTTATTTTTTTACTTTTTCACTACTTTGTGGACCGACAAATTACCAGTTTCATCGGTAAGCCATAATATGTAAAGACCTTTATCGATTCTTTGAAGATTCACCGACCCGTCTGTTACAGTTCCGGCAAGGAGCATTTTTCCGGCCATATCAGACAATATAAATTTCACATGTCCGGTTAAGCCTATAAAAAGATTGTCGATCACCGGATTCGGATAAATTATCACAGAAGATTTATCAACAGAACCGAGTGAGGAATTTTCACAAATGGTGGTCACACTGATTTCCTGCAGATAAACGTCTCCTCCTCCGGCTGAAGTACTATAATTCACAACTCTCAATTTCCGCAATCCGGATTCTTTGAATGTATATGTCAGCTCGTCTGCTCCTCCAGGAGTGGCTGCTTTACGGGCCAACAGCGTCCATGTTTTAATTCCGTCGCCATCCGTATCTGAATATTCCTGAAGCTCGAGACCTCTTTCTTCTTTCGAAACATCTGATGTTCCATTCACCATCACCAGTGTGACATTTCCCGGATCAGGCAATTCCGGAAGTTCCAGTGATCCTGTATAATTTTTTGGTACAACGATTGCGCCCTTGGAAGCAGTAACGCCTGCAGATGTTTTTTCACCCCGGGAAGGCAAGACCCTGGCTGCATTTACTTTAATTTTCCGGAGGACTCCCAAAATAACGATATCCAGTTCTTTGGTAGTTTGAGCAGCGTCGTCCACTGTTCCCCAGATGCCTCCATTGAAATTTTCTTTCAGTAAAGTATAACAGGAAGGTATTTCGTCCGGATAGGCATCATTCGAAGGTTCATACCTTTCAGCTTTAATCCACCGGATGTAAACAGGCTGTTGCGGCGCATATAACCGCATTTTTACAGGAGAAAACGATCGTACAGCTTCTGCTGTGCAGATAGAAGAGGCTTCATAGCCTTGCCCCACATTAAAAGAGGCTTTGTTATTCCAGTTAGCACCATCAAACTGTTGTAAATAGATTATCCGTTCCAAGCCTCCTTGTTCCGTAGCGGCAAAAAAGGATATTTTTTCCAAATCCGGCAATTCAGGAAGTGTAAAACAGGCAGTATCCAACATTTTAACAGCACCGGAAAAACCCATGGAAAAATAATCCGCACGAGTCGGGACTACCTGGCAATTAACCAATGAGCATTTCACGGTCTGTCCGTTGACATAGACAGGAGCATCAAAAGTACCCGATTGCTCTGTCCAATCATAAAAACGGTCATCCAACCAGGCATATTTTACAATGTACTTCAATTCAACGGATGTCTCACTCAGGTTCCCGCTCAGGTCGTATGCCGCAATAGTATAAGTATAGGTCGTACCTGGTTTCAAGCCTGCATCTTCATAAAACAAACCGGCTTCTTCCGAAGCAATCAGCTGATTATTTCTAAAAATTTCATATCCTTTCACACCTTCGTCGTCAGAAGAAGCATTCCAGGATATCCGCACTCCGAAACCCGCTATTTCTTTTGCTTTTAACCCATTGGGAATAGAAGGTGGAGTAATATCGTTGGCTCCGCCATTCATATTTAAATCTTCCGAGCGATCGCTCAGACGTCCATCAGCAGTTACCGACTGCACATAATAGGTATAACCGGCACCTTCCTGAGCGGTATTATCCGTATAGCTTGCAGAAGTTGCAAAACCGATTACTTTATTGTTTCTGACGATCAGATAAGCCTGAGGAAAGATTCCATCGGAATTGTCCAATGACCACGATAATGTTTTTTCCTGAGCAGAAAGAGAGATCGGTTTCTTTACAGGCTGTTGAAAAGAAGAAAGGCTCCATCCGGGAAATACGGCATCCAGCGTATATTCAGCGACTTCCTCTGCGGTTAGTTGTTTACCCCAGCTGGCCCGTTGAGAAATATCAGCAGGTGTCCCGTCCAGATTCATACTATTATATTCGGCAAAATATCCGGTTAAATGATTATCCGCATCATCGCCGGTAGTCGCCCAGACACTCCATCCCACCGGTTTCACAATTTTACTGATCTTTGTATAAAGCCAGACTGTTTTGGCATCATCTTTCCAGGGGCGACCCAGATAATATGTATTATCAGCTACATCTTCATTTCCCGTAATCGTACAATAGTTGTAAACTAAACCATATTTAAGTGTATTATTGGAAGGTGCCGTGATATATTGTCCTCCTTTCAGACAATTGATTGCACAATGATCAAAATATCCGATCGCACCTCCAAACATAAAATCCGTAGCGCCTTCTATATAGCAATTCAAATAATACTGGCGGGCCGTTTGTGAATGCAGGTAATGCGTATCCTGAAAACCCAGAAGTTTACAATTGTTCATCACACACTGATCACCCACTGTCCGTAGTGCAACAGCCTGACCTACATTTCCTGCTGTATTTTCCACTGTAAAATTCTCTCCATAAAAACCAGATGATTCTACCGACAGGGTGTAAGAAGTGGATGTCCCGATTGTAACACCATCTACTACTTTTCCGGTATAATCATCCCAGGAAATAATAACACCATCCCGGCTTTGACCGATTAACGATACATTTTTTTTAGAGGAACTTAAAGTAACTTTTTCCTTATATTTACCGTTCTTGATAAAAACCAATATCCGTGAAGAAGATTGATCTGGCACAGCACTGAATGCGTCCTGTAAAGAAGTATAATCACCTGTACCATCTTTAGCCACCACTATATTAAACACCTGTTGGGAGAACGAAGTTTGAAAACAGATTAACAAAACCAGAAGAGATAAAATTGTTTTTTTCATCGTAATTTCACATTAAACATTTTTATTTGAGTGTACAAAATTATGATGAAAAAGGAGTTTCTTTGTTCATTTTTTGACTGAACATGTGGAAAAAGTTAAGAGTTAAGAGTTAAGAATTAAGAAATATTTCAGGGCGGAGCAGGTAAGGGCTAGAGGTAAGGGTTATGGCAGGGGAGATTCTCTCCTGGTTAAAAACACCAGTCCCCAATTCTTCATTCTTCATTTTTCATTCTTCATTTTTGCCTAAAAAAAAAGCAGGTCATCCGGCTTTCCGCCAAACAACCTGCTCTCTCAATAAAACGGCAGCTACCTACTCTCCCACTTGTGCGCAGTACC